>NZ_AFWJ01000311.1 GCF_000222685.1 Vibrio nigripulchritudo ATCC 27043 | reverse complement strand
TATAAAGCGATTCCCGGAAAATAAGAAGACTATATTTGACCAGTTTTGAGGTTGCTAAAGCATAGGGTAGTGCGACTGAGTGAGCACCAAGAGCTATAGCCGATACTTCTGAAGAATTGGCTTGTATACCGTTTTAGTGAGAAACGACAGTACTCTCCACACTAGCCTTTTGTAGGGACTGAGATGTCGGGTGTATACATAAGAATATTCAATTTCTGGTTTGGCTCGTCGGTTGGCTTTGAAACTGGGGGCACCTGAGCTCATATTGAAATTGAGATTTCGCTCTCTGGCATATTCAATAGTGAATATCGATATTCGACGATAGAGACCCATTTTTGACGGCTTCTTAATGTCATATCCAAATATCGGGCAAGTCATGTCTCCGTCGATTACAACAAGACCTAATGTAGCCACCATTTCATCTTGGTAAAACAACCCGAATAACGTAACCAGTTCGTATTGAACAGCGTGATACATATATTCTGCTGAAAACTGAATGTTGTGCTGGCTGTACTTATCGAGATACAAAGCGTCATACAACTGCTTTGCCTGACGACATTCATCCTGAGTTTTCAATAGCCTGAACTGCCAGCCTTTCTCTTCTAAAAGCTTTCTATCCCTTTTAATGTCAGCGTTAGGAATAAAACTTTGCCAATCACAATGCAAGTACACTTGGCGAGTCGCGACAGCTAGCCAGCCATCGCGCCTCGCATTTTGAAGGATTGAACTATGCTGCACGTTGTTTAACGATCGCAGGAGCAGCGCTTTGTCTGGGTGCGCTGCGATTGCTTTTATTCTAAGTTCACTAAGGTGAATGGAATTCCAGTGTGAACTGTACATATTGGTAGAAAGGCATTGATTGTTGAGTATTTGGACCTGATTCAGCCCAGCCCATTCCAATGGTTTGGTCAGCGCCTTTAACAGTACAGAACTGAGTATTCTTAGCAGGGGATTTTGAAGCTTTGGCAGTTCGTCTTCACCGTACCCAGAAATCAATGTCAGAGGCGAAACCGCATAACAGTTGTTGTGCACTGGCAAAGAAACCGTGGCTGGAACGAACACACCGTTGACGTCGTAGTTTATGAATTTGGCGTTGAACTGCTGAATCATGTCTGGTTCAGCCATTAATTTTAAAAAGTGCTGGTGCCATTCATTCGACGTTAGCATGCATTCTCCCCATCCCATTCGATGTCGAAAGTCGTTGCAGCAGAGAGGGTGCGCTTTTGCTTAATCGCGTTATAAATCAGTTCAGAATGCACAAACAGTGGTGCCAAACCTGAAATTGGATAGCGTTTACAATCGATAGCGCAACGCGTAGTGCGGTAATCGTGCCAGCTTTTCTTCGAGGTCAGAGTGCTAAGTCCATCGGATAACAGCATGACCGAACCTAAATGTTTAGGAGTAGATTTGTGATTAGATGACCGTATAAATCCATCTTCTCCCCAATCTATTCCCTCTGCCACAAGGTGTAGACCACTGGTTGCTCTTGGGTTGCATTCGATCACATACAGATCGCCTTCATCTTCCATAAAATCGAATGAAGCTTGCCCGTGAAATTGATGCCGTTCTCCAAACGCTTCAAGAAAACGTTGAATTCGCTTATCTGCTATCGGTTCAAAATAGGAAGCCGCCGATTTGTTCAGGCAATAGCGAGGCAAGTAGCTTTGATGGGCAATGAGCTTTCCGTGCGAGAAAAGAGCGTACAGACAAATGGCTTTTCCTCGCAGCTTTTGTTGTTGAACCCAGGGAATACGGTTCGATACTTCGATGCCTGAAATCGCCTCTTTGGTAACGTCTCTGATGATCTCCTCGCCAAAGCGAGAATAAACAGGTTTGAGTATGGTCTCTGGGCTTATTTCAATCTGCTGCTTTGCTGTGACCACATTTGTATCGGGAAGCTTGATTTCAGGAAGCCCTTCCAGAACCTCAAAAATTTGCTTTTTATTGTGCAGCGAATGCAGCAGATCTAAATCAGCCAGAACCCAATCGACATCTGGGCGTTCAGCTTTTATCTGAGCAAGGTAAAACACTTCTTCACACGTAGGAATCACCATGTCGATGTTGTGAGCGTCAATGATTTGCAAAACAGCCTCTTTGTAGTCAGAGAATGCCTGTCTTGGCGGCGGTGTTCGTAAATACCCTTGAGTGCCTTTTAAAAAGCGGGCTAACGGAAAGCGGCTGCAATCTGTCATGAACACCTGATGACCTTGACGCATCAATGCGCGTGCCCAGTCGACAGCAACAGGTGCTCTGGCTCCGGTAACTAAAACTCTTTTCGTATCAGACATATTGGTTTACCACTCTTCGCTGTTTATTCGCTGGTGTCCAGTCGGGCGGGGCACCAAATTTAAAATTCACTTCATCAAGCTGAAGAGTTAGAAATAGCTGCTTGAGCGAGTTGCAAATTGCGTCATGCCACTTAGAGTCGCATTCAATGGTTACTTCACTCCGTGCGGATTGTGTGATTCGGTAATCAACTCGTTCACAGCAATTTAAGGTGACAGCGCGGTAAATCAAATCGGGTAAAACAGGTGTTGGCATAGAGTTCCTCGGCAGAAGAAGTTTGTCTCCACTTCTGCCGGCAATTGCTCCAATGGGTTCGAAAATGCCTTCGTCTTCTTTGGCTTCTATGATGTCATCCAGTTGGTATCGAATAACGGGTTGGGTGCGCCTACGGAAGTCGGTAATGATAGGGCTATAGTGTGTTTTTTCTTTGTTTAACCAGTGCTTTTCGATGTAAACAATGTCCTGATTCCAGCGCATTTGACCATTGCTGTCAGTGCAGCCTAAAAAGCCTTCAGTGCATTGGTAGACTTCGTGCAAATCAGCGTTGAATCGGTTTTCGATGAAAGCTCTATCAGATGGTGTGAGCACTTCTGCTCCGGAAATGATGCGTTGTGGGTTCATTGCCGGTAACCCAAAAGTACCGCTGAACTCTGCACACAACTGCAATGCCTGCGCACTCCCTACCAAAAGCGTGGGCTGAAATTCATCGAGCTCTTTTATCCATTCATCCGTTGGCTTCATCAAATCAGCGAAATAGAACTTGATGGGACCTCGATTTATCGTGCTATAAAGTGGGCTGTTGGCTCTGAGCGCAAGCGCGATACGGTGTTTTTGCCAGACATTAGGCAGGAGTTTTCCGAGAATGTTACCTGCCCACATTTGCCTTTCATGGTTATTCGCAAGAAAAAGTCCACGCTGCCCCGACGTACCGGATGAAAGCCCGACGGTAATATTTCCAACTTTGGATTGATTAAACTGGCGTGAAGATTCTGCTTCTAGTGCCTGCGACATAAGGTCTTCACCTTTTAGCCTTTCCGTGTTTATTTTCGACAGGTTTTCCATCATGAAACTTTTGTTTATGACAGGAAAAGCATCCAGCGGCAGCCCTTTTAGTGGCGAATATAGAGGAGAGTTATCACACACCCAGTTCAGGTGACGTTGCAATCGGTTCTGTTGCCAATCTTCTACTTGTTCTCGGGATTTAAATTTTGGGTAGCGAGCCTGAACGTAATGGCGAAGAAGAGTGATCATGATATCCACCCTTCTGCTTTGAGGCGATTAATGGTGTCAGAGCAATGAGATGGAACCAGTTCGACAACATCGCTCAACTGGTCATGACATTTTCTGAGTTCGTGCAGGATTCGCTTATAGGCTTTCACATCATCACACAGCATATTGGCAAGCCAGTGTTGATCAATTCGATGTGAAAGGCTTTCAATCAACCAGCAGGCATCAGCCAGCAAAAACACCCACTTGCTTTCCAGCCTGGCGAGCAAGCCGACTTGCCCGGCAGCGTGACCGGGAAGGTCGACCAGATACATCGAAGCGTCGCCAAACAAATCCAGACAATGCAAATCAATACCTTTTGCTTGCGGGAAAATAGTATTCAGTGGAATCGAATAGTCTGAATGAAACTGAATGTTCTTTTTGACGTGCTCAGGAAGGAGCTTTTTTAAATACCCTTTGCGAACTCCACCCATACGGCTTGAATGTACAAGAGCATCAAGACCCCGCGGATCACAGTGAATGGGGCAATGTTCAAACTCCCTGATAGCCGCGATGTGGTCGGCATGAAAGTGAGAAAGCACCACATGTTCAATGTGACTTTTCTGAATGCCTTCTTTTTCAAACTGCTCAAGAATGCCATCTCCGTGATTGAAGTGACAAGGTGTAGTCCACGCGTAAAATCGCTCTGGAAATGGTCGGGTCTGCTTAAAAAATTCCTGATGGTAACCCGTATCGAACAGGACGTATCCATGCTCTGGATGATGCAGCAATGCCACTGCCGCAGGAAAGGCTCGCGGTTTCAAACCACTGCCCGGTTTCACCACAAAGCCTGGGTGAACGCAGTGACCGCCTTCATACAATCTGATTTTCACGCCAACTGACATAACGTTGAATCCCTTCTTTTATTGATATTTTGGGTTGGTATCCGAGTAGTGCTTTCGCTCGGTTGATATCCAGAGTCTGATGATAATGGAATAATCCAGCGGAGTAGCGCGTGATTTTTGGCTCTGGTCGATTTGGAAGTTTATCTCTGACCCATTCACTGAACGTCAGGATAGGTAAAAGAATTGGATACGGTAGCCTTTTCATTTTTATCGTCATGTTACTTTGGCTGAAAAGCTCAGACAAAATATGTTCAACAGGCATAGGTTGATCATTACTTATGTTTAGGAGAGTACCTGAATCGATTTGCTCGGCTTTTTCACAGCTCAACAAAGCCGCTTCGGCAACGTTATCTACGTATGTCAGATCCAGAACCGGATTACGACTTGAAGGCAGCAACAGAGTTTGACCCCGAATAGCGTTCATTACCCTTGGTACTATGGCTCGGTCGTTAGGACCAAATATGCCCCTTGGTCTTAAGATGACACTGTGAACAGGAGAAGACTGCACAAGCTGTTCTGCCTGGTACTTGGTCTTCGCATAGTCGTTACAAAATTTGCTGGCAACCGGGTCAGACTCTTTAATTGACCAGCGATCGGTTTCATCAAAATAGACGCTGGTGGTGGAGATGTGAATAAAGGTTTTAACCTGTGCTTCTGTAGCCGCTTCTAGCAGGTTTTGTGTGCCAGCAACATTCGCCTGATAGAACTCTTGGTAGGTTCCCCAAGGGCTAGAAAGCGCGGCAGTGTGAATAATGGCATCCACATTTTCACATGCGGCGCGCAAAACCGCTTTGTTGGACAAGTCCCCAATATGAGCCGT
Source organism: Vibrio nigripulchritudo ATCC 27043 (assembly GCF_000222685.1). GTDB lineage: Bacteria > Pseudomonadota > Gammaproteobacteria > Enterobacterales > Vibrionaceae > Vibrio > Vibrio nigripulchritudo. Next base: position 89,545 of record NZ_AFWJ01000311.1, on the reverse strand, counting down.
TACCCCATATTTTTGAGTGAGGTTTTCTGCAATGGTTTGATTTCTTCCAAGGAAAGAAAGATCGTGCTGTTGATGGTACATGCGCAAGATAGCACTACCCAGCATGCCTGTTCCCCCAGTGACCAATATTCTCATAACTCTATGACTCCCATTCCTAAAGAGAGACCAGCGGCAGAGCCAGCGAGCAAAACCTTTTCGCCACTTCCCGCTTTTTCTAGGCGAAGTAAGTGCAGGTTAATGGGGAGTGATGCGGCCACCTGATTGCCTAATTCGCGGAAGTTATTCACGATTTTTTCCGCGCTAAAACCGGTGAGCTTCGGCAGCTTTGCCATGCCATGATGGCTGGCTTGGTGTGGAAGAAAGTAAGCAATGTCGCTTTGGGAAAGTCCGGCGTTAGCTATTCCACGTTTCAAAAATTCAGGCATAACGTTAACAATATGTCTGAACAGGGATTTTCCGTCCATTTCAAACTGGCAGGCTGCTAGGTATTCAGCGTGAGAGACTTTATGAGGATTGATATGGCTACCACCCCCCTTAATTTGGCAACATTCATAGCCTTCATGATGCGTTTCAAACATCGCGCCGTGTAAGCCATAACTGAGCTCCGAAGCCTCCAGAAGATATGCGGCTGCTCCGTCTGAAAATAGGGTTGCCACTTCAGGTTTGGGCTTTTTGAACTTGTTTAATGTGATCCCAGATCCCAGCTCACTTGTTACGATCAGCACCCGTTGATGACGCTTAGCCGCAAAAACACATTGGGCATAATCGAGAGCAGACAAAAATGAAAGACAGGTGCTATTGATGTCTAAACTTGTGATTGAAGGTGGGGCTTTGAGCTCTGCCAATACCGCGGCAGCATCATAAGGGAGTGATTGATGGTGGGTGCCACTGGCATAGATAAGTAAATCGATGTCCGAAAGCGAAAACGGACTCTGTCTTAAACACTTAAGAATGGCTTGTGTTGCCATGAATATTGCGCTTTCTTGTCGTGATGCGATATAGCGTTTTTCTACTGCGAACTTTTTGTTGCTAGTTCCCTTAGTTAGCCCCAGGTAGACATCAAAGTCTTCCGCGCTCCATGGGTACTCAGGTAGATATATGTCACTCGAGACAATCCTAAAAGCCATATTGTTATCCAACTTTCCATTGCTGTTCTTTTTATAGTAATAAAACAGTGTTCATAATAAAAGAGCCTTTGAAGGATAAATTATCATCAAGAAAGTTAATATCAGATAACTATTTGTAATTAATCTCTATTTTTAGAGGAGGTTAATAGATTTACTCAAAATGATGTTCTTAAAGACAACCAGAAATCCAATGGGGAGTAACACCGTTTTTAAGATAAATAGGGCGATGAGTTCCATCAGACTGATGATGGAGTCTTCAACACTGTTCTGGATAATGTCTAACCTTTGTGTGTGCGATTTCAGCTTTCCTGTCAGGCTATCCCAGCTATCTCGAATGGAACCCATAAAACCGGATTCTTCCGTTTCTTGCTCAATGGAAGACGGATCGGAGGCTTGCTGAACCAGCATGGTCACTTCTTCAATGTAGTTTGCACGTGATTCAATTTGCTTATCCAGAAACAGAGTATCGATTGCAATATTCAAACCCAAAGAAATCACTACCGCAAAGCGAATAAGGACCATAAATTTAAACGCGCTAAACCAGTGTTTCCTATAGCCTTGCATGACAGGCGACCACATGGCTAACAGCAAACCCAGTGCGCAAAATGCCAGTAACGCATTAGCTAAGTGGGACGACATCATCAATAGCAGTACCTTTTGTAATGCCAGCGAGCCCACGGAAAGTGTCATAACCCAAGCAAATTTATCTATCAGATCGCTCACTGGGTTTAATACCTGTCCCAACGTTACAGAAGCAACACCAACCGATATTTCTGCACTTTTTACCAGCGAAATTGCCGCATCTAACGTTCTCGCCGTAGCAAAACTGGCACCCGCAACCAACATGCTTTCATTGACCATTTCATGGGCTTTCTCGTCGGTGACTCGCACAAAACCTAAAGCGGTAATGGCGATGATCAACAACGTCATCCAAAACTTTTTGGTATCGGATAACCCTGTTCCTGACGAGGAAGGTGCAGGTTGAGAGGGCAGTTGGTCAGAATGGTCCATAAAAACAAGTCCATGAAAAAGAGGTAGGTGCATTATAACGACCAATACTAGTGGTGCATGTTAAGAATTCACGAAAAGTGGATGAGAGAACCAACAAACGGTGCAGAATCTAAAGGTAGGAATGATTATGTTAATGTTATCAATAAAATCTTATAAATTAGTGAGCTAATCGGATCTTGGAGTAAAAATGCGGCAGAAATCAACCTGCGGGCATGCCTAATAATCGTTCTAATTGTCTGAAAACGCTCATTATGTTAGGTTCGCGCGCTGATAAGGAATACATTTCATATTGACCAATTTGACATTAGGGCAATAGCCCTCTGCTAAACCGTGCGAAGGATATCAAAATGGGAAAGCCTGCAGCTCACATCGGTTCTGCTCATACCTGCCCCGCAGTAACAGGAAAGATCCCTCATGTAGGAGGACCAGTCGCTGCTGGATCTCCAAATGTTTTTGTTGGAGGCATGCCCGCCGCCCGTCAGGGCGACATGTGCGTTTGTGTTGGACCACCTGACAGCATTGCAGCAGGCTCATCCGGTGTATTTATTAACGGCAAACCAGCCGCTCGCCAGGGAGATGGCACATCGCATGGTGGTTCGGTCGCTTCGGGTAACCCGACTGTGTTGATAGGTGAAACGGGCAGTGGTTCTGGTGGAGGTTCCAGTGTGTTAGATCGTTCCCAAATGCCAAAGCACCGGGAGCCACCTGAAAACAATGACCTAGCAGATGTGGCTGAATTTGTCCCTGTAGTCCCGTCACTTGCTTCAACGGCAGAAAGGCTAGAAGCTTTCGCTTATCTGGATATCCCTATGGCTGAAATGTGCCAAAAAGGCTTAGGGAACAATGCACACACTGATTGTGAGTGTGCTTAATGATGAATCATAAATACATTCTTGTGATTGATGAACTTCGCACAGGTTATTTGGAAGAAGTTAGAACATTGAATGAGGAACAGTGGGGGCTTCTGTATCAGGGCACGCACTGGATGCCTCAGCTAGATAAAAGCCCTATTTGGGTTGAAGTAAAACCTAAAGACAAATTATGGGAGAAATGGCTTTCCGATGATATGTGGGCAAGCAGTGGTGTGGTTTTTGAGTTTCCTGCAGAAACGATGAAACAGGATATTCTTGATACATTACAGCGTAATATCACTGTATACAGTGAAGACCAACGTTGGTTTTTCTTCAGATTTTATTCTCCCAAGACTATATCCAAGTGCTTACCCTTTCTTAATGAAAAAAGTGTATCTAGCTTATTAGGATCCGCTTCGTCACTCTATATATCTCCCCCAGCATCAATAAATAAAAAAGCACAGAGGCTGAGAAACAATACTCCTGATGTGAATAACCCCCATTTAATTCTTGGGACTAACTTAGTTAAGGAAATGATGTCATGAGAATTGGCAAATATATAATACAACGCGGAGATGCGATTTCTGAGGCAACGAAAGAACTACAGACAGATAAAGCCGCTATTGATGCACTAAGTACCTTGAATTTAAGTGATATTGGTCAATGTCGATCAGACGGTAAGCTAATTCCACCAGTTTCTGAAAAAATAAACGAAAATGATAAAGAAGTACCCCAAGAATTACCCGACGATAAGCTTGTTGCTGCTCAATGTGAGCGACCGGAATTCATAGATGCTTTATATGTTCTTGAAAATCCAACCACCAAAAAAAGTCAGTATATTTTGCTAGATAAGAACGCAAAAGAGTGTGTTATTAGTGAGGCGAAAAAATGTGCAGATAAAATCAAGGGGACAAGAGAAGAAACGGTTAAAGGGCTCGCCTCTCTTGGGTTGCTAGAGCCATTTAATGTATTAAGTCATGAATACTTCTTAAATGACGGAGAAAGAAGTGCTTTAAGACGCGCAAATATTGAGAAAATCTTACTTGAAAAAAGCTTAAGCGACACAGAAATCATTAGAATTCCATATGATGACGCAACTATAGGTTTAACAGGAATAGATGATGGTTTACAGATAATTAAAGAGCGATACGATAAAGATCAGGAGTTTATAAAAGATTTCTTTGGCGATTCTGACACGGCTATGGCAGTAGGGTATTCGGGGGCTGCTTTTGTCAATAGGAAAGACAAAGTGTACTCTGTTGAAGTAACCACACTAAACGCATTAAGAAGACTGCAAAAGAAAGCTATAGGTCAGCTGGAAAGTCATATAGAGGATCTAAAAGATAATGCGATAGAAACTGCAGAAAAAACAGAAATTTCCAATAGAAAAATAAAATATAAGTTCAGTAGACATCAATACTACACGTTTGATTACCACGAAGACATGGATAAGTGGCTAGAAGAACTGAGTAGTTGGCGATATCGTTCTGGCATAATCGATAACTTAAATAAAGACGAGATAACTAAATCTACAACTGTACTGGATTTAGATGACGCATTTCGGTTTTACAGAGAATTTATATCTGTTACCAAAATATTGAAAAATAAACACCCTAAACAAGATGTTGAAGACTTTCTAAGAGATTATAGAAATATAGTCTATCGTGCATTCTTTCCGATTCTTTATAAATTAAATAAATTAAATTTTGTATTCAAAGAACAATGTTTAAATGGAAGTGATTTATTCAATGGAAAAGATGAAGTTTCATTTTTAGTCGAAAAGCTATGTAAAGAAAAAATAAGCGTTAAAGAAATAATAATATTACTAGAAAAGATTAACATCAAAACATTAGGCTATTACCCAGCGTATGTTCTAAGGATATCTATTTTAAAAGAGGTTTCTTATAGGATTGGTGCGTTTAACGATTTTGTTGAGGGAAATGAAGAATTCTCAAAATACATTAATTCAATTGTAACTTACTCTGAGAAGGCTTCAAAAAGATTAAAAGAACTAAAACATAAAGTAATAAGAGGCGTTCGCAAAGATCTAGACCATAGCATATTTCTTGGACCGAATGATTTAAAGGAAGATACATCGAAAAAATACAGCCCATACCCAATAGTATTTGATGAAAAAAAATGGAAACCAAAAAACTTAGACAAGGTCATCATTGCAAAGAGGGCTGAGGAGATGATTCATATTGTTGAATGCTCTTTAGCGAGTGACCCTGAAAAGCGGATATATATTCTATCCAACAACCCAGTATTGAGTGAAAGCGCTTCCAAAAATAAATTCTGTTCAAAACTGATAAGCTTTTCGAGTTACAGCCATGTTGCGGGAGATGGCGCTATAGGAAAAGTTCCAGAAAATCTGCTGAAACAAATAGCTAAAAACAGGGAGTATAAATTTGCAGAGTGGAAGTTCATGGAGAGTAATGCCTATATTGGAGATGATGATTGGGTAAAATCTATCCCATTCCCGTGGAAAACAGAAAAAACAGATTTATTTGGAATTAAAGGGGAGCTGAATACAAGTGGTGAAGCGCAATTCATGCGTTACGTTTCTGAAGCTTCTGTGGGAGTTACACAGGGCAACTTCAACAAAGACCACATTCTTGCAAATGCTGATATTAAAGTCGGCTATGATTTAGCAACGGCTCAGAACTCATTTGATTTTTTCATACCAAGCAAAACAGAGTTCCTTGAACTCGAAATCCCCTATATTAAGAAAGTTGAAAAATCAGATGGTACTATTTCTGTTGTAAACGAGATTAAAAAGCTTGGTGGTGCACAGCTTTTGATAAGTGGTAAAGTTTTTGGTGCAATTGCTGCCAGTATCCAGATCGCTAACGGAATATACATAGGTAACACCAATGAGCGCGGTTTGGGTGTCAGAGGCATGGTCGATAAGGAAGATGATTACGACGATTATACGGTGACTGAGGTTGGCAATAGTAACAATGATGGTAACGCAAAATTTGCGGCTGGTGCCGCAGTAAGTGCCAAGGCATTTGCCGGAATAGAAGTTGGCGGAAGTGTAAAGGCGAACTTTCTCTGGAAGCCCAACAATAGCAAAAAAGTACTGAACCTTTTCAATATTGGAGTGGGAGCGCGATTAACCTTTGGTTACGGCTATGAATTTATGCTTCATGTCACATTGCATAGCGGTAGACTGATATTTGTTACCAATGTTCAGGCAACTAAGGCTGTAGGAATAGGCGGGAAAATCGCGTCGGAAATAAACATAGAAGCGGCAGATGAATTCTTCTCTGCTTTATTAGATGTTATGCAGGAGCCTGGGTTTTCAAAGTTTCGCTTTTTTTCAGAACCCCTAGATGGAGAGCTTGACACTTTTGCTGTGTTCAATATTGTCATTACCGTGGCGATGGCATACGGGCTGACCATAGCTCAAGTCCTCTTACTGCCTTATAAGATGATATTGAGTATGGAAAAAGTTGCGACAGAAAAAGACACGGCATCTTTCGTGGCTAACTTTATTCTCTCAGAAGAAAATCAGATGAAGAATGGGGGATGGATAAGAAATATGCCAGCGGAAACATTGGCAAAGGTACTTACAGTGCTAATTAACTATACACCTATACCAGATATCGCAATATTTGATTACCAAAAAGAAAATAGAGATAAAATAGCTCGAAGAAACCAAAACCAACGTTTTGCAATCAACAAAATCCTAGAGTGGTTAGGTGGTGAAAGTCCAAATTTACAGCAGATAAAGCGATTTGAGAATACTGTGCAAAGAATAGAATTACATAAGCCAACGGAACTAAATGAAAACGAAAAATGGCAACGCTATGCCAACAATGTTATCAGGTTAAGGTTGTTTTTTGTTAAGGCAGTCAATGATTTTTATGAAAGTAATAATAATGCTGATAGTGGAGGTACAGACTATATGGGAACCATTAATGAACAGCTGAAGACCATAAATAAGTATCTTATGTCTTTAACTAGACGTAATCAGATTATGGAAAAACCTAAGTATAATGGCCGTGGCGGTCCAAATACACAAATGGAATATATTACTGCAAATAAGTCTAACAAAAATAAACTTAGGGAAATGGGGTATCGAAGTGTTAAATGGTTGTAAAGCAATGAAGATTGTTTTCCTACAAATTTCTATGGTCTTAGCCCCATTTGCCTGGGCTAGCAATTCTATCGAACAAGGAATTCGCCTTTTTAATCAAAAAGAGTACACGCAAGCACAAGAAATACTCTTAGAGGAATCCCGACAAGGCAGCGCTTACGCCACCTATTGGCTCGGGGTGGTTCAATACAAAAATGGTGAGCACTTTGAGGCGGGAGATTCGTTTTTAAAAGCAGCAGAAATGGGTAGCCCATGGGCAATGGCAATTCTCGCTGGTAAAGAGTTAAACATAGATAGTCCATGTGACTATTTAGGGTGGCCTTGTGATGGTAAATGGGCGGATAAGGCATTTGAGGGATGGAAAGTTCAAGCTGAAAGTGGGAACGGAAAAGCCATGTTTGCTATGAGAGTAAAGAAACCTTATTGGTGGGAACTTGTGCCTTTTTACCGTTCTTATAAATCAGAAGAAATCTATAGCCAAGCTTTTTCAAAAGGATCCAATCGAGCAGCAATGAGAATTGGCAGTTGGGTTTCAGAAGACAAAGCATACGAATATATAAATGAAGCGGCAAGAAAAGGCTACGCCCCGGCCATGATTTCCCTATATTACTTAACTAGAGATACCGATCCACTTAAAGCAGAAGAGTGGCTATATAAAGCTTTGAAGTTGGGTTACCCAAAGGCTGCAAAATCTCTTTTTAAAAAGTATTACTTGGAAGAGAGTGGCTCTGAAGATAACGAGATGTGCTACTATTATAATCGGTTAGTTGAGCTTTTGGGAGGGCGTAAGGTAAGTGACAATTTGTTTCTAATAAAATCCGTTGAAGTTGATGGTTTTCCAATATTTGATGAAAATGGTGAAATGGTCACGCGAAGACTTATATCTTTGGAAAGGCAAGAAGAACTAGATAAGAAAGCTGAAGAATTTGTCAAAGACATTAAAATTAACCTATTCCTAGACGAAACCTCCATCGAGTTGTTTTAATTTAAAGCGCCTAACATAGGCGCTTAACTCTATTTATCTAGCAAAACCAAATACAAACCCCATTACCCAGTTATGCGTATTTCAAGAACGCTTCCGTAAGAAGTTGGAATAGCGTATCTGTGTTGGGTTTGCTCTCTAAATGTTCAAACAATGACGTATGAACCCCTGCTTCTATTTTGTCACTATGATCGCATAGTTGGTTACACAGGTTCACGGGCTGAACGATTTCATCCATCACGGCATCTATCAAAATACAGGCTTGTGAAAGTACGACTCTGCCACCGTCTTTTTTCAGCAGTACCCTTTGAGCGGTTCCTACGTTCTTTCTACCATTTACGTTCAGGTTGTAATCGCCATCGCAATAAGAACCTGGAGTGGCATGGATTTCTGTTTTCACCCCTAACGACTCAAAGAACTTGGTGAGTACTAAACACAATTTCTGATAAGAGATTTGAATGTCATAAGGCGAGTCTTCATTCCAATGGTAGATATGGGATAGGTTTATAATACCTGGAATTTGTGGGACTGGAGCGCCGCCTGTTTTCCGAGATATCAGTCGCCATCCGAGATCACTGAGCCCGTTTTCCAGTTCCGCCGAGGTTTTCCACTTTTTACCCGAAGGCAACACCAGCGTAGCGCTCTTGGATTGCCATAGCATTAGAACTTGCGAAAGCACACCAGATTGAACCTGCTTGAGCAGCTCGCTTTCCTTTTCAAAAACATCTTCGACTTCAATACTTTTAAAACGAACGAGCTTATTTTTAGATGCCATAGAGCTACCAAAGAGAACTTCTTAGAAGGTTTGATAGTAATCGTAAATGCGATGCAATTGAAAGATGGTTACAAATGCTAAATACCTGATGACCGTACTATACTTCTTCCTGTTGAATGAGAGCCTCAAAGCGAGGGTTACCATGTAAGCCTTCCAAGTCCGGTTCGCTGTAAATTAGGTCACGGATAGATGGGCTCGCTTCAATCGCGCGTTCGATATCCTCGATCGCTTGTTCTTCCGCCCCTAAACGCGAATACGCACAAGCACGCTGGTAGAGTGCTGGACCATTTGTTTCATCCAACGCTAGTACTCGGTTACTTAAACTGAGTGCCCAGTGGTATTCTTTAATTTCCATCGCAGCATCTGCTTTATAGGTAAGAGCTTCCAAATCGCCAGGTCGGATAGACAAGATCTCATCGTAGACATCGATACGCTCATCCGCCGTCGGCATGCTTTGCGCGCGCAGCCACAAGTTGTGGATTTCATTAATGATTTCAATTTCTTTGTTGTTTTCACTAATGATGCGCGTTTTCCGCTTCAAGTCTCGCTCTAGTGCTACGAATTTTCGCTCGTACTCACTGGCAATTTTTTCCAGCCGTTCTTCAGCCATTTTGCGTGTGTTGTATTTGATTTCTCTAAGCGACTGCCAGCCGATAAACGCAATCAGTGACGCGACACCTGCAATAATGTAGAAAAAGTAGGTCACGGTGACGTTGGCGTAGTTCAACGACTTATCTGCAACTTCCAATTCCCTGTCCGTAATTTGCACCACCAAGCGCCTTTCTAAATCTTGCTGATCCTGTCGAAGGGACTTCAGTTCATCCAAGATATACCTTTCCACCAAAGGCCTATCGAGAATGTCTTTTTCGGAGTAGGGCTCTTGCTGTGCAAACGCGGAGGAAAGCATGGCAAGCGAACTCAGCAGCATAAATAAAACTCGCATCAATTTTGCCTTGTAACTTGTTGTTAATGTTTTATTTACAAGATAGCAAATAACAGGGTTGGGTACAGTAGGGAAGATGAAGTTTGTTGTTCATCAATACATATTTGGTGTTTACAAAAAAAGTACTCGATTGGAACAGTCGAAAACACAGACGTTTCGATATAACAAGCAGGTTAGTGATTTGAAGAGTTGGTGAAGCTTAAAAGAAACAAAAAGCCCGCTAACTCTATGAGCTAGCGGGCTTTCCAAACGTTTGGTGGAGCTGGCGGGAGTTGAACCCGCGTCCGAAAATCATTCATCATTGGTACTACATGCTTAGTCGATCTTTAATTTCGCCACCCACCTGCGAACCGACACGCTAATGAATGACTAGCCTGAATTAGAATTCGTCGTTCATCTCTCAGGCGGGAGAATCCGGACTAGCGCGTTTGGGTTTGATCTCTCGTTGGTCCCCGTCTTACGTGCGGAAGCTAGGGCGAGAGAGCTCTGAGCAGGTTATTAAGCTGCTAGTGCGTAGTTTTCGTCGTTTGCGACTATTTTTTTGCGGCTTTTTTACGAGGCCTACCGCACCTCGGCATGCACCTCAGACTGCAGTATTCCCGTCGAATCCTAAATCAGCCCCAAAGTGTAGGTTGCATAGTACCAGAAAAGCTTAACGTGTCTAGCACTGTGCAACTCAAGTGGTCAAGATTAGCGCAGATTGCTCTTCATAACTCGAGCTTTATCGCGAGCCCAATCTTTTTCTTTCATATCAGTACGTTTGTCGTGCAGTTTTTTACCCTTGGCGACACCCACTTTGATTTTTACCCAAGAACGGGACCAATACATAGTGGTTGCAACCAGAGTCATGCCTTCACGGTTTACCCTGCCAAAGAGATTGTCGATTTCACGACGAGACATCAGCAGTTTGCGCACACGTGTTGGGTTAGCAACGATGTGGGTACTTGCTTGTTGTAGTGGAATGATGCTCATCCCACTAATGAATGCTTCACCATCGCGGATATATACATAGCTTTCGGCGATGTTGGCTTTACCTTGGCGCAGGGATTTCACTTCCCAACCCTGAAGTTCAAGACCAGCTTCGATTTCGTCGTCAATGAAATATTCGTGGCGAGCTCGTTTGTTTTGCGCGATGGTATTGCTACCCGCTTTTGATTTTGAGTTTTTCTTTGCCATAACAGGCGCATTATATGCCTAGTCTCCCATTAGGGAAAGACTATTCTCATGGGGTTGGTGCAAGCTTTGCTGATTTTTGTAGCCCTGTAAGTGCTTGATGCTGGTATGAATAAGGGACTGTGACAACAGGCTGTTTTCTTTGGCGGCTAAACCCATAGCATTTTGCAGCATCTGCTGTGTGAATTCATCCATCTCTAGTCGTCTGCCTGCGTCCAACAACAGCATTGCTCTAGGTAAGCTAAACGCTTGACCTGCCATTCTTTCGACTCGGTTTTGTATATCAAGAATTTCATCCATCAATTTATTTTCTGATTGGTTTGCCTGATCCCAAAGTGCGAGCAGTTCGAATATGGATTTTTCTAACTCTAATCTTTTGGTTTTAGTCGGGAACTTTGCCCATTGTTCTTTTATTGTGTTTACGCCGCCTTGGTTTGATTTTTCTAGTGCCCATAAGATAAGCATCTTGATATCGCTATCGAGTGCGATGGAGGTGGGAGCGATCTTTTCAAATGACTGAGCAATTTTAGCTTGCCTTTGCGGACAGTCAGGATCAACCAGATGAAGCCACACGTTTTGCATAAGTCGAATCAAAGACGTTGGGTATTTATCAAGGTTGTTCTGCAATGATTTACTAAGAGGCTGCATGTGTTTTTGTTGGAGCAGCATTTTGCTGTATACGTCCGCAACTTCTTGCGGCAACTCGATTCGCTCTGCTTCTTGCGATACCAACTCAAAACTCTCTTTCGGAGAGATATGTTCGAAGTTGAGGTCGTGGATTGTGGCACTCAATACAGGATTCTTGAGCTGCATATTCACTTTTTGGCACAAATTGGAAGCGAGCTTAAATAGCCTTCGTTCTTTCAGCTTGTTTGCCAGGATAAGGGTAATACGCAGGATGTGTGTGCGTGTTTTGGCGAGCTTCAAGCCCGATGCAGCAACTTTTATACCGCTCTGTTTATATGAGGTAAGTACGGTGTTTAACGCTTTTTTGAACTGATAGTGCTCGCTAACGATCCGATCCAGCCTGTCTATCAGAATGGGTTTGCGTTCGATTTGGTGTACCCCAAAATCTAGAAAGCTTTCTTTAACATAATGAGTTGAATCTGAAGAAAGTGCGATAAGAGTGGTGGTGTCGGGAAGCAAATTTTGTATACGCACGGCTTCTAGCAAGTCCAGACCAGTACTTCCTTGCCCCAAATTCTGGTCGATGAAGACAAGGTCGAATTCACGTTGGCTGATAAGCCAGATACCTTTTTCAGCATTTGAGCTGAAAGTGATATTGTTTTCTTTCAAACCAATCTTTACCAACATTCGCGTCATAGCCAGTTGCGTGGTCAGGCAGTCTTCAATAATCAAAACTTTCATAGGGAGGTTGCGTGAAGTACCATAAGGTGAGGTTGAAAGAGCTGGTGTTGGTAACATAGCCAGAGTCAGCTCGATATTATAGGACGATTGAATCAGTCACGATATTGTCATATAACTGAAAACCCTAAGTTATTTTGTACAACCCCAATGTTTTGTTTAAGTGGGAAAATATGCCGCAAGTGACCCGCAGCGCGTTAGTGCCGTTTAGCGCTGAACAGATGTTTAACCTAGTGAATGATGTTGCCAGCTACCCCAATTTCCTTCCTGGTTGTTCTGGCTCAAGAATTATAGAAAACTCGGAAACCGCTATGGTGGCATCGGTTGATGTGTCTAAAGCTGGGATTAGCAAGACATTTACAACGTCTAATCAACTGGAAACGGGTCGAAAGATCTTGATGCAACTGGTGGATGGTCCTTTTAAGCATCTCCATGGCGGTTGGGAATTTACGCCGTTGGATGAGACGGCATGTAAGGTCGAATTGAAGCTAGAGTTTGAGTTCACCAGTAAGCTCGTTGAAATGGCGTTTGGCAAAGTGTTTAACGAATTGACCAATAATATGGTGAATGCCTTTACCCAACGTGCGAAACAGGTGTACGTGTAATGAGTAGTGAACCGAACATGATCCACGTAGAAGTGGTGTACGCATTACCGTTAGAACAGCGGGTGATAACCTTAGCGGTGGAAGCGGAAATGACGGTGAAGGAAATCATCGAGCAATCTGGAGTGATGGATATCTACCCCGAGATTGATCTGGCTAAGAACAAAGTCGGTGTGTTCAGCCGCAATGTGAAGCTGGATTCGACGGTGATGGACAAAGACAGAATTGAAATTTATCGCCCACTTCTTGCTGATCCGAAAGAAATTCGTAGAAAACGCGCTGAGCAAGCCAAGCAAGAAGCCGAACAGGCAAAGGAAAAATCGTAGATTTAGCGTTACCAAGCAGTTGAGTTAACGGCTCAATGAATTCAAAGTAAAAAGGCTCGTCATATGACGAGCCTTTTTTGATCTGGTGTGGCGATTGGATTAGTAAACGCCTTCGAAGAAATTAGCACCGGTTGGGAAGTCGCCTTCAACTTTAACCAGCCTTTCGTTGTTGTCGAAACGAACGAAGAGGTTTTTCTGAATCGAGTCGTCATGCCCTTTGGTGTGATGATAGATGTAGTACCACGTATTTGGGTATCCGTTTTCTACCAGCATTGGAGAACCCAACACGAAGCGAACCTGTTCTTTAGACATGCCGAACTTAAGCTGATCCACAGCGTTTTGTTCAATGTAATTCCCTTGGTTGATATCGATTCGGTAAACCAGTTTTTCTGCAACCGAGCAACCCGTTAACATGGTAAGCGCTAATGGTACGGCAATGATCCACTTCTTAAATTGCATAGTTATTGTGTTCTTTATTACTTAGTTTAAGTTCTCGGGCAAAATGATAATCACCTTTGCCCAAGAAGTAAAAATTATCTTGCCATCCTTTGGCAAACTCAACGTCGAGGGAATCGAAATGCCCATAACGAGTGTATGACCATAGTTATAGCGATAAGTTGCATCGTAAAAAAGACAATTAGCGCAGTGGTTAACTGCGCTGTGATTTGATTAACATTGTGGCGGTATTAATGATGATGTTCTTGCTCGGTTGTTCCTACCCAAGTAATTAGGTGAGGAATGAAGCTTAATTCGTGCGTTTTGACAGTTGGCTGCTGACCAAGCTCTACTTCAAACACCTTTTTGTTCTTTGGATCAGTAACAAATACATGATTGTTTCGTTTGTCATGGACAATGCTGAATTTCTGATTTTTAGGATCATCCAAAACCGGAACTGTATCCCAGATTTTGACACTTGCTACTTGAGAAAAATTAGTGGCTGGGTCAAAGACTTTGAGCTTACCAGTAGAAGAGAGAACTAAGAATGCAGAGTCGATACCACTATAGGCAAGGTATCGTTCAGTGTCGGCTTCCTTCCACTGTACTTCTTCCAATATTCCTTGTTTGAGCTGAAATGCTTGCTGGTTCTTTGCGATAAACAGCAGTTTATCAGATGCTTTGAACCCCATTACTTTTCCTAATCTATTTGCTACCGGATCTTCGCCTGGAATAGGGATGGTTGGTGCCAATGAGCCTGGGTTGGCAATTTTTGTGTATTCAGGGTTCGTGCTGGGTTTGTCGATAATAATAACACCGTCGTTACATGCAAACGCTACCTGAGTTATAGATTGTGCACTGCCGTGTAAAGAAGGGCATGTGACATTAGCAACAGTGGGTGCGTGGAAATGATCGCCATGCAGCTCTAGTACGGCCACTTTGTCGGGTAATAAACCTTCCGCTGCAGGGTTTTCTTTAATACCTGTAAACACATGCTCCCCAAAAATTTGCGCAGTGCTGTGCATCGCGTAAGTGAATGAGTAGCTCGCAACTTGACTCATAGTCGCTATAGAGGCGTCATCCAGAATTTTTAACTCCGCATTGACCCCAGTCTTTGAATCACCATCAAAGAACAGAGCCGCCTGGCTACCTGCAAGATCATAATGGGTTGGTGCTGTGCTCTCATATTTTCCGTTTATCAGTGAAGGCTTCTCTGAATGTAAATGGAAATGGTCACCGTGTGCTTCGGCAGAAATACCACTGTCTATCACTTCTACTATGTTTTGTCTGCGCTGAAAGGCTAAGGCGTATCGACCATCAGGGCTGGTTTTTAATGCCGACGGTGAGTGGGTCATCGCGAACTGGTCGACGACCCCAAAATTGTTCGCATTTAATACATAAACGCTGTTGCTATTGAATTCACTCACCGCAACTCGGCTAAAGCTCTCAGTGCTCTGGTGATTATCTTGCTTATTGTCTTGTGCCGCCGTATCGGTTTTGTTTTCGCCGTCTGAACAGCCGCTGGCAAAAGCGGCAACAGATAAGGCGAGAAGTGTTTTTTTCCCAAATAGATTAGAAGCAAAGTGCATGTGACTTCCTTTTCGAATGTTCATGAATATGTTGAATGAGAATTATTCAATGTCTGATTGACTTTGCGGGATGTTATAACATAGCATTTGCGATATTCAACTAATTTCGCAATTAATAATTATTTACATTTCAGAGGTATAGGTGAAAAAGTTCTCTTTAAATGCGTTTTGCACGGCTTCAATTCTTGGCTTGATTTCTCCATTAGCAATCAGTGCACCTGACGTTGATCTTGGTGTCGTTTTGGATGGGGCATATCAAAGTGAAGCTCGCCAATGGGGAATGCGAGACAAAGGCTTTGGTCTTGGGCATTCCGAAATCTTACTCAGCAGCAATATAGACCAGAACTTTCGCGGTCAGTTGATTGCTGTGGTGGCATCTCACGGCGGAAAAACTGAATTTGAAGTAGAAGAGGCTTTTGTAGAAACCCTAAGTCTTCCAGCAGGTATAAAGGTTAAAGCTGGCAGAATGCTGTCAAATGTGGGTTATTTAAACAGCAAGCACTTACACGAAGATGCCTTTAGTGACAGACCCGCCGTTTATCGCGCAGTATTTGGCAGTCACTACTTTGATGATGGCATTCAGCTATCATGGTTAGCACCAACAGAAACGTTTGTTGCGGCAAGTTTCGAAGTGTTCGGAGGGAAAGAGTGGGATGTAGGGTACACCGATCCCGCGACAGTTGGAGTTTACACCGCAAATCTTCAAATTGGTGACGATGTGAATGACTCGAACAGTTGGCGAGTCGGTCTGAGCACCCTATACAATGCGAACGGTCTCGGATTCGCTGCTGAGGAAACCTCAGGTTCTTCACATCATCATTCTTCTCATGATCATTCCTCTCACAGCCATGGTGACCACGGTCATTCACACGGCCCAATCGTCACAGGAAAATGGTTACACGGTATTGATATGACCTGGAAGTGGGCGCCGAATGGTAACTACAAGCAGGAAAACCTCCGAGCGACGGCTGAAGCCTGGTTTATTAACGACCGATACGATGAACGAATGGAATCTATTCCAAATGCAAATGATAAGGCACACGGGTGGTATGCGGAGCTGGCTTATCAGTTTTCGCCAAACTGGACTATCAGTGGACGTTATGGGGAGGTGGATGCAGTAACGGGGGAAGTGCACTGGCACGTGGATCATCACCATGGAGAATTAACGAAATCTGATATTCAGGAAACGGATATAGCGTTGGACTGGCATGGTTCTCACTTCGGGCGAGTGCGCGCTCAGGTAACCCGTGAGCAATTCACAAGTAAATCTCAGAACATCTTCACCATTCAATACATTATGTCTTTCGGAGCGCACCCTGCTCATGCTTTCTAAATTTTTTCTGACAAGTGGTTTACTGGTTACCTCTCTTTCTGTAAACGCAAGCCTGAACGTGTTTACCTGCCAACCTGATTGGGCATCCTTGGTCAAACAACACGCGCCAAATGCAGAAGTCTTCTCGGCGACAACGGCAATGCAGGACCCGCACTACATTCAGCCAAGACCATCACTGATTTCTAAAATGCGTAAAGCGGATTTAGTGGTGTGTTCAGGAGCTGAATTGGAAATCGGTTGGCTGCCAGAATTGCAACGCCAGAGTCGAAACAGAAATGTACAGAATGGCAAAGACGGGCTCTTTTGGGTAACCGATTACGTCAAAATGCTCGACACTCGCGATCACGTCGACCGTTCAATGGGGGATGTTCACAGCCACGGTAACCCTCACGTTCAGTTCGCGGTAGCGGATATTCCCAATGTATCCAAAGCCTTAGTAGAAAGGCTTGCGAAAATCGATCCTGAAAACTGGGCGTTGTACAAAGGAGAAGGAGTAAAGTTTCGTGCAAACTGGCGTAAGCGCATGTCACGATGGCAGGAGCAGGGGCAAGCATTAAAGGGCTTGCAGCTAGTAGGTTACCACGAAACCCATCGCTATCTATTTGCATGGCTTGGTATTAAGCAAATCGCAGATTTAGAGCCAAAACCGGGGCTGCCACCGACAGTCGCACATTTGAATTCCCTCAGCTCCATCAGTTCAGATGACGCTGCGGGCATTGTATATTCCAGTCACCAACCTACCGATGCCTCAGACTGGCTGTCTCAGCGTACTGGTCTGCCAGTGGCAGAGCTGGCACAGAGTGTAGGCGGGCGTGCCAATACAGATACGTTAGCCACACTTGTTGATGACAGCATTGTTCAACTACTCAGTTTGCAAAGGAAGTAGCAGTGGCTTATTCCTGGATGGTTGCTCCCGCTTTAGTAGGGCTATTTGCTTTGTTCGCCAACATTATTCTTGGGCGGCAGGTGCTTCAGCGCGGCGTGATATTTATAGATTTAGCGATGGCCCAAATTGCGGCGTTGGGTGTTTTATTTATTGAACTTTCAGCGGGGCATGTGGGCGTTGACTTCACAACAAAGCTGTTGGCATCCTGGCTACTCACTGTTCCGGCGGCTCTTTTGCTTAGCTGGCTAGAAGACAAAGTAAAACATCATCTTGAAGCGCTAATTGGCTTGCTTTACGTGTTGGCTGCGTGTGCTGCTGTGATTATGGTGAGCCACAACCCACATGGTAAAGAGATGATCTCGGCGCTTTTAAATGGGCGACTTTTGTGGAGCAGCCCAAGCGACATTTTGCCAGTTTTTTGTGTTGTATTTATTCTCGCGATCGTTCAAATCTGGCGGCCAGGCTGGCTCGCTGGTCGTGGTTTTTATGTACTTTTTGCTTTGGCCATCCCTGCTCTGGTGATAAGTCTTGGAGTCTATTTAGAATTTGCTTGTCTGATAATTCCCGCTTTGGCAGTAATCATGAGTGGCAGCCGTCGTATTTGGTTGAGCGCGTTGGCAATCGGTGTAATTGGTGGCGTGGGGGGATTTCATGCATCTCTGCTTTGGGATTATCCCATTGGTCCCAGTGTCGTGTTAGCTATGGCAGCAACGGGCTTTGTCTACCTTTTGGTTTCAAAGCTTTCGATTGGAAGAGTTTCTTGGCGTCAACCCGCAGATTAGTCAGCCTCATGATCTTAATGTTATAAAAGCGTGTAGCTAACTGGTTGAAACACATAAAAAGAACGCTTAATCAAAGATGATGGAGCGTTCTTTTATTATGAGGGAACCATTGAAACTAAGCCGCAATCAATAGTTCTTTAGCATTGGCTAATGTGCTGTCGGTGATCTGGCTACCCCCAAGCAACCTGGCCAATTCCGCGACGCGTTGGTCCTGATCTAGGCAATTCATTCGAGTTTCTGTCTTGCCACCTTTGGTGTTTTTCGCCACGAACAACTGCTGGTGACCACAGCCTGCAACTTGAGGTAAGTGAGTAACACATAGGACTTGCGTCGATTCACCTAGTTTACGTAGCATTTTACCCACCACTGCGGCTGTTGGACCGCTGATACCCACGTCAACTTCATCGAAAATCAGGCTAGGGGTATCCACTTTCTGGGCGGTAATGACTTGAATCGCCAAAGAAATTCTAGAAAGCTCACCACCAGATGCCACTTTGGCTATTGGCTGTAGAGGCTGACCTGGGTTGGTTGAGACCAAGAATGTCACTTGATCGATGCCAAGCGGAGAGGCATGGTTTTCATCTCGAACGACATCAATGCAGAATTTGGCTTTCTCCATGCTGAGTTCATGCATGCTTCGAGAAATGAGCTTGTTCAGTTCTTTGGCATAACGTTGGCGCGACTTATTCAGTTTTTCTGCCGTCGCTAAAAATGTCACACGCTTGTCTTCTACTTCCTGTGCCAGAGCATCCAGTTTTTCATCCGAGCAGTCCAGAGCTTCGATTTGCTTGAGAAGATCTTGATGATGTTGGTAAAGCTCTTCAGGCATGACGTGGTGTTTACGTGCAGTCGACATCACCTTGGAGAAACGTTCTTCAACATACGCCATACGTGCAGGATCGACGTCAATACTGTCTAAGTAGTGTCGAAGTTCACTGTTGGCTTCTTCAAGCTGGATGATGGCTTCCGCGATCATGTCTGGCAGTGCGGTCAATTTTTCATCCAGTTCAGCGAGCTGAATCATAGACTGGTTGGCACTTTGCAAAATGCCCAGTGCGTTGACATCTTCACCTTCATAAATCAACTCAATGGCTTGTTGGCAAGTGGATGCCAGTTCGCCGCTGTTGGACAAGCGCTTGTGTTCTTGTTCGAGCTCGACAAATTCTTCTTCACCGATAGTAAGTTCATCAAGTTCTTTGATCTGGTATTCGAGCAACTGCTTTTGCGCCAGATTTTCCTGGCTGTTTTGTTTGAGTTGCTTAAGGTGGTTGTCTGCCTGACGCCAGGTCTGATAGTGATTCTTGGTTTTATTCAGCAGGTTTAAATGCCCAGCGTATTGGTCCAGCATGGAAAGCTGATACTCGCTTTTCATCAACTGATGATGTGCATGTTGTCCGTGAATATTGATGAGGAGCTGCCCAAGTGCTTTAAGCTGAGAAGCTGGCACTGGGCTGCCATTGATGAAGGCTCTTGAACGGCCTTCTTTGGTGATAACTCGTCTCAGGATGCATTCGCTGCCATCCATTAAGTCGTTATCTTCTAGCCAACGCGTTGCGTGAATATTGTTGTCCAGTAGGAACGAGGTGCTGATGTCGGTTTTTTCTTCGCCCTGACGAACCGAGCTTGCTTCTGCTCGATCGCCTAAACATAAGCCCAGAGCATCAATAGCAATGGATTTACCTGCACCGGTCTCGCCGGTAATCGTTGTCATGCCTTTGGCAAGTTCTAGCTGTAAAGACTTAACAATCGCAAAATTATTAACACTTAAATGAGCCAGCATTTTATTTACCTGTATAACTGAACAATACTGTATAAGAAAACAGTATATACTGTTTCTTTATACAGTAAAGTTGTACAGGTATATTTTTTTACGAATCCGAATTTTTGTGAGCGTTCTCAACCGCATGGCTGTAACTCTATGTTTTCTCGAGTAACGCAAACAGATTCGTACTAAAAAAGCTTGCTCGCCCAGCCCAGCTTATTACGTAGAACATGGTAGTAGCTGTAATCTTCTGGGTGAATCAGCTTAAGCACATTCGGGCTTTGGTAAATATGGATTTCATCGCCGGGTGACACGGGTAATGATATCTGACCATCGCAGCTGATTTCTTGAGTACCTCGGTTGTCTGGTGAAATTAATAGCTTAATTCTGCGGTTGCCATCCACCACCAGTGGGCGGCTGGACAAGGTGTGCGGAAACATGGGAACCAGAGAAATGGCATTCAAACTTGGTGATAAAATAGGACCACCGCCTGATAGTGAATAAGCGGTTGAGCCAGTTGGCGTCGATACGATCAAACCATCGGAACGCTGAGAAAAGGCAAATCGGTCATCAATATAAACTTCGAATTCGATCATATGCGCCACCTGACCGGGGTGAAGCACCGCTTCGTTTAATGCAGCATTGTGGCTTTTGACCTGCCCATGGCGGTGTACCTCGGCTTCAAGCAGGAAGCGGTTTTCTTCCATAAACTCGCCTTTCAGCACTTTGGAAAGGGCCTTCTCAAATTCTTCCGGATCCAGGTCTGTTAAGAACCCTAGGTTGCCTCGGTTTACGCCAATCACAGAAATATCGAATCTCGACAGTACGCGAGCAGCGCCGAGCATGTTTCCATCACCACCCACAACAATGGCCAGATCGGCTTTTTTACCAATGTTGACTAAGCTGGTGAAATGAGAGTGGTCGATGTCGTTTAGGATTTCCTGAAGTCGGTCATCAATAAGGACTGAGTAGCCTTCTTTTGTGAGCCAATGATACAACTCTTTGTGTGTTTGAACGGCTTTGCTGTCACGGGGTTTGCCTATAATTGCGATGACTTCAAAAGGCTTTGGCATAGAGAAAATCCGTTGTCTGAGGTTATTGTGCTTGAAACGCAAATCTTCATCCCCATAATAAAGGCAAGTTGAAGAACTATGCGAGTATTTTTGTCTCAAAATTGTGAGCATATCATCGCATAAGTAGTTGAATTCTGAATTCTGGAGATATCATGAGCAACGAAGAAAACAAGGTTAAAGAAGAAGAGCTAGAGCAACAAGAAACTGCAGAAGAAGTGGAAGCAGTTGGCTCAGATGCCGATATCGATTGGAACGAAGAGTCAGAGCAAGACGAAACGGAAGCGAAAATCGCACAGCTAGAAGCGGCACTGCTGACCAGTGAAGCGAAAGTAAAAGAGCAGCAAGAGTCTGTTCTTCGTGCAAAAGCGGACGTAGAAAACATGCGTCGTCGTACCGAGCAGGAAATCGACAAAGCGCGTAAATACGCTCTGAACAAGTTCTCTGAGGAACTTCTCCCTGTTATTGATAACTTAGAGCGTGCAATTCAGGCAGCAGATGCTGAAAACGAAGCGGTGAAACCTCTTCTTGAAGGTGTTGAGCTAACCCATAAAACATTTGTTGATGTGGTTGCCAAGTTTGGCTTGAAAGAAATCAACCCTGAAGGCGAAGTGTTTAACCCTGAATACCACCAGGCTATGTCGATTCAAGAAAGCCCGGATCATGAATCAAACACCGTTATGCTAGTGATGCAGAAAGGTTATGAGTTGAACGGTCGTGTGATTCGCCCTGCAATGGTGATGGTAGCGAAGTAAGCTGGGTCCACAAATGATTGATTGAATACCCGCCAAGTGCGGGTATTTTTTTGAATAATGCTAATTGCTTACTACGGTTGGTATAGGTTTACCAGCAGGTATTGGGAAGAGAAGTGCCGTCTGCTTTTAATGTCAGTGTTCCGCACTGATCATTATTCTGCCCTTTTGCGATTTTAGGTGTCGCGGTGATTGTATACCCTCCCGCAGATGTCACAGCGAAGGTGTATCTGTCATCAGAAGTATCGCATATAGTGCAAGTTGACCCTGACATGATGGAGGACCAGGAGTAACCGTTGTTGTATAGCTGCTCAAGACTGAGCTGAATTTTGACCAGATCCGCCATGGCCTGATTTCTATGTCCTTGATAAACATAGTTGTTGAAAGATGGATATGCGATGGCTGCGAATATCGCAACGATAGAAACGGCGATCAAAAGTTCGAGCAATGTCATTCCTTTGCCCTTCTTTTTGCTCTGTTTACATCTTTTTATTCGAATCATTTCCATAACTTCCTTCAATTTTGCCCCGCTATTCTTAGGCGGTGCTAGCATCGCTGCAAGTCAATTTAAGTGCATATACGAAGTTTCAGAGGAATTTGGGAAATGGCTCGCGGCTTTACTTTAATAGAGCTCTTAATAACGCTGGCTGTGATGACCATTTTGCTTGGTGCATTCGCGCCTAGTTATAAATCTGTGACCGATGACAACCGTATCAATCGTCTCGCCAATGAATTACAGGGCTTCTTGATTGAAGCTCGATCTGAAGCCGTAATGAGAAATCGTGACCTTTGGGTTCACTTCACGGTATCTGGTGCTTCTGTTTCTAGTGCGTCTAAAAGCGGTGACTGGATTATCGATTTGCGAGAATCGTCCTCTATTTCTGGCGCTTTGGTTCAGTCTATCGTCGGAAAACCTTTCAAGAATATTTATGTTTCAAGCAATCATGGTCCACCTTTCAAAATAGAGGGGGTGAATGGTCGCATCGAAGCCGGAACGTTTAAATTCAGCTATCAGGAAAACATGTCCGACAGTGGATCTGTGATTACTCACTTCACCAATGGTCGAGTCAAAGTGTGCGGTAGTACGGGGAATAGCCATGGCTTTACAGACTGCTAGCGCTTCTCGTCAGCGAGGTGCGTCTTTAATCGAGCTGATGATCGCTTCCGCTCTCAGCCTGTTGGCAATTGCGTCGGTTGGCTCTATTTATCTTTCTGCCCAAAAATCAGCGACACAACGTTCGTTAGATTTATTGGTGCTTCAGAGCATGTCTGACACGTTGAAATACATAAAAGAAGACGCACTCAGAGCAGGCTATAACGGAAGCAACGACAAAGCCGCAATGGTTTCTGGGGCTTCAAGTGTGTTCCTCACGACTTCTAGTTCGATTGGTTACGTTTACCTCAATAAAGAAAACAAATATGAGCACGTGTTCTTTAAACACGATGATAACAACGTCAAGATTTGTTCGAAACAGTCGGCAGCAATCAGTACACAAGCGTCATGTAGCCCCTATTTTAAAATGCTTGATGATAAACAGGTTAAGGTGACCGCTTTTGAGGTCGGAAACACGCCTCTGGGATCGACCGTAAGTTCCGCTTTCATATCCATAAAAATGACAGGATCTTTGAAAAACTCCACCGACACAGTGACGCTCTCCACCTCATTTAAACAAAGGAACTGGAAATGATGCGGCGCAATCAAGGATACATTACCCTAACTGTCACCAGCTTTGTGTTGGTTGCCGCGCTTATCTTGATTCTCGGTTCATACAAGCAAGTGTTTTTTCAAATTAAGCGTGCCCAGAATGAAGTGAAAAACAGGCAGGAGCACTGGTTAGCGGAAGGGGGATTGGAGTGCATCTATACCCGAGCGCATGTCGATAAAATTTCCGCAGGCAGTGTTACTGGATGTTCGAGTCAAGCCGGTTTAACGCTTGATCTCAATACTTCTTCGGCAGGAAGAATGGCGGTTGCCAAAGTTGGCACGACGATATTGGAAAAAGAGATTCGTTACGGCGGTTCATTGGGTTCGGGAGCGTTGCAATCAAGTGCTAGTCTCTATCTTTTTGGTGCCAATGCCTTCGACACTCCTGATCCCGGCATGCTCAAAAAGGATGGTTGGGAGTGTGTAGCAGTGCGCTACAAAGATGCCTTTAGAGTGAAAGGAAATGTAGAAAATAAAGGTGTAAAGGTAGGAGAAAAACCTTGGGCAACATTCGATCATAAAGGAAAAGATTGTAGAGGCTCGCACAAAACAATAACGACAAGTGGTGGTACTGAAAATATTTCTACCGGAGATTTTTACCAAGATACAGATGTAAAGCCATTTGAGAACTTTTTTGGTGTGCCTTTGAGCAGGGCTGATGAAGTCCGTGACAATGGTAACTTTACTATTCTTGAGGGGGCGTTGAGCCATGGTACAAAAATACTGAGCAATTGCGGGGCAAAAATTGCAGATGCGATTAGTAGTGGCAGTGAGTTTGTTTGGGTGAGCGGAGGGTGTGAAATTAACGATGCGCAGTACAATTCGCTGATAACCGCGACAAATGGTACGACGAACGGTGTCACTTTAGTGGTGAGTAATGGACCTCTCTCATTGATGTCTAACACGGCAACTGGTGAATTCAAAGGTTTACTTTTCCATATTAACCCTACATATGCACCTAATCTTACTCACTGGGAAGCATTACCTGGAGGTGACGAATATATCAACCCTGCTGGTGCGTCTGAGTTTTCGGCAGATATAAGAGCACGTGCTACTTATTTCCAAAGAGGGGCGTTCACTTTCTCTGGTGGGCAATATATTGACTCAAAAGAGTTTACTGACCCTAGCGATCCTACTAAGAAGCTCAGTCACTACGCACTTTTTGATCAGGCTATAAGTTTGAATTTTAACAAAGACGTGATCGACTACGCCCGCAGTAAAAATTCTCCTCCTCAATGGCTAAAAGGATCATGGAATGATTTCTAAAAAGCAGATGGGTTTCAGCCTGATTGAAGTGATGATTGCGTTTTTGCTTTTTGGTGTAGGTATGCTGGGTATGGTGAAGCTACAGACGTTTATGGAACATAAATCGGAACATGCAGCACGGAGCCTTGAAGCGTTATACTTGGCAGAATCGAAACTGGAGCATTTCAGGAAACGTTCGGTTAGCGGCGCAAACGGCACGATTCAATTTAGCTCGATTGCGTCTGGCAGCGAAGCCAGAAGCGGTGGATACACCTTAACTTGGTCGGTTTCTCAGGCAACGGGCACAGTGTCATCTGCGGTTAAAGTTATAACGATTGATAGTACATGGCAGGATCGCTTAAACACCACTCAGAAAGTGACTTTGCAAACCATGCTGTCAAAATACAATGAGTTTGATTAGGTCAACAGACCCTAGGCTTTATCACCAGTTATCCGGGTAACTTTCGCCTGAATGTTACTGACGTAAAATTCACCAGGCTAATAATTAAAGCATTCATATAGAAGCGCTACGGGGAAATTAACTTTCCTGTAGCGCTTTTATTTTGTGCTAGTTACGTGATTGAAGTTCGATTGTTGGTTATTTGTAAATTTTTTAGAAATAATTGTCTGAGATTATAAAAATGGTTGGTTTATTGTGCTTTTAATTTGGGGTTGAAATAGAATAGTTATTTGCGAGGTGGGCAAAAATTAGAAAACTACACGCCCGTAAACAACATCCAAATACTATGGAGTTACCTATGAGTAACCAAGCTGTTAAACAGGCACCATCGTCCCAACCGTCGGGCATGGACCGATTTTTAAACTTTATTGAACGCGCTGGAAACAAGATACCGGATCCGGCAATTTTGTTTTTTTGGGCACTAGTCATCGTTTGGGTTTCATCTGCTCTACTTTCTAACGTTTCCTTTGATCTGATGAACCCGCGCACTGGTGAAGCACTGCAAATTAATAACTTGCTAACGGGTGAAGCTCTGGCAAGTTTCCTTGCAAATATGGTGACAACATTCACCAGTTTTGCGCCACTTGGAATTGTTCTGGTGGCAATGTTAGGGGTAGGCGTTGCGGATTCTTCTGGTTTTATTACCACTGGTCTGAAGAAGATGCTGAACTTCACTCCTGCTAAATTGCTGACACCAATGCTCATTCTGGTTGCGATCGTATCTCATACCGCGGCAGATGCAGGCTACGTTCTGGTTATTCCTCTTGGTGGCATCATCTTCCACGCAGCTGGTCGTCACCCTCTTGCGGGTATCGCTGCTGCGTTTGCTGGTGTATCCGGTGGTTTCTCCGCAAACTTCATCCCTTCCGGTATTGATCCTCTGCTTGCTGGATTTACGCAAACGGCAGCTCAGGTACTGGACGAAAGTTATGTGATTAACCCACTGGCGAATATCTTCTTTACTGGATTGTCCTCAATAGTGATTGTTGCGATCGGCTGGTACGTGACCGAGAAAATCATCGAGCCACGCCTAGCTAACACACCAGTTGATGAAGATGCAGAAGAAGCACCGGATTTAGGTTCATTTACAGAAATAGAATCTAAAGCATTCCGTTACGCGGGTTGGGCAATGGTTGCGGGTATCGCACTGCTGGTCGCTGCCCTTATTCCAGAAAACTCTGCGCTTCGTTCCCCTGAAGGTGAGCTGACGGCCTTTTCTGCGCCAGTGATGAAATCCATTGTGCCACTTATCTTCATTCTGTTTATCATTCCGGGCATTGTCTACGGGCGTGTTTCAGGCACATTTAAAAACAGCAACGACGTTATCAAAGCGATGTCCGATACCATGGCAACCATGGGTGCCTACATTGTGATGTCATTCTTCTGTGCGCAGTTCCTGTCGGCATTTGGTCAGTCAAACATTGGCACTATGCTGGCTCTGTATGGCGCTGAAGGTCTGAAAGCGATGGAGTTACCAGGTCAGGCAACGGTTGTTGGCATGATTCTACTCACTGCTTTCGTGAACCTGCTTGTCGGTTCCGCGTCTGCTAAGTGGGCATTGATTGGTCCTATTCTGGTTCCCATGTTGATGGCGGTAGGCATTTCGCCAGAACTGTCGCAAGCGGCGTACCGTGTAGGCGATTCAGTTTCCAATATCATTTCACCACTGATGGTATTCTTCCCTCTGGTAGTGGTGTATTGCCAACGTTACGTGAAGTCTACCGGTATTGGCACGTTAGCGTCGTTAATGATGCCATTCTCCATTGCCATGTTGATTGGCTGGACCATCTTCTTGCTGGCGTACTGGGCACTTGGCATCCCGCTAGGGATTCAGGCTCCATATACTTACACTATGTAAAAAGCACCTTTACTCAGAATATTAGCCCTGCGATTGTAGGGCTTTGTTTTATGTAGAATTAAATGACTTTAAATTCAGAAATGTTGAATATTTCCAATGTTGAAAACTATTTAATTAAAGGTTAATAAAACTAGCTAAAATCCAATTATTTGAAATTTATAACCAAGTAAGAATCTAATATGTGGTTATTAATTCTATGTTTATTCTGGGTTTCTAAATGTGTTTCTCAAGGTTCTATATTCAATCTTTACAGGGTTAGGCGACTTTGCTAATGTCATCGCTTATTTTTTTGTGATGTAGAACACATTTGGAGAGAGTAGAAAAATGAGCGAAGCGGTAGCTCCTGAACCCAAGCCGAAAGGTGTGATTGGGTTTATAGAAAAAGCGGGTAAAAAGATTCCTGACCCCGTTATCATCTTCATGTTTTTGTTTGTATTTTCTTTGGTGGTAACAGGGCTAGCTGGTGGTGTTTCATTTGAGACCCTTGGTCGGGGTGGTGAAGCCGTTCAGCATGAGATTAAAAATATGCTGCAAGCCGAGCATATTCGCTGGATGTTTGATAACGCGTTGTTAAAAAACTGGCTGGCATTTGGTCATGGAGTTTTAGGCGTTATTCTGATCGTAATGCTGGGAATCGGTATTGCTGAGAACTCCGGTTTGCTGACAGCGGTGATCAAAAAAGTCGGTCTAAAGATCCCTGATAAACTTCTGCCTGCTTTGATCGTCTTCCTGGGGATCATGAGTTCTATCGCCGCAGATGCGGGTTATCTGGTACTTATTCCACTGGCTGGTCTTCTCTATGCCGGTCTGGGTAAGAACCCATTGATTGGTATGGCAGCCGCTTTTGCCGGGGTTTCTGCTGGTTTCAGTGCCAACTTACTTCCTGCAACACCCGCTGACGTTGTTCTGGGTGTTAACGCTAAGATCTTTGCAGAATCTCAGGGCGTTCCTTTCGTCGGTGGTAACGGTGAAGCACTTAACCCCGCAACCATGCACTATTTCTTCATTCTGGTATCCACGTTTGTTCTGGCTGCTGTTGGTGCATGGGTTACTGCTAAATTTGTAAGTCCTCGTCTTGAAAAAATGTCTTACCAGTTGCCAGAAGAAATCAACTTCGATGAGTTCGAGTTGAATGCCAAAGAAAGCAAAGGTCTTCGCTGGGCAGGGCTGGGTTTGATAGCTTCTCTTGTTGCGATTTACCTGATGGCAACAGGACCACTTGGCACCTATACAAATGAAGCAGGCAAAGAAGTTACCCCTTATCTGGATAACGTGATTCTGCTGATTTCACTGGTGTTTGCAGTGTCTGGTCTGTGCTTTGGTTACGCAACGGGTAAATTCAAGAATCTACAAGACGTGGTTAAAGCCATGGTCACTCAGATGAACACCATGGGTTACATCCTTGTTCTGACGTTCTTCTGTTACAACTTCCTGGCGCTATTAAGCTATTCCGGTCTTGGTACTTATGTGACCTACTTAGGTGCTACTTTCTTGCAGTCTCTTGGTTTGCAGAAGTTCCCAGTATTGCTGATCATCGGATTTATCATCACAACCGCACTGATCAACCTGTTCGTGGGTGGTCTAACGTCTAAGTGGATGCTGCTTGGTCCTATTTTTGTTCCTATGCTTTATCAGGTAAACCCGAACATGACTCCAGACCTGGTCACCGCAGCGTACCGTGTTGCCGATTCATCGACCAACATCATTACACCAATGATGAGTTATGCGGGTGTTATCTTGGCATTCATGCGTAAGTACAAGCCTGAGCTGACCTTTGGTGACGTGATCGCAATGATGGTGCCATACTCCGTCGCATTCCTGACTATCTGGACAGCCGTGCTGATTGGCTTCTTTAGCTTTAATATTCCGCTGGGTTTCTAAGTCCTGTTAGAAACTGTCCGGATAAAAGAAAACCCAGCGATTAAGCTGGGTTTTCTAATTTTAGGTAAGTGCTATTTAAGACACTTGCTATTTAAGGTATCTGGCGTGAAATGCCAAATGCTCTTCAATGAAGCTTTGAATAAAGAAGTAGCTGTGGTCGTAGCCGGGCTGCATTCTTAACTCAATATTATCGTGACCCTGAGCCATAGCTTCAAAAGCTTCAGGTTTTAGCTGTTCTTTTAAGAAAGAATCCGCATCGCCCTGATCGATTAAAATTGGCGGCACTTGTTCTGCCTGAGACAACAGTTCGCAGCTGTCGTAATCCTTCCAGCTTTCTTTGTCGTCACCCAGATAATTTGAGAACGCTTTGATTCCCCAAGGGCAGTTTATCGGATTGGTGATAGGGCTAAATGCCGACACACTTTGGTAATCCTTTGAGTTTTTAATTCCAATCGAGAGTGCGCCATGACCACCCATGCTGTGACCGGAAATCGATTTTTCTGCGGTAACAGGAAATTCAGATTCAATGATTGCGGGCAGTTCGTTGACCACATAGTCATACATATTGTAATGACGGTTCCAAGGGAGTTGGGTTGCGTTCAGGTAAAAACCAGCACCTAGCCCAAAGTCGTATGCGCCATCTTCGTCATCCGGTACGTCCTCACCGCGCGGGCTCGTATCGGGTGCAACAATCGCAATACCAAGCTCGGCTGCTTTTTTAAATGCACCAGCCTTTTGCATAAAGTTTTCGTCGGTACAGGTAAGCCCGGATAGCCAATACAAAACGGGAACTGAGGTGGTTTCGGCTTGTGGAGGAAGGAAAATCGCGAATCGCATTTCGCAGTCGACAGAGGTGGACTGATGGGTGAATTGTTTATGCCAGCCACCATGCACTTTCGCGGCGCTGATTTCAGTGATAGCCATGAATTGGAGCTTCCTTAAAAGCGACAGAGCGGAGCCCCGCCCTGTCGGGTTGTCAGTTATCTGTCGAAATGTACAACAGAGCGGATGCTTTCGCCTTTGTGCATTAAATCAAATGCGTCATTGATCCCATCCAGCCCCATGGTGTGAGTGATGAACTCTTGCAGCCCAAATTCACCTGCCATGTAGCGTTCCACAATGCCAGGTAATTCAGAGCGACCTTTAACGCCACCAAAGGCACTGCCTCGCCAAACTCGCCCGGTAACCAGTTGGAAAGGTCTGGTTGAGATTTCCTGACCAGCGCCCGCTACGCCAATAATGACAGATTCTCCCCAGCCTTTATGACAGCACTCTAATGCCGAGCGCATCACGTTGACGTTGCCAATACATTCGAATGAGAAATCTACACCGCCGTCAGTCATTTCAATGATGACGTCTTGAATTGGTTTATCGCAGTGCTGAGGGTTAATGCAATCTGTTGCGCCTAGCTGACGAGCAAGATCGAACTTACTTTCGTTAATGTCGACACCAATAATCCGGCTCGCACCTGCCATCGTCGCGCCGATGATCGCAGAGAGACCAATACCACCTAAGCCGAATATCGCCACCGTGTCGCCTTTCTGCACTTTGGCAGTATTAAGCACCGCGCCCATTCCTGTTGTTACACCACAGCCCAGCAAACACACTTCTTCAAGAGGGGCGTCTCGGTTTACTTTCGCTAATGAAATCTCTGGTAACACTGTATATTCAGAGAAGGTTGAGCAACCCATGTAGTGGTAGATAGGCTCACCATCTTTGTAGAAACGGGTAGTGCCGTCTGGCATTAAGCCTTTACCTTGCGTTTCACGTACTGCCTGACACAGGTTAGTTTTGCCGGAAGTACAGAATTTACACTCCCCGCATTCAGCGGTGTAAAGAGGGATAACATGGTCACCAACTTCAACACTGGTGACGCCTTCACCCACCATTTCTACGATCCCGCCACCTTCATGACCCAGGATGGACGGGAAGATGCCCTCTGGATCTTCGCCAGACAAAGTAAATGCATCAGTATGGCAAACACCACTCGCAACAATTTTAACCAGGACTTCGCCTTTTTTAGGCAACATGACATCCACTTCTTCGATCGAGAGTGGTTGATTCGGTCCCCATGCCACCGCGGCACGAGATTTGATGAATTGCTCAGACATAATTGGTTCCCTAATAATTAGTGTTCCCCGCCATTACTCTAACTCAATGAAGGAGTTGGCAGATTATGAGCTCTAGTTTAATTAATTTATCTCAGTTGATAATCAGGCTAAAATGAAAATAACTATTACATATTTGTAATAATGATTTTTGCGATAAGAGGTTGATTATGGAGCAATGGGAAGGGGTAACAGAGTTTGTTGCCGTTGCTGAACAGTCCAGTTTTACGTTAGCAGCTCAAAAATTATCAACTTCAGTCGCACAAGTGAGTCGTAAGATATCAAAGTTAGAACAACGGTTGTCTGTCAAGTTGCTGCTTCGTACCACGCGTAAAGTGACTTTGACCGATGCTGGTAAGGTTTATTATCAGCACTGTCGGCACCTTGTTGACGGGCTGGAGTTTGCCGAACAAGCCGTGACGGAGTTGCAAAGTACTCTGAAAGGCAAAATAAAGCTGACGGCACCTGTTACCTACGGCGAGCAAATGCTGGCACCTGTACTGAGCGAGTTTTTGACCATTTATCCCGAAGTAGAGCTGGATTTTCATTTATCCAACCAAAAGCTCGATATGTTAGAACACGGTTTCGATCTCGCTATTCGCCTTGGACACCTTGGCGACTCGACCTATATTGCGAAGCGGTTGGGGTCTCGTCAGATGCACGTTTGTGCCAGCCCTGACTATATAGAAAAGCATGGTGAGCCGCGCGCACTACTGGAGCTGTCTCAGCATCAATGCCTGATTGGTAACCATCCGTACTGGCGATTTATAGAAAATGGTCATAAGCGACAACTTTCTGTAGAAGGGCGGATGACGTGTGACAGCGGGCGAGTACTGATTAACGCCGCACTAAATGGCATTGGAATCGTGCAGTTACCGGATTACTACGTTCATCAGCATATGGCGACAGGTAAACTGGTGGAACTGCTGACAGATTTTCGGGACACCAAAGAAGGGATCTGGGCGCTTTATCCTAATAATCGTTACCTGTCTTCTAAGGTCCGTCTGCTGATCGACTTTCTAGCCGAAAGACTGTCCATTTATTCAAACTAGAATATAATCCGCCTCAGAAGCCGATACATCGAGAAAAAACGTGCCTTTTAGCGAACAAGACGAACAGTTTATGCGCCATGCCATGGCGTTAGCAGACAGAGCCGAACAGGAAGGGGAAGTCCCAGTCGGCGCTGTTCTGGTCAAAGACGGAGAAGTTATTGCCGAAGGGTGGAATCGCTCGATTGGTCAGCACGACGCGACTGCCCATGCCGAAATTCAGGTACTCCGCAAAGCGGGTTCAGCCATTGAAAACTATCGTCTGCTAGATACCACTTTGTACGTGACGCTAGAGCCTTGCCCCATGTGTGCTGGTGCTCTGCTTCATAGCCGTGTAAAGCGCATTGTTTATGGCGCGCCCGATTTAAAAGCGGGGGCAGCAGGTACAGTATTAAATCTGTTTGAAAGCCAGGCGTCATATCACTATGCAGTAATAGAGTCCGGTTTGCTGGAACAAGAGTGTCGCGAACAGTTACAGAGTTTTTTCAAGAGAAGACGTAAAGAGAAGAAAGCGCTGAAAGAGAAGAAATCTAATGGCAAACACCAGGACTGATGTTTGCCGTTTAGAAATACCGTATCTTCTGAATTAAGAGTCGAAGCAAAGAGCAAAAGCTCTGCTACGCCAAATCACTTTTTTCTTGTTATTGGCAAGCATTCGCTTACGACGGTTAGAAGATACAGCCTTTTGGAGCAGTCGTTTAGACGACTTTCTTTTGGAGAACATAGTTTCTCTCCTCTACCAAGCTAACAATAACGGCGCTGTTTTGTTTTTCTGGCACCGCCCAATCACTCATTCCACCGCTTTTCACTACGTCTTGTCTGCGGCGAAAAGTGAGATTTCGTTTACTGCGAAGCACTGTTTATAAGCTTCGATTGTTACGGGTTGATGACGAATCAAGATCAATCACCATCCCGTTCAATGTAAGGGCGAATTTAACATTTTTCAAGTGGTAGGATTTTGTTGTCGAATGACTGCTATTCAAGAGAGAAAAATTCGCGCCCGAAAGAGGATTCGAGCGCGGTAGGATTACTTCTTATCTTCTGTTGATTTACTTTCTTCTGAAGACGCCTTGTTTGAATCAACGTTCTCTTTTTCAGAGGGCTCTTCGTCGTTTGTAGTTTCAGCATTAGAAACCGACTCTGACGCAGAAGAGCCTGCTGCGGAAGAGATAGGCACATCAATCACCTGTAAGTCATCAATACTGAGCTCTTCATTATCGATTCGCTGTTTATCCACATGACCAATGATCGATTGGTAGTAGCGACGGATATTTTCTACGTAGTTCCTAGCTTCATCGCCACGCGCGTAACCATAGCGTGTTTTACTGTAGAACTCTTTTTTGCGTAGCAAAGGCAGGCGATCTTTCACATCTGCCCATGAATCCGGGTCGCCACCCTGACGTTTGGTCAGGCGGCGCGCGTCCATCATGTGACCATAACCGACGTTATAAGACGCTAATGCAAACCAGATTTTCTCATGCTCTGAAATGGAATCGGGTACGCGATCCACAATACGTCGCAAGTACTCCACACCACCACGTACAGATTGCTCCGGGTCGAGCCGGTTTTTCACCCCGACACTTTTCGCAGTAGGCAGGGTTAACATCATCATGCCCCGAACACCGGTTGGCGATTTAGCCAGAGGGTTCCAATGGGATTCCTGATAGGCCAAAGCAGCGATCAAACGCCAGTCAAACTCGTTGGAATGCTTTTTAAACAGGGATTCCCACTTTGGAAGCTTACTGTCCAGAGCACGAATAAAGGCACGTGTGTCAACGAAATCGAAGCTTTCTACGTGACCGAAGTATTTCTCTTCCAAACGTGCCAAGTCACCGGATTGTTTCAGCAGACCGAAGAATTCAATCAGTAAGGCATACAGGCTTTCGTCGTCGCTGCGACGCATGTACCAGGAAATAGGCTGATCTTCTGTCAGTTCAAAAGCGAGTGCCAAAGAAGGGTAGAGGCGCTGAGAAAGTGACAATTCTACAGAATCCGCCATCGTCAGTGCCAGTTCACCTTTGTAGACCTTTTGAAGGAGATCATTAACGTCTGCATCGTGTTCATCTCGGTAGATGAGCCCAGGTTTTTCTTTTTGCAGTGCTTTTAACGTACGTTCAAAGTGAGAATCTTTCACCACGACAATAGGGATTTGTTTGTCGACGAGCTGGTCGACATTACGTGGCCTCCAGGTGCCTTTTTTGTAGACCACTTGCTGAGAAACGTAATAGTAAGCGGGACCTGCTCTAAACTGCTTTAGTCTGTCTGGGGTTTGGCTCAGGCCTGCGGCAATCATGTCAATTTCGCCACGTTCTAGTGCTGGGAACAGCTCAGCTAAACGATAGGCAGGTTTCATTTCAAGTTTTACGCCCAATTCGTCAGCAAATCGCTTCGCCAGTTCGAAATCCAACCCGGTTGGACCATCAGGACCAATGTAATAAGACAGTTGGTTATTTAAGGTTCCGACTCTCAACGTGCCTCTTTCGCGAACTTTTTCCAGTTCGCTCTTGGGGTTCGATTCTATCTGACAGCCAGCCAGCACAAGGCTGAAAAGGGAGAAAAGTGTTAATCGCCTTAACCAAACTAACGGGGCAAAATTACTCAAAGTGACATACTCATATTAAAGCTGAGCCCTCTTTATATCAAAGCAGGTCAGTAGGGCAAAGTCAGATGCTTAAAAAGAATTAAAAAGCGCGAGCTGGTGGATGAAAGTTCACTCATCTACTCAACCGAGGTCAGAATTGAGAGGCGTCTGAAACCGCGTGCGACAAAAAAAGACGCAAACGGTTGCTATTTGAGGTTACGTCACAAATTTTTTCCTCTATAATACGCCCGCAAAAGCGAGGTGAAATTGGTATGAGTTTTCGGGTTGATTCTAACTCATTGAATTTATTGCAATATCACCTTAACTAACTGCATAAGAGACCTAAGCACATGAGAATTTTGCGTGGCTCCCCAGCTCTTTCTGAGTTTCGTGTTAACAAATTACTTGAACTTTGTCGTGAGCAAAGCCTGCCAGTAACAGGTATTTACGCTGAGTTTATGCACTTTGCTGACCTGACAGCGGATCTAGATGCGTCTGAACTCGACAAGCTAGAAAAACTGCTGACTTACGGTCCAACGATCGAAGAGCACGAGCCAGAAGGTCTTCTACTTCTTGTGACTCCACGTCCGGGTACTATTTCTCCTTGGTCCTCTAAATCCACGGATATCGCCATCAACTGTGGTCTTGAGAAAGTAAAACGTCTTGAGCGCGGCACGGCGTACTACATTGAAACGTCGGCTGAACTGTCTGGCGAGCAAACTCAGGCAGTCAAAGCCCTGATTCATGATCGCATGATGGAATCTGTGTTCACTGATCTTGAAGCAGCATCTGCATTGTTCACAG
Source organism: Vibrio nigripulchritudo ATCC 27043 (assembly GCF_000222685.1). Lineage (GTDB taxonomy): Bacteria > Pseudomonadota > Gammaproteobacteria > Enterobacterales > Vibrionaceae > Vibrio > Vibrio nigripulchritudo. The sequence continues at coordinate 53,988 of NZ_AFWJ01000311.1, read as the reverse complement.
TTGCAGAGCCTGCGCCAGTGGCTCACGTTGATATCTTAGCGGGCGGTCGAGCGGCGCTTGAAGAAGCAAACGTTTCTCTTGGTCTTGCCCTTGCAGAAGACGAAATCGACTACTTAGTGGAAAACTTCACTAAGCTGGGTCGTAACCCTAACGACATCGAGCTGATGATGTTTGCTCAGGCGAACTCAGAGCACTGTCGCCACAAAATCTTTAATGCAGACTGGACTATCGACGGCGAGCAGCAAGAGAAGTCTCTGTTTAAGATGATCAAGAACACCTTCGAGACTACGCCAGATCACGTACTGTCTGCTTACAAAGACAATGCGGCGGTAATGACAGGTTCGAAAGTCGGTCGTTTCTTCCCAAATCCTGAAACTCGCCAGTACAACTACCATCACGAAGATGCTCACATCCTGATGAAGGTAGAAACACACAACCACCCAACAGCGATTTCTCCTTGGCCAGGTGCTTCTACCGGATCCGGTGGTGAAATCCGTGACGAAGGCGCTACTGGTATTGGTGGTAAACCAAAAGCGGGTCTTGTTGGATTCACAACTTCTAACCTGCGTATTCCTGGTTACGAGCAACCTTGGGAAACGGATTTCGGTAAGCCGGGTCGTATCGTTAACGCTCTGGACATCATGCTAGAAGGTCCACTAGGTGGCGCAGCGTTCAACAACGAATTTGGTCGTCCTAACCTGTTAGGTTACTTCCGTACTTACGAAGAAAAAGTAACTTCTCACGCGGGTGAAGAAGTACGTGGTTACCACAAGCCGATTATGATTGCTGGTGGTATGGGTAACATTCGTGATGAGCACGTTCAGAAGAAAGAGATCCCAGTAGGTGCGAAACTTATCGTACTGGGTGGTCCTGCGATGAACATCGGTCTTGGTGGCGGTGCGGCATCTTCTATGGCTTCGGGTCAATCAGCTGAAGACTTAGACTTCGCTTCTGTACAGCGTGAAAACCCAGAGATGGAACGTCGTTGTCAGGAAGTGATTGATCGTTGTTGGCAGTTGGGTGAAGACAACCCAATCGCGTTTATCCACGATGTGGGCGCTGGCGGTATCTCAAATGCACTGCCAGAGTTATGTGACGACGGTGAGCGTGGTGGCAAGTTCCAGCTACGCGATGTTCCTAATGATGAGCTTAGCATGAGCCCGCTTGAAATCTGGTGTAACGAGTCACAAGAGCGCTATGTAATGGCGGTCGCACCAGAGAACATGGAAACTTTTGATGCTATCTGTAAGCGTGAACGTGCCCCTTATGCGGTAGTGGGTGAAGCAACTGAAGAACGCCACCTAACGCTGGAAGATTCACACTTCGACAACACGCCTATTGATATGCCAATGGACATCTTGTTAGGTAAAACACCTAAGATGCACCGTGAAGCGACCACACTTAAAGTGGAAAGCCCAGCTATCGCACGTGACGGCATCGAGCTGAACGAAGCGGCAGATCGTGTTCTTCGTCTTCCTACCGTGGCAGAAAAAACATTCCTTATCACCATTGGTGACCGTACTGTAACGGGCTTGGTTGCTCGTGACCAAATGGTTGGTCCTTGGCAGGTTCCAGTGGCGAACTGCGCAGTAACGGCGGCAAGCTACGATTCTTACCACGGTGAAGCGATGTCGATGGGTGAGCGTACACCAGTTGCACTGCTTGACTTCGGCGCGTCTGCCCGTTTAGCTGTAGGTGAGTCTCTGACGAACATTGCAGCGACAGACATTGGCGACATCAAGCACATCAAACTGTCCGCAAACTGGATGTCTCCAGCGGGTCACCCTGGGGAAGATGCTGGTCTTTATGAAGCAGTAAAAGCAGTGGGTGAAGAGCTATGTCCGGCACTAGGTCTGACTATCCCTGTGGGTAAAGATTCTATGTCGATGAAGACTAAGTGGAATGAAAACGGTGAGGACAAAGAAGTCACTTCGCCACTTTCACTGGTTATCACGGCATTTGGTCGTGTGGAAGACGTACGTAAGACAGTCACTCCGCAGCTATTAACAGACAAAGGTGAATCATCTTTGGTTCTGGTCGACCTGGGTAACGGTAAGAACCGTTTAGGTGCAACAGCACTGGCACAGGTATACAAACAGTTGGGTGACAAGCCTGCTGATGTAGACAACGCTGAGCAACTAAAAGGCTTCTTCGACGCAATGCAAACCCTTGTTCGTGATGACAAGCTGGTGGCATACCACGATAAAGGCGACGGTGGCTTGTTTGTCACTCTGGCAGAAATGGCATTCGCAGGTCACTGTGGTGTTCGTGCTAACATTGCAGAACTGGGCGAAGATGCATTAGCAGCACTATTCAATGAAGAATTGGGTGCTGTGGTTCAGGTTAAGAATGACGACTTGGATACAGTGCTTTCTACTCTGGCTGCGAATGGCTTGGAGACATGCTCTCACGTTATCGGTAGTGTTGAAGATTCTGACGACTTTGTTATCACTTCAGGTGATACAGTTGTGCTTGAGCGTTCACGCACAGAGCTGCGTACTATCTGGGCAGAGACAACGCACAAGATGCAAGGTCTCCGTGATAACCCTGCCTGTGCAGACCAAGAATTCGAAGCGAAGAAAGACAACTCAGACCCAGGTCTGAACGTCAAACTGAGCTACGACGTGAATGAAGACATCGCTGCACCATACATTGCGAAAGGCGCTAAACCTAAGATGGCAATCCTGCGTGAGCAGGGCGTTAACTCTCACGTTGAAATGGCTGCGGCGTTTGATCGCGCCGGTTTTGAAGCGACTGATATTCACATGAGCGACATCCTGACTGGTAAAGCAGTACTGGATGAGTACAACGGTCTTGTGGCGTGTGGTGGCTTCTCTTACGGTGACGTGTTAGGTGCAGGTGAAGGTTGGGCGAAATCCATCCTGTTCAACGGTCAGGCACGCGAGCAGTTTGAAGGCTTCTTCAAGCGTGAAGACACCTTCTCTCTTGGTGTGTGTAATGGCTGTCAGATGCTTTCAAACCTGAAAGAACTGATTCCTGGTGCTGACTTGTGGCCACGTTTCGTGCGCAACGAATCTGAGCGTTTCGAAGCACGTTTCAGCCTGGTCGAAGTTCAGAAGTCTGATTCTGTCTTCTTCAATGGTATGGAAGGTTCTCGTATGCCAATCGCAGTGTCACACGGTGAAGGTCGTGTTGAAGTTCGCGATGCAGAGCACCTAGCCGCAATTGAAGCGTCTGGTACAGTGGCGGTGCGTTACGTTGATAACCACGGTAACCCAACGCAGCAATACCCGAACAACCCGAACGGTTCTCCAAACGCAATCACGGGTCTGACGACACAAGATGGTCGTGTAACCATCATGATGCCTCACCCAGAGCGTGTGTTCCGTACCGTAGCCAACTCTTGGTCACCAGAAGGTTGGGGCGAGAACGGCGCTTGGATGCGTATGTTCCAAAATGCTCGCAAAAATGTCGGTTAATTGAGTTTTCGCTAGCAACTGAATCTCAGTTTACCGTAACCGCCAGAGTGAAAGCTCTGGCGGTTTTTTTATCCCTCTTTTTCCTCCATCCAAACAATGTCTCGACATTGCATTCGTATGCAGTTTTGTGATCAAAATGTTAATAATACTGTTGCTATGATTGTTTTTTGAGCATATTCTGATTTTGGCATACGTATGCAGTCTGCGTATCTCAACTTACTAATTAGGATTTCCATGGAGGGATATCATGAAACTTTCTTCACTAATCTTTTTGTTTAGTGGTGTGGTGGTTAGCGCATTTTCGCAGGCGGATACCACCATTCGTATTGGTCACGCAACACCGGAAGTGTCGCCAATACATCAGTCTTTACTCTATTTTGAAAAGGAACTGGAATCGCGCTCCGAAGGCAAGATTCAAGTAGAGATTTATCCTGGTGGGCAACTGGGTGGCGTTAGAGAGATGACGGAATTGGTACAGTCAGGGAGCATCACAATGACTACTGGGGCTTCTGTGCACCTGTCTTCGACTGTCAATGAACTGGCAGTTTTAGATCAATTCTTACTGTTCCCAGATGAAGAAACTGCTCGTGGTGTGTTAGATGGGAAAGCGGGCAAAGCATTGGGAGAAGCGATAGAGAATCGAGGATTGAAGTCAATGGGTTTTATGGAGCTCGGTTTTAGGAGCTTCACTAACAATCGTGCTCCGCTAGACAGTTATGAGTCTTTTAAAGGATTGAGAATGCGTTCAGCAGACAACCCTATAGCGATCAAAGCCTGGCGTTCTGTTGATGCGGTTCCCGTTCCTTTGGCGTGGGGAGAGATTTATTCTTCGTTGCAGCAAAACCTGATTGATGGGCAGGAAAGTGCTCTGTCTTCAATGATCATTGAACGTTTTTTCGAAGTACAGAAGTACGTTTCGCTGACAAAGCATATCTATTGGCCAGAGCTGTGGATTGCCAATTTGGATTGGTACCAAGATCTGCCGTCTGATGACCGAGTTTTGATCGATGAAGTGGCAAGAGAGACCGTTGTTCTGCAGCGCCAGCTTACTTTTGATACCAACACCAAAACCCTAGACGAACTCAAAGCGAAAGGGTTAAAGATTAACAGCCTGTATGACGATGACAGAAAACGCCTCGGTGAAACCATGAACTCTTCAATTGAAGCCGACATTCGCAAAAAAGTAGGTGACGCTTTTTACGAAGATTTCATGAATGCACTAAAACAGTAATCCAGAAGCGAAGAGGCGGTCGTTATGTGGCGTAGTATCGAAAAGTATTTTGAGCCAACCGTAATAGTCATAGCTCTTACAGCAATATTGGTGTTGGTATTTGCAGATGTCGTGGCACGGTTTGCCTTTTCCACGTCTATTGTGATTGCCAATGAACTTGCCCGCTTGTGTTTTGTGTACATGATTTATTTCGGGATCAGCTATGCGATTCGAGAGCATCGGCACATGCGAGTCACCCTGTTGGTAGATAGTTTACCTCAATGGTTACAGCGCCCAGTAATGGCTTTGGCTGAAGCTGTGTTCCTCACTTATTCGATTGCGGTGTGTTACCTCGGTATTGAGATCACTCAGCAAGCTGTCGAGCGTGGTAAAACCTTGTCTGCAACTCAGTGGTCTACAGCCGTACTCTACGCCGCCATCATCTTCTCTGGTTTACTTTGTACTTTGCGTCTGAGTTATTCACTGTATCGAATAGTGGTGCATGGGGAATCGTGTTTTGCACCCAAAGGAGGACAGGAAGAATGACGGCAATAATTTTGTTCGGTAGCTTTTTTGCTTTTTTACTGATTGGAGTTCCCATTGGTATTTCTCTGGGTGTCGCTTCTTTGCTTGCCATTGCCAATATTCCGTTTCTGAAATTTGACCTCTACGCGTTAGGTTTGGTTAGTGGAATAGACAGTTTTACGTTAATTGCCGTGGTGTTGTTTACGCTGGCAGGTAACCTAATGAGTCAGGGAGGGATTTCCCGCAGGCTAATTGCGGTTGCAGATAAGTTGTTTGGTCGGGCACCTGGAGATTTGGGCACAGTAACCATCATGGCGTGTCTGTTCTTTGCCGCAATTTCTGGTACTGGCAGTGCAACGGTAGCTGCTGTAGGGCTTGCGATGATCCCTGCTTTGGTCGAGCGGGGATATGATCGTGCCTACGCTGGTGCCATGGTGGCGAGTGCTGGTGGGTTGGGAGTAATGATTCCTCCTTCGGTCGTCATGATTGTGTATGCAGTGGCTGCGGGGGTTTCGGTTACTGCTCTATTTATGTCCGGAATTTTACCCGGAATGCTGATTGCACTTGTGCTGATGGGTTACAACTACATGGTCAGACGCCAGTCAGTCGGCATGGCGCCAGTTATACCTAAAGAGCCAACAAGCACTAGCGAAATCCTTAAAGTACTTAACGATGCCAAGCTTGCGTTGCTGATGCCTTTGGTTGTTCTGGGGGGAATTTATGGCGGCATTGTCACCCCTACCGAGTCGTCTGCTGTTGCAGTGGTTTACGCGCTGGTGGTGTCCTGTTTTGTTTATCGAGAACTGTCCGTAAAAGCTCTTCCAAAAATCATGTTGGAGTCTGCACTTTTGGTATCTGCAGTGCTCGTCATCATTGGTGCATCAGTTGCGTTCGGGCGAATTATCACCCTAGAACGAATTCCTTTGGAATTAGCGCAGTTTGTTGTGTCAGTGACGGAAAACAAATACTTGGTGCTAATTGCCGCCATAGTGTTGCTTCTGATTATTGGTACTTTTCTTGAAACTCTTGCATCGATCGTCATCCTTACGCCAGTTTTGTTGCCTGTACTGACAAAACTGGAAATCGATTTGATTCACTTTGGCATAGTCATGATAATTGCATTGGCAATCGGGTTTGTGACGCCTCCCCTTGGCGCGAACCTTTTTATGGCAGCACAAGTGGGTAAAATTCCTTTTGATCAACTGGCACGTAAAATACTGCCCTGGGTTGTGGTGATGGTGTTTGCCCTGATGATCATTGCATTTTTCCCAGCCATATCTCTGATATTGCCTGAGCTGTTTTTAGATTATGGAAAATAGTGGGAACTGGTAGTGAGCAAAAAGGGAAACAGAGTTGAAATATGTTGTGAAAAAGCCAAGTAGTGAAAAAGTTACATCGACGCAGGTAGCAAAATTAGCAGGTGTCAGTCAGTCAGCGGTTTCCCGGGTGTTTACGCCCGGAGCCAATGTGTCCAAGCGCATGTCTGAAAAAGTCAGAGCGGCGGCTGATAAACTCGGGTATCGCCCTAATGCTTTGGCTCGCTCACTGATCACAGGTAAAAGTCAGATCATCGGTTTGGTAGTGACCTATCTTGAAAATCAGTTTTACCCTCAAGCGATAGAGCGGCTTTCTAACGAGCTGCAGAAGTATGGTTACCACATACTGATCTTTATGGCGTCTAACGACAACAAGAACACCCAAACTGTAATTGATGAACTTCTGGATTATCAGGTCGATGGGATCATTACTGCGTCGGTTGGGTTATCGAATGACTTGACCGCGCGCTGCGAAGCAGCTGGCATCCCGATTGTTCTTTTCAACCGCCAGCAAGATTGTGACCATATTTCTGGTGTTTGTTCCGATAACGTGTCAGGTGGGCGTAAATTAGCTGAATTATTGGTGAATGCCGGGCATAAGCGCATCGCCCATATTGCCGGATGGGAGAGTGCATCGACTCAGCGGGATCGCGAAGCGGGCTTTATGTATGGCTTGCAAATGGCAGGGCAAACTTTATATGCCCGAGAAGTCGGAAACTTTGACTTTGAAGAAGCTAAAGAGGCGACCCGACGAATGTTTGCTGGCGAAGACATTCCAGATGCTGTTTTTGTTGCCAACGATCATATGGCGTTTGCCGTGATGGATGTGCTTCGCCATGAGCTCAAACTCAGAATACCTGAGGACGTTTCCGTCGTCGGATACGACGACGTTCCATTGAGTGCGTGGTCAAGTTACGACCTGACGACCATTCGCCAGCCAGTAGACAGAATGGTGGAAGAAACGGTCAGAACCTTATTGACTCATATAGATGAACCTGACTCTGAGGCTCGTCGAATTTCAATTGATGGTCCTCTGGTTTTAAGAGGCTCATGCCGATTACCTTAATTCACGCATTTCGTATATGAAGAGGTTTGGCGGCAAAAAAGAGCAGCGAAATGATTTTATTTATGCTCTAATACCGCGCTTGCCAAGGGATGGCTGAATCCCTTTACCGAAATCCCTTAGGAATACAGAAATGTCGAAAAACAGAAAGTTTGCTATCCGAGTCTCCGAAAAGCGCAAAGGCTGGACAGCAGAAATTACCCGCCAAGTGACTTCTCGCCGTACCATGGTATCGAAGCGTGAAAGTGGTTTTGAGTCTGAAGCACAGGCGCAAGACTGGGCGGAAAAAACACTGGCTGAATTTGTAGAGAATCAAGCAAAGCGTAACGATCGCAAAGCAGAAAAACGCAGCGAGCGTGAAGCCGCGGCATTGGCTGCCGCTGAAAAGAAAAAAGCATTCGAAGAAGCGAGAAAAATCGCTGACGAAGAAGACGGCGAATAAAACGTCTTTCCTAAGATACAAAAAGGCTGGCAAATTGATTTGCCAGCCTTTCTTTTTTGCAGGAGATTACTTTTTCTCAGGAATCGCTTCTAGCAGTGCGACCATCTGCTCCCAGTAAAGTGCAACCGTATCGATTTTCACTTTTTCATCAGGAGAGTGTGGGAATTTGATTGTTGGACCAAAAGAAACCATATCCATTTCAGGGTAAGGTTCTTTAAACAGACCACACTCAAGACCAGCGTGGATAACCATGATGTTTGGCTTGTGACCGTAAATGCCTTCATACATGTCACGGAAAATTGCCATGATCTCTGAATCTGCATCAGGTTTCCAACCAGGGTACGCGCCAGAGAAATCAATTTGAGCACCAGCAAGCTCGGCAATAGAGCGAAGCGTACTTTCGACTTGCTGACGACCAGAGTCGATCAGAGAGCGGATAAGACAAAGTACAGTTACTTTATCAGCTTCAGTCGTGATTACACCTACGTTCAAAGACGTTTCCACTACACCTTCGATATCGTCACTCATGCGAATCACACCATTTGGCGCAGCGTTCAAAGCGGCGATGAAGCGAGATTGATCTGCTTGAGAGAATACACCGCTAGTGGCGTCAGAATCTTCATTGAAAGAAACAATGTCAGTTTCGATACGACCTAGCTCAGCACTAAGAAGCTCAGTGTAGGTTGAAAGTAGTTCGGCAAGTTTGTCTTGGTTGGCAGCCGGTACTGCGACCGTTACCCAAGCTTCACGCGGGATTGCGTTTCGTAGGCTACCACCACGGAAATCGATTAGACGTAGATCCAGTTCTTGTGCATGACCTGCCAGGAAGCGAGCGAATAGTTTGTTCGCATTGCCGCGACCAGTGTGGATATCACAACCAGAGTGACCACCCTTTAGACCTTTCAGTGTGAGCAGGCGAGTCACGTAACCTTCCGGAAGCGCTTCACGGGTGATGTCGAATGTGATTGAGCTATCGATACCACCAGCACAGCCCATGTAAACTTCGCCTTCTTGCTCGGAATCAGTGTTAAGAAGGATATCACCCTCCAACCAGCCTTTTTCCAGACCAAAAGCACCCGTCATACCAGCTTCTTCATCAATGGTTAGAAGCACTTCTAAAGGACCGTGCTTAATATCATCTGATGCCAGAACCGCCAGACAAGAAGCCATACCGATACCGTTGTCAGAACCTAGGGTAGTGCCTTTCGCCGTAACCCACTCGCCGTCGATATATGGTTGGATAGGGTCTTTTGTGAAGTCGTGGTCAGTGTCTTCGTTTTTCTGAGGCACCATATCAATGTGTGCTTGAAGAACAACGCCTTTTTTATTTTCCATACCAGGAGTTGCTGGCTTTTTGATGAAGACGTTTCCTGTTGGGTCGCGCTTTACATCAAAACCTTGTTCAGTCGCCCAATTAACGATGTATTGCGCGAGCTCTTCTTCATGTTTGGAAGGGTGAGGGATTGAACAAATCTTGTCGAAAAACTGCCAAAGTTTAGCGGGTTGCAACTGGCTGATTTCAGAATGGAACTCAGACACGGAAAACTCCTTTATTTTTTGAATACTGACAGGATGAAATTGTAAGTGGAGAGCAGGAAGCTAACCAAAAATCGCAACCATAGAACTGATTGCCACATTTCATCCTAATCAGCTCTGTGACGATGGGCTTAGAATACCATTTCCCTATCGGATTTACGTACCAATTCTCAATCTAATCTTTAGCAAGTGCGTAACAAATAGTTGGCAGTACCCAATTTGGTGATGGATATATCAAAATTTCTCGTAAGTTGTTATGAAATAAGTTTATTAATAAATTGTCATTATTTGATATTTTTGTAATTTAATTACATTGATAATTTGATTCATCGCAACTTTGGAAGTTTTTTGTGATCTAGATCGATTTAGATCTTGTAATTATTTTTCGTGATGGTATATTGGCAACCAACTTCAGAGATGAAGAGAAAATGCTCAAAGGATGAGTCCGTTTATCGCCTCCAAGGAACTGAGAATCAACTTTTGTTTAATTGATTTAAAGGTGATAACTATGAAAGGTTTACCGTCTGCGATGTTCTGGAATGTACCATCTATTTACACAGGTAACTTCGCATACCCAACCAGCTTTGGTTACTAGTCATAATCAAAGTGTGATTGAACTAATTGTTCACCCCTATAATTGGAATTCATATATAACCCAGTTTTTTTGCTGTCGGGATATCAAGATTCTACCGCCACTCAAGTTGAGTGGCGTTTTTTTATGCCTAAGAAATTCCCATTCCGTGACTTTTACCTCACATAAGCCTGCAATTTCATAACAGGCTCATTTTTAAACACTACCGTCACCAAATTTCTACGAAATGTGTACTTAGTCTAACAATGTGTTCATATTTCAACCTACAATGATGAGCTCTATGCGAAGACGGCATAGTCAAAAGTTAAGGGATTAAGTGATTGATATAAATGGTAAAGATGTGATGTGCATTCTTTATGAGTTATAGAGAAAGGGTAGAGCTTTAATTCTAGCTAGAATTTGATATTTGATATCTTTATAATTCGCGCCAATCGATTACGCAAACGTTTATTTTACACATTTTTAGGGACTCGATTATGCTCGAAAGGCTATTCAAATTGAGTGAGCACAATACCAGCGTGCGCACGGAAATCATTGCCGGGTTGACTACCTTCCTCACCATGGCTTACATCATTTTTGTTAACCCAGCAATTCTTGCTGATGCGGGTATGGATCGCGGTGCGGTGTTTGTCGCGACCTGTCTTGCCGCAGCGGTGGGTTGTTTCATTATGGGTTTTGTTGCCAACTATCCGATTGCGCAGGCTCCAGGAATGGGCTTGAACGCCTTTTTTACCTATTCCGTTGTTTTAGGAATGGGTCATACGTGGCAAGTCGCACTGGCAGCTGTATTTGTCTCCGGTATTTTATTCATTCTTCTTAGTGTGTTTAAGATTCGTGAGTGGATCATTAACTCCATTCCAATGTCTTTAAGAACGGGTATTTCTGCTGGTATCGGTTTGTTCCTGGCGTTTATCGGTCTTAAAAATGCGGGTATTGTTGTTGATAACCCAGCAACGTTTGTCTCTTTAGGTGCGATTACTTCTCTTCCTGCTGTTTTGGCTTCTTTGGGCTTTTTCCTGACGATAGCTCTTGTACATAAAGGAGTGAAAGGCTCTGTTATGATCGCGATTCTGGCGATCACCGGTCTGGGCCTGGCATTTGGTGATGTGCAGTGGGGCGGTGTAGTTTCAATGCCACCAAGCATTGCGCCAACATTCATGCAATTGGATTTCTCTGCCGTATTTGAAATTGGCATGATTTCTGTGGTGTTTGCATTCTTGTTTGTCGATTTGTTCGATACAGCAGGTACTCTGGTTGGTGTTGCACAAAAAGCTGATCTGATTCAGAAAGATGGCAAAATTCCTCGCCTGAACCGTGCCCTTCTTGCGGATTCGACCGCTACCTCTGTGGGTGCCGTTCTGGGTACGTCGAACACGACTTCTTACATCGAAAGTGTATCTGGTGTTGCTGCGGGTGGTCGCACAGGTTTAACGGCGGTTGTAGTTGGCATTTTGTTCTTACTTGCTTTATTCTTCTCGCCATTAGCTGGCATGATCCCCGCTTATGCAACAGCAGGTGCGCTATTTTATGTTGCAATCCTAATGCTCTCTGGCTTGGTTAGTATCGACTGGCGCGATCTGACTGAAGCGGCTCCTGTTGTTGTGACGTGTCTTCTTATGCCTTTAACCTTCTCAATCGCAGATGGTATCGCATTAGGCTTTATCGCTTATGCGGCAATCAAAGGTTTAAGTGGTAAAGCGAAAGATGTGTCCATAAGTGTATGGGTGATGGCAGCCATCTTCACAATTAAATTCGTTCTTAGCGCCGCTTAAGATTTCGTCTAAACAGGTTTATAACAATTATGAGTAACAAATTTATCATCTCCTGGGACAACATGCAGATGTACTGTCGTCAGCTTGCCGAGCGTCAAATGCCTGCTGAACAATGGAAAGGCATTATTGGTGTGAGTCGCGGTGGTTTGGTTCCTGCTGCTATTTTGGCGCGTGAACTGGGTATTCGCTACGTAGATACCGTATGCATCTCTAGCTATGATCACGACCATCAGCGTGACATGACCGTTCTGAAAGCACCTGAAGGAGACGGTGAAGGTTTCCTGATTGTTGATGACCTGGCAGACAGTGGTGATACTGCGCGTAAAATCCGCGATATGTATCCAAAAGCAAAGCTGATTACTGTGTGTGCGAAGCCAGCAGGTATAGACCTCGTTGACGATTATATTGTTGATATTCCTCAGGACACGTGGATTGAGCAGCCATGGGATATGGCGCTTACCTTTGTTGATCCAATCAACAAGTAATCGCTAATCCGAAGCTGAATGCTTCGTCAGACACTCAAATTTTCAAAATGACCCTGCTATAGGGTCATTTTTTTTATTACTATTAGGGACAAAGTTTCCCAATTCCACTGAAAAAGATCCTTGTCTTATGTCCATATCTGAAGAGCAAACCAGCAAAAACCTTTCAGAAGAACTGTTCCAGAACCACCGCCAAGCTAAAGAAACGTCAGCCCTTGTTCGCTATATGCCCAGTAATGAATCCTATCTGGATAAAAAGCGTGAAGAGCAGGGAGAGTCATGGTATCGAACGCTAAGAAAAATGCAGTGGATTTGGCAGGGAATCGAACCATTGGAGCTGGAAAGCGTTTTATCTCGTATCGCCTCTTCTGAACATTCACGAACTCACGATGAGTGGCTGGATACCGTGATGGGGTACCACTCGGGAAACTGGACGTATGAATGGATTCATCAAGGAATGATCAATCAGAAAAAAGGCGATGAGCTGAAGGGCGAGGAGGCTAGCAACGCTTACTTCAATGCTAGCTTGTGTTTTAGCATTGCCGGGTATCCGCATATCAAAGGGGATAGCTTATCTATACAGGCTCAGGTTCTGGTACACAAAGCGTATGACAAGGCGATGGAGCACAGCCAATACGTGACTAAAAAAGTCGAAGTGCCTTTTGGTAAGCGGAAAATTAAAGCCAATTTGCATCTGCCTCATACCGACAGGCAGCTGCCAGTCGTGATTGTCAGTGCTGGGCTGGATAGCTTACAGTCGGATATGTGGCGACTGTTCAGAGATTACCTTGCGCCAAATGACATCGCTATGCTGACTCTGGATATGCCTTCGATAGGACACAGCAGTCATTGGGATCTGACTGAAGATTCGAGTTGTCTTCATAAAGCCGTATTGGATGAGCTACCTAACCTGCCTTGGGTTGATCACTTTAAAGTAGGGTTGGTCGGGTTCCGGTTTGGTGGCAATGCAGCGGTAAGGTTGAGCTTCTTGGAACAGGATAGAATCAAAGCTTGCGTTGCTCTTGGGGCGCCAATTCATGATGTTCTTTCATCCACGGATAAGCTGCTTCAAATGCCGAAGATGTATTTGGACATGCTGGCTTCTCGTCTGGGTAAGGATGTTGTCGATATCCACAGCCTGGCGGGACAAATGAGAGCTTGGTCGTTAAAAGCTCAAGGTTTCTTGAGTAGCCGACGTACTCAGGTGCCTATTCTGGCAATAGGGCTGGAAGGAGACCCAGTTTCTCCCTATTCCGATAACAAACTAGTGTCATTTTTTAGTCAAGGCGGTAAGGCAAAGAAAGTGCCTTCTAAATCAATTTCGCAAGGATATGAGGAAGCTCTCTCATTGGCGATGCAATGGCTAAAAGATGAACTAAAATAATGACTTTTGATCTATTTTAGTCAATGATTAAGTATATCTGTCCAATTTATCCTGCGCATGAATTGGCAGATATCCATGCTCTGGCAGGTAGCAATTGAGCATGGAAAAAACTAATAAATCTAAAAACTGAAATGGAGATTCAATATGGCTGAAAATACTGCGAATCCCACACACTTTCGTTTGCTATCGGCTCTAAAAGCGATAGGCCCGTACTTGCGAGAGAAGGAATCTCAGGAAGGTCATTACTTGTTTGATTGCTTGTCTGTTTGCGTTAATGACAAAAAGTCACCGGAGGAGAGAGAATTTTGGGGGTGGTGGTTAGATTTCGACAAGCAAGAGGAAGGCTTCGTCGCTAACTACAGTTTAGGGCTCTATAATCTTGAAGGTAATTGGGAAGCGAAAGCTATTCCCAAAAAAGCACAGGATGAGGTCACCAGAACCCTGGAAGACTTTGATAAAAAACTGAAAAAAGCGTTATCTGAGCGATTTGAAATTGATTATGAATTGCATAAAGAATCAGTAGAAGTCACTTAAATCACGCATTTGAATTGCTTCATGCATAAAAAGGCGCATTTTTGCGCCTTTTCTTCTTGTTAAAACCTCACTTCATTGTTACAACATCTGTTCTTCGTTTGTTTTAACCAAATTGACAATGACAATGAATCAAAAAATCGGGAAAGCCTCCCAAACTCAAACTATCGTGGTGAAATTAGGAACCAGTGTGCTGACAGGTGGCACTTTGGAGATCAATCGACCCCACATGGTTGAGCTAGTCAGACAATGTGCAGAGTTGAAAAAGCAAGGTCACTCTGTGGTTCTGGTTTCTTCTGGTGCGATTGCAGCAGGCAGAGAGCACTTAGGCTACCCGACATTGCCCAACAACATGTCGAGTAAGCAATTACTGGCAGCGGTTGGGCAAAGCCGATTGATCCAAACTTGGGAATCGCTGTTTGATTTATTTGGTCTTAAAATCGGTCAAATGCTGTTAACTCGTGCTGATCTGGAAGACAGAGAAAGGTTTCTCAATGCGCGTGATACCATTCAGGCTCTGGTCGAGAATGACATTATCCCAATTGTGAATGAGAACGATGCAGTTGCGACCTCTGAAATCAAAGTCGGGGACAACGACAACCTGTCAGCACTGGTCGGCATTCTGTGCAGCGCAGATAAGCTTCTGCTTCTGACCGATCAGCCAGGTCTTTTTACTGCCGATCCACGAAAAGACCCAAACGCAGAACTCATAAAAGAAGTGAAAACGATTGATGACACGCTGCGCAAGATTGCGGGTGGCAGTGGCACAACGTTGGGCACTGGTGGCATGGCAACCAAGCTTCAGGCCGCTGACATAGCAAGGCGAGCAGGGATCGAAGTTATCATTGCTGCTGGCAGCGGGCAAAATGTCATTTTCGATGCCTTGAGCCCGTCGCCACAAGGCACTCGATTCTTACCGCTGGAAGAATCTTTAGAAAACCGTAAGCGCTGGATTCTGGCTGGTCCCGCCGCCAGTGGCGACATTATTATTGATGAAGGTGCCGTCAACGCTGTAATTACCCGTGGTAGCAGTTTACTCGCCAAAGGTGTGGTTAATGTCAGTGGTTCATTTGCACGTGGTGAAGTAGCTAGAGTTACAACATCGGGCGGGCAGCTCGTCGCGAAAGGAATCGCAAGTTATTCAAGTGGCGATCTCGCCAAGATCATTGGAAAGCACAGCAAAGATATCAGTTCAATATTAGGTTATGAGTACGGTGCAGAAGTCATTCACCGCGATGATCTTGTTGTGATTCAAGAATAAGTTTTAAGGAGAAAAGTCGTGAATTTAACAAATATGGGAAAGGCTGCAAAAGACGCAGCTTTCCATCTGGCTACTGCATCCACTGCTCAAAAAAACAAAGCGCTTGCAATCATTGCGGATGAGTTGGAAGCCAATGAACAGATCATTCTCGAAGCCAACGCCAAAGATATAGAAGCAGGCAGACAAGCGGGGCTAACAGAAGCCTTGCTGGACCGACTGCTTTTGAACAAGGAGCGCCTTGCTGGGATTGCCAGTGATGTGCGTAACGTCATCAACTTAACAGATCCGGTTGGCAGCGAAATAGATAGCAAGGTGCTAGAAAATGGCATGTTTCTGACGAAGCGCCGAGTGCCACTTGGTGTTGTCGGAGTCATTTACGAAGCGCGTCCTAATGTAACGATTGATATCGCTGCACTGTGTTTGAAAACGGGTAATGCCAGTATTCTTCGCGGCGGTAAAGAGACCTTCCATTCCAATATGGAGCTAGTGAAAGTTATCCAGTCGGCGCTTGAGAAGGCAGAGCTGCCAGCCGCGTCGGTGCAGTATATTGAAAAGCCAGATCGTGAACTGGTATCTCAGCTTCTTAAGCTGGATGAATATGTAGACATGATCATCCCGCGTGGAGGCGCTGGTCTGCACAAAATGTGTAAAGAAAACAGCAATATTCCTGTAATTATCGGTGGATTTGGTATCAGCCATATTTTTGTCGATGAAAGTGCCGATTTAGAGCGTTCTCTGGATGTGGTGGAGAACGCCAAAGTACAGCGTCCGTCTGCTTGTAACGCGCTCGATACTTTGCTTGTCCATGAAGCGGTTGCTGACGAATTTTTACCAAAGTTGGTTACGAAAATGTCCGAAAAAGTGGCGTTTGTCGCGGATTCAAGTGCTAAAGCACTGCTTTTAGAAGCAAAAGATCTTCGCGATGCCAAAGACGGGGATTTTGATACAGAGTGGCTCAGCTTCACACTGGGAATCAAAGTGGTCAAAGATCTTGATGAAGCCATTCATCACATGCGTGTGCACAATGCCAGTCACTCAGACGCCATTATGTCAAACGACCTAGTGAACACTGAACGCTTTATCAATTCAGTCGATTCAGCAGCGGTATATGTGAACGCGTCAACCCGTTTTACCGACGGTGCTCAGTTTGGTTTAGGAGCCGAAGTTGCGGTATCCACGCAGAAACTGCACGCTCGCGGTCCAATGGGTTTAGAAGAATTAACCAGTTACAAATGGGTCGGAAAAGCGAACTATTTGCCGCGTAGTTAACAAAATATGTGCTTAAGTATCGATAAGGGCTCCTCGTGAGCCCTTTTTGCTTTTCTCAACCTGTTGAATTCCGTTAGACTAAGACAAATTTTTGGAGGTGATATGCATTGTCCATTTTGTTCAGAAAATGACACCAAAGTAATTGACTCACGATTGGTCGCAGATGGGCACCAGGTTCGTCGCCGTCGTCAATGCCTGGCGTGTAATGAACGTTTTACTACGTTTGAAAGTGCTGAGCTTGTGATGCCAAAAGTCATCAAGTCTAACGGTAACCGTGAGCCATTTGATGAAGATAAAATGGTAGGTGGTTTACAGCGCGCATTGGAGAAACGTCCGGTTGCCGCCGACGCAACTGAATTGGCTATCAGCACCATCAAATCTCAGCTCCGTGCTACGGGTGAACGCGAAGTACCTAGTGAGATGATAGGGAATCTTGTGATGGACCAGCTTAAAGAGTTGGATAAGGTTGCCTATATTCGTTTTGCTTCGGTGTATCGCAGCTTTGAAGATATCAGAGAATTCGGCGAAGAAATCGCTAAGCTGGAAGACTGATGCGCAGTACCGAGTTAGACCATCAAATGATGGCAAGGGCAATCGCGCTGGCAAAAAGAGGGCGTTTCACCACTTCTCCTAACCCGAATGTCGGCTGTGTTATTGCCAAAGATGGCAAGATTGTTGGCGAAGGGCTGCACTTCAAAGCGGGAGAACCACACGCGGAAGTTCATGCCTTAAGAGCGGCAGGGGAAAACGCGAAAGGGGCGACAGCCTATGTCACTCTGGAACCTTGTTCTCATTATGGTCGCACTCCTCCTTGTTCAGAAGCCCTCATAAAGGCAGGTGTGGCAAGAGTCGTCTGCGCAATGCAGGATCCAAATCCGGTCGTCGCTGGGCGAGGCGTTAAAATGCTTCGTGATGCTGGCGTAGAGGTTGAAGTCGGGGTGCTGGAATCGGATGCTCGCGCGTTAAACAAAGGGTTTCTCAAGCGTATGGAAACGGGAAAACCTTTTGTTCAGCTTAAGCTTGCAGCGAGTCTCGATGGGCAGACAGCATTGAGTAACGGGGAAAGTAAATGGATCACTTCACCTCAGGCTCGTCAGGATGTTCAAGCCTATCGAGCGCAGTCTTGTGCGATTGTTTCTACCAGCAAAACAGTGATAGATGACAATGCATCACTGAACGTACGTTGGTCTGAACTACCTGAAAGTACGCAGGTAATTTATCCTGAATCGGAACTAAGACAACCTGCTCGTGTGATATTGGATCGACAGCAAAAACTCCATCAGAATCTCTCCTTGTTCCAGACTCCCGGCAATATTGAAGTCGTAGACCCGAAATCTCCATACTTTCAGCTTAATTCAGCTGGTCAGGTGGATATTCCCTATGTTTTCGATAAGCTTGCTGAAAAGCTGGGCATTCAACATATCTGGGTTGAGGCAGGCGCGACACTGGCAGCCAGTTTAATTGAACAAGATTTGATGGATGAACTGATTGTTTATCTGGCGCCCAAACTGATGGGCAGTGATGGTCGTGGTTTGGTTCATATTCTCGGTCTCACTTCAATGCAGCAAGCCATTGACCTAGAGATAAATGATGTTCGTATGGTAGGACCGGATATCCGAATTACCGCGAAAGTTATCAAAAATACGTAGAAGTAGTTATGTTTACAGGAATTGTAGAGGCGGTAGGAACTCTTACTGCCATCACGCCTAAGGGCGAAGACATCAGCGTAACGGTGGAAACTGGAAAGCTGGATATGGCAGACGTGAAACTCGGTGACAGTATTGCCACAAACGGTGTGTGTCTGACTGTTATCGAGTTTACCGAAAATAGCTACACAGCAGATTTATCTGTGGAAACCATGAACAAAACAGGGTTCACCCAATACCAAGCGGGTGACAAAGTGAACCTGGAAAAGGCAATGTTACCGAACACACGCTTTGGCGGTCACATTGTTTCTGGTCATGTGGACGGCATTGGTGAAATAGTCGAGCGAAATCAGGTTGGGCGAGCCGTTGAGTTTTGGGTTGATATGCCTGCTGAAATCAGCAAATACGTCGCTGAGAAAGGCTCGATTACCGTTGATGGAATCAGTCTGACTGTCAATGCGTTACGTAAGAATGCTTTTAAGCTCACTATCGTGCCACACACTTCTTTGGAAACAACCATCAACGATTTCCAGGTCGGTCGAAAAGTGAATTTGGAAGTTGATGTATTAGCACGTTACATGGAACGTCTGCTTCAGGGAAATCAGCATCAAGAGCCAGAATCCAAGATATCCATGGAATTTTTACAACAAAACGGTTTTGCTTAGGGAACATCATTATGTCAATCAGTACGCCGCAAGAAATCATTGAAGACATTCGTTTAGGTAAGATGGTCATCTTGATGGATGACGAAGATCGTGAGAATGAAGGCGATATCATTATGGCCGCTGAGCTCGTGACGCCAGAGGCCATTAATTTTATGGCGACATACGGTCGTGGTCTTATTTGCCTTACAATGACCAAGGAGCGTTGTGAACATCTTGGACTTCCTCCTATGGTTCAGGACAACAACGCACAGTACTCAACAGCATTTACCGTCTCGATTGAAGCGGCAGAAGGTGTCACGACCGGTATTTCTGCTGCTGACCGGGCATTGACGGTTCAGGCAGCTGTTGCCAAAGAAGCGAAAGCTGCTGACTTGGTTCAGCCTGGTCATATTTTCCCGCTGACTGCGCAGGATGGTGGAGTTCTGACTCGAGCAGGTCATACGGAAGCCGGGTGCGACTTAGCAAGACTGGCTGGTTTAGAGCCTGCTGGTGTTATCGTTGAAATCCTAAACGACGACGGCACCATGGCGCGTCGCCCGGATTTGGAAGTGTTTGCGGAAAAACACAACATCAAGCTGGGTACAATCTCTGATCTGATTGAATTCCGAAACAACACGGAAACAACAATTGAACGTGTGGCGCAATGTAAGCTGCCAACTGAATTCGGCGAATTTGAGTTAGTCACTTACCGCGACACAATTGATAGTCAAATCCATTACGCACTTAAAAAAGGCGATCTGAAAGAAGAAGCACCATTAGTACGTGTTCACTTGCAAGATACCTTTACGGATGTGCTTCGCAGCGACCGCAGCGCCGAACGTAGCTGGACGCTCGATAAAGCCATGAGACGCATTAGTGATGAAGGTGGTGTATTGGTGATTCTGGGCAACGAAGAGTCGTCTGAATTCATCATTCACAAAGTGAAGACGTTTGAACAGCAAGACAGCGGCAACGCCCCTAAAATGGCGAAAAAGCAGGGTACTTCACGCCGCGTCGGCGTCGGTTCTCAGATCCTCGCCGATCTTGGCATCAGCGATATGCGCCTGTTATCCTCAAGCAAGAAACGTTATCACTCATTGTCAGGTTTCGGTCTGAATGTTACCGAGTACGTCTGCGACTAAGTTTCTTCTGATTAAAAATACAAAAGAGCAAGGGGATATCTCCTTGCTTTTTTCGTTGAATACCGATCCTTTATTTTCCCGCCCATTCGCTTTGTTTACTCTCAATTTCCATTAGATATCTCTCACACTTTTGTGCTAGAATCCGGCGATTCTCACTTGATGAACATAGTTAAAGGAAAGCTTTATGAAAGTGATCGAGGGCGGTTTCCCAGCGCCAAATGCAAAAATTGCTATCGTTATTTCTCGTTTTAACAGTTTTATTAACGAAAGCCTGTTATCTGGTGCAATCGATACTTTAAAGCGTCATGGACAAATCAGCGAAGACAACATCACAGTAGTACGTTGCCCGGGTGCCGTTGAACTACCTCTCACCGCTCAGCGCGTTGCAAAGACAGGTAAATTCGATGCCATTATTTCTTTGGGTTCGGTTATTCGTGGTGGTACTCCTCACTTTGACTATGTTTGTAGTGAATGCAACAAAGGTTTGGCTCAGGTGTCTCTGGAATACAGTCTTCCGGTGGCGTTTGGTGTACTAACCGTTGATACCATCGATCAAGCTATCGAGCGTGCAGGAACCAAGGCTGGTAATAAAGGTGCAGAGGCTGCACTAAGCGCGCTAGAGATGATCAACGTTCTTTCTGAAATTGATTCCTAATGGGGGCCAGTGTGAAACCAGCCGCACGTCGTAACGCACGTCAATTTGCATTACAAGCCATATATTCGTGGCAGATTACTAAAGAGAATGTTGCTACTGTTGAAGAGCAATTCCTATCTGGAGGCAAGTATGATGAAGAAGAACATCATGCGTCAGAGCCTTCATTGTCTGCACCGGAAACTGACGTTGCTTACTTCCGTGACCTGTTGTCTGGCGTTGTATTAAGCCACACAGAGCTAGACAGCAAACTGCGTCCATACTTGTCTCGCCCGATGCAAGATTTGGATATGATGGAGCTGGCTTTGCTGCGTCTTGCGATGTACGAAATGACTCGTCGTGAAGATGTACCTTACAAAGTAGTGATCAACGAAGCAATTGAGCTGGCAAAGGTTTTTGCCGCAGAAGATAGCCATAAATTTGTGAATGGTGTACTTGATAAAGCCGCACCGCATGTTCGCAAAAAGTAATCGCTAGAATTTTTAAAAGGTCAGCTAAACGCTGACCTTTTTCTTTTTATGGGGCATTAAGTAAACTGCGTCAGGCAAGTTTGATTTACTTAGGTATAATTAACACAAATAACAACATACAAGAGTCAGCCATGGCAGGTGAATTCAACCTAATTACCACCTATTTCGTCAATCGACAAACCCAGCGCAAAGATGTTCAGCTCTCTTTAGGAGACGACAGCGCATTAGTTACATCCCCCGAAAACGTTCAGATCGCAATTAGCACCGATACCCTCGTGGAAGGGACACACTTTTTAGAACATGCAAACCCTGCTTGGGTAGCGCATAAGGCTCTTGCGTCTAACTTAAGTGATTTGGCTGCGATGGGGGCATCACCAGCTTGGGTGTCTTTAGCACTAACGCTGCCTGAGCCTGATGAAATGTGGCTGGCACCATTTAGCGAATCCTTTTTTGAACTGGCTAATTACTTCAACATTCAGCTAATTGGTGGCGATACGACGAAAGGCCCATTGAGTATCACTCTGACCGTGCAGGGCTTCGTACCTGAAGGCAAAGCCATGCGACGTGACAGTGCCAAAGTGGGCGACTGGATTTATGTAACAGGAACGCTAGGAGACAGTGCTGCTGGTTTGCAGGTTGTACTGGACGAAACCAAACGCGCGAAACCACATGCCGAAGAGCTTGAAAAACGCCACTACCTTGCTACCCCTCGCTTGGTTGTGGGACAAGCCTTAAGAGATGTTGCATCAGCCTGTTTGGATATCTCGGACGGATTGATGTCTGACCTTCGCCATATCATGGAAGCATCCAATGTTGGTGCTGTGATTGATGTGGACAGTATTCCATTGTCTGATGAGCTAAAAGCCTTTTGCTCAGACGACACAGAGGCTCTTCAACTGGCACTGACCAGCGGCGAAGAATATGAGCTGTGCTTCTGTGTACCTGAAGAGCACAAAGGACAAATGGACACTTTACTGGCATACTCCGGAACAACCGCCACTTGTATTGGTCAGATCCGTTCTGGCGACGAATTGGTATTAGAACAACAAGGAAAGAAACTGGACTGGCAATTGTCTGGTTATGATCATTTCAAGGTTAACTCGTAATGTCTTCACCTTTATCCCTGATTTCGCTTAAAAACCCATGGCATTTGTTAGCAACGGGTTTTGGCAGTGGGCTTTCTCCAGTCATACCAGGCACCATGGGCACTTTGGCTGCAATTCCATTTTACTTTTTGCTGGTGCAGTTACCTTTTCCTATGTATGTGGTAGCCGTAGTCGCTTCCTGTTTTATAGGGATAAAGATTTGTCAGGTGACTTCCGATGATATGGGCGTACACGACCATGGTTCGATTGTCTGGGACGAATTTGCAGGCTTCTGGCTAACTATGATGGTGGTGCCTTTATTTAAAATACCTGCTGATGACTGGAAGTGGCTGATTACAGGTTTTATCCTGTTTCGTTTTTTCGACATGGTAAAACCGTGGCCAATCGGTTGGCTAGATAAGCGTGTACACGGCGGGCTCGGCATTATGCTGGATGATATCGTTGCCGGAGTCATGGCAGCTATTTCACTGTGGTTGGTCGGTAAGTACGCGGGCTGGCTCTAGGGTCTGTTGAATTTGAAAAAATAAAGCCGAACTGAGTTCGGCTTTATCTGTTTTTACGGGTGAGAGATCTAAGTTTACTTAACCTAAGTTCGGCTTACTTGGCTAGATATTCACGAATAGACTGTTCTATTCCGGCAGAATCCAGACCTAGCTCGGCGTGCATTTCATCTTGTGTGCCCTGAGCAACAAACTCATCAGGCAGACCCAAGTTCAATACTGGGAGAATCTGCTTACTGTTCATCAGGTGTTCGACAACACCAGCACCAGCGCCACCAGCAACCACGTTTTCTTCGATGGTGACAAGTACATCATGATCAGCAACGAGTTGGGAGATAAGTGCTTCGTCGAGTGGTTTGACGAATCGCATATCCGCTACAGTTGCATCAAATGCCTCTGCAGCCTTCAATGCATTTGGTAGGAACGTACCAAAGCTCAAAATGGCGACTTTAGGCTGCTCGGTTTTACCACCTTGGCGAACAATTCGACCTTTACCAATTTCAAGTGCAGTCATTTCTTGCTGGATTTCAGCACCACAGCCACTACCACGAGGATAACGAACAGCGGAAGGTCCTGTGTGCTTGTGACCGGTGTACAGCATTTGACGACATTCATTTTCGTCGCTTGGTGCCATGATCACCATGTTAGGAATACAGCGCATGTAGCTCAGGTCAAATGCACCCTGGTGAGTCTGACCATCTGCACCGACAAGTCCCGCACGGTCGATAGCAAACATGACGGGTAAATTCATGATGGCAACATCGTGAATCAACTGGTCATAACCGCGCTGTAGGAAGGTAGAGTAAATCGCCACAATCGGGTTAAGACCTGCAATAGCAAAGCCGCTGCCTAGTGTAACAGCATGCTGCTCCGCAATCGCTACATCGAAGTATTGCTCGGGAAACGCTTTTGAAAAACGCACCATACCCGAACCTTCACGCATCGCAGGAGTGATCGCCATTAACTTAGGATCTTGCGCCGCCATATCACACAGGAAATCACCGAAAATATTAGAGAAAGTCGGTGAAGCTGCCTTGGCTTTCGGCTTATTCGGATCAGGGTTCAGAAACTGTTTAGGTACAGCGTGGTAGCCGATTGGATCCTTTTCAGCAGGCTCGTGACCTTTGCCTTTTTTGGTCATGATGTGCAGGAACTGAGGGCCTTTTAAGCCACGCATGTTTTTCAGCGTCTTAACCAGCTCATTCACATCGTGCCCATCAACAGGACCAATGTAGTTAAAACCAAGCTCTTCGAACAGGGTGCCAGGAACCACCATACCTTTTAAATGCTCTTCAGTACGGCGAACCAGTTCTTTGATTGGAGGCAGACCGGAAAGGACCTTCTTTCCGCCTTCGCGGATTGAAGTATACAGATTACCGGAAAGCAATTGAGCGAGGTGATTGTTAAGTGCGCCAACGTTCTCTGAAATCGACATTTCGTTGTCGTTCAGAATCACCAACATATCAGTATGAACGTCACCCGCATGGTTCATGGCTTCAAACGCCATGCCCGCAGTGATGGCACCATCACCAATCACACTGACGACTTTACGGTCTTTGCCTTCTTTTTCTGCGGCAATCGACAGACCAAGTGCCGCACTGATTGAAGTTGATGAGTGTCCGACTGACAGCACATCGTATTCACTTTCTCCGCGCCATGGGAACGGGTGAAGCCCGCCTTTTTCACGAATAGTCGGCAGTTGCTCACGACGACCAGTTAAGATTTTATGAGGATAGGCCTGATGACCCACATCCCAGATTAACTGATCAAAGGGTGTGTTGTAGACATAATGCAAAGCAACGGTCAGTTCCACTGTACCCAGACCGGATGCCAAATGCCCACTGGATTGACTCACCGAGTTAAGCAGATAAGTTCTCAACTCATCGCATAACATAGGCAAGCTTTCCTTCGGAAGAAGGCGAAGCTCATCGGGTGTATCTGCCAGTGCTAAAGTAGGATATTTTGAAATATCGAGAGTCATATATATCAGCGCTTATTGTTTAGTTTTTGCGCTCGACCACGTAACGGGCGAACTCTTCAAGTAACTGTGTATCATAGGGGATGGCTTCCAGCGCTCCCAGTGCATCATCAAGCAGCTCTTGCGCTTTCTTCTGAGCACCTTCCAATCCTAACAAGGATGGGTATGTACTTTTGTTTAATTCTTGATCCGAACCCTGAGGTTTTCCTAAAGTTTCGGTATCACTAATGATATCTAGGATGTCGTCCTGAACCTGAAATGCGAGACCGACCAAATCGGCGTATTTCTCTAGTTCAGGCAAGACTTTAAGCCCTTTTTCTCCCGCTGCCATTGCCCCCATCTTGATGGCGCTTTTGATCAAGGCAGCAGTTTTATTCAAGTGAATGCTTTCCAGCTCTTGCAAAGAAACCGATCGATTCTCAGCCGCTAAGTCCAGCGCCTGTCCCATACACATGCCGCGCACACCAGATGCCTGAGCTAAAGTCTGGACCATCTTTATACGGTTGGGTTCGCCTTCTGGGCTAAGTTCGCCTTCGGAAAGAATCGAAAAAGCCAGAGTCTGCAGTGCATCGCCAGTGAGAATAGCGGTCGCCTCATCAAATTTGATGTGGCAGGTGGGTTGCCCGCGACGCAGTTCATCGTCATCCATTGCAGGCAGATCGTCATGAATCAGAGAGTAGGCATGAATGCATTCAACGGCACAGGCTGGGGTATCGAGTTCGTCTAAGGTGCAACCAAGCATTTCACCCGTAATGTAAACCAGATACGGACGAGCTCTTTTGCCACCCAAAGTTAAACCATGGCGCATGGCCTGGATAAGAGGTAGATCCTGATAGGGCAAAGTATCCAACCAAGCGTTCAGCTGTGCGTTGCTGCGCTCTTGGTAAGAGGTTAAAGATGCGGACATAGTAATTATTCTTCAGAATTTGGATCGAAGGGCGTTAATTCAGCCTGATCGTCTTCTTGGGTCAGAATGGCAACGCGTTGTTCAGCTTCAGACAGTTTTCCCTGGCCAGCTCTGGCAAGGTGAATACCACGCTCGAACTTTTTGAGGGCGTCTTCTAATGCCAGATCGCCGCTTTCCAGCTGCTCTACAATAGAATCTAATTCAGTAAGCGACTCTTCAAAAGTCATGTTTTCTGGTTTTTTGCTTGCCATACGATTTCTGCTGCTAAAACGTTGCACGCAAGTTAACTCAGCGATAGCGGCTGGTCAAACTCGCAATAGAGAAAATTTAACAAAAGTGCAGTATATCAGTTTTTACAATGGATTCGTTATTATCAAATGGTCTCAAAGTATGAGTGTGCCTCTTTTTTGTTCAATCAAGCTGAAGTCACAGCACAAAACAGGAAATTGCCTACAATGTCTTTAGGCTGGGACCGTAGGTAAAATTAGGTATAGTCTGTTAAAGTTAAAAGAAAATTTGCGAACGCTGTCGGTAAAAGTCCTAAATAAAACGAAGACCCTGCCGATAGCTGGAGTTAAGCGCACATTAGAATTTTTAGCATGAGGGGTGCTTTGTGGATTTAGCAACGTTAATTGGATTAATTGGCGGATTTGCATTCGTAATCATGGCAATGGTTTTGGGGGGAGGCATCGGTATCTTTATCGATGTGACATCTATCCTGATCGTTGTGGGTGGTTCGACTTTCGTGGTTTTGATGAAATTCACCATGGGGCAATTTTTCGGTGCAGCTAAAATCGCTGGTAAAGCCTTCATGTTTAAAGCGGACGAGCCAGAAGACTTAATCGCGAAAGTAGTCGAAATGGCAGATGCCGCCCGTAAAGGTGGTTTTTTGGCGTTGGAAGAAATGGAGATCACCAGCTCCTTCATGCAAAAGGGTATCGACTTGCTGGTGGATGGTCACGATGCTGATGTGGTGCGCGCAACACTACAAAAAGATATCTCATTAACCGATGAGCGCCATGAACAGGGTAGAGCGGTATTTTCAGCTTTCGGTGACGTTGCTCCTGCGATGGGTATGATCGGTACTCTGGTTGGTCTGGTTGCCATGCTTTCAAACATGGATGACCCAAAATCCATCGGTCCCGCGATGGCGGTAGCACTTCTGACAACTCTGTATGGTGCTATTCTTTCTAACATGGTGTTTTTCCCAATCGCAGATAAATTGTCTCTGCGTCGTGAACAGGAAAAACTGAATCGCCGCCTGATTATGGATGGCGTACTGGCGATCCAGGATGGTCAGAACCCTCGTGTAATCGACAGCTACCTGAAGAACTACCTGAACGAAAGTAAGCGTGTTCTTGATGTCGATGGTGAGTAAGGGGAAGTAGGATGGAAGAAGAAGAGTGCAAATGTCCCCCCCCGGGGCTCCCATTGTGGATGGGTACGTTTGCTGACTTGATGTCACTGCTAATGTGCTTCTTCGTACTTCTGCTTTCATTTTCCGAAATGGACGTACTGAAGTTTAAGCAGATCGCCGGTTCCATGAAGTTCGCATTTGGTGTTCAAAACCAGTTGGAAGTGAAAGACATTCCAAAGGGTACCAGTGTTATTGCTCAGGAATTTCGCCCGGGTCGACCTGAGCCGACACCTATTGACGTGATTATGCAGCAAACCATCGACATGACTCAGCAAACGCTGGAGTTTCATGAAGGGGAGTCTGACCGTGCGGGTGGTACCAAACGTGAAGTGGGTAAGCTGACGGGTGGTAAGTCGCCAGATACATCCACCAAAATGAACCAGAACAACGAGTCTGAGCAGCAACAGCAACAGTCTGAAGCGCAATCGCAAGAGATGGAAACCATCGTCGAAAGCATCAAAAAAGCGCTAGAGCGTGAAATTGATGAAGGCGCGATAGAGGTAGAAAACCTAGGTCAGCAAATCGTTATCCGAATTCGTGAAAAAGGGGCATTCCCTGAAGGTTCAGCATTCCTGCAACCTAAGTTTCGACCTTTGGTTCGCCAGGTGGCTGAGCTGGTGAAAGACGTACCGGGTATCGTCCGTGTTTCTGGTCACACAGATAATCAACCACTGGATTCTGAGTTGTATCGTTCGAACTGGGATCTGTCTTCTCAACGAGCGGTTTCCGTTGCGCACGAAATGGAAAAAGTCAGAGGTTTTGAACATTCAAGGCTTCGGGTTCGAGGTATGGCGGATACTGAGCCATTGGTCAGCAATGACACTGCTGAAGGACGAGTGGAAAACCGACGCGTTGAAATCAACATCATGCAGGGTAAACCACACTTCAGTGATGAGGTCTCAGCACAGCAGTAATTTAGCAAGAACGGACAGTTTTAATATTATTAAGGTGAGTACATAAAGTGCTCACCTTTTTTTGTGTGGTTATCTCGGTTATAATCGCGCGCCTCAGAATTGCTGCGGCAATCCAGTTCTTAACCAGTGAAGCAAATCCATGAAGTTTATCGTTAAGCCCCATCCAGAAATTTTTGTTAAAAGTGAATCCGTTCGTAAGCGTTTCACTCGTATTCTGGAGTGCAATATTCGTATCATTATCCAAAAGCACACTGAGAACGTGGCGGTATTTAACCGTCGTGATCACATTGAGGTGAGCGGTAAAAACGACGAGCACTACGATAAAGTTCTGTCCATCCTGACGCAGACTCCGGGTATCCACCATGTACTTGAAGTTCAACAATCAGACTTCGAAGACATGCACGATATTTACGAGCAGGTACTGGAACTGAACCGTGAGAAAATCGAAGGGAAAACTTTCGTTGTTCGTGCGAAGCGTCGTGGCAAACACGATTTTACGTCGATCGAACTGGAGCGCTACATCGGTGGTGGTCTGAACCAGGCGGTTGAAAGTGCGAGCGTAAAACTCCACAAGCCAGACGTAACGGTAAAAATCGAAGTGGCCAGCGACAAGCTGAATCAGATTCTGGCACGTCATAAAGGTTTGGGTGGCTTCCCTCTGGGTACTCAGGAAGATGTGCTGAGCTTGATCTCTGGTGGCTTTGACTCAGGTGTTTCCAGCTATCTGCACATCAAACGTGGTTCTAAAACTCATTACTGCTTCTTTAACCTGGGTGGTCCTGCTCACGAAATTGGTGTTAAGCAAGTTGCTCACTACCTTTGGGACAAATACGGTTCTTCTGCCAAGGTGAAATTCATTTCCGTGGATTTTGAACCTGTGGTTGCTGAGATTCTTGAGAAAGTCGATGACGGTCAAATGGGCGTTATCCTTAAGCGCATGTTTATGCGCGCAGGTGGAATGATTGCCGAGAAGTTTGGCATTCAGGCTTTGGTCACGGGTGAAGCACTTGGTCAGGTTTCTTCTCAAACCTTGACCAATCTGCGTCATATTGATGGCGTAACAGAGACGTTGATCCTTCGTCCACTTATCAACTGGGACAAAGAAGACATCATCGATTTGGCTCGTGACATTGGTACGGAAGATTTCGCGAAAACCATGCCTGAATACTGTGGTGTGATTTCTAAAAAGCCGACTGTGAAAGCGGTGAAAGAGAAACTGGAAACGGAAGAAGCGAAATTCGATTTCTCTGTGTTGGAGCAGGTGGTGTACGACGCACGCATCATGGACATTCGTGATATTGCGAAAGAAAGCCTAGAGCAAGCACCTGAAGTTGAGCAAGTGGAAGACGTTGACCAAAATGGCATCGTGCTGGATATTCGTAGCCCGGAAGAAGAGGACGAAAAACCACTTGAGATTGATGGCGTTGAAGTGGTTCACATTCCATTCTTCAAACTGGCGACTAAGTTCGGCGATTTAGACCAGGATAAAACTTACCTGTTATACTGCGACCGCGGTGTAATGAGCCGCTTGCAAGCGCTTTACTTGCAAGAGCAGGGCTACAACAACGTAAAAGTGTATCGCCCGTAACAAAGTTCGTTAGTGTTTTCCAAGCCACTCACCAGAGTGGCTTTTTATTGAATTAACACCCAAGAAATAGCAAAGACAAAGTTTATGAATGAATTTATCAAAGCGTGGCAACTGGCTTTTGAATTTAAAGGTCGCTCTCGCCGAAAAGATTACTGGATGTTTCTACTGATCAACTTCATCCTGAATATGGTCGTCTCTTTCATACCACTCATTAATGTGGTCTATCCGTTGATGGCGCTGGTGCCTCAGATAGGACTGGGTATTCGTCGTTTGCACGACATCGGTAAAAGTGGCTGGTGGATGGCATCGCCATTTGCAGGCGTGCCTGTCGTACTGTTTGGCATGAGTTTGTCCTCAGAAGCCATCATCTTATTTGGTGGTGCGATGGTGGCAGCAGCGTCTATCATGCTTTTGGTGTTTAGTGTGATGGATAGTCAGGCAGGTACAAACCAGTACGGACCAAACCCGAAAGAGAATCCTAGCAGCGGAGATTCGGATCAAGGGACGATAGTCGCCTAGTTAAAACGCTAATAATTGAGCCTCGCACTTGCGGGGCTTTTTTATGCAAAGTTGAGTTGAATACAGATAAAAAAACACCGCCTAAGTAGGCGGTGTGAAAATTTGACAGACAGGTCAAAATAATACAGGAAGTATGGTCCTAGCGCTGAGCGCCGAGACACTGGTAGATAACTCTACCAACTCGAAATTCGAGTTTATGCAAACACAACATCGCAACAACTAAACCAATTGATTATCAAAGATAATCAAGCCGTTCAGGCTCAGCGTTGCGAAACGAAATATAGATTTTCTCTGGCTCATCGGCAATCGACAATTTATAATGTTTCGGATAAAAAAAACTAATGCTTAGTTTAATTAGGTGAAACATGTCGAGACGTCTTCCCCCTCTCAATTCACTCCGTGTGTTTGAAGCAGCAGCCAGACACCTGAGTTTTACCCGAGCTGCTGAAGAACTCTTCGTTACTCAGGCGGCGGTTAGCCACCAAATCAAAACGTTAGAAGACTATTTAGGGCTGAAACTTTTCCGCCGTCGTAATCGGTCATTGCTGCTTACTGAAGAAGGGCAAAGCTATTTTCTGGACATCAAAGATGTCTTTACCTCGCTGGCAGAAGCCACAGATAAAGTGCTCGAACGCAGTGAGAAAGGGGCTTTGACCATCAGCTTACCCCCAAGTTTTGCGATTCAGTGGCTGGTTCCAAGGCTGGCGGACTTCAATCTGCAAGAGCCAGATATCGATGTTCGGATTAAAGCGGTTGATATGGATGAGGGTTCGCTGACTGATGATGTGGATGTAGCCATCTACTATGGTCGGGGAAATTGGTCTGGTTTGCGGGCAGATAAACTTTATCAGGAATGTTTGATTCCGGTCTGCTCTCCACAACTGCTATTGAGCAAAAAACCATTAGAATCTCTTGGGGATTTAAAACATCATACGTTATTGCACGACACATCCAGAAAAGATTGGAAACAATTTACTCGCATTCATGATATTGAAGGCGTGAATGTAAACCACGGTCCGATCTTCAGTCATTCCACTATGGTGCTGCAAGCCGCGGCTCACGGTCAGGGGGTTGCTCTAGGTAATAACGTACTAGCACAACCTGAAATTGATGCAGGGCGGCTGGTGTGTCCGTTTGACGAAGTGCTAGTCAGCAAAAATGCCTTTTATGTTGTGTGTCATGAACAACAGGCGGATACCGGTCGAATCGCGACATTTCGAGATTGGATGCTGGCGAAAGCGGCAAAAGAACAAGAGGATTTTATTGAATGACCCAAGTGTTAATCGATGGAGAAGGTGACTTAACGTTTTTGTTTGCACACGGCGCGGGTGCAGGCATGGAACACGAATTTATGGAGCAGGTCGCCAAAGGCTTGTCTGGTCTTGGAATCCGTGTGGTTCGCTTTAATTTTCCTTACATGGTGAAACGCAGTGAAGACGGGAAGAAGCGCCCGCCTGATCGTGCGCCAAAATTGCTGGAAGCTTATCAAACCACTCTGGAAGACCAAGCCAACGGCAAGCCAGTGGTTATCGGTGGTAAATCCATGGGTGGGAGAATGGCAAGCCTGATGTCTGAGTCGGAACTTGTCGGTGGTATTGCCTGCCTTGGCTTCCCGTTTCACCCACCGGGCAAACCTGAAAATTATAAGGGCGACCATCTGGCTACGATAGCAAAACCTACCCTGATTCTTCAGGGAGAGCGAGATACTTTCGGGAAGAAAGAAGAATGTGCCGATTTTGCTTTTTCGAAGCATGTCGAGCTCACGTTTATTCCTGATGGCGACCACAGCTTCAAGCCCAGAAAAAGTTCAGGGCATACTCAGGACAGCAATATTGAGTTAGCGGTATCGCACCTAGAACGATTCATTCGGAGTTGCTATGAAAAGTAAAACGATTCTTGCTACAGCAGGTTTCTTTGGTGCAACAGCGGTGATGCTCGGGGCATTTGCCGCTCACGGATTGAAAAAAATTCTCTCAGACTACCTTATTGGTGTTTTTGAGACCGGAGTTCACTACCAGTTTGTTCATATGATTGCCCTGATTTTGGTGGCGATTCTGCTGCAAAGAAATCTTGGTGAAAAGGCGCAAAAAGGACTGCGATTCGCCGCCATTTGCTTTATCATCGGCATCCTTTGTTTTAGTGGCAGCCTATACGCATTGGCACTGACTGGCATCAAATGGTTTGGTCCTATCACTCCGTTTGGTGGCGTAATGTTTATTGTGGGTTGGGTGAGCTTCACTATTGCTGCGTTAAGAATTGAAGAGGTGAAGTCGTGAAACACTTAATGCTCTACTGCCGCCAGGGTTTTGAAAAAGAGTGTGCAGGTGAGATCCAAGATCGTGCTACCCAGCTAGAGGTGTACGGTTTCCCGAGAGTACAAAAGAACACAGGTTACGTTCTGTTTGAATGCTATCAGGAAGGCGATGGTGCGAAACTGGCTCAGGAGCTGGACTTCAATTCGTTGATCTTTGCTCGTCAGATTTTTGCTGTGGCGGCAGAGTGTAAAGACCTTCCTCAAGATGACCGTATTTCTCCGATTCTGGAAGGGTTGACCGAACACGAAGATTTGCCACGCTGTGGTGACCTACGTGTTGAAACGCCCGACACCAATGAAGCCAAAGAACTTCTGAAGTTCTGCCGTAAATTTACGGTGCCACTGCGTCAGGCTTTGCGTGGTAAAGGCGTACTTTACAACAAAGACAACCCGAAAAAACCAGTGCTTCATGCATGCTTTGTCGCACCGGGTCATTGCTTTGTTGGCTACTCCTTATCGGACAACAACTCTAAATTCTTTATGGGTATTCCAAGGCTGAAGTTCCCGGTGGATGCCCCGAGCCGTTCCACGCTTAAGCTGGAAGAAGCGTTCCACGTGTTCATTCCTAAAGAGGAGTGGGATACAAGACTTGCGTCGGGCATGTGGGCTACGGATTTGGGTGCTTGTCCTGGTGGCTGGACTTATCAATTGGTTAAGCGGTCGATGTTCGTCCATGCGATTGACAATGGCATGATGGCGCAAAGTCTGATGGATACGGGTCAGGTGAAACACCACATGGAAGATGGCTTCAAGTTCGAGCCACCAAGAAAAAACGTCACCTGGCTGGTATGTGACATGATTGAAAAGCCTTCTCGTGTTGCTCAGTTGATGGGTGAATGGCTTATTAAAGGCTGGGCGAAAGAGACAATCTTCAACCTTAAGCTGCCAATGAAGGGGCGCTATGATGAAGTGCTTCAGGATATTGAAAACCTGAAAGTGTTCCTAATCGACAATAAGGTGAAATTCCGCCTTCAGGCTAAGCATCTGTATCACGACCGTGAAGAAATTACGGTGCACATTCAGTGC
Source organism: Vibrio nigripulchritudo ATCC 27043 (assembly GCF_000222685.1). Lineage (GTDB taxonomy): Bacteria > Pseudomonadota > Gammaproteobacteria > Enterobacterales > Vibrionaceae > Vibrio > Vibrio nigripulchritudo. Next base: position 20,342 of record NZ_AFWJ01000311.1, on the reverse strand, counting down.
CTGTCTAATATTTCTCCTCACTAGGATGTATTTTCCTAGAAAATAAAAAAACGCTCCTGACTGGAGCGTTTTTTGTATCAGCGTCTATTCTTCAAATCGCGCCTTTTCTTGCTTTTCGACCTCAGACAATTTGGTGAGTTTTAAACCCAGTTCCTTGCCACGGTGCCTTGCATACAAAGTGTTTCCCACGAACGCCAAGGTGGTCAGCAGCAGCTCCACAATGGCTAACCAACGCTCCCCTTCATTGACATATAAAATGGTCAGTGAATGGAGAAAGTACAGCATAAGAACAAAGTTTGCCCATGCATGAGTGTACGGTCTGCCAGCAAGAATCCCCGGCAGTGGCAGCAGCAATGGGACACTCCAGGCGATGGCTAATGTTATGTTGCCGATATGAGGGTGAGGGGACAGACTCAGCTGCCATAATAGTACCCAACCCAGCAACCCAATATTTCCAGCCAAAGCGAGATAACGAAACTTGATAGAGGATGTTTCTACCATCACAGATCCTTAGTCTACAGACCCTAGTTTTTCAGCTTCTTAGCGCATTCGCCCAGACGTTTACCGAGCGCGAAAGCAAGTTGTCCTTCATCGGATTGATTGGATTGTATCTGGCTTCCAAGGGTGGATGCACCATACGGTGTGCCACCTTGTGATGTGGTGTGCAAAGCAGGTTCAGAATATGGGATACCGAGCAGCATCATACCGTGATGAAACAGTGGCAACATCATGCTCTGAAGCGTGGTTTCCTGACCGCCATGCAGCGAAGATGAAGACGTAAAAACGCATGCTGGCTTATCGATGAGATCCCCTGCTACCCATAGTGGGGTAGATGAATCCCAAAAATGCTTAAGAGGTGCTGCCATGTTACCGAACCACACGGGGCTTCCCATGGCTAAACCGTCGCATTGTTTCAGTTCATCAAGCGAAATGACGGGATCTTCTGGCTGCGAGGCGTTCTCGCTTATTTCTTCTACGGTTCGGATGAGAGGTTCACACCCCTCAACCGAAGAAACGCCACGGGCAATCTGACGCGCTAGTTTTCGCGTGCTACCGTGGCGACTGTAGTAAAGGATAACGACCTTTACACTCATAGGATTTCTAAAACCTGCTCTGGCGGGCGACCCAGACGAGCAGCGTTACCCTTGATCACGATTGGGCGCTCGATAAGTTTTGGGTTGGCGACCATGGCTTCGAACAGTTGCTCGTCGGTTACAGATGCATCCCCCAGATTAAGCGTTTTATAGATATCTTCTTTTGTGCGCATCATTTTACGCACGCTATCAAGACTTAGCTGGGCAAAAACGGTTTTCAGTTGTTCGACGGTGAGGTCCGCATCAAGATACTTAACAACGTCTGGTGTAATGCCTTTTTCTTCTAGTAACGCCAGAGTCTGACGGCTCTTAGAGCAGCGTGGGTTGTGATAAATAGTGACCGACATGTCTTCTCCCAATTCTTGGTTTTGTAATACTTGTTTTTGTAGTGCTTATTAGTTCTGCAATGCATAGAAGCGATCGCGTTCCAGCCCGAGCTGGTCAATTCGCGCATCGTATCTTGCCTGTTTTAGGCTTCCCAGATCAACGAGCTTACTGGCTTCTGCGTAAAAACTGATCGCCTGTTTCCAGTCAGCTTTGAGTGCGAAGATCTCTCCGCGCGCCGCCGCTTCTTCGTCACGTTTACCCTGCTTTCCAGAAGCATCAGACAGCAATGCCCAGCCGTTTAAATCTTCAGGATGATCATGAGTATAGCGTTGAAGTAGACGAGCCGCTTCAGCGTATTTGTCGCTCTCTATCATTAAGTTTGCGTAGTTAATGGTGAGCACTGGGTTATTCGGCTTTTTATCCAGTGCACGTTTTAACATGGCTAAACCTTTGTCGTACTCTTTTTTGTAAAGGTACAGATCTGAAAGCGCATCAAGATAAAAATTGTTGTTAGGATCTTGCTTGTCCAGCTCTACCAACAAGGTCTCTGCTTTATCCAGTTTTTTCAAATCCAGATACGCCAGCGCTTTGCCATATTTCAACGTAGGGACGATGTCCTTGTGCGCCTTCTTAAGGCGTCTGTCCATCCAGTCGATGGCGGCATCGCTGTCGATACCAGCATGGCGAGCAATGATGCGAGCTCTAGCAAGATGGTATTCAATGGAAGGACCTAAGCGCTTCGGAGGCATACTCTGTGCTCTGGCACGGGAATCTGTGATTCGGTCTTCAGGCAGCGGGTGAGTTAATAGCATTGGTGGTGGCTTGCTCACGTAACGGAATTCATCCGCTAAACGACCAAAAAATCGTGGCATGGCCTGTGGGTCAAAACCCGCTTTAGACATTGTGACAATGCCAAAGCGATCCGCTTCTTTTTCATTAGAGCGGGTGTAGTTGATTTGGCTCTGGATCATTCCCGCCTGAGTAGCAGTAATGGCGGCAATACCGGCTTGCGGTGCAGCGACGGCTAACAGAAGTGAGCCAACTAAAGCTGCAATGGTTGCTGGCGAACGACGCGCTTGATCTTCCATTGCTCTTGCTAAGTGACGTTGAGTTACGTGTGCAATTTCGTGCGCGATAACGGAAGCGAGTTCGCTTTCTGAACGAGCATGCAAAAACAGCCCGGAATGCAGTGCGACATAGCCTCCGAAAAAGGCAAATGCGTTGATATCACGATCCTGAATCAGGAAGAAATTGAAAGGCGTTTTTACGTCATTGGCATGAGCGACAAGTTGGTGCCCAAGGTTGCTGATGTATTCATTTAAAACAGGGTCATGCACAATTGGCTGGCTTCTGCGCAACATGCGCATGTAAGCGTCCCCGTACTGCAGCTCCTGATCAATAGTCAGGGTGGAAGCAGCTGCCGTACCAATATCTGGCAATTCATACCCCGAATTCTGAGCAATCGCTGGCTGACCGATCAGGGCTGCCATGCTGAGATACAGGGTTGAACGAGTAAGTTTAAACATTCTGCTCCATCATATTGTCATTTTTATTTTTTATCGTTTTATTGGACTACTGAACACCTTTAAGGTTCGTTTAACGCCGTTCAGGTGCTGTTCTTTTCAACAATTAGCGCAGTTTAAAACGTTAAAAGCTCACAAATTTCGATACGTTTTGCCTCACATCTGCAATTGAAAATGGAGAACACGGGTCTAAATGCTATTACAATACGGGCAATATAGTAAGTATTGGGATTCAGAATGAACAGCTACACGCTTGATTTATGTGAAGAACGCTGCCCAATGGCGTTGCTGAAAGCAAAGCGGCGTGCAGCGAGTTTGAAAACGCAGGAAATGTTAGTCATTCATTCCAATGACAAAAGTTCAGTTCAAGATATGATACGATACTTCTCTTCTGCCCTCTTTTCGGTCCGATTGGAAGAGAATGAGAGTGTTTCCACGTTAACCGTAATAAGAGAGAGCAACACCTGATGTTTGATATGGTCAGCCGCTGGTATAAGCGACGTTTTTCCGACCCTCATGCTGTTAGTCTGGTAGCCATTCTGTTATTTGGCTTTGCCACTATCTATTTCTTCGGACATTTGATTGCTCCACTACTGGTTGCCATTGTGATTGCATACCTGCTTGAATGGCCGGTCACTCAAATGATTCGTCTTGGTTTACCCCGTACTGCTGCGGTACCGATCGTCGTGCTCGCATTCCTTGGATTGATGTTAATGGCCATTTTTGGCTTGATGCCGACTATCTGGAGTCAGGTTGGCAACCTTATTAACGACATTCCGAACATGTATAACGGGTTACAAGGGTTTATCGCCTCGATACCAGAAAAGTACCCCGAGCTTGCTAACCTCCAGATTGTGGAATCCATAGTCTCGAATGCCAAAAATAAAGTACTGGGCTTGGGCGAAAGTGTCGTTAAAGGTTCATTGGCGTCTTTGGTCAGCATTGCAACTCTGGCGGTTTATCTGATTCTTGTGCCTCTTCTGGTTTTCTTCCTTCTTAAAGACAAAGCCGAAATGCTCTCTATGCTGAGTGGTTTTCTTCCGGAAAACCGACGTTTGGCAACCAAAGTCTGGCGCGAAATGAACCAGCAGATCTCGAACTACATTCGAGGCAAGGTGATGGAAATCCTTATCGTTGGTGGTGTCAGCTACGTCACCTTTGCGATTCTGGATTTGAGATACTCAGTACTTCTGGCGGTTGCCGTAGGGTTGTCGGTATTGATTCCTTACATTGGCGCAGCCGCAGTGACCGTGCCTGTTGCCATCGTCGGTCTGTTCCAATGGGGACTCACTTCAGAGTTTTACTGGTTACTGATCGCCTATGGCATTATTCAGGCGCTGGATGGAAACGTATTGGTTCCGGTTCTGTTTTCTGAGGCAGTCAACCTGCACCCAGTCGCCATCATTGTTTCAGTTCTGGTTTTTGGAGGGCTCTGGGGATTCTGGGGCGTTTTCTTCGCTATTCCGCTGGCCACGTTAGTCAAGGCGGTAATAAACGCCTTACCCAATACGGAATCTAAAACCTCGATAGCCGAAGCTGAATAGAAAAAAAGACCTCTGATTAGAGGTCTTTTTTGTATCTGAAAGTGGTTTGCTGTTACGCAGATTGTTTTAGGTAATCCAATACCACTTCATGGTGCGTTTTGGTTTTGAACTTGTTGAACACATGTTCAATCACACCTTCTTCGTTAATCAGGAAGCTGATGCGATGAAGCCCGTCGTACACTTTACCCATGAATTTTTTCTCGCCCCAGACACCAAACTGTTCAGCGACTGCGTGGTCTTCGTCTGAAAGAAGCGTGAAGTTCAGGTTGTCGCGCTCAATAAATTTGCCCAGACGTTTTACTGGGTCGATGCTGACACCCAGAACGACAATATTGTGCCCATCCAGCTCGGCTTTTACATCGCGCAAGCCTTGTGCCTGAACCGTACAGCCAGGTGTCATGGCTTTAGGGTAGAAGTAGAACAACACTTTTTTGCCTTTAAAGTCAGACAAAGTCACTGTGTTTCCGTCTTGATCGAGAAGTGAGAAGGCAGGTGCCGGAGTACCAGCAGTCAAAGTTTCCATTGAGCGATCCTTTAATTTTTTATTGGCTGTTTTTTATGAAATTCAGGGACCCTTGAACCGACAGTTCAGTGCATAGCGTCTGGAATTCCTCTTCCAGTTGCATCAGATTACACTCACCATCTACATGGGCAGTTAACGCAATATGAAATTGATTTTTTTCTTTTTCAACCTTTGCTTTATCTATCGTCTGCGCACTCAGCGAAGACATTCCGATTTGGCGGTCGGCAAAGAATTGCGTGAACTTTTCGGTCAGACCCATTTTGTCTTCCGACTCGACAAAGACTTCGATGCGGTAAACATGTTCTGGGTCTTGATGAGGAGAGGTACGTTTCATGATCGTAATTAGATCATGTTCTTGCCCCATAAGTGGGAGACTGGTTTCAACGCGTGCCAGACTGTTGTTATTGCCAGATAACAGCATGATGAGGGTGAATTCGCTACCAAACAGTGCGATTCGGCTGTCGATAATATTACAACCTGACTCAGTGACCAGATGAGTTATTTGGTTACTGATACCCGGGCGATCCGTACCAATAGCGGTTATCACTAGATGTTGTAACATGGGGAAGCAATTTTTCGATAAGTCTTATTCTGCATGGTAGCACAGTTCCTTTGAGATAGCCTGATAGCGGGGTGGCAAATTCTGTTCTCTGACACGAAAAAATCGCCGCTCTGCTAAAAAAACAGCCAATCTATGCTTAACCTCCAATTATTGACGCGAGTTTGTCATCTAAGGCGGTCTGAACCCTTGTTTTAATCAAGGATGTTAAAGTACCATGCTAGAAACCCATTTGAGCGTAGACGTACCCGTTTGGGGAGGCTTTAACGCCATTTGGTATAAAAAATTATTAAGGAGATGGACATGTTTTCTGGAAGCTGGGTTGCGCTTTTGACACCGTTTAATGAAGAAGGTGAAGTGGATTTCGAAAGCCTAAAGCAACTTGTTGAGTACCACGTTGACGCCGGTACAGATGGAATTGTCGCGGTAGGCACGACAGGAGAATCTGCCACTTTAACAATTGAAGAGCATGTCAAAGTTGTGAATAAGGCAGTGGAATACGCAAATGGTCGCATTCCTATCGTGGCAGGTACGGGTGCGAATGCAACGCACGAATCGGTTACGTTCAGCCGATTGCTTCAGGGTTCTGGCATTGTTGGTGTACTGAGTGTTACACCTTACTACAATAAGCCAACTCAGGAAGGTTTGTACCAGCACTACAAAGCCATCTCTGAAGCGAGTGATGTGCCAATCATTCTTTACAACGTACCGGGGCGTACGGCTGTTGATCTTCAACCTCAAACTGTTGCGCGTCTTGCCGAGCTTGAAAACATCGTTGCGATCAAAGATGCGACCGGTGATTTGGAACGAGTTGCAATTCACCGTGAACTTTGTGGCGAAGATTTTATCTTACTAAGTGGCGATGACTCTACAGGTCTTGAATTCTGTAAGCTAGGTGGTCATGGCGTTATCTCTGTTACCAACAATATTGCGGCAGCAGACATGGCGAAAATGATGCATCTAGCAAAAGACGGTGAATTTGAAGAAGCAGCACAAATCAACCAGCGTTTGATGACTCTGCACAAGAACCTGTTTATTGAGGCAAGCCCAATCCCTGTAAAATGGGCCGCTCATCAGTTGGGTCTTATCAAATGTGGTCACCTAAGACTGCCAATGACCGAGCTATCCGAGCAAGCACAGCCAGTGATTTCAAAATCTCTGGCGGAAGCAGGAATCCAAGCATAAACGTTGATCCCGAAGCTTTGCGCTTCGGGAAACATTTAGGAGTTTTAATGAAGTTTTCACGTCAGCTAGTGACTGGTTCGCTGGCTGTTTTCGTACTGGCTGCTTGTTCAAGCGACCCGTCTTCTCGCCGTCAGGCAAAAGATGATTTTACCTATCTTGAAACCAAGCCTCTGAAAGAGTGGTCGTTACCTCAGGGTGCGACGCCTCAGTTCTACCCTAATTACGATATCCCTGCTGGTGAGTACACTGGGGGCATTGGTAAGAGCGTTGATATTCGTCCACCTCAACAGATTCTGGATCTGATTCCAGGAGCGCGTTCTGAAGTGAAAGACGGTGAAGCAACGTTGTGGTTAGTTCGTGAATCGGAACAGGAAAAAGTGTGGCGCACGGCGCTTCAAATGATTTCTAATCAAGGCATTGGTCTGCGTGATAACACGTCAAATCGTATTGAAACGGACTGGGTCACCTGGAGATCGGAAGACGAAGACACAGACATTGGTAGTCGCTATTTGCTGGAGCGTTTTGAGTCTAATCGCCGATATGGTTTTAAGATTTCACTGATCGACTGGCGTGAAGGCAATCAGGTAAAACCTGTGAAAGCGACCGACAAAGAGCGCTACAACATTTTAATGACTAACCTGGTTACCTCAACGTACGACAATAATCTTCGTGCCGAGGCTGCGCTGAAAGCGCAAGAGCTTGTGAAGCGTATTCCTATTAGTTTGGGTAAAGACCGAAGCGGGCTACCTGTCATCATTGCACGTGCACCTTATGCGACGTTGTGGCAGCACATGCCAACCATCCTGCCGCAGATTGGGTTTGAAATCGAAGATCGCAACCAGTCTCAGGGCATCATAAAAGTGAAGTACGCTAAGCCAGATGATGAGTTTTGGCAGAAGATTGGTATGAAACCACTGGATTTGAGTGGCAGTTCGTTCACGTTCCTGATGGGGGATTTGGATAACCGAACTTCTATCAACGTGACAGACAGTTCTGATAAACCAATCAACGAGCAATTACTGACCGACTTAGCGCCAATTCTGGCGAAAGTCGCTGAAAACTCCGTTCAGTAACATCACAGTTCGATGAAATAGAAAAAGGTGCCAATGGCACCTTTTTTGTGTTCATTTTTCGCAATTATCGTCAATCTTGCTTCTTCTGCTGGTTGTCTTTATCCAGATCGTTCAGCTTATCCAGGTCGCTTTTCCCTCTTTCAACCTGCGTAAACTTCATTTTTGCTGTGTACTTTAATGCGGCGATGTTGCCAATCACGACCGCCAATACAATGATAATGATAACCCAAGGGTTGGTGAGAAATTCCATCTTAATCCCCTACGTTGTTGATGAAGCGATTGTATATGGTATCAAGCATGGGGAGAACGATTTGCAGCCCTTCAATGGGGGAAATGTGCAACGTCTCTCGGATTGTTTCCACATTCAAAGCGTTTAAATTAGGTTTTGCTACCGCTTCAAAACTGATGTGCCAGGGCTCGATGGCTACTCCGCCTAAATCGCTCTGATAAGGCAGATAGAACCCGAAGGATTGCATTTCCTGACTCAACCAGTCTGAAAAGGCTTTTTGATGACCCGTCTGGTATTCCCAGGGCTCCAATTGCAGGCTGACTCCATCGGGCAGACAGTTTTTGGCGTAAACGTCAAAATCGGTTCCCCAGTGATGGCGACTCGCACCGGGCAATGCAGACCAACGCAATATTGCCAGTACTTTTTCTTCGTTCGACAAAGAAGCAGGATCAATGGGTTGAGAATGGCTATCGAGAATCGCTCTCTGACCAGAATACTTAGCATCCCATATCGCCTTCTGACGGTGATAATCGCGAAACCCGCTGGCAATACCTAACTCAAATCCAGCCTTTTCTGCCTGGTGATAAAGCTTTTCTAAAGCTTCTCTGGCTAAAGGGTGAGCGAGTACCGACTGAGTGCCTATCTGGCACTCAGTTAGGTGGTTTTGAGTCAGTCCTGTCAGCGATTCACGGCTCATTTGTTTGCCAGTAACTCTTCAAGCGTAACTTGATACATGTCGGTCAGTAGCTCTAGATCAGCAACACTGACACACTCATTCACTTTGTGGATAGTGGCATTAACAGGACCGAGTTCGATAACCTGTGCTCCCATTCGAGCAATAAAGCGACCATCAGATGTGCCACCAGTTGTTAGTAGTTCTGGCTTCTTGTGATTCACTTTCTCAACAGCAGTCACAATGGCGTCTTTCAGTGCACCTGCATCGGTTAAGAATGGGTGACCACTTAGTGTCCATTCCAGATCGTAATCCAATCCGTATGAATCCAGTGTGGAATGAACGCGACGTTTAATGTCTTCATCCGTCAGTTCGGTACTGAAACGGAAGTTGAACTGGACGTTAAACTCACCTGGAATGACGTTAGAAGCCCCTGTACCTGATTGCAGATTTGGGATCTGGAAACTGGTTGGTGGGAAATAGTCGTTTCCATCATCCCACTTAGTCGCCGCCAATTCTGCCAAAGCTGGCAGTGCTTGATGCACCGGGTTGTTCGCCAGGTGAGGGTATGCCACGTGCCCTTGTGTTCCTTTCACGACAAGATCACCAGTGATAGAGCCGCGACGACCATTTTTCACAACATCACCCACATTGTGAGTACTGGAAGGTTCACCGACAATACACATGTCGATCATCTCGTTGCGCTCCACTAATGTATCAACGACACGAGTCGTACCATTGATAAAGGGTCCTTCTTCATCTGAAGTAATAAGGAAAGCAATCGAGCCTTTGTGATCTGGGTTTTCAGTCACGAAACGTTCTACAGCAACCACCATACATGCCAGTGAACCTTTCATGTCAGCGGCACCACGTCCGTGGAGATGACCATCAATAACCGTTGGTTCAAATGGAGGGGTATGCCATTGTTCTAATGGACCGGCTGGCACGACATCAGTGTGTCCTGCAAAAGCAAACAGAGGTGCTTCTGTACCACGGCGTGCCCAGAAGTTAGTGGTGTCTTCAAACACCATCACTTCAATTTCAAACCCTAGCGCCTTTAAGCGTTCGATCATAACTTCCTGGCAGCCTTCATCCAGTGGCGTTACTGAAGGGCGGCTAATGAGATCTTTGGCTAGCGCCAATACTGGGCTGTCTGTCATCCTTGAAAATCCTTACTTACTTGAAAATATCTTGGTACTGATCGGCTTTAAAACCGATGTGGTAGGCATCTTCTACCAAAAGAATAGGGCGTTTAATCATCGCAGGGTGCTCGACCAGCAATTCAATTGCCGATTGTTCATTCAGCGAGTCTTTTTGTTCTTGTGAAAGCTGACGGAAGGTTGTGCCGCGCTTATTCAAAACCTGTTCCCAACCCAGCTGTTGGCAAAAGGTTTCAACCATAGATTTATCGATTCCCTGTTTGCGGTAATCGTGAAATTCGTATGCGATGTTTTCAGCGTCTAACCACTTTTGTGCTTTCTTAATTGTGTCGCAGTTAGGAATGCCGTACATGATGTTTGCCATAGCGCTATTGCTTCCTTTTTACTTTTGAGGTTTCAAATCCTATCAGGTTAAAAAGGGGTCGCAAGTCCAAAGCGCTCGTCAAAGCAAAAATACGGTATTTATTGGCCAGTTGATAACTAAAAACAGGCACTCGGAAAGCAATAATGTCTCATTTATCAGCAAAGCGTTTCGTGTACGATAAACGAGAGGTTAATCACTCCCAATCTCATTAAGTTTGATCAAGCGCAACATATCACGTGCCAGAACATCAATAATGAGGAAGTTCCCACCATGAGTGGGGGTATTACCAGAGATCTCAAAGGAGAAGATCCTTGGCTAGAGAATACAGCGGTAGGAGGTGTCAATGGAATTGAATCCTGTATTTGCAAGACGATTATATTTGGCTTTATTAGTAGAGAGTCTGGACAGACCGAACGTTCCTAAGCTTATCGAGAAAACTGGCTGGCCCAGACGCACCATTCAAGATGTTCTTAAAGCATTGCCAGGCTTAGGCATTGAACTCATGTTTGTACAGGATGGACGCCGTCATAACGATGGCTATTACCAATTATCCGATTGGGGACCATTTGACAGCCAATGGGTACTAGACAGACAAAAAGACATTGCATCAACGCTGGGATATTGAGCGTAAAGGTGGATTGATTCAGCCAGCATTGTTGCTGGCTGATTTTTTATGGGCAAAAGTAAGCGTTACCAAAGAAGGTTACAGATGTTTTGAAATGGATTGGGCTGTTTAAGTAAACGCGATTCGCCCCAAGTGATGAAGCCCGGTTCTTTAAGTCATTGACTGCGCCCTGAATCATGGCATCGTTGTTGAAAAACAAAAATGAATACCAGTGACCTTCACTGCCTGTTAACTCGCCTTTCCACTGACAGGCTTTATCTACCTCGGCAGAATCTGCATAAACCGAAACGTGCTGGGCGTTGGGTTGTATTCTTTGAGATGGCGTAGAACATGCCGCCAGCGCTAGTACACTGACCAAGAAGATTGCACGCCCAATGAACTTCAACATTATTTATTACCCAGAGTGAACGCAATAAAGCCTATCCAGCTTACTGCCAGAAGAATCCAGGGTAAAAGGTTAGTAGATTTTTGTTGCACGGGTGCGTCAGCCGTTTGTGGCTCATCATTTTCTACCAAATTTTGCTGCTGCTTACTTTTCTGAACCTTCTTTTTGGCTTTGTCTGCCTGACGTTGCCTCTCTTTCTGCTGCTTTTTGTAGAGTGCAATGCCTTTTTCAATTCCTTGAGCAATTAACTTGGTCTGCTCCTTAGTTTGCCCGGGCTTTTGCGTCGCTTTAGCAATTTTTTGGGCTTCAGATTGTGTTTCTGCAGATGGGACAATTTTTTTCTGTTTCATTGCGAACCGCGGCTTGGTATGTTTGGCCTAGAGGGTGATGCCCTAGTCTAACATTATGAAACGCAGAGGTGATAGTGCGCTATCCGATTGAAGATTACGACAAACATGGTTATTTGAAAGCCCCTATCTGGCTATGGTTAGGCTGGCTTTTTTTAGCAAAAGCATGGGTTGTATTTGTCGTTGCAGGTGTCAGTCGAGAATCTGGAAGTAAATTACTAGAAATGATCTACCCGGTGAAAGACACCCTTTATCTTGGTTTAGCCATGGGGCTACCGTCGATTTTGCTGATGTGGTTAATTGGCTTTCGCAATCCGGAAAGGAGCTGGATTAATCGGTTAATGAGCTGGGGTAGAGGGATCACCTTAGGTCTGATTGGCGGTCACTTTGCTTTAGTGGTGTACCAAATCAAACTGGGTGGTGCTGCTTTCAGTTGGTCTCACTCCATCACTGCTGTTTTACTGATTTGGTTTTTTCTGTTTGTCTGGAAAAGCCGCAGGTTAAAAGAAAGCCTGAAATGGGTGAAATAAATATCACGGTTCTTTGATTTCGCTTTCACTTTTATGACTTACATTTATGGCACTATGCTTGTTATATCCCCCCAAGCAGAGGCGGGAGTAATAATCGCTAACTAAATGTGAGTAATAATATGTCGAATCCGCAACACGCGATTGTGCCGGAAGCAGGTGCATTCGCTCTTTATTCTTTGTTTAAAATCAGTAGCGAACCTCAAGCTGTTTTGTCTGCACTGCAAACTCTTCCTTCTTTAATCAAAGAAGTGAATGATCAACAGGAAGCAGATGTAAAACTGAGCGTGTCTTTCACTCACCAGTTCTGGTCCAAATTAAATCAGCCAATGCCAGGTGAACTGGAACCTTTCCGCGAACTGGGCAAAGGCGACATTAATGCGCCAGCAACAGATGTCGACTTCCTGATTCATTGTCATTCAGACAGACACGATCTGCACTTCTTTGTATTGCGCAAATTCTTAACACCCATCGCAGAGCACGTAGAGCTGGTGGATGAAACTTATGGTTACCGCTACCTCGACTCCCGAGACATGACCGATTTTGTTGATGGCACAGAAAACCCGAAAGGGGATCAGCGTCATGATGTCGCGATAATCCCTGAAGGCGATTTCGCTGGTGGCAGTTACGTGATGGTTCAGCGCTTTATTCATAACTTGCCCGCCTGGAATCGTCTCAATGTATCAGCGCAGGAAAAAGTGGTGGGAAGAACCAAGCCCGATTCCATCGAACTTGATGATGTACCCGCCGCTTCCCACGTTGGTCGAGTAGACATTAAAGAAGAGGGCAAGGGGTTGAAGATTGTTCGTCACAGCCTGCCTTATGGCTCAGTGTCGGGTGAACACGGGTTACTCTTTATTGCTTACTGTCAAACACTGCATAACTTCAAAGCCATGCTTGAAAGTATGTATGGTGAAACCGACGGTAAAACCGATCAGTTGCTGCGTTTTACCTCAGCAGTGACTGGCGCGTATTTCTTTGCACCATCTGAAGCGATGCTTTCTGAATTAGCATTGGCTTAGCCTGAGTCCTTCTGGCTACTTATCCTGAGTACAGGCTAAGTAGCCAGAAAATAAGCGTTTCCTGTCATGAACAAAAAATATTCAATTTTTTCCTAAAGGTTTTTAAACCCCCGCCGCTATAAAGCTGAATACCCTTAATTTGAGTATGCAGAACAATGGCAGTTACCGTTAATACTAATGTTTCAGCACTGGTCGCCCAGAGAAATCTTGGGGTGGCGACTCAGGCGTTGAATCAATCTCTGGAGCGCTTGTCTTCAGGGAATCGTATTAACAGTGCAAAAGACGATGCTGCTGGTTTGCAAATTTCTAACCGACTGGAAACGCAGATGCGTGGTTTGGACGTTGCAGTCCGAAACGCGAATGATGGCATTTCCATTATGCAAACCGCAGAAGGGGCGATGAAAGAATCCACCAACATTCTGCAAAGAATGCGGGATCTTTCTCTCCAGTCTGCCAATGGTTCTAACAGTCGAGCCGAGAGAATTGCACTGCAAGAAGAGATGAGCGCGTTAAATGACGAGCTTAATCGAATTGCCGAGACTACCTCGTTTGGCGGAAAAAAACTGCTGAATGGCACTTACGGTAGTTCGGCTTTTCAGATAGGCGCGAGTGCTGGTGAAGCGGTCAATGTGTCGCTGAATAGTATGCGCTCTGACACCCTTGCCATGGGTGGTGCCAGTTATATTGCGGCAGGAAAAGCAGGCAGTGACTGGACAGTTGGTGCCGGGCAAAACGAATTCAATCTGTCCTTTACTGACAGCGCTGGCGCTGCAATTAACATTAGTATTCAAGCGAAAGTCGGAGACGACATCGAAGAACTGGCGACCTACATCAATGGTCAGACCGACTTGGTGTCTGCGTCTGTCAACGAAGACGGGCAGCTTCAGATTTTCGCTTCAGCTAACGAAGTCGCGAGCCCAGTCAGCTTTAGTGGCAGCCTGGCTGCTCAACTTGCGATGTCTGGACCTGCACTCGAAACCGTGGACGATATCGACATTACCGATGTTGGCGGGGCGCAACGTGCCGTCTCTGTCATCGATACAGCATTAGGGTATGTGGATAGCCATCGGGCAGAGCTGGGGGCGTATCAAAATCGCTTTGATCATGCGATCAGCAATCTCGATAACATTAATGAGAACCTCGCCGCCTCAAACAGTCGAATCAAAGATACCGACTTTGCCAAAGAATCGGTTGAGATGATCAAGCAGCAAATGCTGCAACAAGTCAGCACCACCATTCTTGCTCAAGCGAAGCAAGCTCCCAACATTGCTTTGACGCTACTTGGCTAAATAGGCTCAAAGGTCTTTAAACTTCTTTTCTAAAAAACTGATTAACGCCTGTGTTTTTCTGGATTTGTCTCTTTGGGAAGGGTATACCGCGTAAATAGGTCCCGGCGTTTCGACCTGATAGCCTGGAAGCAGTTTGACCAACCTGCCTTGCTTCACAAACTCTTCCCCAAAAACTTGCGGGAGCACCGCAATCGAGTTCCCATGAATCAGTGCTTCCGCCAACGGTCCAAAATCGTTGCTGAAAATTCGATAATTAGTGGAAATCACATCGCTTTGACCGTCTTTGTATACCCGCCAGTCTTTCGCGAGATATGGGATGGTGAGCGCCGATACCTGATTTAACTGACTTGGGTGTTTGGGTAATTTATTGCTTTTAAGCCACCTTGGGCTGGCAAACAGGTTCATTTTTGTTTCGTAGAGCTTTTTGGCTATCAAACTTGAATCTTTTAAAGGACCGGGGCGAATGGCGAGATCGATTTGATCACCAAACACATCTTCCAGTTTGTTGCTGATACGAAATTCGATTTCTAGGTCTGGATGCAACCCCTGAAACTCGGCTATCCAGGATGAAAGACGGAAGTAAGATAAGAAAATAGGCGCAACGATAGTCATCTTTCCCCGAATAAGCCCCCCTTGTTCCTGCAGAAAATCGACACTATCCAGCAACCCCTGCAAATGTGGCGACGCCTGTTGGTTAAGCAGTTGACCCGCCTCTGTCAAAGAGACGGTTCTGGAGGTGCGTTGAACCAAAGTCACTTGCAGGCTTTTTTCCAGTTCAGAAACACGCCGGCTCACTGTGCTGGTGGGCATATCAAGTACTGCTGCCGCGCCATTAAAGCTACCTTTATCAGCAATGGCTTTAAGAACGCGTAAGTCATTTAGGTTAATCATTAATAAGGCTCTCAAGATTAATCCCAAAAATGGGATGTTGCGTTCTCTTTATGTTATTTGAGTTTCATATTTGGGTCTATACCATTGGCTCGTTCGTGAAAGGAGTCAATACCATGAAAATCAAAAGTTTTATCCTAGCTTTAGTTGTGTCCCCTTTGTCATTTGCACAAACCAGTCAGCCTCAGTTTTCAACCGATGGCAGTGTCGATGTGTCGGTCAGTGTTTTGGATTGCGGTCGAATTGAGTCAAGAAAACCATCCATGTTTAATCCAAAGGCGACCAGCGAGAAGCCACTGAAAATGGTGAACAGTTGTTATGTGATTTCTCACCCGAAAGGTAAGCTTTTTTGGGATGCTGGCATTAATGACGAGTTCATTACGCAGAAAGACGGCATTGAAGTCATGGATGGGGCATTTCACTTTTCCGTTGAGAAAACGCTGTCTGAGCAATTGCAGACACTCAATGTGTCTACGAAAGATTTTGACTATATAGCACTGTCGCATCTGCACTGGGATCACTCTGGAAACGCCACCAAGTTTCAAGACTCTACCTGGTTAGTTCAGAAGCCAGAATTTGACGTTGCATTCGATACACAAAAGCTCCAGAACTATGGATTTAACTTGAGCGACTATCAGCACCTGCAACCAAAAGCGAAAGTCATAGAAGGGGATCATCAAGTGTTTGGGGATGGCTCTGTGGTGCTTATCTCTGCTTACGGTCACTCTCCTGGTCATCAGGTGCTGTATATCGATTTACCTCAGCATGGTCCAATCCTTCTGTCCGGTGATCTATACCACACCCGTGAAAACTACAAACGCAAAGCCATTCCGATATTCAATCAGAAAGAGCAAACCGTATCCGCCTTCAAAAAAGTGGACGCCATTCTGAAGCAAACAGGAGCTGAACTTTGGATTGGGCATGATGCGACTGAGTTTAGTGAGCGAAAGCTTGCTCCCTATTTGTACAGATAGAACTCAACAAATCAGCAAGGCGAGCCAAAGAGCTCGCCTTTTTGCCAAAAGAGGTCAAATTTGTATTTTGGAATAAAAAGTAACCAGAATGGCGTGTATTTTAAAGTAAAGCCAAATAATTGACGGAATTATTAGGTGTTTTATTTACTTTAAGCAAGTCCGATATAGAAGCAAGGCATTCAATTAACCCTGTTATTGATAGGCTTTATGCCTTTATTTTAAAGGGATTGAGTGGCAAAAAAGAAGCTTGTATCGGCGAAGTGAAATCGAACTTTAGAAGGAAATCGAAAGAAATAGCGCGTTTGATTCATTTGTAGCCAGTTGAACAAATAAATCCATTTTTTTAACGAAATCCGCTCAAGTAAACACATGTCATGTCGTTAACCGTAGGGTCTGTCGACCTTTCGCGATGAAGTTTTGTTCGAGCTAGAAGCGTTTTAATCGCGGCGCAAGGGGTTTAGCTTAGTCATTCTAAGCAAAGACCTTGCAACAAAGAGTAAAACGCTTATAGCCGAACCCTTTGGGCAGCGTTTGTGGCTCCTTTCTACAGCGTTATCGCTTATATGATGTAGAGCGACTACACCGAATAAGCGTTGCCTTGTATAAAGAACCCACAACTCGCTGCAAAAATCATCTCGAAAGGTTAACAGACCCTAACATCTTGAAAATAACAACGTGGTTTTCCGTTTGCACGGAAAGCGCAACAACGGAAAATCATTTGGAGCAATACCCATGAGCATGACAGTAAATACCAACGTTTCGGCAATGACAGCACAACGTCACCTGAACAATGCGGCTAGCGATCTAACAACGTCTATGGAAAGACTTTCTTCAGGCTTTAAGATCAACAGTGCGAAAGACGATGCTGCGGGCTTGCAGATCTCGAACCGCTTAAACGTACAAAGCCGTGGTCTTGACGTGGCAGTACGTAACGCTAACGACGGTATTTCGATTGCTCAGACCGCCGAAGGTGCAATGGATGAAACAACTAACATCCTGCAACGTATGCGTGACCTTTCTCTTCAATCAGCTAACGGCTCTAACTCCAAAGCTGAACGTATCGCGATTCAGGAAGAGGTTACTGCACTAAACGACGAGCTGAACCGTATTGCAGAAACCACGTCATTTGGTGGTAATAAACTGCTCAACGGTACCTACGGTACCAAGTCGTTCCAGATCGGTGCTGACAATGGTGAAGCCGTTATGCTTTCATTAAAAGATATGCGAAGCGACAACAACATGATGGGCGGTCAGTCTTATCAGGCAACCAATGGTAAAGATAAAGACTGGGAAGTGTCAGCGGCGGCATCTGATCTTACTATCAACCTGACAGACAGTTTCGGTCAGGCACAGACTCTGACTATCAACGCAAAAGACGGTGATGATATTGAAGAGCTTGCTACCTACATCAATGGTCAGACAGACTTAGTAAAAGCATCGGTAGGTGAAGAAGGTAAGCTTCAGATCTTTGCTGGCAATAACAAAGTTTCAAGTGATCTCGCTTTCAGTGGTGGCTTAGCCGGTGAGCTGACGATGGGACCTAAACAAGACGTAACAGTAGACAGTATTGACGTTACCTCTGTAGCCGGTGCTCAAGAATCGGTTGCGATTATTGATTCGGCGCTTAAGTACGTAGACAGCCACCGTGCTGAGTTAGGTGCGTTCCAGAACCGTTTCGATCACGCCATTAGCAACCTGGACAACATTAACGAAAACGTCAATGCGTCTAAGAGCCGAATCAAAGACACTGATTTTGCGGCGGAGACGACGGCAATGACTAAGTCACAGATCCTTCAGCAAGCGTCCACATCGATTCTTGCACAGGCTAAGCAGGCACCAAACTCAGCAATGAGCCTGTTGGGCTAATTTGCCTACTACCTGCCAACAGAAGTACTAAAAGAAGCACGGGCAGAAATTTCTGCCCGTCTTTATGCATAATCCTGACCCTACCACGAAATAAACCTCGTCAAATAACACCTATTAATGTGAGATCAATCTAAGGATCTTTGTCAGTTTCGCTCAAAAATCACTCCCAATTCTTCACGCAACTATCTGAATAAATGGATGTTTAAAAAATATTCAAAGACACGATGAATTTTCTCTAAAGATCTTTGTGACTGAGCCGTTATAAAAAGCACGAGAGAGAAATACGCTTGGTTTTCCGCGACGGCGGAGACCGTAATAACGGAAAATCAACTGGAGAATACATCATGGGCATGACTGTAAACACCAACGTATCAGCAATGACAGCGCAGCGTCACCTAAACAACGCAGCGAGTGACCTAAACCTATCTATGGAGCGCTTGTCATCCGGTTTCAAAATCAACAGCGCGAAAGACGACGCGGCAGGTCTTCAGATCTCCAACCGTCTGAACGTGCAAAGCCGAGGCTTAGGTGTCGCGGTACGAAATGCTAACGACGGTATTTCGATCGCTCAGACCGCCGAAGGTGCGATGAACGAAACCACGAATATCCTGCAACGTATGCGTGACCTGTCCCTGCAATCTGCGAATGGCTCTAACTCAAAATCAGAGCGTATTGCGATTCAGGAAGAGATGACTGCACTGAATGACGAACTGAACCGTATCGCAGAAACCACATCCTTTGGTGGTAACCGACTACTGAACGGGACTTACGGTACAGCGGCATTCCAAATCGGTGCAGACAACGGTGAAGCGGTTATGCTCACCATGCGAGACATGCGTAGCGACAACGAAATGATGGGTGGTAAGAGCTACCAGGCAGCGAACGGCAAAGACAAAGACTGGACAGTGCCAGATGCCGCGACGGACCTGACCATCACTCTAACCGACAGCTTCGGCGACCCGCAAACACTGAACGTCAGTGCCAAAGCAGGGGACGACATCGAAGAACTGGCGACTTACATCAATGGTCAGACAGACCTGGTGAAAGCATCAGTTGGTGAGGGTGGTAAATTACAAGTCTTCGCAGGGAACAACAAAGTCATTGGCGACGTGACTTTCGGTGGTGCACTGGCAGGTGAACTGGCGTTTAACCCAGGTCAGAACGTTACGGTCGATACTATCGATGTAACCTCTGTGGCGGGTGCTCAGGAATCTGTTGCGATTCTGGATACTGCGTTGAAATACGTGGACAGCCACCGAGCAGAGCTGGGTGCATTCCAGAACCGATTCGGACACGCCATCAGTAACTTAGACAACATTAACGAGAACGTGAACGCTTCGAAGAGCCGAATCAAAGACACTGATTTCGCCTCCGAGACAACGTCGATGACCAAAGCGCAGATCCTGCAACAGGCATCCACCTCGATTCTGGCTCAGGCGAAGCAAGCGCCAAACGCAGCGATGAGTCTGCTGGGTTAACTGAACTTCTAAAAGACCAATACATCAAAAGGAGTCGAATGGCTCCTTTTTTGAGCTTTATAATTAATTAATAACATATCTTATGGGTTTTGGTGCTTTTTTGGTGTGAGTGACTTACTAAAAATTAGGTTTGGAAAAGTTTTTAAAGAAAATTGGAAAAAATTCTAAAGTATCTGGTTTGGGTGCCGTTAAAGAAAGTACAGAGAGAGGAATGGGTTCTGCGTGAGAAACAGAGCTCGGATTAACTAACATTTTTTGGAGAATTACATCATGGGCATGACTGTAAACACCAACGTATCAGCAATGACAGCGCAGCGTCACCTAAACAACGCAGCAAGTGACCTAAACCTATCTATGGAGCGTTTGTCATCCGGTTTCAAAATCAACAGCGCGAAAGACGATGCGGCAGGTCTTCAGATCTCCAACCGTCTGAACGTACAGAGCCGCGGTCTGGATGTAGCGGTACGAAATGCCAACGACGGTATTTCCATCGCTCAGACAGCCGAAGGTGCGATGAACGAAACCACGAATATCCTGCAACGTATGCGTGACCTGTCCCTGCAATCCGCGAACGGCTCTAACTCCAAAGCCGAACGTATCGCGATTCAGGAAGAGGTAACCGCACTGAATGACGAACTGAACCGTATCGCAGAAACCACATCTTTTGGTGGTAACCGACTATTGAAC
>NZ_AFWJ01000312.1 GCF_000222685.1 Vibrio nigripulchritudo ATCC 27043 | reverse complement strand
AAATACCAAGACGGTGAAATAAATGCGAAACAGCTACAAGAAGATCGTTTCGTAATCTGGGGACAGAAGCTTAGCTTGCATCCGTCTGAATTAAATGAAAAATTCCTTGATGCGATGGCAGACATTTGCCAACCACTGCCTCATGTTCCTGAAGTTTTAGAGTTGATAAGCAAGAAAGCTAAACTGGGAATCATCACAAATGGCTTTACTCAACTTCAAAGTATCCGTCTGGAAAAAACAGGTTTGAGCCAATATTTTGAACATGTGATTATCTCGGAAGAAGTCGGGATTGCTAAGCCAGACGTGGCTATTTTTGATGCCGCTTTTGAAAAGATGGGGCATCCAAATAAAGACAAAATTCTAATGGTAGGGGATAACCCTCACTCAGACGTGTTGGGTGGTTTGAATGCAGGCATCGAAACATGCTGGCTCAATACTGAAGGGGCAAACAGACCCGAAGGTATTGACCCACATCACGAAGTAAAATGCTGGAAAGAACTGCAGCAATTGCTGCTTCCATAAGCAATCTAAAATGCTGCAACTGGAAATAAAATACAGGACAGCATTTTATTGTTTTATATCAGGATTATCGAAAAAGCGCTGACTTACTATTACCTTGTCTATTTCAAAGAGGGTTACCGTTATGAAGCGCTTTTTTCCTTCCTCTGTTATGCTCACTCCCTTCGTTGTCCGATACTACAATCAAGACAACGCACTGTACGAATCAGAGCACATTCACTCTGATAACGATGAAATAAATGAAGCAAAGCCTGAACGAGAAGAATCGGCGGAGCCGAGCTTAAGCTAGTCAAATCGTGAGCTATCTCTGCCTTGTTCGAATTTGGGTAAGTCATCTTGATCTGAATACCAGTCGGCTTTCGATGACATAAAAATGTGAGCGTCTGGCGTCACGGGAACGTGGTCATCTAAGGCGCTCAATGCGATCTCAATGCTGCCTCTTTCTGATTTTGGAGATTTAAAAGCCAGGCTAGAGCCACATTCCTCACAAAAGGTTCTTTCTGTTCCATTTTGAGCGGTATATTTTCTTAAAAGCAAATCACCCGTTAACCAACGAATACGACCTCTCGGTACGTTAATAAAAGTGCTGAACGCAGCACCGTGAAACTTACGACACATCGAGCAGTGGCAATGTCCTACCTGAGAATCAAATTGGGTGATTTCAAATGTTACCCCGCCACACAAACAGCTCCCTCGATATTTTCTCATATCGCTTTCCTTTTATAATTGTTGTGCAGGACTTTGACATAAACGCACATCGCCTTCCTACCGCTGATTTTCTAGTATGTGATCGAGATCTACGACAGAATTGGGACAATTGTCCTATTTTAAAATTAGTGAGTTAGGTCAATTGTCCTAAAGTTGGATCTGGAGACAGAAATGGCGGGTACCAAAAGACAGGAAATTGTAGAAGCGGCAGACATGCTCTTCTATCAGAATGGCTATGAATATACCTCGTTTGCCGATATTGCATCGGCAGTGAACATATCGCGCGGTAATTTCTATTATCACTTCAAGTCGAAAGACGACATTCTGACGGCTGTGATTGCCAGGCGTTTTGAAAATACAGAGAGCATTCTGGAGCAATGGGAATCAGCCAGCGACGCCCCTGAAGAAAGGATCCGCAGTTTTATCCATATTCTGATCGCCAATAAATCCAAAATTAAACAGTTTGGTTGTCCGGTTGGCACACTCACCACGGAATTGAGCAAGCTGGAACACCCGGCTTTACCAGATGCAAACCGACTGTTTGGTCTGTTTAAGAGCTGGCTTATCGTTCAGTTTGAGGCATTGGGCTTTCAGCAGGAATCGCCAACACTTGCCATGCATTTGCTTGCCAGAAGCCAAGGGGTTGCCACTTTGAACAACGCCTTTAAGGATGATGAATTTATCGAATTTGAAGTGGCACAAATGTGCGACTGGCTGGACGAAAAAATAAAGAGTAGGGAGATACACTGATGTTTGTTGTTTCATTAAAACTGACTGGCGCGATGGAGCTGGTAAAACAGCATATGCAAAACCATAAGGCTTGGTTAGACGAAGGCATAAAAAACGGAACGTTTGTTTTAGTAGGTAACCTAAAACCTGGACCGGGCGGTGCGTTATTTGTTCGGGGGACAAATCGGGAAGAGCTAGAGGCAAAGCTTTCGGAAGATCCATTTGTTCGGGAGAAGATTGTCGAAGTCAGTATCATCGAAATCGAAGCTCACACAGCCAGTGATTCTCTGAACTGTTTGATAGGAAAATAATCATGACAAACACAGTAGAAGGACCTGACGGTTTGCCGCGGTGCAGTTGGTGCGCAGCTGCTCCGGACTTCTTTGAGTATCACGATAAGGAATGGGGCTTTCCAGTTGGTGATGACCAGCGATTGTACGAGAAGATCTGTCTAGAGAGCTTTCAGTCGGGGTTAAGCTGGCGAACCATTCTTTCGAAAAGAGACAATTTACGTGCGGCATTTGAACAGTTCGATTTTTACAAAGTGGCCAAATTCGATGAAAGTGATGTCGAGCGTCTTCTTCAGGACGCAGGAATCATCAGGCACCGAGGCAAAATTGAAGCCGTAATCAACAACGCAAAGCGAGCGGTGGAAATGGTCGAACAGGAAGGTTCACTGGCAGTGTTCATGTGGCGTTATGAAGCTAAGTGTGACGAAAATTTCGTACCTCAGTCTCAGTCGACTTCCCCGGAATCGAAAGCACTGTCAAAAGAACTCAAGAAACGAGGCTGGAAGTTTGTCGGACCGACCACCGCATATGCGTTTATGCAGGCGATGGGGTTGATCAACGACCATGCTAGCGAATGCTCTATGCGTCCGGCTGTGGATGCCGCCAGAGCCGCTTTCAAAGTGCCATCATGATCTTTATCTTTCGGTTTGCGCCGCGACCTGTTTCTCAATTATGAGCCTATAACAGAGGACGAATATCGGTATAGTGAGTCCCTCAAATGTTAGAGGGACTTAACAGAATGAAAGTGTTGGTAGTACTGGTGTTGGCAGTGGTTCTTGGCTGGTTTGGGAAGGATGTGCATTCTCAACTGGCGGTACGAAATGCATCAGAATCAGATGCGCTGTTATCACAGGTACTCAAACACGCAAATGTACCACTGAGACAAGAGCAACGCGCCTGCTATTACAACAGTGAAACTGTGGGAGATGTTGTTGCGAGCCTGGTGAGCAACAACATGCAAAATCACATAAACCGCTTAGACGCAGGCTGTTTTGAGCAAACTTGCACTATTTCCTTATCCAGTTGCCTTCCATGGGAAACCAGTGAGTGCGATCAAACCTTGTTGAAGTACGAAACGGCGCAAAATGGGTTAATTAAACCTGAAACATTTCAGTGTATATCGATACCTTAATTTCACCTTAAAATCACCTTAATATGAATGTGTTACCTTTGACTCCCTCGAAGTTTAGAGACAAGGAGTCACATGAAAGTTGTACCGCTTTATTCCCATTCCCCCGGCGTTCCTGAAATCATCCAAGACATCGATCATCTCATGAATTCTCTGTATCCAGCAGAATCAAACGATTTACTTCCTCTGGATAAGTTAGACGACGATAACGTGTATTTTGCTGGTATATACGATGGTGACGTTTTGTCTGCCTGCGGCGCTGTTGTTTTTAAAAAGGACAACGACGAGTATGGTGAGTTTAAACGCATTTATGTGAAGCCAGAATTTCGTGGTAAAGACCAGGCAAAACGCGTTTTAAAGCACTTGATCGATGCTACGTCCAATCGTTTTGTCTCAGTTCTCAGGCTGGAAACGGGAAACAAGCAACACGCTGCCATCAAGTTGTACGAATCATTGGGTTTTCGTGAAAGGAATGAATTTGGCGACTACCAGTATGATCCCCATTCGGTTTACATGGAACTGCTCCTGAACCGTTGATTGCTCTTATCCCGTTCTCCCTCAGGTCAATATCAAGGAAATACAAATGGCAAAACAGCAATATGGTGAAATTAACGATGGAGTTCGGTCTGTCTGGGACATAGAAAGAATATGGACACTTGCTGAGGCATTACCAACCGAAGAAATCGCCATTGATGATATTTGTGGTCCTGACGAAGTCACTTGGTTTAGCTTAGATGGACCTCTACCGACTTGTCGAAACATCGCCAAACATTGCGAGAGGATCATTAACGCGGATTTGTCTTATCCCGTCATTTTAACGGAAGATTTTCGGGTTTTTGATGGTATGCACCGTATCGCGAAATGCATAATGGAAGGAAGAACCACCATTCAGGCAAAACGATTTCCGACAAACCCAGAACCTGATGAAGTGCAAGAAATCGACTCTAAGTAAGGACACGTTATGTACACACTTTACTACTACCCAAACAATGCCAGCTTAGCCCCTCACTTTCTTCTGCATCATATGCAGTTACCTTATGAGCTGGTGTTAGTCGACAAAAAGTCGAATTCACAAAAATCTGCCGAGTATTTAAAGCTGAACCCGGCTGGTCGCATTCCGACATTGATCGACGACGGTCAACCCATTTTCGAGAGCCCGGCCATTTGCATGCATCTTACGGAAAGCCACCCAGAACACGGGCTGATACCACCTGTAGGTGACAAAGCCAGACCGCTGTTTCTCCAGTGGCTGGCTTACCTGAATAACACGCTACAGACTGAGTTGATGGTGTATTACTACGCTCATCGTCATACCAATGATGAAAGTACAGTAGAGAACGTGAAAGCGGCACAGGAAGTCCAGATCGCCAATGCGCTATCCGTTATTGATGAACAACTCGCAAAGCACAAATACCTGATAGGTGAGCAGCTTACGGCGGTTGATTACTTCCTGTTTATGCTAGCTGAATGGTCTCTGCCAGTGGAGAAGAACCCGTTAACGTTCCCCAATCTGGCGGCGTATCTAAAATCACTCAGCCAGCACCCGACGATTCAGGCGGTGTGTAAAATCGAAGAAATGGATATTACGGTTTTCAACAGAGGCTAGAAATTCAGAGTCATGTCAAACCAGGATGCACCACCATGGCATGACTCCGATTTTCCTCGAAGAACGAAGCCGTGGTGCTGATAAAACGGGATAAGGTGCTCTTTACAGGTAAGAACCATTCCTTCAAGTTCACGCTGACGGCAAATCTGAATCAAGTGTTTGGTGAGTTCAGAAGCGTATCCTTTACGTTGGTGCTGTGGGTCAACCGCTAGTCCGAAAACCGTTTGAAATGCGCCGTCAGGATTATGAAGATTCGCATCTTCAAATAATTCGTCTGGGAGTTCAGGAAGGTGATAGCGACATCCGTTAATATGCCCGACGACCTGATTATCGATTTCTAAGACAAAAAAGCACTCCGGAAAAACATCAAATCTTTTAGTGAATGATTCTAATGACGCAGCTTCACTTTCGGGAAAGCAGAGAGATTCAATGTCAGAGATTCTTTTTATGTCAGAATGTAGAGCAGGTCTAATGGTTGGCATGAGTACTCCTTTTGCAGTTCAACCTTCTTTCAGAATATAAGATTGGGTTAAGTTTCAGAAAAACAATGATTACTTGCTGAGCGAGTGATACTTTAAAGCGAATTCGAAAAAGGAATCAGATTGGAAACCGCGAAGATATGGAAGAGCGAACACTTTTCTGGGATTGAACTGTTGTCCGCTAATTACAACAAGTTCGAGTTCGCTAAGCACTGGCATGATGAACTGGCTATCGGGTTAATAGAGGATGGCGCCGAAGGGCTTCTCTACCGAGGTCAGAATATTGTTGTTCCCAAAAATCATATCGTTACCATTAACCCTTCTGAAATCCACACGGGTTATGCGAGCTGTAACGATGGCTGGCGGTATCGCATGTTTTACTTCGATCTCGATACCATCCATCAACTCTTCGAGCATGCTGGGCGGTCAGTCGATCCAATACTAGACAAACCTGTCATTGATGATCTTGAGTTGTTTTCCGAGTTACAGCAGCTTCACCTGTCCTTAGAACATTCCAGTTTCAACCTAACCAAAGATTCTTTACTGGCAGTTGTGCTTGAAAAGCTCTTTACCCGTTATGGGTCGATGTCTGTCAATGCCTCGGCGAAACTGAAAAGTGACAAGAGTGCGTTAAAGGTTCGTGAATACCTGTTGGATAACTGGCAATTAAATGTGTCGCTAGACGAGCTGGAAGATGAAACACAGAAGTCCAGGTTTCAACTGATCCGCGCTTTCAAAGCGTCTTATGGAATTACCCCTCATCAGTTTCTGCTTTTGGTGAAAGCCCATAAAGCCAAACAGCTTTTAGCGCAGGGCAACAGTTGTGTTGAAACCTCCTTAGCTTGTGGCTTTTACGATCAAAGCCATTTCAACCGAAACTTCAAACGCGCTTTTGGTGTCACGCCCAAAAACTATGTCATTCGTTAGGGCAACAGACTCTAGTCACAGCTAAGTGCAATTTTGTACAAGAGGCAGAATACTCGTTGAATTATCCTTCTTTCAAAATGCAAAAGGAGGTAAAGCATGAGCTTATTTGTCATTTGGTTAGGTGTGATGTTTCCATTGGTGTTTAGCCCGGGACCTGCGAACATCATCTTTGCGGCTTCAGGTGCAAGAGTTGGTTTAAGAAAATCATTGCCACTCGTCGCCGGTGTTGATCTTGTTTTTCTGGTGAAGTCTTTAATCATTGGGTTTGGTCTCGGACAGGCGGTTCAGAGCTACCCGACCGTGATGAATATTGTGCAGCTACTGGGAGCTGGCTATTTGATCTATCTGGCAGTGATGTTTGTAAAAAGCGCCAAGCAGACTTCTGATGGAGAGCAGAAAGTATTTGGATTTGTCGATGGCTTGGTGGTTCAGTTGCTGAACAGTAAAGGCTGGCTGATGGTGTTTCTGATGTTTTCACTGTTTAGTGAGCAGGCACAAAGCGCTTTTGGCGAGCAGGGAGTCTTGGTGCTGGTGGTGTGGCTCGCGATATTGAATGTATCAATGCATCTAGTATGGGTAAAAATGGGCTATTGGTTATCCAAGGTCAGCAGTAGTGAGCGATATGCCAAAGGGCTAAACCTGTTTTATGCCGCTTGCCTGCAGGGGGTATCTCTTGGTTTGATTATTCAAAACCCACTCTGGTCATAGTTAGGGCGAACAAAGCTAATTGCTAATAGCTAACAAAGGCGCAGACTCTGTCTGCGCCTGTATATTTAAGCCAGTTTCTTGACCAGTGATTCGTCCAGTGCCAGTTTTCCTGAGCCGGAAATAGCCAGAGACACAGAAGCTGCAAGCAAAGCCAGCCCGAACTCGTAACCATTGTTCGAAAGGAATAAGCCGTTTTCAAAATGCACGGAAAAAATGGCAACAATCATGGTAAATGCCGTCACTATTGCCGCTGGGCGAGTCAATATACCGAGAATTAGGAACAGACCACCAAAGAATTCTGCGCTACCCGCTAGAAACGCCATCAGTACGCCCGGTGCCAGACCGATAGGTGCCATCCACTGCCCGGTTCCTTCAAGACCATATCCGCCAAACCAGCCGAATAATTTTTGTGCACCATGCGCCATTAGTATGATGCCAACAGGAATTCGCAATGCCAAAGTGCTGAAACCTGCGGTGCTTAGAGTGATCTGTTTTAGGAAACTTTTCATATTAACCTCAATAAATTC
Source organism: Vibrio nigripulchritudo ATCC 27043 (assembly GCF_000222685.1). Classification (GTDB taxonomy): domain Bacteria; phylum Pseudomonadota; class Gammaproteobacteria; order Enterobacterales; family Vibrionaceae; genus Vibrio; species Vibrio nigripulchritudo. The sequence goes on along the minus strand of NZ_AFWJ01000312.1, from coordinate 14,554 downwards.
GAATAAGACTATTTTCGCTAACCCCTTTGATTAGCTGTTGAAAGTCATCTTATAGAGTTCTTTTCTAGCGGTTAATGGGAGTTTGTTGACGGGTTTGTTCGAAAATTTAGAATGAACTATATTGCTCGTTGAGTTACTTGACATTAACAAAGTGTCGTTGCTTCATTGAGCTTGTTATCATTTTCAAAAGGATTTGAGTTGATATGGAAATCAGATACATAGAATCGCAAGACATTGAGGCGATCACGAACATTTATAATTACTTTATTGCCAACAGCACTGCGACTTTTGAGGAGCGATCCATTTCCCCAGAGGAAATGAACAGCAGAGTCGGAAAAGTTCAGGGGCAGGGTCTGCCATGGATTGTCATCCTCGATAGCGAAAGAGTGGTTGGCTATGCCTACGCAGGATTATGGCACGCACGAAGTGCCTATCGGTTTACGACTGAATCGACGATTTATGTATCTCCCAATGCTTCAGGTCGAGGTGTGGGAAAAAAGCTGTATTCACATTTAATTTCCATCTTAAAAGCCCGAGGAATGCAAAGTGTTATTGGCGTGGTGAGTTTGCCTAATGCTTCCAGTGTCGCTCTGCACAAGTCTCTGGGTTTTACTCAAGTCGGCGAGTTCAAAAAAGTAGGCACTAAGTTTGGAGACTGGATTGATGTCAGTTACTGGCAACTTGATTTGAAAGAATAATCAGAACCAGAGGATGAGATGAAAAGGTTGTTTGTTTACGGGACACTGGCACCTGGTCGACCCAATGCGCATATTCTTGAGGATGTGCAAGGTGTCTGGCAAGAAGGGTTTGTGCTGGGCACATTAAAACAGGAAGGGTGGGGCGCAGATTTAGGCTACCCAGGTATTGATTTGTCTCCCCATGGAGAGAAAGTGCAGGGCTTCGTTTTTGAATCCGATGATCTTACCCAACACTGGCAGCAACTAGACGAATTTGAAGGACCCGGTTACGAGCGAGTTCTAACGTCTGTAGAGCTTAAAACGGGCGAAAGAGTCAGTGCCTACATCTACCAGCTTAAGAAACCCTAAACATCGTAACTTTATCGCCTATTTGAGACTGGCAGACCTCTTAAATTCGCATAGTCTTAACAGGAATGTGTCGATAAGGAAATGACGATGAGTTATGTAGATGGATTTGCGGCAGCGGTGCCGCAAGAAACAAGCAAAAGTACATTGACCACGCCTTAATGGCGGCAGGGTTATTCAAAGAGCTTGGTGCGTTGTCTGTGGTTGAGTGTTGGGGAGACGACATACCAGAAGGGGAGCACACCGATTTTTTCAAAGCCGTAGATTGTCATGAAGGAGAGGTAGTCTGTATTTCATGGGTAATCTGGCCATCCAAACAGGTGAGAGACGCTGCCTACCCGAAAATGATGGAAGACCCAAGGTTTGACCAAGAGAAACACCCTATGCCTTTTGATGGTAAACGGATGATTTATGGCGGCTTTGATATGATTGTGAGCGAGTAAGATTAGTTGCCACAACACCTTGCGTCGTAGGTTGTTAATCCTAGCAACCTATGGCGTTTGTTTTTTCTAAGGGAATTTTATGATAACCGGGATTTATCTATCGATACTGACATTTGTCTATATCACATTGTCTGCCAGGACAATCACAGCCAGAAAACAAACCAAAATCGCCGTTGGTGCAGGAGAAAGTAAAAAACTGTTAAGAGCCTCGCGAGCTCATGCTAACTTTGCCGAATACGTGCCCTTAACGATTATATTGCTGTTCGCAATTGAATATCTGGGTGGTAATGGGTATTTCCTTCACATTGCGGGTGCCCTTATGGTGCTAGGACGGGTAGTTCACGCTTATGGGATTTCTCAGTTGAAAGAACAGCTCAACTTTCGAGTGTTTGGCATGTTATGTACTTTTATTTGCATGACGCTAAGTTCTTGTTATTTATTGTATCTTTCACTGATAAATTAATGTGAATTTAATATCTAATCCATAGAATTCCATCCTCTAAATATAAAAATCATCAGAGCTAGGTAAACAACAATGGATTGGCTAATTGATCCGAGTCTGCAGGAATACTGTGAATTGGCTCAGGAATTTGAACCCTGCGTAAGGCAAGCGTTAAGTAAGGTTCTTGCGTGGGTGTTTTTCGTATACAGCATGGTGGGCACGTTGGTCTCGATATATGTCATTGGCTTCTTTATGGTCACGGGCATTACCGTATTCGATGACGGGAAGAGGCGATACATGCCAATGAGGCTGAAAGTCAGCTATGTTTTGGTGATGTTTTATGTGTTCCCGATTTTTTATGCCGCATTTATCAAAGACATTTTAGCGATGAGCGACAGGACGAAAGAAAAGGGAAAGAGAACCCGAGTACACGGTTGTTATTGAATCGTAGTGGTATATACGGATGTAATAGTAAACAGGCTGCCAATGGCAGCCTGTTTTGATTCGATTGTCAGGAATGATGAACTTAGAATCTCAGCTGGAACTCTGCGTACATTGAGGACACCTGACTTTTCGCATTGAAGATCTTGTATCCGGTATTTACCTGAATATGTTGAGTTAAACGCAGCCCCAACTCCGCACCATAGGAAATACCAAATTTGTTATCTTTGTCTTTCTCACTTTCCTGAAAGAAATAGTTAGTGCCAAACACGCCTGCGACATGCATGGTATCGCTCAGTGGAAGCGTTGGTTTCAGGTTCCAGGCGATGCTGGAAATATCGTAACCACCGTGCTTGCCTAAATCGGTATAAAGCCATTCTGATGATGCGGCAAAAGTACTGCCCAAAGGAAAGGTATGCCCGAAACTCGCACTTAATCCCGTTTTATCGCCGCTGTTTTCCGAAGTGGAAATATTGTAGCCCGCACCAAAGTAGTAACCTTCTTCAGCTTGAGCAAAAAACGAAAGGGATAGCAGAGCCAGAGGCAATAAGGATTTTTTCATGGATATTGATAACGTGGATGAACAGGAGGGGCGTATTTTGGCGGCGAATAATAAAAAATGCGAGAGATTTTGTTAAACCTCTCACATTTTTTTATTAGGACGAAGTATTGATTACTTATCCAACTTAACCAGAAGATCCGAAGAAATGTCAGAAATGCTTTTCGAACCTGTCAGAGTCATCGCCACTCGCATCTCTTTTTCATAGAGATCCAGAAGGTTCTCAACCCCTTTTCCGCCCTGAGCTGCCAGCGCATAAACAAACGAGCGCCCTAACAGAGTGAAGTCTGCTCCCAGAGCTAACATGCGAACCACATCCAGACCCGTGCGGATACCTGAATCCACCATGATCTTCAAGTCACCTTTCACAGCATCGGCGATGTTTGGTAAAGCGCGAACCGTCGACAATACGCCGTCTAGCTGACGTCCACCATGGTTCGATACTACGATGCCGTCTGCACCAAATCGGACTGCGTCTTTGGCGTCTTCTTCATCCAGAATACCTTTGATGACCATAGGACCATCCCAGAAATCACGGATCCACTCCAGGTCTTTCCAGCTAATGGACGGATCGAAGTTCGCACCAAGCCAGCCGATGTAGTCTTCTAACTTAGTTGGTTCTCCGCGATAGGCAGAGATGTTCCCTAAATCGTGTGGTTTGCCCAATACGCCTACATCCAGCGCCCAGCTTGGATGAAGCATGGATTGGAAAACACGGCGAGCCGCGGCGTTCGGTCCACTCATGCCAGAGTGCATGTCACGGTAACGAGCGCCCGGAACAGGCATATCTACGGTGAATACCAGTGTGGTTACGCCAGCGGCTTTTGCACGTTCCAGTACGTTTTTCATAAAACCACGGTCTTTCAAGACATAAAGCTGGAACCACATAGGGCGCTCAATAGCCGGAGCGACTTCTTCAATCGGGCAGACAGAGACAGTAGACATGGTGAATGGAATGCCTTTCTTGTCTGCCGCTTTTGCAGCCTGAACCTCGCCGCGTCTTGCGTACATTCCTGTCAGACCCACAGGAGCAAGACCGATTGGCATTGACATTTTTTCGCCAAAAAGTTCGGTATCCAAACTCAGTTCAGACATGTCACGTAACACGCGTTGACGCAGGGCAACATCAGACAGATCGTCTGTGTTGTGTTTTAACGTGTGTTCGTTGTATGAACCACCGTCGATGTAATGAAACAAGAACGGAGGCAATTTAGCTTTTGCTGCAGCGCGATAATCAGTAGATGCGGAAATGATCATATTTTCAGTCCTGAATAGTAAAAGTTAACTCTTGTTTTTCTGGGCGTTGAGCAAGATAAGAGCTAAAAAAAGCAGTAATACTTGTTTTTATGGCGGGCTTTAAAGCCCGCTCTGTTTATTTACATTAATGCGTCGGTCATATTGAACCCGTAGATAACGACCATGCCAATCACACCCGTTACTACAAGGTAATAGAAAGTTGGAATGACCGTTTTGCGCAATGTCGCACCTTCACGACCAAGCAGACCAACCGTTGCGGATGCAGCAACCACATTGTGGATGGCAATCATGTTACCCGCAGCCGCGCCTACAGCCTGAAGGGCAACGACAACCGCGCTCGAAATGGACAGCGTTTGCGCCACTTCAAACTGGAATTGGCTAAACATCATATTAGAAACGGTATTCGAACCCGCGATAAACGCACCCAAAGCGCCGACAGTTGCACTCAAAGCAGGGAAAGCTTCGCCTACCAGACCCGCCGCAAAATTTGCTGTGGTGACTGGCATACTCGCCAGATCGGCTCCGTTAATGCCTGAGTTAATGAAGATTCGAACCATAGGAATGGTGAATACCAATACAAACCCGGCACCGATCAGTGTCTTGCTTGATTCGCCAAACGCTTTTACCAACGGTGTGGCGCTACGCGACTGGATAAGCACAGCAAGGAAAGCCACGAATACCAGAATGCCACCAGGTAGATAAAGAGGCTGAATCGCAGTGCTAATGCCTGTTTCACCAAGGATGTTACCAAAGGAAAGGCTGACACTTTGAAGTAGCGATTTGAGCTCAGCGCTTACACGGCTGGCAACAAGAATAACGGCAAGTAATACGTACGGAAGCCAAGCAACAACAAGGCTCATCGGCTTGCCTTTGTTGTCGTCCAGTTCAATTTTTAGCGTACCAAGCCATTCAGCCTGCCATTTGTCTTCGCTTTCGAAATCCCACTTGGATTTAGGCACTAGGAAGCCATTCTTTGCCGCTGTTACCACAATCGCCAGACCAACCAGTCCACCAATCAGAGACGGGAATTCAGCGCCAAGGAAAACACCTGTCAGGGCATAAGGAACGGTGAAAGCAATACCTGCAAACAGCGCAAATGGAAGAATATCCAACCCTTCAGTCCAGCTACGGTTTTTACCAAAGAAACGAGTCAGCATCATCGCCATCAGAACTGGCATCAAAGTACCTACAGTGGCATGAGTCAGCGCGACACTAGAAGTAATCTGCTGTAAGTAAGCTTCCCAGGTAGAGCCATTGGCAATCAGCGCTTCGCTGATGTTGTGGGTATCCAGACCTTTATTTACCCCAACGATGATTGGCGTTCCAACTGCACCGAAAGATACGGGAGTAGACTGAATCATCATGCCCATTAGAACGGCAGCTAGTGCAGGGAAGCCGATAGCCACCATTAATGGCGCTGCAATCGCAGCTGGCGTACCAAACCCTGAAGCACCCTCAATAAAGGAACCGAAACACCAGGCGATGATAATGGCCTGAACTCGGCGATCTGGAGAGATATTGGTGAAGCCATTACGTATGGTCGCAATCGCACCGGTGTGTTTTAAAGTGTTAAGTAAGAAGATGGCACCGAATACGATCCAAAGGACAGACACCGTAATGCCTAAACCCTGAAATACGGAAGCAATGACACGGTTTGCCGACATGTCCCAAAAGACAAGCGCAATCGCAACGGTTAAAGCAAAAGCCACAGGCATGGCTTTTTTGGCTGGCCAGTTAAGACCAACTAAAAGGATTGCCGCCACCACAATAGGTGAAAAGGCAATTAGGGCTAAAAGTGTTTCACTCATGGATACAACCTCTTAAAGGCATCAGACAGTCATTTCTACTGAAATGTACAGATCTGAGTAATTTTTATACTTGTGTTATTTATGTTAATTCGGCGTGAATGTAGCGCTTTCGTTTTTATTGATATAGGGAATAAATGAAAATGATTAGTTCCAAAAGTGACATAATACTAATGGGTATTGGCAGCGGTATCCCGGCTTGTTGAAAGGTTTTTTGGGCTGTCGAAACTGATGAGATTAAAGTAATTCCATTTTAAATCATTGAGATAGGCATGTGTCGCTGCCTTGTGTTGGACTGCTTTATAAAGTTCTTATTGTTTCGAGAAAGGCGCAAATCCAAGTTGTAGCCTGAGCGTTACAAAGGTTATCTCAATATTGATAATGTGAAGTTGGTCGTCAGGGAAGTTCCATTAAGACGTAGACACCACCGAATTTTTTCCTGAGCTATCAGCTTTTTGTCTTCTTTTTATTTGGTAAAGCGTTTCCTCTGGTATTGAGCTAGTCATTTGTTTACATTGGATTTTTCACTAACAGCGGAATGAAACCTATGAAGTACCCTTTACCTCTAGTGGCAGGAAGCACGATTGCCATCACTGCTCCGTCTTCTGGTATTCAGCCAGAGCATGAAGCGCGGCTCCAGTATGTTAAGTGCTATCTCGAAAATCTTGGTTTTCAAGTGGTAGAGGGGAAATGTCTCAGAGGTAACCACAAAAGTGCCAGTGCGCCAGCCGATGAGCGAGCTGACGAATTGATGGCATTTCTTCAGGACGACAATATCGATGCCATTGCTCCTCCTTGGGGTGGGGAGTTAGCGATGGAGTTACTGCCACTGCTGGATTTTGAAAAACTAAAAGATGTTAAGCCGAAGTGGGTAATGGGCTTTTCAGACATCAGCACTTTAACCGCAGTATTGACAAGCCAGTTGGGCTGGGCAACCGCGCACAGCCCGAACCTGATGGATTTGACAGATAATGCTACGGAGCGTCTAACGGCGCAAACTTTCCAACATTTCAATACTGAACGCGGCGGCGATTTTGAACAGGTTTCTTCCCTTGCACATACAAGGAGCTGGCCGCCAATTTCGGCAAACCCACAAGCCGTCTTAAACCCTGATACCCCAACTCAGTGGAAGTGGCTTACTGAACCGACACACTCCAACACGATAGAGGGAAGGTTGATCGGTGGCTGCTGGGATACATTGGTTCATCTATTTGGTACCAAGTATCTGGATTTGCAAAGTATGAAAAGTCAGTCGGATAAAGGCGTACTGCTTTATCTGGAAAATGCCGAAATGTCGCCAATGGATCTGACGCGAGCCATACTTAGCATGAAGTTCAAAGGGGTATTTGAATGTATTGATGGGCTACTGCTAGGCAGAAACGCCGTGGTCGATTCTGATGCCGATTCAGCGCTGACCTATGAAGACGTGTTAAACAGACACTTAAGCCAGCTTGGTATTCCGGTTATGTTTGACCTAGATATTGGTCATGTTCCACCGAATCTGACTTTGATTAATGGTGCTGTCGCCTCTGTTTCGCTGGAGGATGGTGTCGGGAAAATTATTCAGAAACTGGTCTGAGTAACTTATTGAATCTAAGCAAATACCAATTTAGAAGCCGCGAACTTTTTCAGTAATGAAATCTACTGCGGCTTTTATTTTAGGAATGGAGTATTCCAGTTTCTGGTAGAGAAGAAATATAGCCAGATCCCGACCCACGCTCACCTGAACGGGATCATCAAACGTCAGTTCTACCAAATCCCCGCTATCGAATACTGGCTGTAAAACCCATCGAGGCAGCATCAATATACCTTGCCCCTGAATCGCCTTTTGCAGTAACCACTCTCCGTTATTTGTAACCAATTTCGGATTGCCAGAGACATCCAGCCACTCTCCGTTTATTTCAGTCAGCCAAGGCGTTGGCCCTACTGGTGTTTTGAAAAACAAACCCTGGTGATGTTTCAATTCCTGTGATGAACATGGAGAACCGTGATTTGCTATATAGGTCGGCGAGGCAGCCACAACAAAATCGTTATCCATTAACCTGACGGCGACAACACGTTCATCCGGTGCATAACCACCTCTGATTGCGATATCCACATCGTCTTTTTCAAGCTTTGATAGCTGATCACTAAGCACAACATCCAGTGTTATTTCTGGATATAGGGCAGAAAATTCATCCAGAATAGGAAGCAGAATACTCTCACCAAATCCCACCATCGCACTGATTTTTAGCGTACCAGTTGGTGCTGCCTGATAACTCTTTACCATTTGATCTGATTGGCTGACCTGTTCAAGAATTCCTTTTACCTGCTTGAGATACTGCTCTCCAACTTCAGTCAGGGCAACAGAACGGGTACTTCGCGTGAGTAGCTGCGCACCAAGATCGGATTCCAGATCTGAAATACGTCGTGAAATGGAAGAGGCAGGGACTTTAAAACGTTTGGCCGCTGCCGAGAAGCTGCCGTTCTCGGCGGTTTCCACAAAGTAAGAGAGAGCTCGGAATTTATCCATATTATTGTCTTTTTAACAAAAGTGATTCGCTATATGTAGGCTATTTGCAATGAATCAAATGTGCAATACTGCCTGCGAAAATTAAGGAGATAAGCATGACTCTGTATAAAGAAATTCTTTTGACTCAACGTCCTGATGGCAGTCCAATTGGTCCCCAACTTTTTGAAGTCGTTGAGAATGAAATCCCGACACCCGCCGAAGGGGAGTTTCTGATTAAGCAAACTCACATGTCGATGGATCCGGCAATGATTGGCTGGATGATGCCAGATGAAGAGAGCTACATTCCTCCAGTGGCGTTAAACACACGTATGCGTTCCAGCGGTTTCGGCGAAGTTGTCGCTTCTAACCATCCTGACTTTGTTATTGGTGACAAAGTTATGGGCATGATGGGCTGGACAGAATACACCCTAAGCAGCGGTCAAGGTGTCAACAAAGTACAAAGTAATATCGACCCTGAAACCGCGCTCGCTGTGTTCGCATTACCCGGGCTAACTGCCACTCAGGGTCTGTTTAATGTTGGTAAACCAAAGTCCGGTGAAACACTGGTTGTAACGGGGGCTGCGGGTTCTGTGGGCTCTATTGTCGGTCAACTGGCTAAAGCAGAAGGATTACGAGTAATCGGTGTGGTTGGCAGCGATGAAAAAGCGGACTGGATCGTTAACGAATTGGGTTTTGATGGCGCAATTAACTACAAGACAGACGATTTGAAATCCAGACTTGCTGAGCTGACACCGGACGGTGTCGATGTGTTCTTCGAAAATACGGGCGGCCCGATTCAGCATCATATTTTCGATCGCATGAATGCCCATGGCCGAATCGTAGTGTGCGGTATGATAGCCGACTACACGGCAGCGGAACCTTCTGCCGGACCAAACTGGATTCCTCTTATCAAGAAGCGCATAACCGTACAGGGATTCGCTATGCCAGACCACTATGGCGACATTCCTGACCTACTGCAAAAGCTGACGCCTTATGTTATGCAAGGGAAAATTAAATACCGGACTCACGTTTTAGAAGGATTGGAAACGGCGATGTCGGCGATGAACCTCTTTTTCACAGGTGAGAACAAAGGGAAGCTTCTTATTAAGCTGTAAAACGAGTCAAAAAGACCACCAAGCGGTAGCAGATTGCTGCCGCTTTTCAGTTTCGCTCAATCAAAATTTATGCCTAATTTTGCTGGCTATTTGCCTATTGAAATAGTCATAAAGAGGGGCAATCTCAAATATGTAACACTTCTTTACCTATTGATAAGTCTACGTATAATCGCGCCAATTTTCTGACAATGATAATCATTACCATTTGCGATTATGAAAAACGTGTTCTCGGTTTCGGCAGCTTGTCTATCTCTGGGTTTGGTCACTTCTGGTGTTATTTCTGCGGAGCCTAAAGGTGAGCAGATCTATTCGGTAGAAGATGCGCCGAATCGGATTCAATTAGAAGTGAAAACTCGTGAGACTACTCGCATTTTTCTGACGACTCAGTCAGAGAAATACTTAAGAGGAGAGATTGAAAGTCAGTCAGCGTTATCCAAAGTCAAGGTGAGGGATGAATCCGGTTCTTTTGAGCGGACCTTGCTGACCAACGATTCTGAATCTCCGATATTTCTCCATCTTCAAAAAGCAGGGAAATATACCCTTCAGATTGAAGCGGGAAATGAGAATGCCAACGTTACTGTCAGTCTTGCTACTGTGCCTCTTAAGCCTGATCAAATTGTCAATCCGAAAGCACCTCCAATCAGCCCAGACCTCGTCGCCTTACAAAAAGATCTCCTGAAAGGGAAAACGTCGGCTGAGAAAGTGTTTTGGGAAAAGGTCAGTCAAAAAGGGACACCATACATTGAGCCCCATGACGCTGAAAATGTGTCAGTCACGTTTCTCTGGAAAGGGAAAGCGAATAATGTCCGATTGTTAGGTGCACCATACGATGGTCACGCCTACCTTTCAAAATTAGAAGGTGCAGACCTGTGGCATAAGACTTATGTAGTGCCAAAGGACTTCAGGCTTTCGTACCGAATGTCTCCGAATATACCTCAGCTTGAAAATCCGAAAGGAAGAGAGCAGCGGATGGCGGTACTGGCGAACTTACAACTCGACCCGAACAACCTTCATCCTTGGGACATTCCTGAAGAAGGGATTGCTTTGTCGACCGTCACTCACGGTCACCCGCCGAGTGGTGATTGGTTGGATGAAAACACCGAAAATGCTGGAACTGTCAGCGAATACGAATTTGACAGTGAGCAATTTGGTAACACAAGAAGTGTTGCCATTTATCGACCATACAATGATAAGGCGCTTGAAGCTGACGCACCTTTACTGATTTTGTTTGACGGCGATTCCTATCTACATCGGGCGAAAACACCGAAATTGCTCGACTACCTTATCGAGACTCAGCAGATTCCGCCTATGCGAGCGGTCTTTCTAAACAACCCCTCTCAGAAATTAAGAGGTGTTGAGCTTACCCCAAACCCTGATTTCGCCAGGATGCTCGCAACAGAATTCATGCACTGGTTAAGCCAGCATCATCAAATTACACCGAAAGCCGAGAACACCGTGCTTTCTGGCTCAAGCTACGGTGGGTTGGCGTCTCTCTATATAGCATTTCAGCACCCCAACGAGTTTGGCAAAGTGCTCAGCCAGTCAGGATCTTTCTGGTGGTCACCGAAAGGAGAGCCTGGCATGTGGTTGAACCGTGAAATCGAAGAAAACACCAGAAAGCCAATTCGGGTTTACCACAATGCTGGTGTATTCGAACTTCTTCCGGATTTCGCCAACATCTTAGAAACCAATCGACATATGCATGACGTGCTCGAAAGAAAGGGCTACGACGTGACGTTTAAGGAATTTGCCAGCGGACACGATTATTTCAGTTGGCGCATCACATTGGCAGACGGGCTGACAAGCTTGTTTCCAATGTCAGTAAAGTAGCAAGCATAAAGGAAAAATAATGAAATTGTTGAAGTTGAGCTGCGCAGTGGCAGCCGCTCTTTCGGTAGCTCCAGCCTTGGCTCAGGAAAATGATGAAGTGATGGTAGTAACGGGAACATCCAGTCAGGTTTCTGTTCATCAGGCTCCGGCGTCTGTCACCGTGGTTACCAGTGAAGAGATCAATAAAATTCCTGCAACAGATATTACCGATGCTCTAGGTAAATTAGCGGGTCTTCAAGTAGAAAACTTTGGTGGCTCAGAACCGTCGATCAAAATCCGTGGTTTGGATTCCGCCTATACCCTGCTGTTAGTCAACGGCAGAAAAATTAGCTCGAAAGATGCGATTGTTCGTGGATCTTTCGACATGTCGAGTATCCCTCTAAGCGCCATTGACCGCGTTGAAGTGGTTCGTGGTCCTATGTCTACCCTGTACGGCAGTGAAGCGATTGGCGGTGTCGTTAACGTCATTCTCAAAGAACCAACGGAAGAAACCTTCGTAGCGGGTTCTGTGGGTTACAAACACCCACAAAATGGCGGCGGCGCATTAAAAAATGGCAGCATTTTTGTTAGTGGTTCACTGGTGCCAGATACAATTTTGTACCACGCTAATGTGGATGTCAGCGACAGAGACGCATGGGAGATTGATGATAAGAACGTAAAATACTCCAATCTTCAGGAGTCTCAGAAGCGTTTAAGTGTTGATACAACGGTGACCTGGCTAGCGTCTGACCGCGATAAAGTGTTGTTCGACCTTGGCTTTATGAAGGATGACCGTGTAGCACCTTTAGACGATCGCGACGCTAATAAATACAAGAGTGAGCGAGTCAATGTTGGTGTCGGTTACGAACGCGACTGGGATTGGGGTATCAACAGTTTCAACTATTACTACGAAGACACCAAAATTCTGGAAGACAACTCCCATCCAGATTTAAAAGGTGAAATGACGGGTACTCAACGCAACCACAACCTGGATGGGAAAGTGGTATTTGCTCTTGATAATCACTCAATCACAACCGGATTCGATTTCAGCCGCACGGAAATTTCTCATACCAAATTCTACACAGATAATGAGACGAACCAGCAAGGTGCCATTTACGTTCAGGATGAAATTTCGATTGCTGATCCTCTAACTCTAACCGTGAGTGGTCGTTACACTAAGCACAATGAATTTGGCACACACTTTAGCCCTCGTGCTTACCTTGTCTTCCAGGCGACAGACAATCTGACGCTTAAAGGGGGATATGGTGAAGGCTTTAAAGCACCGAATATCTGGCATTCCTCAGACAAACTTCTGATGATCAGTTGTGGAGGACGTTGTTACCTTCAGGGTAACCCGGACCTTAAGCCTGAAACGTCAAAATCTTTCGAGCTAACTGCTGTGTACAACCAGCCAACATGGTTTGTTCAAGGCACAGCATTCCACAATCAGCTGAAAGATATGATCAGCAGGGATAGACATTCCACTGTTGGTATCGCACCTGATGGTAAGAAGATCATTTCGATGATCAATATTAACGAGGTGGAAACCAAAGGTATCGAGATTGATGGTGAAGTCGATCTGTCTGATTCTGTATACCTGACAGCGAACCTGACGTACACAGACGCTAAGGATAAGAAAACCGACGAGAAACTGGCTTACACTCCAGAGGTCATGGCGAATGCAGGTCTGAACTGGCTTGCCACCGATGAGTTGACCTTGTTTACAGACGTAAAATACACCGGTGATCAGGTGTATGCGCATTACGACCGTGCGACCAAAACTTCCGAAGTACGTGATTTGAAGCCATATACGACTATCGATTTGGGTGGTAGCTACCAGGTCAATAACGACTTCAAGATTAAGGCGGGTGTCACTAACATCACCGACCATCGTTTGTACGAGCAGGAGAACGACTACAACAATGTAGATGTGGGCCGCGCATTCTACGCCGCTGTAGATTTTGAGTTTTAAGTCTTAAACTCGAAATGGATATAAGTGCTCAAGCCTCTCAGAATTCTGGGAGGCTTTTTTAATATCAAATTTCACTTTAACAGTGGATAATCACTCATCAGGTTCATGGAAAAACCACTCTTTCAGATACAAGGAAGACTTCATGAGTGAATTAGATGAAAAGCAAAAGAAGTACATGAAATTTGTGCTTATTTACCCGTTTGTTGTCTTAATCATTGGCGTTGCAGTAAACCTGCTCATTACCAACATTCCTCCTTTGGTTCCCTCAATTCCTTCCACTCCTGTACTGAGCTCCTTAGCCATATCGGGCGTATTACTTGCCATTAATCACGCCTGGTTAATGACGGCGACAGAAACCACTCGGGTCAGGTACAAACTCTATGCGACGCCGGAAGAATGGGAAGCCAGCGATTACAGCAAACAGGATGCAACTCAAGTGGCGTGGCAGGAATTGGAAAGAGCTCATAACGCTCACCGAAACGCAACGGAAAACACGGTGTGTTTCTTAGCGGTCGCATTACCATTCCTGTTTGTTTCTCCACCAAGCATTATTGCGTATGTCTGGGTGGTGGGATTTGCACTGGCGCGGTTGGGATACACCTACGGCTATCTGAGTGGAAACGACAACTTTCGCTCTATTTTCATGACTCTGAGTCTTTTGGCGTCATTTGGAATTGGAAGTTATTTGTTTATTGCTTTGATTCAATAAGCCGAGTTCATGTACATATTCACCCTAGCTGGATTGAGTAAACAGGGCGAAAACTTCTTCCGAAGTCAGGGTTTCTGATTCGTCTTCAAATGAGTAATAGCCTGGCTTTCTGTCGATAAAGTATTGTGTCTCCATTGTCATTTGGGCAAAGGAGGCAAAATGCCCAGCAGGAATGTTAAACGTTCCGGTGTTCACAAACCGACTGTACATGTGGCTGCCACATTCTTTACAAAAAGCGCGACGTGCCCATTCAGAAGAGCGAAACTCCTTCACGTGCTCTTTGCCCAGAACCACCACATTTTCCCCACACGGCGCCATCATTGTTGGTCCTCCATTCCATGTCTGACACGAAGAGCAGTGGCACACAGAAAATCGTTCCGGCAAATGAGTCAGTTGGAGCGTAACGAGACCGCATAAGCATTTGATATTGATAGGGGAGTGCATAGCTTGATTTCCATAGTTTGATGA
>NZ_AFWJ01000313.1 GCF_000222685.1 Vibrio nigripulchritudo ATCC 27043 | reverse complement strand
TTCGGTTCGACCGACCGTTTCGTTTTCGTTCGTCGAACTAACGTCCCGTCCGTTTTGGTTTACCGAAACCGGAACGGTCGGGTTTGGGGGTTTGGGTACGAAACGAAAGTAAATTAACGTTCCGTTCCCTAACCTAAGTAGTTTAGTTTCGACGTTAGGTTCGTCCTACCCGAAACCCGTAACGGTCGGGACGGTAAAACGTTAAACCTTACCCCAACCTAGTCCCGTCCCGTTTTGGTTTTCGTACTACTTTCCGGTTCCGGTAACCGGTAAACGGTACTTTCCGTTACGTAGGTACGGACCGACGTAGTAGGGGTATTTTTTAACCCAGTCTTCGAGTAGCCCTATCATTTCGTCCCGGTCGAGGCTTCTATCCTCTAACGCCAGTTGATACTGTCCGTCGGAATAAAACTCAGAGGCAGCGACATCCAGAGAGATAATGACGTTGTCTCCGGGTTTCTGCCCTGCTTTCTCGATAGCCTGAACCAGAGTTTCCAGTGCTTCTTCGTTGGAATCAAACGCTGGCCACCATCCTCCTTCATCAGCAACCCCTTGAAGCTTGCCTTTATCGGCGAGGATTTTGCCTGCCGCATGATAGATTTCAGCAGTGACTTCCAGTGCTTCCGAGAAGCTATTTGCACCGGGAACCATGACCATAAAGTCTTGTATGTCGACCCGCCTGCCTGCGTGCGCGCCGCCACCAAAAATCTGAATTTCGGGTAAAGGTATACTGGGCCTGGTTTTGTAGGTTTCTGAAAGGTGCTTCCACAATGGGCGTTGGCTTTGTGCAGCAGCGGCATGTATGACCGCGAGTGATGTAGCAATTGTCGCGTTGCCTCCGAGTTTTGCCATATTGCCAGTGCCATCAAGATCAATAAGTGTCTGGTCGATACTGTTTTGTTCAAAGACATTCTTTCCCGTCAGAGCAGGCGCAATATGAGACTGAACTGAGCGCAGCGCGTTTTGCACATCCAGCCCTTTTAATACGCTGCCTCCGTCCCGCAGGTCGACGGCTTCTCTCATCCCTCTTGATGCACCTGCGGGCGCGATAGCACGACCCGTCGCTCCGCTTTCCAGCTCGACTTCGACTTCTACCGTCGGTGCCCCGCGAGAATCCCAGACACGGCGACCCCGGACCTGACGAATGTTATCTGCTTTCATGATTAGTTATAAACTCCGCTTCGATATGCTCCAACACATCCCTTAATTGAGTGAAGGAGAAGTTAAACAGTGAATGTGCCACCCGGCGTGCGGTGACTTTTGACGTGTCGGTGTGATACTCCAGTGGTGATTTTCCGTCTGCCCTTGCCAGAATTAGGCAGGGAAGCAACGCGCAGATCCTCGACTCCAGACTCGCTAAGCTTTCCCACTGAACAAAGGCAGCATAGTGAAGCCAGAGCTGCTCTATCGAACGCTTTAACGCATCTCGGTCTGCGATGCCCATTAACCATTTGTTGATCAGGTGATTGAGGCAAAACGCGACATCAAAAGCGGGGTCGCTGGTTACCGCACACTCTGCGTCCAGCAACATAGGACCATTAGGACCTTTTAAGATGTTCTTGGGGCTGACGTCTCCATGAACCAGAACCAATCTGGATTCATAAAGCGACTGGCGAATGCTGAAAATAGTCGCTGCGTACTCGGGGTATAGGGCTTCAAGCGACTCCAGATACGGTGACAGCCGGAGTGAATAGAAGTCGTCCTGATACGGAAAATCGGGCTTATCAACAGAGGAACGCTGGTGGATTTCTCCCATACACTGACCAACACTGGCAGCAAACTCGATATCCACTTTTCCACCCATCAACTCGTCTTTCCAGTTGATGAATCTGTTCGGCGGGCAAAACTCCATCGCAAAGCCATTACCTGACTGGCTTTGACCATACAGGGTAGGAACAGACTGAGGCATAAAACCCGCAACATAAGAAAGCCATTGATATTCGGTCTGGTTTCGATGTGTCGGTGCCTGCCAGTTTTGGGTTACACGCAGTTGCTCTAACGAGCACTTAACGCAATATTTGCCACGATTGGTCTCAACCAGGGCGATGTCGGAAGACACCCCCCCTGTTAATGGCTGAATGTTTCTGATTTCGTTCAGTTTGGCTAACCCAAGCTCAACCAGTATGTTTTTGCATTCTTGTTCAAATTGAACCTTGTTCTCTTCGGTCATTGTGCGTTTTCCTTATTATCGACCTGTGATTCCGGGGAATGCGATCAACAATCCAACCGCCAGAATCTGCAATGCAATGAACGGTGCCATCGACCGGAATATCTCACCGAGTGATATGTCATCCGATACCACACTTTTAAGATAAAACGCGGCGGGCCCGAAGGGTGGCGACAGGAAGGAAACCTGCATGTTCATGGCGAAAAGCACGCCAAACCATACCGGGTCGTAACCTAACTGAGTAATGATGGGAACAAAGATAGGCATGGTAAGCAGAGCAATCCCCACCCAATCCAGAAACATGCCCAGCACAAACAGAATTGCCATCATAAACAGCAGCACAATAAGCGGGTTGTCTGAAATACCGGAAACCAGTGTGGAGACAAAGCGAATACCTCCCATCAGGTTAAACACCCCAACCAGCGCACTGGCTCCGATGCCTATCCAAACGATCATGCCGGTCGTCGAAAGTGTCTGAAGAGCGGCTTCCTTTAACATTCCCCAACTGAACTCACCACGAACCACCGTGGAAAGCAGCACGCCAAAAACACCGACCGCAGAGGCTTCTGTCACCGACGCAACCCCACCGTAAATCGAGCCAAGTACCACAAAGACAACCGCGAATGGCAGGATCAGGCTTTTGAATTTTCCTAACTTTTCAGACAAAGACATTTCGTCTTGCTGAATGACCGGCGCCATATCCTTGTTGGTGTATGCCCTGAACAATACGTAGGTGACATAGAAAGACGCCAGCATAAATCCGGGTACAAATGCCGCCGTGAACAGATCCCCGACTGACACGTTAGCAATGAGCCCGTAAATGATCAGAACGATGGAAGGGGGAACCATGGTTCCAAGTGAACCACCGGCACACACAACACCGATAGCCAGTTTTCTGTCGTACCCGAGTCGCAGCATTTGAGGTAAAGCGATCATGCCGAGAAGGACGATTTCCCCGCCAATGATGCCGCTCATTGCCGCGAGTATGACCGCGACAAAAATCGTTTGTACGGCGACACCGCCACGAATTCTTCCCCCCACTATTTTCATAGCATCAAACAGATCGCGGGCTATGCCGGAGCGATCGAGTATGGCGGCCATCAGAACAAACATGGGGACGGAAACAAACACAAATGAAGACACAAACGAGAAGATACGGCTGGTTATCAAAGGGATAGCCATGGGACCGAACCACCCAAGAGTAAACACCAATGCCACCAAAAGCGTGACAAATGCCAGCGGTAATCCGGTTACCAGCAATAGCAATAAGCTTCCGAACATTAAGGCAGTGGTGTACTCGATTCCGAGGGCTTGAAGATCAAACATACTTATTTCCCCCGAATTTTATTAATGGTGAAAATGAAGAACTGAATCGAAAGAGCGATCAGAACCACAAACAGGAAAATCCTGAGCAGAGCGGGATAGGGTGGGTTCCACGCACTACCACTGGTAATCAACCGAAAATCGCCAGCAGGCGTGGTGACAGATTTCACCACCGTTGGCCAAAGTGCCCAACTGAATGACGCGGTTACCGCGCAGCACACTCCGTATATGATCACATCGAGAATTCGGCGAACTTTATTAGGCACCCAGTCGTAAAGAAGAACGATTCGGATGTGCGCATTCTTTGCCGCGACGTATAAACCACCGAACAGAAAGTTGATGGCACATAAAAACACTGCCGTTTCATGTACCCAGATGGTGGGCATAGAAAAGACATAACGCATGATCACCTCAAAAATCAGAATCGCTGTGGTTGCCAGAAACAGGATCGCGAAAGGCAGCCCAATTTTACGAACCTGCTTTGCCATCGCGTCTTCTGGAATTTCCTTAGACGGTTTTTCTACGTCATTCCGATTTAATGCTGAGGAGTTTAACTTAGACATTCATACTCTCCATATCACAGGTGAACTGGACCCGCCGAAGCGAGTCCATTTCCTGAACTACAACAAACCCTGAGATGTTAGGTACGCAAGAATGCTGTCATACACTTTCTGTGCTGCTGGGCTACGTTTCGCCACTTTCTTCCACTGATCTTTTGCAATCGCACGGAATTTAGCGCGTTCTTCCTGAGACCAGTCGTGAATGGTGACACCTTTGGCTTTCGCATCCGCAACCGCAGCCAAATCCTTCATAAACAGTTGAGATGTCATATCCAGCGCAAGGTGATCGACAGAAAGCTCCAGCGCGACTTTGAGGTGCTCAGGAAGCTTGTCCCAAGTCTTCTTGGTGATGGAAACTTCGATCAGCGGTAAAGAGTGGAAGCCCGGATACACAGGGTGCGTCGCGATGTCATGCATACCTGATGAATGGTTCGCTGAAAAGACTGTGTAGTCGGCAGCATCGATGACTTTTTTATCCAGAGATGTGAATACTTCAGAGCCCGGAAGGTTCACCGGCGCTGCACCAGCAGCAGCAAATACTTCCTGAACCAATCCTTCTGGTGCGCGTAACTTCAGACCTTTAAGGTCAGCAACGCCTGAAAGAGGTTTGGTCGAAACAAAGGCTTCAAGACCACCCGAGGTTGCGCCAATCATGTGAACGCCGTAAGAGTTAAGAAGCTCGTTAAGCAGTTCCTTGCCGCCACCGTAGTTAATATATCTCAGCATTTCGTATGGTGAAGACCAGGCACCAACCGTGTTACCGATAAGCGCAAAAGCCGGATCTTTTCCTGAAATGTAACCGGTAGCGGTAATGTGGCCGTCCAGAATACCCGCTGCGATTGCGTCGTGGGTTTCGTTGTATTTGACTACCGAATCCACCGGCAGCATCTCGATGGATATCTGACCGTTGGTCGCTTTATTCACGGACTCGGCCCAGGCTTTCTCGATTTCAAAAGTAGGGTTACCAGCCGGATCGCTTGATTGGAAAACGAATGAGTATTTTTTTCAGCAGAAACGTGCCCAGTTATTGTTAGCGATACCGCAGCTAACAAGGCAATAAACAGTTTTTTCATGTCCTTATCCTTGATTCTGTATTGTTATCCTTAACTTCTTTCACCTTTTTAAGAGGCGTATTTGCAAAAGAAGCGTTCGTTTTATCGGTACTGATAAAATTGTCATGATTCTTGTTCATAAAATCATGTTCACGTGAACATTTCAATATTTTCTGTGCGTTTTTTGCTCACATTCCATGGCGGTGGGGGATAAAGACGCAAGGAGATAAGCTATTGTCTTACTGGCTCAGGTTCTTTATTTTTCTTTAATATTTCTATATTAATCAGATTGATAAAAACGGTGGAGCTTGAAAGCTTCCAGAGTGACGGCAACACTTTAGATGCCCAGATGAGCTTTTGAAGAAGATGAAAGAAAGCGGGGGCTCATCACAAAATGAGTGTTAACCTAATTTAAACGGATTAACGATAATCTATGGCGGGTTGCAGTGCTTTTTAAGGACAGAAGAAATGATTACAGCGATCTTATTGGCGGGGTTTATTCAATCTTTGGTACTCGCTGGTTTTTTGTACCAAAAATCGCGACAGCATTCGGGGTTTTGGCTGTTGATGGTGATTCACATTGTACTTGCTGCAGATCTTGGCATGTTGCTCGCTCAGGAAGAGCAATGGATATCGCACCGAATCAATGCTTGCTGGGGCGTTTTGTATGCGATTCTGTTCTATGTTTTTATTCGAACCTGCTTAAAGGCTCCTCCTTCCAAATTCCATATCTTTCTCTATTTTCTTCCTTGGGTTCTGATCAATCTGTCTGTCACGGATTTTCTCTTTGACCCTCATAGTACAGCCCTGACACAACGGCATATCCTCGCAGGGTATGGGTTTTTGGCGCTTTACGTGGTTTATACCGCCGCGGCGTTTTTTACGGTTTATCACTATCAGGTAAAACAGCAAGATTTCCTTGCCAATCTCAGTCAAGAAAACCTCCGCTTGCTCTGGGGGATCTGCGTAAGCTTGCTTCTAGCGATAGCAACCACACCAATTCAGATTGTATTCGACACCGAGCTCCCTTTGCCTTACTTACTGATGAGCCTGATCATGTTCGGTGTGACCTATCTGTTGCTGCTGAATCCACAGCTTCTTGAATTCGACAAACTGGACGTGCCAACAGAGCCAATCAGCCCACAACTTGATGAAGTGAATATCGCGCTAGAAAAGCAGGTCCTCAACCTACTGGATACTCAACGCATGTTTACCGACCCGGATCTCAGCCTCCAGTCGCTGGCTGATAGATTGGGTGTTAAATCTTACCTGCTTTCCCAAGTGCTTAATCAGCATATGGGGGTAAAGTTTTATGAATTGGTGAATCGTCGACGGGTGAATTACGTTTGCGAATTAATGAAAAATCAGCCCCACAAACCGATTTTAGATTTGGCATTGGAGGCAGGGTTTAACTCAAAATCGACCTTTAACGCCGCGTTCAAAAAATATCAGGATAAAACGCCGACCCAGTTCAAAGCCGCTCTGAACAGCACGAATTAGCCAATTCGCACGTCCAGTTACGCCAGTCGGACGACGATTTCTTATCTCGACACCAATCTATGGCTCTCAACTAAGGAGAGCTGTATGGCATTTTCAAAACAAAGCATTTTACTTCTCGCTGCCCTTTCACCGTTGCTGACGGCGTGCGATGACGACTTTACATTACCTATTGATGACACTAAAAAGGACGGCATCCACGTTTACCCTTCCCCCAGTGGTGAACATGCGATTGGAATTAAGTCGTTTGATGTCATAGATTACCGAAGAGATACGGTTAGCCCTGTGCCAGGAGAGTTGAGAAAACTGCACATAAAGGTGTATTACCCTACTGATTCAGAAAGTCGGAATTATCAGGGTTATTTCGATAAATGGGGCAATCAGGTGGCTTATCTGGAAAGTCAGCGTCCTGCTGATGCCCCTATTCATCCTTTGCAGCACGAACTGTCCTCGATGTTGTCTTGGTCGATAAGCAATGCCGAAGTGGTAGATAACGAGGGGGCGGGTTGGCCAGTGTTGTTTTATTCCCATGGGTTTGGTCTGTTTGAAGCTGACAACACTGAGTTGTTAGAAGAGCTGACGAGTCAGGGGTTTGTTGTCGTCGCTATTAATCATACTTATCTTTCAGGCATTACCACCTTTGAAAATGGAAAAACAGCGAGTGTCTATTTACCACCGGGTAAAGACAATGTGTCTGAGCCAGAGGGCAGAGCCTATTTTGATCAGGTTGTGGCTCCCCAGATAAGTCAGGATGTGCTGACGGTGTACCAGTGGCTACTGTGGAATCAATGGCGTCTCGACTATGAAGTGAACGTATCAAAAGTGGGTATGTTGGGATACAGCCTAGGGGGAAGTGCTGCAATGAATGCTTGTCAGAGGTTATCAGTGTGTCAGGCGGCAGCCAATATGGACGGAATGCTGCTAGGTAATATTGCCAATCATCCTTTGAACAAGCCGTTGTTGCTTCTGGAGTCTGGTGATCAGTTTGCCCAACTTGGTAACGCCTATAATGCCAATCAGGCGGAAAGTCATTTGCTGACGATTGCCAACAGCCAGCACAACGATTTTACCGATCAGAATCGATGGATAGTTGGGTATCCAAGCGCAGTAGAACCCGACACAATGCACCGAGCGGTAAAAGAGAGCATGGTGAGTTTCTTCTTGAATCAGTTGGAAGGCAGGGAACTGCTGTTCCCTGATATTGATGGCGTAACCGTTGTTAGCAAGCCGTAAAGCAGAAATGGGGCAAGCGCCCCATTTCTTTGTTCCTCAAAAGGTTCTAACTGGATGCTTCCTGACATCGCTCAATCAGTTCAATCACATCAGTAAAGTTGTAGAAGTCTAGGTAGGCTTTAATTTTGTTGTATTCGAGATTATTTGCCTCGGTGAGTAAGGTAGCTCGATAGCAAATTGGTTCGATATCATCAATAGAAAACATGCCCTGGCTGAGATAATGATTCACACGTTCTAAGTAGTTGAAGTAATGATCATAAACATCGAGATAGAAAATGTCTGTATTCTCAAACTCTTTCTTCTCGTCATGAGGAATAAGGGCTGACGCGAGCTTTTCAGGATCGTGTTGGAAAAATTCTTCCTTGATTTCGACGTCCATCTTTTCAGGAACTCTAAATTTTCGGTTATTCCATTCAAGTGCTCGGGATGCGATTGAAATTTTAGGATCTGAACTCAGTAGTTCGACCTGCTTTGCCGCAAATTCTGTTCCTTTCCAGACCTGTGCCGAATAGTACTGGTACAGACCAAACAGAAAGCCGCCTATCGCGACAAATA
The DNA here is from genome assembly GCF_000222685.1 of Vibrio nigripulchritudo ATCC 27043. Taxonomy (GTDB): domain Bacteria; phylum Pseudomonadota; class Gammaproteobacteria; order Enterobacterales; family Vibrionaceae; genus Vibrio; species Vibrio nigripulchritudo. The sequence goes on along the minus strand of NZ_AFWJ01000313.1, from coordinate 13,768 downwards.
GACCTAACAGTTCTTTGTTAGATTTCAGCCATGCCATATTGCTTTTCCATAGTTATTGTTAATTGTAAGAGTCATGGAAGAGGGTAAAGCTTTACCCTCTTCACAGGTGGGGTTCGGTTACAGCAACTTATTCTGCTGAATAAAGGTGGCTAACTTTGTTGCGATGTCTTTATGCTCCGCTTCAGTTGGGTGCCAGATACAGGCTTCCAGTGGTGAAACAAACGTGTGGCTATAAAGACCGGTAACGCCTTTGCCTTTCAAAATATCCATGGCTTCGTGAGTTGCAGGGACAATGTAGTCGTAAGGGTAGGCTGGGCGTGGCATGTAGACGATATTGGCGTCGTCATAGCGGTATTTAAGCTGCTGAGTGAACTCCACCATGCGTTCTACCCATGCGGTTTTCACTTCATCGATGTTTGCCCAAGGTTCGTGCGGCTTCGGATCGGTGCTGAAGTCGTTGGTTCCTACCTCAACCACAATCAAATCCGGGTGTTTGTCTTCGTATTGAGTGCCCGATCCGAAAATGGCGGCAGATTTGTCTGCGTAGTAAGTCAGGTCGTGGAAAGACTGATTACCATCCCAGTTTCGGATTAGCCCCAAACCAGAAAGAGATACCTGAGTAATACTGGAGTCTAGGATGTCTCCGGTTTGATGTGGAAAAGCCAGACGCGCATTTGAGGTGTTGTAAATCTCGTCCCAGGTGCAGTCTCGCTTGGTCGATTCACTGGCAAAGCCCGCACTGATGGAGTCACCAATAAACAGAATATGTGGCTGGTTTTCCCATACGCCTTCCAGATAACCGTCATGCTCCAGAGAGACAATTTCAGTCATGGCATCGTAATTTTCCGTGCGTTTCACGACTTCAACCACAACGGTTTTAGGTTCGATACTGGTAAACAGATCAAACTTCTGAGTGGCTGTTCCGGCGTTCGTCAGGATTTTTGTGGTCAGTTTCCCATCAACCAACACATCAAAATGGTCGCCTTTGCCTTTCAGGTGGATGGCCAGCGTTGTACCTGTGAAACGGGTTTTGAGGGCACTGCCCGGGAAGTTGAATTGTACTGTGCCTGCTGCGTAATCTTTTACGCTTCTGCCTTCATAATTGATGGCGTAATGGGTAGCAGAATCGATTTGAGCGAAAGCCTGGCTGCTGATAAGACATGCCAGTAAGCCGAGTTTTTTATACATAGCAACTATCCTTTAATTATTGAATTATAAAAAAATAAATAGAGCGATGATGTGATTCAATTAAGGATTGGTGAATGTTGTGGTCTTTTGTTGAAAATATGCACTTGATTGCATTTTGGTTGAAAAGTGAGCAGAAAAGCGACAAAGGATTTAGAAGAATATCATGCGGCGAGAATGCGACTCCCCGCATGATTCATTGAGTCAGAGTTTCAGTGTATGGGTGAGCCACTCAGCAATATCTTTGATTTGCGGCATGCACACCTGATGCTCCATCGGGTAGGTGCGCCAGTTAGGCTGATAACCTGCTTCTGTCAGGTCTTTTTTTGCATCTTCCCCCATGGCTGGGAGCACGACTGGATCGTAACTGCCATGCATAATCTCAATTGGGATTTGCTTGTTGGCATCGGAGTATTCAATGGAATCTGACGTCGGGAAATAGGTAGAAAGTGCCAGTAATCCCGCAAGTGGTTCGTCATAACTCAACGCTGCCTGATAAGCCACCGCTCCGCCTTGAGAGAAGCCCGCAAGAATAATGCGATCGGATGCGATGCCTCGGTTTCGTTCCTGCCTGACTAATTCAATCACCTGATCTGCCGAATCAATCAACTGTTGCGTATTCAGTTTTCTGCCTGCACCCATTTCAAGAATGTCGTACCACGCAGGCATGACCATACCACCGTTAATGGTGACTGGAATCGAAGGCGAATGAGGAAAAATAAAGTGAACAGGCGCGTCTTCGGGCAGTTTTAATTCTGGCAGGATAGCCTCAAAGTCGTGACCATTTGAGCCCAGTCCATGTAGCCAGATGACGCTTGCTGTTGCCTCTGATGAGGGTTCTACTTCAACGTAGCGTAGCATTGTCGTGTCCATTGTCTGTTTTTGGTTGGGCTCACCTTACCGCCAAATCGCCTCGATTGCGAACTCGGTTTTTAGGAACACCCACACACCTCTCGTAGTTGAGATTAGAGCTAACTTCGTCACTTCTGGCAGGCATTTCCATAATATTGGGGGTGGATAAATTTTGAGCTATGGTATGTTTGTAGTTGATATTTTAATCACTAATTTCCCAAGCGACTCATTGCCTGAAAAGACCAGAGTGCCCATGAGAACCAACATCTTCATTCGTATACGCCCAATACTGTTCGCTATTTTTGCCTTTGCGATTAGCCACAACCTGTTCTTCATTATGCTGCCGATTCGCTTAAAAGATGGTGGCTTCGACTCGTCGGATATCGGTCTGGCTATGAGTATGTTCGCTGCAGGCGCTATCTGTGCGGGGTTATTTGGTTCTAAAGCGGTATTACGGGTAGGGCATATCCGCGCTTTTGCTTCTATGGCTGCGACACTGGCAATTGTGTCTGTGATGCACAGTTATACCAGTGATATTAAGCTTACTTCGGCTCTGCGGATGATCTCTGGATTTTGCTATGTCACCAGTTTTATTACGCTGGAAAGCTGGCTCAATGTTTTAAGTGACCGAAGTAACCGTGGGCGCGTGTATGGGACTTACCAGATTTGTTTTGCGATTGGTTTTGGTACGGCACCTTTTCTGATTGCGTTTTCAGGGGCGCAGGATCCTCGAATTTTCGGCATTATTTCTGTCTTTCTTTGTATTGCTCTGATCATTATGTCGATGAGTCGCCTGCCCATGCCGGAGCTGCCGGAAAAGAGTGCCCCGCTGACCATCAAAAAGCTATGGAACTATTCGCCATCAGGCACGCTTTCCTGCTTTTGCGCAGGTTTAATCAATGCCGCAAGCGTGTCGCTGATTTCGCTATACGCTTATGGAAAAGGCATTTCGGGGATCTGGCTGTCGTTGATATTGGGTTCTTATCAGGTGGGCGGGTTGCTGACCCAGTTCCCCACCGGCTGGCTGGCGGATCGCTACGACAAACGTGTGGTCGCTTCCGGGCTGATGTTCATGGGTGTGATCAGTAATACGCTGATCATCATGGAAAACTATTTCCCTATGCCTATCGAAATGCTTGCCGTGTTGTTTTGGGTTTCGGGTGGTTCAGGTGTTGCCCTGTTTCCGCTTGCCGTGACTCAGGTGTTTGACCATATCGAGCCAAAAGAAGCCATGCCAGCAACCAGTACCATGCAAATATTATTGGGTGTTGGTGGTGTGATGGGACCGATTATTGCGGGTTATCTGATGAGCCAGTTTTCGATTGTCTGGCTTTACTATTACCTGATTGTCATTCATCTGTTTGTGTTTTTCTTCCTGTTGTTTCGCAAGCTGTTTATGCGTACCGATACACTGGAGTCGGTCAGCCAGTATCAAGTTAATGTTCAGCCTATTCCCACGGGCACAGCAGAGCTTGACCCGATGCTGGACTTTAAGTACACCGACATTGCAGACCCAGAACTCAAACTCCTCATTGCCGCGTTAGGGCAAAACCCAACGGACCCGGGTGTGTTGTTCAGAACCGCGCTAGAAGGGTCGTCGCTTAAAGCGAACGATGTAGCAATCAATATTGCCCTCGCATACCCTAAGCAGTCGGGTGAGCTGTTGGGGGAATTGATCAATCAGTACCCACAAAGGCGGTTGGAAATTGCGCACTCACTGCATGATTTTTTCATGCTTAAGAAGACGCGAATCAATGCGCTGATTTATAAGGCGTTGCTAAATGGTGCTAGCCCGGAAGAGAGTAAAGTTATCCGCGGAATTGCGCGCAGTACTTTGGAAATGACTGGTTAAATCGCGATCTCGGGGAGACCGCGAAAACACGACTATTTGGTGCGTCGGAGATCGACGTCGGTGAAGTCACTTGGGTCCGTCGAGCGATGAACAGAGCCAGCAAATTCACCTTTCTTTTGAGTCTGGAACTCGCCATATACGTCATGAGTACAATCGCCCCATGGGCAGAAGTATGTGCCTTCAAACTCAAAGCCTGTAGCTGTAGGGGTGACAACGCCTTTGATGCGCTGCGAACCGCTGAGCTTTTCTAACGTGAGCACTCCGTCTTTCTCGGTAATCTTGCACTTAAAATCTGGGTACGCGTAGGTCTCATCCCCTGAATATTGGGTAAAAGCGCAGGCGTAGTTGCCGACCAGATCTTGATTGGTGCTCTTCTCGTCAGCGAAGGAAAAGGTGCTGGTTGTGATGGCAGCCAGAGCTATCATTGAAGTGATTAATTTCATTATGTTCTCTCAATTCAAAAGGTTGCCGAGAATACTGCATTCTGTTTTTGGGCTTTGAAACGGGTGACGGCTCATTATGCGTGTGAGTGCGCATAAATGTATTCTGTGATACTTGTCTTCGGTTTGCGATGGGCTCTGTCGACATCCGCCTGAATTTTACTTATAACAGAACTTCCTGAATTTTCTCAGCAAATACGGACTGCTTATGAACTCCACTATCGATACCATTCTTTCTCATCGTTCTATTCGTGCATTCAAAGAAAAATCAGTTAGCGAGGAGCAACTGGATACCATCATCAGGGCAGGAATTGCTGCCTCGTCGTCCAGTTTGTTGCAGGTAAACTCAATTATTCGAGTGACTGACCCCGACAAAAGGCACGCTTTAGTGGAATATTCAGGTGGTCAGAAATACGTAGCCACCGCACCTGAGTTTTTGGTCTTCTGTATCGACTTTAATCGCCATGTTGAAATGAACGACAAAGTGAAACCTGAATACACGGAGCTTACCCTGATAGGGGCTGTAGACGCGGGGATCATGGCACAAAACTGCCTACTGGCGGCGGAATCGATGGGATTGGGAGGCGTCTATATTGGCGGGCTTCGAAATTGCGCTCAGGAAGTGGATGCGTTGCTAAAACTTCCTCCTCATACGGCTGTGCTATTTGGGATGTGTATTGGTCATCCTGATCAGGATCCGGAAGTTAAACCAAGGTTAAGCCCAGATGTCATCGTCCACGAAAATCACTATCAGCCTTTAAACAAAACCAAGGTAGACGAATACGATAAGACTATGCTGAGCTATTACGCCAGTCGTTCTGGGAACAATAAAAACGTCACTTGGTCAGAGCAGATTACAGGCAAACTGTCAGGCGAGTCTCGCCCGCATATCAAGGGATATCTGAACGGTAAGGGGCTTGCGCTCAAGTAAAAGTAACAATGGTTGATTAATGTTCGATTTATCGGTTGTATCACTGGGGGCATAAGCTAACTATTGATATGAGGTTGTTCCATTGATCACTGTTGCAAAACATCCACCGTTCCTTCGATTATGGTTAGGCAGTACTTCTTCCGGCTTTGCTACTTGGGGGCTGCCTTTTCTTCTAGGGTATGGAATGACCCTAGAAATGCTGTCCGCCACTTTACTCGGATTTGCGCTGGCATTTCGAACGGGCGGGTTTCTTGTTGGTGTTTTACTAGGTGGAGTGTTTGCAGACCGGTTTTCTTCCCGACAAGTGGTGTTGTACGCCAGCCTCATTGCATTTTCTGGCATCTTATTGATGGCTCTTTCGCTGCCAGCAGTCGAGGTAAGTGATACCGCACTCCTATTACTTGGTGCCACCCTTTCAGGTTTTGGTCAGGGCGCTTGCAGACCTGCCTTTCAAGCTTTAGTCCCAAGAGTCATCGAAAGTCAGCACCTTCAATCTGCCAATGCTGCCATGAGCTTGTCGATTCGTATTGTGACCCTATTAGGTCCAGCAGGGGTCACTGCATTGGCAATCGCCACTGGGTTTTACAGTGGTTTTGCGTTGCTTGGCATTTGCTGGCTCCTAAGCGCACTGTTGCCGCCTTGGGTGGCTCAGGGCAAATCGCAGATATCGGTGACCAGCTATTCACCAAAAACCATGCTGACAGACATGCAAGAAGCCTTGGTTGAAGTGAAGCGACATCCTTGGTTTATCGTAAGTCTTGCATCGCTTACCATCGTGATCGCAGCAGGGTATTCCGCGACCAATGTTATGCTGCCCATCATTTCTAAGTCGGAGTTTGGCGATTCCAGCCTGCTGACTTATTCCATGACCGCATACGCGTTAGGTGGGTTACTGGGGGCTGTAATCCTTGGCTACAGAAACTTTGTACCACAAGGCTGGTGGGCGCTGGTGGGGTTAGCCGTTTACGGCTTGGTGCCTTTGAGTCTGCTGCTTGGTCACAGTATTTATTTCCCTATCGCTGCTTATTTATTGGCTGGTATTGGCATCGAAATCTTTAATGTCATCTGGTTCTCTTCTCTGCAAAAAGAGATCCCTAAAGAGAAGCTCGCTCGGGTTTCATCCATTGATTTCTTATGTTCGTACGGGTTCGCTCCAATGGGATTGATGCTGATTGCACCACTGACTGAAGCATTTGGTGCCAATGTTGTGTTGATTGGGTGTGGCATTCTATGTATCGCAGCGCCGTTACTGGCAATGAAAGAATCCAGCGCAAAGCATTTTCGGGTTGAAAGCTAAAGGCAGGCGGATTTTTAAACTTTCCAGAAGTTAGATTTACAATGTAAATTAAAGCCCAAATTGCTTCTGCAATTTGGGCTTTTTTGTCTGGTCTAAACCGAGTTATAGACGCAGTAGTGAACAGCCATCTTCTTTAGTCAGGCTAAGACCCGCACTTTGTGTGACTTCACAACTTGTTTCTGTGCCGGAGGCATCGGCAATACGAACTACCTCTACCCAAGTGCTGTCTGCACCTTCAATTTTTAGAGAAGTAGTAATGTTAGAGCTTGATTCACTTATGACCGATTGGGTAAATGTGACATTGTGAGTATTGCTATCTGCAGTAATAGTAGAAGAGAAAACGATGCCAGTATTTGAGTTAAATGCAAAGTTTAGTGGGTTTAGGACAAGAAGATTTTCGGCTTTGTTTTCGTCACGTAATACGAAATTGCCATCAATAGTGAATGTTCCATCCTGAGCAACCATACCAAATTTGCCGTTAGCAAAGATATTTAGATCATCTGAAAGGCTACATCTCTGGATTGAAAGTGACACTACACTTTTATCATTCTGTTGCTCTACAGTTGTCACAATTTTGCCATTGTGTTGGTAACAAGGATAGGTCTCAGATTGAGATGCGGCACGCATACCATAAAATGCGGCTTTAGCTACTTGAGAAACGCCTTGGTTACCACTTGAACCAAAGTTATTGACCACGCCTCTTGCGGCTGCTGGATCCACGGTTTTAGCACTGCCGCTCATGCCGCGTGCGCTATCGTTTGTTACCTTGGTAAGGTTAGCTGAACCGCCACCTGTTGAAGAGTTCCCATCACCACTGCCGCCGCCTCCGCATGCTGTAACTAACAAAGCGCTGGAGATCAAGAGAGCCAACTTTTTCATGTCCTAAAGTCCTTAATTAAGATTGATTTGAAGTTCGAAGGCTATAATGTGTTTTGTTATTATCTAGACCAAAATACCGGCAGTAATACGTTAATATTCAATATATTATCGCTAATTTATAAAAAAACCTCCGAACAAGGCATCCTATCGTTACGGAGGTTAATCTTGAATTAAATTTCACCTAAAATGAGCGTTGTTTCATATTTTTAATCTGGAATGTTTTATCTGGAGAATGGCGAAAGGAATTACTGCAAAAAACGTTTGCACCAATCCGTCAATTTATCTGAATGAGTCTGATGACAGAGGTTATACATACTTGATCGTTGTTAAGCACCAATGAAAGCTAGATTTACAATGTAAACCCAATAAAGCGAATCTTACTATTCGTCCAAAAAAATACCAATACCCCCTATACCTCACGAATCTGCTTGCTGACAGAATTATCTCCATAAATAGGAATGACTCGAATTAGGAATTGAGTCTGCAATGGAGAAGTAAATATGCGTTCGATTATCAATGTTAAGCACACTGTGACTCTTTGTGCTCTATGTGTCGCTGGTGCAGTTAGCGCAGGTCCACTGGATCTCGATGCAACCTTTAACAGCACTGGTGCACTTTCGGCAAATTATTCTGACCACACCGGCAGTGATTCTCGCACTTATTTTGAAGACGTCGAAACAACATCCGATGGTCACATTATCGCCGTTGGGTCTGCTACGAATACCAGTAGTGCGTATGACGGTTTAATTGTGAAAATAAGACCTGATGGGACATTAGATCCTAGCTTTGATAGTGATGGGAAACGTTTTATATCGCTGAGTGACGATACTCGGATTGAGAAAGTGGCGACACTTTTTGATGGAAAACTATTAGTTTTAGCAAGAACCCGAAATACAGGGGGAAGTTGGCGAATCGAGTTATTGCGCCTTAACGAAGATGGGTCTATTGACTCAGATTTTGGTCCCAATGGTAAATACACGGTGCCGTATCCTTCTGGCCGAAACATCATTCCAAAAGACTTGGCGGTGTTGTCTACCGGTGAAGCTGTCATCTTGTTCAACGAGTACTTCAGAACGTCTATTGGAACCGATCAATATTATTCCAAAGCGGCAAAAGTGTCTGAATCAGGGTATTCGCGTCCATTTAGTCTTAACGGTAATGGTTACATTAGCCCATCCATCATAGGTCCAAGTAGTGCCCATTCTGCAGAATTCAATCATTTAGCTTTGGATAGTAGTGACAATATTTATATGTCAGGTCGCTTCTTAGGCATAGTGAATACGGCTTATGTACCCAATATATCTATGTTAAACGGGAAGTTTGATAGTAATGGTAATCCTCAAACGTTCGGGACTTTCACTACTGGGAATGGCAGAGCTTTTTGGTATTTACACCCAGACCTTTCTTCAACCGCGCCATCTTCCGTACCCACCGACAATAACACGCTAAGCAGTATTGTTGCGCTGCCAAACGGAGATGTTGTGAGCGCGGGTTGTAACCCAGACGGTCAAGCCAGGATACAGCGCCAAACATCTAGTGGGGCACTTGTCACGAGTTTCGGGGTTAATGGCGTACAAACATACGACATATTGCCCTCTGATGAATGCTTTAGTGAGGTTGCTTATCATCCTACACTAGGATTAATTTTAATGGGCTCTAACACCGCCAATGCCGAGCAAATGATTCTCCAAATTGATGAGAGCACTGGTAGTGTTATTAACCAAAGAGCTGGTGGTGTTTTCTTTACCAGTAATGGTAACAATCATGGAGGCATCGCTGAGGCTATCACTATTCTCGGAAACGGAAAAATAGTAGTAGCGGCGACAACGGGAGTATCAAACCCTTCTGCTAACGATGTTCAGGGGGCACTAAGGGTCTATGAAGGAGCGGCACTAACGCCTTCTACTACAAGACTTTTAAATCCGTTGAATTTCGCAGCAGATACTAATGTAGCGTTATCCACTCAAATGACATCTAACTCCGAAACGGCAACTATCACAGGTTCTGGTTCATTATCGGCGCATACTGCTGGAGGACAGTTATTGGTGAATGGATCTTTGATTTCCATCACTCCAACAACGGTGAATACCAGTGATTCACTTCAACTAATGCATACATCGGCCTATACGGCGAACACGGACAAGACAACCTATCTCAGACTTAGCTCCGGAACGGGCGCTCATAGGAGCAACAATCAGTGGAAATCAGGCGATGCAATTAGTTCATACACTTCCACTTCTATGAATGGAGATACCACACCAGATGCTTACGACCTTCAGCCTACCAGTGTTGGTCTCCCACCAGAGATAAACGTCGTCGTCACATCGAGTACTGTCACCATTTCAGGTATTGATATCGCGACGCCAATTTCCATTACCAACGGAGAATACTCTGTAAATGGTGGGGCTTATACCAGTGCTTCAGGTATTGTGAATAACGGAGACACGGTTCAAGTTCGGCACACAACAGCGAATGCTTACAGCACTCTAACCACCACAACTCTCGATATTGGTGGCGTGACAGATACGTTTGTGAGTACGACCAAAACATTGGACACAGTCCCCAACGCGTTTAGCTTGCAACCGACGGTAACGGGTCTTCCACCTGAACTAAGTGTAGTCGTTACATCGAATACGATTACTGTCTCAGGTATAAACACCGCTACCCCAATTTCTATAACCGATGGTGAATACAGTATCAATGGTGGGGCATTCACCAATACGGCGGGTACAGTCAATAATGGCGATACGGTTCAGGTTCGACACACCACTGCGAATGCTTACAGCACTCTAACCACGACAACCCTAGATATTGGCGGTGTGACAGATACGTTTGTGAGTACGACTAAAACATTGGATACGACTCCAAATGCTTATAGCTTACAGCCGACCGTTGTTAGTCTGCCACCTGAGCCGAGTGTCGTAGCTGTGTCGAACACCATTACCGTTTCGGGTATAAACAGTGCGGCACCCATTTCCATTGTTAATGGCGAGTACAGAGTTAATAGTGGGGCATTTACGAGTACTGCGGGAACGGTCAACAATGGCGATACGGTTCAAGTCAGGCATACGACAGCAAGTACATATGGCACATTAACTACATCTACACTCGACATTGGCGGTGTGACGGATACCTTCCTCTCAACAACGAGATCGGCAGACACCATCGCTGACAACCTACCCGCTTTCATTGATTATTCGGGGTCAGCGCCAGCACCAAACGAGCTCATTACTTTTAGCAACGCACTTACAATAACGGGAATTGATGTTGCCATTCCAATCAGTATTTCAGCCGCAGTCTCAGCAGAATACAGCATTAATGGTGGTACTTTTACATCGAGTGCTGGAACAGTGAGTAACAATGATGTGATCAGTGTGAGGTACCCAGCGGCAGCGACGCACAATAGCCAATTGATTATCGGTTTAGCTATTGGGGCAAATCAAGTGACAAACTTTAGAAGCACTACGGCAGCGCAGGACAACACACCAGACGCGTTTAGCTTTGTCGCTCAAAATGATGTAGACCCTAATACGACCATCACCTCTGCTGCAACGAGTATTTCAGGATTTAATACAACGATTTCAATTTCAATTACTAATGGCGAATACAGTATCAACGGTGGAGGTTTTACCTCGCAGAGTGGAACGGTAGAAAGTGGTGATCAAATCGTGGTGCGTCATACGTCTAGTGCAAATACCAGCGAAACTATAACAACGGAAGTAACAGTTGGCGGCGTGAGCGCAAGTTTCAGTTCAACTACTAAATCGGTAAACGGGGGAACTGGGTCAGTAAGTGGAGCGACAAGTACCAGCGGTGCCTCGTTTGGTGCGATTTGGCTAGCTATCTTTATGGTAATAAGTGTATTCAGACGAAAACACTAAAATCACATAAGTCATAAATAGGGTGCTGGCGTTGCATCCTATTTATGACCAGTTTTCTGAGTCAACAAAGAGGAGGAAGACATCGAATCGTTAAGTTGCATGAGCAAGGCAATAGCCTGACATCTTGAGTTAACATTAAGTGCTTTATATATAAATTTAATATGGTTGTTGACTGCATTAGTAGAAATGAACATTTCTCTTGCGATTTCTTTAGTAGAAAGCCCCTGACAGAGGAGTTGGCATACCCGCATTTTTTTCTTGCTGAACTGTTCAGCTACTGTTGTTTTATGTATCTCCAGAAAGACAAGACCATCATAGTTGTTGACTTCTACACTTAGACCGTATTGAGCATGGGTACTATGATCTTGCAAAAAAGTCATATTGACTGCATTTTCACTAATACAATTTAATTCACGCATTAGGTGGTCAAATCTATCTTCTGATTCTATGACTCTGCCGTGTAAATCGACCACCCCTCGGATAGCAGAATTATGGCAAGATGTGGTGTTAATTGAACTTAGTAAATTGATTCTTAAAGCTTCGACTAAGTTTGGAGTGATAAACTCCAGCACTTGCTTTTCTTCTGATGTGAAATTGTTCTTGTTTATTCCTCTGCCAAACGAGAAAGAGTTAAAAATATTAGAGTGATGGCTCATTGTTGCCATTACAACCGAGTACTCTATGTCGTATTTTTTGCAATGTTTCTTGTAGAGGTCTGTTTCTTCAAATGGAATGTCTTTTACGATGTCTCGAACATCAAATGCTTTGTTTTTATTTTGACAAAGGTAGTCAGCAATATCATGAGCAACTTTAGATACGGAGTGCATACTCGTATAGTTCTGCATTACATCGCTGGGCAAATTGTATGCGAAAGAGTATTCATCAGAATAAAGGGTTTGTAGCTCGGATCGAGTTAACCAGAACCCCATATCTACATTAACTAATTCGTTTAGCCTACTGAATGCAGCGTGCTTGAATGAGTTCACAGAGTGCTCATATGCAATTGTATATATGTCAATAATACATTGGTTTATTTCTTGGTTGTTTATCATTTCTTATTTTTTAGAAAACCTGAATGAGATGATTATAGTATTGTATAACTAAGTTATATAATTATTAAACTTTTCATTCTCAATTTTGCTAGTTATCAAGATTGTGAGAAATTCTAACGTTATGAGTAATGTTCTGGTTAGGTAAAAAAGTATTCAGATAAAATCATTAATATTAGCTAATCTTAATGGATAATTTATGAGTCGAGTGAAAGACATTGGTTGATATGAATAGATAATGTAATAGTTTTTAATGTGTAGAGATGTGTTTGCCTATCTACAATTATTTGATTTTGTTCATCTATAATTGAGTTAGTGGTTGAAGATAATGGATATTTTAAACGAAGGTATAAGTCAATATATCGCTGGTGTTTACCATCATAGCCAAAACCTTAGAACGAATGATTTTAGGGTGTGGTGCATTGATAACTTAACTTTGTTGGTTCCAGATAGGGATTTCATTTGGAGTATTATACAAAATGAAGGTCATAAAACTAACTTTTGTAAAAGTAGTTACTGTTATCAAGCAAAAGGTTCGACTCTTACTCACGTTCTCTCATTGCCAGATTCTGAAAATATTCCACTAGATGACTATCAGGTTGAAATTATTAATTTTATACTTCCACACTTGGCTGTAGGATTTCGTTTTAATTTATTGTCTAACTTTTATATTAAAGAAAAGGAAGTGAATAATTATTTAGGAATATTCGATAATAGTGGAATGGTTTTAGACAAAGACAATAACGTAGTATCAATGTTACAATCAAAAGGCATATTCATTAATAATGTGATAAATACAATTAAAAATAATAACCAAGAAGTTTTTGTTTACTCAGGTGTTGTTTTTATCGTCAGTGAGAAAGAGAGTTATAAAATAGTAAGGATATACTTCCCTGGTTCTAGCTTTAATATATTATCTAGCAAAGAGCTTGTCGTATGCTATCAAGTGGGGTGTAGTCTATCCAATGAAGAGATTGCAAGAAGTATGAGTATTTCAATAAAAACTGTTGAGAATCATTTATCTAGTATCTACAAGAAGTTAAATATCGTATCTCGTGCGGTTCTGGTTTCAAAAATAAATGAAGAATCAAGGCATTCACTCCTAAATTAATCAGAACTACTTTTATTACTATCAATTATCCGTATAGTTAGAGCCAGTCTATTTTAATTTTGGTTATTTATTTAAGTTTATTTCATGCTTCCATTGTTGTTCAGATCTCCGTATAAATTTCATCTGTTTTTATTAAAGACAAACTTTCAAATACGTAAACTAACAAAGCTGAGCATCAACATACAAAGATTCCCTTTGGGTTTTCTCCAGTTGGGTATGGACTTTGTAGGTCTGCCCTAATTCCTTCAGAGACAAAATCATTTCAGGCGCACCCTGCGCAACCAGATTTCC
>NZ_AFWJ01000314.1 GCF_000222685.1 Vibrio nigripulchritudo ATCC 27043 | reverse complement strand
GTTTATGGTGTCCGGCATCAATGAGTACACCCACCATTTTCACGCCATTGACTCCTCGATTGAGCCAACCATTCAGATTGATAACTACGAGCTGATGAATCGGTTAATGGATGACTGTTATACCATTCGTTACGCGCCATTTGCCGCACATGACCATTTAACGCCAATTGAGCTGGATATTGCCATTATCGTGAAAGCGTCCAGACGTAATCACCCGAAAATTCAGTGGCTGATGTCTTTGGTAGAAACTGTATTGGCTGAGAAAGCCAAAAGTTGGGCATAAAAATAACGCAGTGACATCACATCACTGCGTTAATGGAGTTACATTGCCGACAAATACGCTTTATAAGCTTTCAGCCTGACAGTTGCTGCGCCAATAATGTCCATAAAGCCCAGTGACTCGTGAGGTTTGGTTGCCGAAATCCACCCAGAACCCGTGGCACCAATTGGCACGTTGTAGCCTTCAGGTTCTTCAAACTCAATCACCACAGTCCGACCATGTGTGCCTGAGTTATTGTTCACGTGTCGGCGAACCTGCTGAGTGCCATTGAGCACGGAAACTCTCGCTTCACCTGTTCCCGTCGTTACGCTGTGCACACGTCCACGAAATATTTCTCCGGGATACGCGTCCACATAGAACTCGGCAAACTGTCCCGGTTTAATGTAGCGATAAGTCTGATCGGCAATGCGCATTTCAACAAACTTTTTCGATGTGTTGTAGAGGTGCATGTTACCGACACGGGTGCCTTCAGCCAGATTAGCAATGGAGATCTGCCCATCAAACGGCGCACGAATTTCTCGGCGATCATTCTGCCATTTTGCGGTCGCTATCTGAGCCTCTATCGATTTAATTTGAGCAAACACCGCTGCCACTTTCGCGTTGTTGGAATCAATTCGGGTTCGAATCTCATCTCGCTGTGAATCCTGAGCGAAATCATCCAGTTTCTTTAAGCGATCTAATGTCTTTTCATCGTTCTTGATCTGATGTTTTAAAGCGACGATCTCTGCCTCAGCAGCCAGCTTTTGCGCTTCGTAACCTCTGACCTGAGAATCTGTATCTTCAGATTTCAAAACATAAATCAGATCCCCTTCCTTAACATGCTGGTTATGAGTCACCATCACTTGTTCCACTTCCTGTCCTATCAAGGGACTTAACACCGCATGGGGTGCTTTTACAGTGGTGCTGTCGGTCAGGTCTGCTGGTGACCAAAAACGGTGAGCAGTAAACAGCATAAAGGCGATAAACGCGCCAATGCCGACCATGAGCACTGCATTTTTAAGGTTCCAGGTGATGACTTTGAGTTTCACTAGAATCCAGCAAATCAAAATATACGGGAGCATGATTTCTTTCATAAGTTACTCCTTAGTCTGGCGGGAAAGTTGAAGACCTTTGCGGATAATGCCGGATAAAGCGTCAGACACGATGTCCCAACGCGTAAAAGCAATGATGATGGCAAGCACCCACCACGCTTTATCGATAAACAAACCGCACAGAGACAGGGCAAAGACAATTTGAGTGTGCGCTGAGGACATTTCCTTGGCTTTGTGTACCGCGACTTCATGTAACTGCCACAACAGGTAGATCACATAGATAACGATGCTGAGAGTGACGAAAAATATCAGCCCCATAAAAAATTCAGAATCCAGAAGCACCAGAATGCTCGGGTAACCATCTGAGAAATAGGATTCAGGCAATTCGGTGCCGTGAATGGTTCCGAATTTGGAAAAGCTAAGAGAGGCGAAATACAGAATCGCCGCGGCAATGATGAGTTTTGTAAGGTTTTTGAAAGCAGTCCCTGCCAGCTTGACTAATGGCGTTCCCTGCCCCGATAGGGTGTTGCGTCGAGACATGTCGCTGACCTTGTGTTTTTCATTTGTTGTTACGGTAACAAGGGCAGGATGTAAAAATGGAATATACGAAATTCCATCCAAAGGAAAAGCCGAGGGAACCCTCGGCTCATAACCATTACCAGTGAATCAGCTTATTGACCACGTTGAGTTGAGGTCTCGCATTTTTCAGACCCAGCAGATGAAGAATGCAAAGGACACTGATGCGCGATTTTTTCAATAGCTGGTGCGACTTAAATCGGTATGCCTTTTTCCACGTCGCAATCACCTCGCTGGCAGCGGTGCGTTTGTCCGAAGCCATTTGCCACTGGTCGATGGCTGGCATAGGGTGCGGGCAGGGGATGTGACCCGGGTATGCCTGCCAGGCAACTTCTGTGGCTTGCGGATAAGAGTGATGCAGCCATTGCAGATAAAACTTATGCTTGCGGACCTCTTCAACGGGCAGTCCCAGCGGCGCAGCCAGAACCTTCCATGAATACATGGGCAGACAGAATTCCATTTTGAACGTGGTGATCTCTTCGAATGGAATACTCAAGTGGTGGTGCTGATCGTTCAGGAATAAAAACAGTTGGTACGCTTTTTCCAGCGGTAGATCGGAAAGCGGTTCCAGCGATTTGAGAATGTTCTTTCTGAGGTTGTCCTGAAGCTGCTGAGCATCTTCCACAATGCTCTCTGGCAGATAGGCGTATTGCTGCTCCAGATAAGCATCAACCAGAATTTCCGGGTCTCCAGTGAGCGCAGCCTGATAAAGTGGCTCTGAGTAGTAAATCAGACCAATTCCTACACTGCCGCCATTACCAGACCAAGACAACTGCGGGCGTTCGATGTTAGTTGGGGTATTTTTTAACTCACTTTGCCAATGTTTGCCTAACCGATCTTCCACGCTGGCTTTTTGTGTGTCAGACACTTCTATGATATCGAGGTCAATGCTCTGGTGCTCAGCATAAGCAATAGCACAGGCAAGATCCTGAGTTTTCTGACGAGAGAAATTGAACGCTTTCACATTGGCGTTGCGTCTTCTCAGTTCCGTGGCAATGGTTCGGGAATCAAGCCCGCCAGATAATGTGGAAATGACATTCTGATCGACAGACAGGTATTTGTCGCAGCAGCGTTTGAAAGCCCGGTCGATATTCGACACCGCCTGCTTCATGGTGAGATTCTGTTTCGCCAGCTCAACCCAGTCAAAATAGTGGCTTCGTTGCTCTTCATCGGGTTTGAGGCTGATGATTTCACTCGGATAGCTGCAAGCCACTTCGAGATAAGGCGTATGATCCAGAAGGTAGTAGCCCAGGGTAGCGTATTCAGTTAGGGCATCTGCATTGGCTGTAAGTTCCAGCCCTAACTCTTTGAACACACTGACTCGGCTGGAGATGATTTTCAGCCCTTTATACTCCATCACAAAAAATGGTCGTAGACCGAGAGGGTCAGTGGCAATGGTCAGATGGTGATTGTGAGGCGTGTATTTAACAAAACAGAACGCCCCTTCGCTTTCGCTTAAGTTGCTGGAGAGTAGGTGACTTTCTGCTAAACACTGTAAGTCGTCCGTTCTGTTGTCACTGATCAGTGGGTGACCAACCAGTGACGCAATCTGCGTGTCATTTTGCAGCCAGGCGGCTTGCTTGTATGCGTTAAAATCCCATTGTGCAATAAGTACCTTATCATTTTGAAAGCAACGGACTTCCTTTTTACCGTAGCTTTCTATGAGCTTTACCGCTTGTTCCACCAGTAATGCCTGGTCTTCGTTGAATTTTTTGTCGCTGTATACCGAAAGTAATACGCCCATGATCACCTCTATCCATTTGAGAGCAGTTACATGGGGTATTTCAATATGTGTACCAACTTTGAAACAGTTACTGGTGGAACGAGTTTTAACTCCTTTTGCTTAATACGATGGGTTTTCGATTTGAAAACTGCTTTTTAGGCTTGCCTGTTCGGTCACAATCTCTGACCAACCAAGCCTGCACATCCAGTTCAACATTGCCTTCAGCGGAACGCGTAAAACTCAGGGTCATAAAATGTTCTTTGGTCTGATAGTAGTCTTCCAGCATGTACCATTTGCTGACTACCTCCGATCTGGTGCACCAGACTCCATCGTAGTGAACCTTGTAGTCTCCGCCAATAAAAGAAGGGAGATCTTTGATTTTTTCGGGTGTGGCTGCGGAATATCTCCCTCCGTTTATAGGAGTGATGTTCGACATGGGGGAAGAAATGATTTCATGCAGCTTGGCGTTTCCGTTTCCCAGTTTGACATTGGCTATCCGACCAAAGTGCACATCCCCCGAGAGGCAAACAATATCGTTCCCTGAATGCGCAAGTGCCTCCCATAGTTCTTTGTATTGGGCTTCATAATTCGCGAGGTTGTAGTCGGAATCTGACCCTGCTTCAACAATCAGTGGCTGGGGTAAAACCAGAACGCCAATTTTGTTTAGATTTTTTGCCCAGTCGATAAGTTGTTTGAACACTCGTTTGGTCACCATGGATTTGGGTGGAGTGCGTTTATCTCGGTCGCTTCTTAGATCAACAAAGCAAAAGGACAGATCATCACCCACATCAAAGGTGCGAAAAGATTCGACTTGCTGAATTCTTTTAACGCCGTCTCTGGCGCTTTTTGTCCATGCTGCTTTGACTTTTTTTGAAAAAGTGATTGCCCATAAATACGGATTGGTGCCTTGAGCATAAGGGTAATTATTCCAGTATTCGTGGTCATCGGCTAAAAACCAGCAACCCCCATGGCGATAGAGTTTACGGTTGGAACGCCATGTGTCAGCGTAATCTGCCGCTATTCTCTGATGAACCTCGCCGATCACCGGAGAAAGCGAATCCAGACCAATATCCAGATACACCTGATCCCCGGTTAGAAACTTCACGTGGGGTTTCTCTTGAGGTTCTCCATTAAAATAGAGATGAGTGTATGCCTTGGCTGCTTGCCCTTTTTCATCGTCGTCGTTGAAGTAACAACTTCCCATCATGACTACAAACGGGTCTTCTTCTGACAGTGATGTGGGTAGCGTGCGCAGTGAGCCTGTTTCCACCACATGTTCACCAATGGTTTTGGCATTCACATGGCGTGTGCCGCGAACAAAATCGACGTAGTAGGTTTGGTTTGAGTTAAGCCCCGTAACTTCTACTACCTTATAGAACCGTTGTTTTAATACGCGAAAAGGGCGCTCCCATTCTTCCTGATTGATGGTGTATTCAAAGACAGGGACTCGGTTTAGTGAGGTGATTGGCTCGTCATAGACTTTAACGTGAAACTGTTCAGGTTTGGCGAGATACTGGTACAGGGTTCCTACCCAAATTCTCGCATGATGCGTACCCACATCATGGATAACTAAACTCCATTTGCTCGTGCTCATTGCGGCTCCCTCGCATTTTCTAAAGACGATAATGCTTGATTCGCCGTATTGGATATTTTTGGTGTTATAGAAAGGATGAAACCAGTGTTGAGTTTATTGTTATTGCTGTCAATAGCATAAATAGAGACTTGGGTATTTATGAACAGGACATCTATACGATGTCTGCTTCAAACCGAGCCAGCCGTGCTTCGGCTAAGGTGCAATTGGTGCGTTCCATCAACTCCGATAGCGTGATATTCGGGTTTTGAAGGATAAGCGAATGCAATTGCTGTTCAACGGGCTCATGAACTTCATAGTAAGCGCTTAGCTTCTCGTTCATTTTTTTGATAACGAATTGATAGGTGTCTGAGCCCATCGATTGGATATTGGCAAGCAAAGCAGAGAGGTTGTCCGGAGTGCCTGTAACCTGCCAGTTGCGTGAACGCCGGACTCGCTTCATTTCGCATTGGTGCTTGGTCGCCAGACTTTTCGCCGCTTTGGCATTGTCACCACCAATTCGATGAATCAGGGACGGCAGGGGAATTAACAGTTTCTCTTTGTTCATAGGGGAATTGTGCATGGTCAAAGACGAAAACACCAATGAATCAAAACAAAAAAAGCGCAGGGTTTCCTGCGCTTTTGAACTTTTTTTGGTTCGAACTTATTTTGCTAAGTTAACAGACCAAAGGCGTGCGACGTTTTCAGACAGGTTGGTGAGGTTTGTTCCTGCCTCTTGAAAAGCGGTGGACAGATCCAATGCTCGGGGCACGGCAGCAAATACGGCATCAATACCGCATTGATATGCAGCCTGATAATTCTCGCCCACACAACCAGCTAAGGCTATTACAGGTAAATCAAACTGTTTGGCCAGCACAGCGACGCCCATTGGGGTCTTGCCGTGAGCTGTCTGCCAGTCAATTCTGCCTTCGCCAGTTATCACCAGATCGGCATCATGAAGTTGGTCTTTCAGGTTGACCGTTTCTAACACGATATCAATACCGGGCTGAAGTTTGGCATCAGTAAATGCAAGCAAAGCGGCTCCCATACCACCGGCTGCTCCAGCACCTTCTTTGCTGAGTACGTCTCGCCCAAGTTGCTGGCGAATCAGTTGCCCGTAGTGGTTCAGGTTATTATCTAGCAGACGAATGTCGGCATCAGTTGCCCCTTTTTGTGGACCAAACGTTGCAGAAGCCCCTTTTGTTCCACAAAGAGGATTATCAACATCACAAGCCACCAGAATCTCACACTCTGCAAGCTTGGTGTTGAGGTCGCCAAGATCAATATGAGAAAGCTCACTGATCCCGCCACCATTAAGGGCGATAGGCTGCCCGTTCTGGTTAAGGAATTTGGCGCCCAACGCTGCCATCATGCCGACGCCACCATCGTTGGTCGCACTGCCACCCAAACCTATGATCAGCTTTCGTGCACCGTGTTCGAGTGCATGATTAATAAGCTGACCTGTGCCGAATGAAGTGGTCAGCTTAGGGTCACGCTGAGAGAGCAAGACATGATGAAGACCACTGGCCGCCGCCATTTCTATCACGGCGGTTTGGTTATCGCCAAGTAAGCCATAAAACGCGTCGACAGAATTGCCCAGAGGACCTGTTACCGCAAGGTGAACCAGTTTTCCTTGGGTTGCGTCTACCAGCGACTGCACTGTTCCTTCGCCTCCATCGGCGACGGGAACATGCACAAATTCACTGTCTGCCCATACGCGGCGGAATCCAGATTCTATCGCCTGACACACCTCTTTGGCGGTTAAGCTCTCTTTAAACGAATCTGGGGCGATAACCACTTTCATATCACTCTCCTCAATTGGTGACAGTTACAGTAGAACAAGGCTAAGAATGTAAACCAGTACAATAGCAGTAATGCCTTGTACCAAGGTTGCCATAGTTTGTGCACGGTATGCGAGCCCTACACTCATACGGCTAAACTGAGATACCACCCAGAAGAAGCTGTCGTTAGCGTGAGAAACCGTCATTGCACCAGCACCAATCGCCATGACTGTCAGGACGCGACCCATTTCGGAATCCAGGCCAAGCTGACCAAGCAAAGGCGCGACTAATGCAGATGTGGTGACCAGAGCAACCGTTGATGAACCCTGAGCAGATTTCAGCGCCGCGGCGACAATAAATGGCATCAGGATACCAATACCCAGAGCAGACAAAGTTGTGCCCAGATATTCACCTAGCGGAGTGGCTTTCAAGACTGCACCGAATGCACCACCTGCACCTGTAATCAGAAGGATAGGGGCAGCGGCAGTAATGCCCTGGCTAATGCGTTCACTGAATTCTTTTGCTTTGTTGTCGGACTTAAGCAGACGAACCGCTAACAGAAGACCAATCACCAGTGCCGTCAGAGGTTGCCCAAGGAAATTCAGCGCATCAAACAGAAAGCCTTCACCCAGAGGTTTACTTGGGAAGCGAGCGACAGAGCCCAGACAGATCATCAGAATCGGCACAAAAATAGGGGCAAATGCCTGACCAGCAGTTGGCAGAGTACCGTAAGATTCTTTTAGTGCTTTCCAGTCCTGGCTGTCAGCCGGGGATTGCGCTTCTTCACCATCTGGTTGAACATCTTTAAATCGGTTTGCCCATAGCATACCAGCCAGAGCCGCAACGCCAGCAACAAAGATACCGACCGCGATGACCAACCCAAGGTTGGATTCCAGCCCTAAGTTACCCGCAGCTGCGATTGGTCCCGGTGTTGGCGGTACAAAGGTATGTGTCGCGTATAGCCCGGTGGCAAGTGCCACACTCATGGCTACGCTGGAGGTTTTCAGACGGTTTGCCAAAGACTCTTTCAACGAGTTCAGAATAACGAAACCGGAATCACAGAAAACTGGCACAGAAACGATGTAGCCAATTAGCGTCATGGTTAAGGTTGGGAAGCGGTCGCCAAGTACTTTGATGACGGTGTCGGCCATGGTAATAGCAGCGCCACTTTTTTCCAGAATAACACCGATAATGGTACCTAATACAATGACCAGACCGATGTAACCAAGAATGCCGCCAAAGCCACTCGCAATGGTTTTAGCTATGCTGTCCGCAGGGAGCCCATAGGCAAAGGCAGCCAGAAATGCTGCAACCAGAAGGGCGAGGAAGGGGTGTACTTTAAATTTGGTGGTTGCGACAACGATAAACGCGATCACAGCCAGCAGGATTAGTATAAGACTCATAATAACTCCGTTTATTTTTACCATTTCCGACTGCTGTTCGCGGTAGGAACGGTTTTATCATTTTCCGAGTTGTAGGCGTCTCGGAAATGGCTCCCCAATTTAGCCAGAGGCAGGGAGTGTGGATATTATCGTCAGTTTCTGAGCTAAATCCTTTAGACAGGAGTAACAAATTCTTTGCTGATTGAAAGGAAGGGATTTGTGCTAATGCACAAGTTTGGTGTTATTTTGTGATCTGGCTTGCAACATAAAGCTCGACCAGACCCGTGAAGTTTTTAGGAGAGATTCGGGTAATCTTTTCGATTTTATCTAGCCGATAACGTAGCGTATTTCTGTGGATATATAAGGCTTCAGCGCACGATTTCTGATTTCCCTGATGTTCAAATAATGCGTACAGTGTTTTCAGAAGTTGTCCGCTTTTGTCCTGTTCTTTTAGCTTAACGATTGATTTACATAATTGGTCACCTTGCCAAAACTGACCAAGAGGAGACAACAAGACAGGTAAGCGCATCTCTTCAAACAGATACTTATTGTGCTCTGGATGATGTTGCTGACCAAACTGCAAAACTTGTCTGGCGCTCTGATACGACAGGTGAATGTCTTCGACACTCGGGAAGTACTCACCCAATGCGATGTCCAGTTCCTGAATGCCCTGTTTATGAAGCCTGTCCAACAGAATGTCGATACGCACACTTTCCTGCTGACTGTCCCATTTACCGTGTCGATTATGGCTGGGTTTCAATACGACGATTTCACGCATTGAAGTTACGGCTACCAAATTGTCGCGTTTCGGGTATTCAAGCAGTTCAACGATTTGGCGTGTCTGACTCAAGCTGAGGGGCGCACTGTTGACATGGAGTTCGATGACGACGGCGACTCTTGGCATATCCAGATCGATGTCTAAACGCGCTGCCCAGTCTTTCAGTTCGGCTATTGGTGCAGAATTGGTGATCCAGGCGGAGATAAATTCTTCTTTGTGTCTGCGATCCCACTGAAGCTGCTCAATCAATGCTGCCTGATCAACGATCATTTCTGCCGTCATTTTCACCAGAGACGCGTAATTGCGGATGGAGTCTGGATCCCCAGTGATGCCTACTACTCCAATCACTTCATGCTGGCTTTTCATCAGCATATTAATGCCGGGCTTGGCTCCTTTGAGCGACTGGCAGCTTTGTTGAGTAATTTCGACTGTGTCGCCATGTTTTAAAGCCAGCAAAGCACCATCATGGGTCTGACCGATACGATGAGGATCGCCACTGCCAATGATGACGCCCGCCTGATTCATCACATTGATGTTGTTGCCAATGATAGCCATGGTGCGGTCGACAATTTGCTGGGCCAGTTGCTGCTCTAAAATCATAACCTTTACCTAATTACGAACCGACGCAATAAGATCGTCAATCAGGGAAAGATGGTGTGCTTTTACACCCGCTATTCTGCCGTATTTAGGCTGGTGGCGATCATTTTCAAGAGGGTGATGCCAACCAAGAGTTGACTGAACAAAACGTTCAGCAAACTGAGAAGAGATAGACAAGCAACCTGCCAGAACCGTGTCGACATAGCTTTGCATGATAGGAGCATTGACGCAGGGGGAAGCCGTTTCGTCTTTCACATACATCCAGACGTCGGTACTGGCATCAATAGCCGTGTCAGATTCAATCTGAGAAACGGCAACCTTGATACGATGGTAGCCTGCTTCACGTTTGTCGAACTCCAGTAGTTCCTGGTCATCAATTTCAATCAGAACACCGTTAACCGATCCTTTACCGCTAGTCACCACTAACGGTGAAATTTGATAACTGCCATCCACTTTGCTCCAGTGGCGATCAAATCCATTCACAATCGCAGGAAAAGCATCGCCCGTTTGCCCTGTTAGCTTACGAGATTCCGGATTAATCAAACTGCCGTATCCGAATATGTACATATGTCAGGTTATTCCATTTCATTTAACTGTTCATCAAAACATAAGTATTTCATGAACTCCGGTATTCGTCGAATCCGACCGCTAAGCCTCTCCCCTGAAAGTTAGGAAGCTCTGCGAACGATAGGAATAAACAGATCGATACGTCTTATTGAAAACTTTCTAATCAGCTCAATCTGTTAAGTGTGACAGAAATGCTTAATTTTTCGAAAAATTCTGAAGCTTTACACTCAAAAGTGACTGAAGTATAGGGTTCTAATTTTTTGAAACCAAAAACCAAATGAGTTAAATGGGGACTTCTTGTTGAGGTGTATTCAGGATTTTAATGTACTTTAACCCCTGCTCTGTAATGGCTTGTGAGCTGATTAAGATAATGTCGTATTTATTTGATTGATGCAATTCTATGATGAGGTAAAAAATAAATTTAATGGATTAAATGCAATTTCTATTTATATCTTGGAGTTAGACTCTTTGAATTTTGCGAGCCATGTCTTTATTAATATATTTATTTGATAAAATATATTAGGAGTAATTTCTTTTCTCTATGGTTCAAAGTGGAGTTTTTATTTTTAAAGCTAATATCTCTTTTGTTCGACGGTTATGCGTAGAGTCTTATAAACTAATACTAAAGTTTACGTTTTCATTCTTTTTTAATTCCTTGGATAATTCACTTCGTTTCAAATAGTAGAATTGTTACTAAATGTTTTATTGATATTCATACATTTGTAATTATGTGGATAGTTATTCTCGAACTGTCTCTCTTTGTAGTGAATTCTGCTTTTTATGGTACTTTGTCTCTATCTAATTGATTGATATTTATGGTGTAATTTTTAATATGCAACGTGTTCTTTATGGTGAAAACACTATTTATATTGATCGAGTTGTACGTATTTTTGAACTGCCTCACAAATATTAGTGACAAAAATAAAAATATTATGAAATTATTTATTAGTTGATCTTTAAATACGCCTGATACTTTTCTGGTTTTCAGTAGTGCAAAAAAGTATTAATAAAAATAAGGTTATTTAATATAAATGGACTTGGGGTATTTAAAATGAAATCCATGAAGAAGCTTGCGCTAATTTCTTTAGCTGCAGTAGCACCTAGTGTAATGGCCGCATCTGACACTTTTACTTCCAGTATTGTTGTACTGGAGCCAGTTTCTATTTCTAAAACTGCGGACTTAGATTTTGGTTCAATCTTTACTGATGCAACCACAAACGTCACTGTTGCTACAACAGACGCAGGCGCTGCAGCGTTCACAATTAACGGTCAAACCGGAAGTGTGGTTGATGTGACTGTTGATGCGACTGCGCTAATGGCTGATGGAAGTGGTAACGACATCGCAGTGAACAGTATTGCGGTAGACAACGCGACACCAACGCTAACAGGTGGTACTGCGACAGTGAAAATTGGTGGTGTGGCAGATATCGCCAGTGAAACTACTCTGGTAGCTGGTACCTACAACGGTACAGTGAACATCACGGTAGCTTACCAATAAGATACCGATCTTGGGCGGCTTTATGCCGCCTTCTTTCTCGCATCAATCTTATGCCGCGCGTGATTTGGGGCATCCTTCTGTATCTTGGGATGGCGAAGTTTGCTATCGCATCCCTGGCAATTACACAGTTGGAGCCAATGGTTTTTGAACCCACAGTTGGTGGTGCTAAAACCGTTGTGTATTTACAACCAACAACGTCCACTAACGGCGTGTTTCTTTTCCGTATTTCTGGCGATCCGAATAAAAAAATACAGGTCAGAGTCGATGGAAAAGATTTTAAAATGCTGAATGGGCAAACCGGTAAAACGGTGGTTGTTAAGCGTTTTAAATATGGATGTGGGCTGAATAAGAAAGGTCGAATTCGGCTTGATGGACAAGGGCAGTCCGGAGTGCTTTGTATTGGCGCAAGGGCGGTTGTGAAATCCAGTTCGCAATCGGGGCATTTTTCGGTCGTGGTCCCAATTACAGTGAAGTATTTATGAAGTTTCTTTCCTTGTTATTTGTTTGCCTGCTCGGATTTAGCCACCTGAGTTATGCGCAGTTAAAAATTGCACCTACCCGAATCGTCGCTCAAGGTGAGCAGGCGTCTACCCACAAACTATTCATAGAAAACACCACATCTGATCCTATGCGCGTTAAAGTGTCGGTTGTTTACCGTTCGGCTCTTGCCGGGAACGACAAATCAAAAACGCGATTAGAACAAGATATCGAAGTTCAGGAAGATTTAAGCAAGTTTGTTAAGGTTTCTCCGCCGATCATTGGCAACCTGAAACCAAACCAGAGAAGAACCGTCAGGGTCAGAATTCAGGGGCTTCCCGCTGAGTATGAAGAAGGGGAATACCGCACCTACCTGCTATTTCAACCCATTCCGCTAAAAGATGACAAAATCCTTGATGATGGAAACGCTCAAGGTATGACCATGAATCTGGACTTCATCATCAACACCATGATTCCTGTATACGCTCAAAAAGGTGCGGTGGAGCACAGCGTGCGTCTGGATTGTAAGCCCAATGCAGTTCGAGTGTTTAATGAAGGAAACTATCAACTGAAAGGCAAACTGGTTGCTGGGAATCAGGTACAGAACGTATTTCTGGTTCGAGACTCCTCTCTGGAAAAACCAGTCACTCATTCTAAAGGCGCGCAGTTTGTTGTGGACGACCAAATCATAGGCTCCTGCAACTAATCTGACTCGCGCTTGATGATGATTTTTCGTCATGCCCTGTTTCTCTTTTTTGCCTGCACATGTGTGTGGGCAAATTGCGTTTTTGCGCAAGAAGAAAATGACGAAGTTTTTGAAGCGTACGTTGAGCTTTTTATGCCGTTTGAGCACGACAGTTTCTATCGTGTCATGCAAAACGTCAGTGAGGAACCTTACTTAGAACTGGAAACCTTCGCCAAGCAGTGGCTGCAACTTGAAGGAGGCTGTCGTAACCAGATATGCCTGTTTTACCAGCCTAAGGACGTTAAAGAACAGCACAAACCTTATCGTCTGGATTTGAAACAAAAACAGTGCACGCTGCCAGATAACAATAGTGACCTGACCATAGACCTTGTCTACTCCGAAGAAAAAGCCTGGCTGCACTGGAGCTCCTTTGTGGATTGCTTTCCGGTTACGATTCTCTGGAATCTCGACAGATACAGCCTGAAGGTCAAACTTCACTACAGTACCTATCAGGAACTGGAGAAAAAGCTGGCGCAGCGACGTGCCATAGCCAAACAAAAAGCGGACGAACTTGAAGCTCAGAAAGCGCAGCCCCGGATATTGCCCAGCTCAGTAACCAGTGCATCGGCGAGAGTAAAAGGTCGGGCTGAATACTTCTCTGATGCTAACCCAGAGTACAGCGTTCGAACTGATGCCTATCTTGTTCATCAAGACGCTAGCTTTGAAGTTTCTTACGATACTCAGACGCCAGACGAAGTGGATTTCTACCAACTCGAAATCAGCCCATTTCCGCTAGGGTATCAGTTTCAAATGGGGCACGTGGTGCTCGATTCTGGGCTCGCAAGCAACAGCGATACCTACGAAGATGGCATCTATTACTCCAGGCTCAAACCAAAAACTCAGTCGGGTAGCCTGGTGATTGAAGAGCAGACCTTGCCAAATACTTTCGTCGACGTGTATGTGAACGACGTGTATCGCGGAACGGTAAAGTCTGATGCCTCTGGTCGTTACAGCATTTCTGATTTTCCTTTGTCAGCAGGTGATCAGGTGGAACTGCATGAAATGGTGCGTTCCGGTGTGGTGGAGCGTAAATCCATAAAGGTCGCCGATATTGATGAAACCTTGCTGAATCAGGGGCAGTGGAACTTAGAATTTGGCGCATCACTGACCGATGATAAAACCGGAAGAGGTCAAATTAGTTATGGCTTGACCGATTCACTGACCGCTGTGGGTAGCTTGTATAAAGGTGAAACAGATAATTCTGGTGGCTTTGGAATGCGCTGGTTGCCGGTGCATTTTCTGTCAATTGAGTTTGAATGGTTACCCAGACAATCTATTGCGCCTATGACGCTTGAGATGGCAGTTGGTGAAAGTCATAAGCTGGAAGCCGATATCAATCATATCGATATGTTGGGTGAAGATCCGTTAAAGCGAGAGCACAATGTCCGATACCGTTATCTCGGCAGCCCCATCAGCTTCAACCTGGATGCCAATTACGATGAGTATGAGCTGACGGTGATTCCACAGCTTCGCGCTCAAACCGCTTCTTCACAGTTCTTAACCCTAGAACTCAAAAATCGCAGAACCCCTGTCCTGATTCGCGACGAGCTTTCGCTGAAATACGCCATCCATACCCACGACTACGGCTCAGTCAATCTCAGCTCTATTTTTGCCGATGAAGCCAGTCCAAGGTACAGAGTCGGTTATCGTTATTTGTGTTCTAACTGCTTTTTCTCTGGTTGGTGGCAAACACTTCAAAGCACCTACAGTGTTCAAGCGACATGGACGAATCAGAAACTTGGATATTCTGGTAACGCGAGGTGGGAGTTCAGCCAGAACTGGTCTGGAGAAGTGGCATTTACTGATGAAAGCATTTCGGTTGCACTCGAAACCAAATGGGGTGGACGAGTGATCGCTGATGGCGAGGCTACAAAAACATCCCAACTGCCATGGGAAGAATTTATTTATGCTGAACTAACAGGAAGGGTGCTGGACAACCATGACCAGCCTGTTCCCAATGTAAAGCTCAAGGTCAATAACAAACGCGCTACCACAGATTCAGAAGGGTATTTCAGATTTACCCATGTCGGTTATGGAGAGGACTTGCAATTGCATGTGGATGAATCGAGCTTAGACCTCAACTTAAAGCCCGAAGAGAACCCCATCTATTTTCATGCGGAGAAGGGCGGTAAGACGCACATAGAAGTGCGGGTAAATAAAAGCTTTGGTGTAGATGGGATTGTGACGGCACCTGATAGTTTTGCTGGCTGGCATCTGAATTTCTTTCATGAAGAAAGCGGCAAATCCTATTCCGCCAGAGTAGAACAAGATGGGTTCTACTTTATTGAAGATCTGGTTCCCGGAGACTACCGAATTGTGCTGGAAGATAACGAAATCGAAATTGAAAACCGGGTTCGTATTCTCAGTGAAGAGTGGATAAGCGGGCTGAATTTTGTGGTCTATAAACTTCATAAACGTGCCAAGCCTGTCCTTCAGGTTGTGTATCAACCCTAAATTAACATGTTGTACTTTATAAAAATTTTATTGAACTGATGAGTTACTGTTAAAGTAACGCTCCCCACCTTTTCAAATGGAGTCGTTCAATGAAAAAGATAGGAACTGTCGAGTCTGTTCTATCCGGTAAAACTCAGCCTTATTCCAGAGGGGCAGTCAGCGCCATTGACAAAAAAATACAGTCCGGTCGCCTGTACGCAAACTCGCTTGGTTTCACGAACGATGAACAAGGGGATCCTCGCTTCCACGGCGGCATTGAAAAAGCACTGCACATGTACCCTTCCGAGCATTACCCGAAATGGCGCGAAGAACTTGGAAACAAGCCCATCTTTGAACAGGTTGGTGCTTTTGGTGAAAACCTCAGTTCCACTGGCATCAGTGAATCCCAAATTTTCATTGGAGACAGAATAAAAATTGGTTCTACCTTGCTGGAAGTGTCTCAGGGAAGAATGCCTTGCTGGAAACTCAATGATCGTTGTGAAGAGCCAGATATGGCGCTCCGACTGCAAATGACCATGCGCACAGGCTGGTATTTCCGAGTTATCGAGGAAGGTGAAATTGGAGCAGGAGATGACATTCTCCTGATTGAGCGACCGCATCCTGACTTTAGCCTCGCGCGCATTATGGGCGCAGTGTACAGAGGCATTCTTGATAAGAAAGAGCTGGAGTCTCTGATTGAAGTACCACTGGTAGATTCATGGCGTGCGCTGATTGAAAAACGCATCGAAACCGGCACAGTAGAAAACTGGGCATTTCGGTTGTTTGGCTCTCGATCATAACTTTGTACTTGTTTAGTACCAAAGCGGGATAAATTCAATAAGTTGGGTTACAGTAAGTTGGTACGAGTTAAATTGGAGAGCCACGGATGAGTAAGCAGCAACTTAGGATTGATTTAGTCTCGGATGTGTCCTGTCCGTGGTGCATTGTCGGCTATAAAAGATTAGAGCTTGCGATGGCGCAGGTTGCGGACATTATCGATGTTGATGTGCACTGGCATCCGTTTGAGTTAAATCTCGATCTCCATCAAGGTGGTGTGAACTTACGTGATTACCTAATGAAACGTTACGGCACCACAGCAGAGCAAAGTGTACAGGTGCGAGACAACCTGACTAAGCTCGGCAAGGAAGTAGGGTTTGATTTTCAATTTTCTGACGACATGAATGTCTACAACACCCGCGATGCGCATAAGCTGGTTGCCTGGGCAGCGGAGTCCGGTAAGCAAACCGAGATGAAACTGGCTCTGTTTCAAGCATACTTCTCAGAAAATAAAGCCATTGAAGATCACGATGTGTTGGCAGAGGCAGCGAAAAATGCTGGATTAGATGCAGTCGAAGCCAAGCAAGTTGCGGCTTCAGAGCATTGGAATAAAGTCGTGGAAGATGACGAGGTGCACTGGTTATCGCTTGGGGTTCACGCCGTGCCAGCTTTAGTGGTGAATCAACAACACCTAATCAGCGGTGCGCAGCCTGTCGATGTTTTGGTAGAGGCAATGAAAGACATTGCCTCTGAAGTGCAGGTTTAACTGTCGCTCATTGCGTCTTTTATCTTTTGGTCCGTTTTGTATTGGCTCAAAGCATATACTGACCAAATTGCTGCTGGGATCCAGCCAACAAGAGTAATTTGAAGGATCAGGCAGATGATTCCGCTAAATGGTCTGCCAATGGTGAAAAACTGCAACCAAGGCAGCAGTAAAGCTAAAAGTAAACGCATATTGATTTCCGTTATTTATCTAGTTCATCTCATTATTATTGCGTCAGCAATTCGATTTAAAAAGTCTTAAGGGTGAGATTTCTTTAAGACCCTAGCTCAATACAAAGGAATGTTCATGTCTTCTCTGTTTGATCAGCAACACCAGCGAATCGGAACGGGCGCCATCAAGTGGGACGCTAACCTTCAGAAATTCGGAGTGGATAATGAAGACGCCATTCCGATGTGGGTGTCGGATTATGATTTCGCTATCCCGCCTACCGTTGCCAATGCTTTGCAGCAAAGAGTCGAACATGGTGTTTTCGGGTATACCCAAATCCCTTCAAGTTATTTTGCCGCAATCAAAGAATGGTATGCGTCGCAGCATGAACTCGAACTGAATATGGATTGGGTATCCCCAATCAGTGGTGTCATGCCCGGTGTAGCTTTGGTCATCGAGTTGATTACCGAGGCGAGCGACAAAATCGCTGTTCAGTCGCCAGGATACGGTAAGTTCAATTTCGCTGTTCAGATGGCGGGCAGACAAGTTGAAGAAGTACGCTTAAAATACAACGCAGGCAAATATGACTTAGATTTGGAAGCGCTTGAGCAGAGTTTCAGAAATGGCTGTAAGGCGTTTATCCTCTGTAATCCTCATAACCCTGTCGGACGAATCTGGACAGAACAGGAAGTGCGATCCATTGCCAGCCTATGCCATCAATATGATGTCTGGCTGATCAGCGATGAAATATGGATCGATCTTGCACTGCCCAATCAACGCTGTTGGAGTGCTTTGAATCTGGAAGAATCCTTCCATTCCAAGTTAATTGTGGCATCGGCGGCAACCAAGACCTTTGGTTTGGCGTCACTACGCATCGCCAATATGATGGTTCCCAATCCTCAGGTTCGTGAAGAATTTGAGAAGATGAAAGCCACGCGTTTTCTCGATCTGTTTGATGCTATGGCGATCGCCGCCACACAGAGTGCCTATTTGACAGGTCTGGATTGGTTGGAAGAACTGAAAGCCTATGTTAAGGGTAACTTCGACTATTTAGATCGATTCTTAAAAGAACATTTACCTCAGCTTCAAATGACGACTCCTCAGTCTGGCTATCTGGCGTGGATAGACTGTCGGAATTTGAATTTAAGCGATGACGAACTTAGAAATAGATTCATTGAAATCGGAGTGCTGCCTTCCGTCGGGACAGAGTTCGGGGAGGGGGGAAGTGGGTATGTTCGCCTTAATTTAGGTTGCCCGAGAGACAGGGTAAAACAAGCCTGTGAAAGATTAACGCAACTTATTGGCCCGAGCTAAGGTTAGACAATAAAAAAGACCAGCGCTGTGCTGGTCTTTTCGATCTTGGGCTACAACCTGAATCAGTTGTTGCTGTGAAGCTCGCTGTTTAGTTCAACAGCAGTTTTGTTGGTCAGACACTCGATTTGACCTGTTACTGAGTTGCGGCGGAACAGCAAATCAGGTTTGCCCGCTAGGTCACGTGCTTTCACGATTTCAACTTCATTACCTTCTGAGTCCAGCATGCGTACTTTTGAACCTGCAGTTACGTAAAGACCAGATTCAACCGTACAACGGTCGCCTAGAGGGAAGCCAAGACCTGCGTTTGCACCAAGTAGTGAGTTCTCACCGATAGAGACAACCACAGTACCACCGCCCGAAAGCGTACCCATGATAGACGCACCGCCACCGATGTCAGAGCCGTTGCCTACAACAACACCAGCAGAAATACGGCCTTCTACCATGCTCACGCCATCTGTACCCGCGTTGAAGTTGATGAAGCCTTCGTGCATAACGGTTGTGCCTTCACCCACGTGTGCACCCAGACGAACACGAGATGTATCCGCGATACGAACACCAGCTGGCACCACGTAGTCCACCATTTTAGGGAACTTGTCTACGCAATCGACAGATAGGTTACGCCCAGCAAGGCGCGCTTCGATTTGACGGTCAGCCAGCTCAGGAAGATCGATAGGTCCTTCGTTAGTCCACGCGATGTTGTGAAGCAGACCAAAGATGCCGTCTAGTACAGTACCATGTGGCTTCACCAGACGGTTAGAGATAAGTTGCAGTTTCAGGAAGCCTTCTGCAACGGAACTTGGTTTTTCGTCAGTGGCAAGAATAACCAAAACAAGTGGTTGCTCAGACTCTGCCGCTTTGGCTGCGAAAGAAGCATTGGCAGCATCGCCGTTCGCTTCAAATGCTTTTGCCAGTTCAGAACTTTGAGCTGCCGAGATTTCAATCGCTTGGTTGCCTTGCTCGTAACCTGCAATGCCCGCTACCGCAGCTACAAGTGCATCGCTTGGGTTCAATACAGGATTAGGGAAAAAGGCTTCAATAATTTTGCCATCACGGTTTTTGGTAGCCGTACCAAATGCCAGAGAAAAAGTTGCCATGAGTGAAATCTCCTTGGTTAAATTTCTTGCTGTCCGGATTTCCAAAACCGAACAGAAACTTGTTAAGAGGCATCCTACTCACCCAGCTTATGAGATGAAAGAGGCAAAAGCCGGATAGTCTGCCAAACGATATACGCTGTCCGATGAGAGATATAATATCGCTAAAAAGAAAATAGCCAGCGATGGGCTGACTATTTGCGTGATAAATTTCTCATTGTGTTGGAAAGTTAAGCCGCGTCCTCAGCAGAGTCGGCTTCATCTTCTTTTGGGCTTTCAACCGCTTTTGGCTTTTTAGGTGCTGCCGCTTTACGCTTTTTGGCACCCAGAGCGTAAAGGACTTCTTCCTTATTCTTCGCCAAGTAAAGAGACAGTTCTTCCTGCTTCTCTTCGTCTTCAATTAGGTTGCTGCCGGCCAGAAGGCTGAATAGCTCATCTGCCATGTCCAACATTTTGTCATAAGCGTCAGCTTCAGCTTTAGAGGTAAAAGTCATCTTTTCTTCTCCGTTGCGCTCCACCACGTACTTGACGATTACAGCCATGGTTATCCTCTTTTAAACTTTAGATTTGATCTACTGGTTGTTTATACAGATTGTTTGCTCAAGTGTCCAGTCGGTAAGGTCGGAGTGAGAGCTAATTAACCCTTATGCCTGCCAGCGAGAACAAAACTCTAAGAAGGTTTTGAGTAACGGGCTCTGGTACTTTTCTTTATGGAGCAAAATCCAGAATTTACGCTGGAAATCGATAGGCAAGTCCAGAGTGACGACCCGCCCATCATCGATAGCGTACTGAGCCGATCGGCGCGACAGGCATGCCAGCCCCAGGTTGGCGACCGTACAGTTGATGATGGCTTCTGTGGTGTTAAGCTGAAACGCTTCCTGCCAGTATTCCAGTCTTGGGGCGATTCTTTGGGTGAAAAATTCCCGGCTACCTGATCCCGACTCCCGGAGCAGCCATTGGGTATATTCCAAATCACGAACACCCAAATTATCCTTTTTGGCTAACTCATGATTCGGGCTGGCAATGATGCACATTTCATCCAGACACCATGGTTGAGTGATGAGCTGAGGGTGCTGAGTTTTGCCTTCAATTAAGCCGATATCAAGTTCGTAATCCGCGAGCTTTTCGCAGATGGATGCGGTATTGGAGATAAACAGAGATTGGTGGTTATGATTGGTCAATGAGCGAAAGCCGCTCAGCAAAAACGGGGCAACCTGATTGCCGATGGTGTCACTGGCACCAATATGCAGTTCGCCGTGAAGAGGCTGGTCGCTCTGAAACAGTTCATCAATGTCGTTTGCTCTGTGTAGTATCTCATCGGCGAGAGGCAGCAGACGTTTCCCTTCTCTGTTAAGAATCAAACGGTTATTAACTCTGTCAAAGAGCCCATGCCCAACTTGTTTTTCCAATTCTCCAAGGGACATGCTGACTGCGGCTTTTGAAAGGTAAAGCTGTTGCGCAGCGGCAGTAATGGTTTTTTCCTGCGTAATGGCGACAAAAACTCTAAGCTGTTTCAATGATATATTCATGTGTTCAGTTTTACTTAACCTTGGTTTAAATATATTCAGATATTATTAAATGCTTGGCAAGTCTATTATGTTGCTATTGAGTTAAATAGAGATAAGCAGCCATGATCAAAAAAGTGACCACCAAAAGTGCTCTTGCTCCGACACCTATGGCCGGGCTTGCTTTAGGGATCGCCAGTTTAGGCTGGAGTTGGGAGAATGTCGCACCGCTTGACGGTATGGGGCAAATCACAGGCGCTGTGATTGCGGGTGTGTTGCTTATCGTTTTGACCATCAAATTTATGGCTCATGGTCACCTTCTTAAACAAGATATGGCGCATCCGGTTGTGGGCAGCGTATTGCCAACGTTTGCTATGGCGCTGATGGTGATTTCACACAGTTTTGGACAGTGGAACCGCGGTTTTGGTGATGCAGTCTGGATGATGGCGGTGTTAATTCACGTGTCTTTTCTGGTCAGCTTTGTCTATCACCGAAGCAGCGACTTTCAGCTTAGCCACATGGTGCCAAGCTGGTTTGTTCCCCCTGTTGGTCTGATTGTGGCGGATGTTTCTTTCTCAGGCACGCCTGAATTGGCATACATTGCCGATGGAATTCTGAATTTTGGTCTGGTGACCTATGCCATTCTGCTGCCAACCATGATCTATCGCTTAGTATTTTGCGAAAGCGTACCTGATGCCGCGAAGCCCACCATCGCCATTATGGCGGCACCAGCCAGCCTTTCTCTTGCAGGGTACTTAACAGTAACTCAGGATCCATCGCCTGTACTGGTTGCGTTACTTTTCGGTATTGCCATTCTTATGACGGTGGTTATCTATGCCGCGTTTTTCCACCTGTTAAGGTTGCCGTTTAGCCCTGCTTACGCCGCTTTTACCTTTCCCATGGTGATTGGGGCAACCGCGCTGTTCAAAATGGCTGACTGGTTGGAAAGTATCTCCGTAGCGCAGCAATACGTTGAGCAGGTGCGTTACCTGGCGATATTTGAACTGCTGGTGGCGAGTGCGGTTGTGTTCTACGTGAGCTGGTGTTACGCCAGACATGTGCTGCCCACCATTATTATGGGCAGCAAAGTGACGAACTAAT
>NZ_AFWJ01000315.1 GCF_000222685.1 Vibrio nigripulchritudo ATCC 27043 | reverse complement strand
ACACTTTGAATCTTGACTTACACGTGTACGCTGAATATATTCTAGTGAACACATGTAAGCTGAAATGGAATTAAATAAAATGTCTGAAACCGAAAGCAAACCTCCTCTGATATGGCTGAATGTCAGCGTATTTTCTATCAGTATGCTTCTGGCTGTTGTCGGCGCTCCCCTATACGGCTATGCCTTTGGTTACGGATGGGAACACGCTTTTTGGCTGGTACTGACTTTTAGCTTTTGTAACCTCTCCATCACTGCCGGATACCATCGCCTTTGGTCTCATAAAGCTTATGATGCTCATCCAGTAGTGAGATTTGTGTTTGCGTTAGGCGGCGCGTTTGCTCTCCAGAACAGCGCATTACATTGGTCTTCAGATCACCGGGTGCATCACCGTCATGTCGATATCAACGACAAAGATCCGTACTCTGCCAAGCGCGGATTCTGGTTCTCACACATTGGCTGGATGCTCAGACATTACAACAAAGCCACCTACTCCGACTACTCCAATTGCCGCGACTTACAGAGAGACCCGATCGTAATGTGGCAGCATAAATATTACGTTCCCCTCGCCATTCTTATGAATCTGGGCGTTCCAGTCCTGCTTGGATTAATACACGGAGACGTATGGGGAATGCTATTGGTCGTGGGTGCCGTTCGTCTGGTTCTGAATCATCACACTACGTTCTTTATCAATTCTCTGGCCCACATATGGGGCAGCCAACCTTATACAGATAAAAATACCGCGCGAGACAACGGTTTTCTTGCCTTTCTGACGTTCGGTGAGGGGTATCACAATTACCACCATATCTTCGAAAACGACTACCGTAATGGCATTTACTGGTGGCAATACGATCCAACTAAATGGATGATTCGCCTGTTTTCGTTTGTTGGATTAGCAAGCCGGTTAACTCGTTGCCCGCCGATTCGAATTGAACGGGCAAAAATTCAGATGCAGCTAAGAAGAGCCAGAGCTCAGCTTCAGAACAGACCTCAATCGGCGACGTTACTCAGTTCGTTGCAAGCCGAGTACGATCTCTTGTGGAAACAAATGCAGGAATATTATGAAGTGAAGAAGCAATTGATGGAGGCGAAAAAGACTGATCTGACGAGAAAGTACGAAGCCTCACTGCTCAAGATTCGATACCAGCAGGTTCGCCATACTCTAAAGCTTAAAAAGCAGAACTGGAACCGACTCGTGGCAGAATACGCCTAGATAGCTGTTTGTTACAAAAGCTTCAGTGCAATAAAAATGCTCACCAGAGGTGAGCATTTTTTGTTTTCTCGATCAACTGAAAAGCGCTATTGGACTGTTTTTTCCATCAAAAAATTGGTCAGTGTTTTACCACGGATTTCAACTTCTTGTTGTTGAATCACTTCAAAGCCAAAATGTTCATAAAACGGGCGAGCCGTAATACTGACTTCAGAGTAAAAACGCTTAATCCCTTTTGCTCGACCAACGGAAAAAATATGATTCATCAGCGCAGCGCCGACGCCTTTACCCTGATGCATGTGATGGCAAAAGAAGTGGTCAATCAGACCATCTTTTTGAAGATCAGCATAGCCAACGACTCTGCCATCAAGCTCGGCAATGAAAGGTTCAATAACGTTCATGCGTTTTTGCCAGCGTGCAAGTTCGAAGCGTTCGGGCGCCCAGGCTTTTACTTCATCTTCCGTGTAATCCCCTAAGTTCACTTTTCGAACCGTGTGAAAAAAGAGTTTCCATGTTGCACGTGCATCCTGCTCGTTGTAATGCCGAATGAGGATCATGATGCCTCCTCAAACGAATAGTCACGTTCAACCTTCGCTATGCGGGTTTTGTATTCAGAATACCACTGCTGCCTGCCTTGCTTCTGAGCTTGCAGGTGCTCAGAGTTGGCTTTCCAAAGTTTGATCGATTCAAGATCCTGCCAGTACGAAACCGTGATACCCAAGCCTTCACGTGCTGATTCAGCACCCAAAAAGCCCGGTTGCTCTTCTGCGAGCTCCATCATTCTGGCGGCAGCATCACCATATCCAACATCATTCTTCGACTTGACGGAACTGAATATCACCGCGTAATACGGAGGCTCCGGTGTGTTTGCAATCAACGACATAAACTTACTCCTTCACATGCACCCAAGCTTTTCGGGTACCAAGTCTTTCCCTTTCAAATGAGGGAATTGCTTCCATAAAAGACGATAATTCGCCTGAAAATTGTTTTGGATTATTGACCTTTCAAACTGGTTTTTCGCAACGAAAGGTCAACAGACCCTAATAATCTTCTCTGGCTTTAAGTTCAGAGAAATCACTCATAACCCACTTTTGGTACCCGCTTCTTTGTTTTAATTTGAGGTACCATTGGTTTACTTTCTCAGGCAGGGAAATTTCCAGCCCCTGCTCGGTTAATCGATACAGCACAGCGCCTACACAGATATCAGCTAGTGATAGCTGTTTTCCTGCAAGGAAGCCGCCCTCTGTTAAACATTCTTCTATCGTTTCCAGCGCTTTTAAGCAAGTCTGAATATCCCGTTCTATTTGCTCAGGATTCTGCTTGTGAGCGGGCATTCGGTAGAAACCCCCAGAAGGTCCCCATAAAAGCTGGCTGAAAAACAACCTGAGACCAGTCCATCCAGC
The DNA here is from genome assembly GCF_000222685.1 of Vibrio nigripulchritudo ATCC 27043. Taxonomy (GTDB): domain Bacteria; phylum Pseudomonadota; class Gammaproteobacteria; order Enterobacterales; family Vibrionaceae; genus Vibrio; species Vibrio nigripulchritudo. Next base: position 19,334 of record NZ_AFWJ01000315.1, on the reverse strand, counting down.
GTTCATATTCTGAGCGCTCGAAAGGCGTCAAAGCCTCACCGTATTCCGCTGCCAGATATCGAAGAATACTGTGTGATTCCCAGATAACTCTTTCACTGTCAAAGCCGGGGTTGTCATCAACAAGAACCGGGACTTTCTTCATCGGGTTCAGGCGAACAAACTCTGGCTCATCTAGCCCGCCAAAGCGTCCACCAAGTTCAGTTAGCGAAAATTCCACTCCAAGCTCTTCGAGATACCAAAGCACTTTCTGAACGTTAAATGACGTTTTTCGCCCATATAAAGTAATCACTGGTATTCCCTATACATTCTGTGCAATGCGCCATAACACGCCGCAAGGATCTGTCACAACAAAATCGAGCATTCCCCATGGCTGTTCTACTACAGGCGTTACCTGCACCTGATATTTCTCTTTGATTTGTTTTTCGGTTAAGACCTGATGCCAGGCTTTTGCATCTTCCACCTGAAGATGCATCATAAATTCAGAGATATGCTGAGCTTCGGGTAAATCTTGAAGTAAAAAGTTGTGCTGCCCTAAAGAGAAAAACGCAAGATTACCCATGTCATTTTTAAGCTCAAAGCCCAAGTCCTGATAAAACGCCTTACACAATTCATAATTTGTAGTCGGGATAAAAGCTTTAATATCAACAGTGTTTAAGTTCGCGGTCATTGTCGTACTCGTTGGTTAATCGGAAAGTGCAAATTCAACAGCACTTAAGGAATGCAACTCTGTAGTGTCAAACAAGGGAATATCGGTATGTTCTTGTTTAACCAGCAATGCGATTTCGGTACAGCCAAGAATCACGGCTTCCGCTCCATCAGCTTTGAGTGACTGAATCACATCAAGATAAATGGCTCTGGATTTATCGAGGATTTTGCCGTGACATAATTCTTCATAGATGATTCGGTGGACATCGTTTTGTTGCTCTTGGTTAGGTACCAATACCGAAATCTCAAATTCTTGCTCAATACGATTACGATAGAATTCTTGTTCCATGGTGAACCGGGTGCCAAGCAACCCAACCTTTTTCACACCGTGAGTCTGAAGCGCCTGCCCTGTTGGATCTGCAATATGGATAAGAGGAATAGTGACCGACGCCTGAACTTCTGACGCAACTTTGTGCATGGTGTTGGTGCAGATAAGAATGCAGTCGGCACCTGCCGATTCAAGCGACTTTGCAGCATCCGAAAGTATGGCAGCCGTTGCAGCCCAATTGCCTGCTCGCTGAAGCTCTTCAATTTCTGAAAAATCAACGCTATACAAACAAATTTTTGCGGAGTGAAAGCCACCTAGCTTCTGGTTGGTTAATCGGTTTATGGCTTGGTAATAACTGACCGTTGATTCCCAGCTCATGCCCCCAATCATGCCAATCACTTTCATTGCATTGACCTCCTATCAAAATTTCCGTACCAAATTAACAAAGACTCAACAAAACTTCGATATAAATATGCATGTTATTGATAAATTTTCAAAATGGCTGTTCAAAGACAGATCAATGTCATTTTGCCTGTTCAAAAATGTATCTTTTCTTGTGTTACAGAAGAGTAAATAATAACCTCACAGTATTAATGATAACTACTCTCAATAGCATGAACGGATTCTATCGCTTTCAGTTTGACCACATTGAAATGTATGACCGTGTTAGAGAAACGGGCTTTTACGGTCTGGATACTTCCTTTGGTGTCATCAAAGTCAATCAATATGAACTGGATAGCGGATTGAGAACGGGCATCATCGATGGCAAGTTTAACCGCCCGGTTGAGATGTATTCTGAAGAGGGAATGGCACCAAAAGAGCTTACCATCTTTGTCAGCACCGGAAACTGCTGCGAGTGTTATTTACGTTCCCTTGATCGGCGCTTTTTGATCTCTCCAAACAAGGTCGCGATATACTTCGCAGATGAAGTATCGGGCTACACACGCTCTCAGGATGAGAAGTTTCAGGGCGTTTCTATTAATGTGTCTCTTGATGCTATTCAGGCTTTGATTGAAAGCTACAAATGCAAAGAACTTGAGCGCTATTTTTCCCCTGCTTTCCAGAGTCAGCCCAGACCTTTCCTGTATACTCTGGACGCCACGGAATCCATCATTGCCATAGCTCACCAACTGCTTGCGTGCTCTTCCGAGACACTAGCAGAAACTCTTAAATATCGTGGTCTAAGCTGGCAGTTGCTTTCACTCACATTAGAGGAAATGGCACCAAAGCAAACCTGTTCCGGTAAGTTAAACCAAACGGATGTGAGCAAGATTCATCAGGCTCGCGATATTCTGCTTAATCGCATGGAAGCGCCACCTTCCCTTAACGAATTGGCTCATGAAGTAGGCTTGAATGATTTCAAACTCAAACTGGGTTTTAAAGAGATATTCAATCAGACCGCTTTCGGTTGCCTGCACCAGCAGCGCATGGAAAAAGCGCGCTCAATTTTGTTGGAGCAGCGGAGCAATATAATCCAGGTAGCTAACGAAGTGGGTTACCAAAACCACGGTCATTTCTCTGTGGCTTTTAGAAAGCACTTTGGACTCACACCAAGAGATTACTTAAAACTGACCCAGTAGATAACGTCAGTCCTTAAGACAAAACCTCTTATTTTTATATTTATTTTCAAATAGTTAAATAAATCCTTTATTGAGCAGACCTTTTCCTTTCTTCACGTCAGACTTGGCTAAGTTTGAAAAAAGGAAAAAGGAACTTCAATGAATCAGGAAGCTCTGACCAGCTTGCGCTGGCTCTTTCAGGTCTCTGCAGAGCACAAGATCAAGTTGGTTTTATCTATGATTTTATCGGCGGCAAGTGCCTTATGCGCACTTGCCCCATTCTATTTTGCCTACCTTGTTTTAGAGCAGCTCCTAAGCGACCAGTTTGATGCGACACAAGTATGGAACTGGGCGGGTTTAGCCGTGCTTTTCATGATCGGTCGCTACCTGATGCTATTGGGTGCAGTTATGCTGTCACACAAATCTGCGTTCGCCATTCAGTATCGAATTCGCGCACTGGCATTAGGTCATATGGCAAAGCTGCCTATGGGATTTTTCAGTCGAAAAAGCTCTGGCGAAATTAAAAAGATTTTGTCAGAGGATGTCGATCGGGTTGAGCTGTTTGTCGCTCACCACATTTCCGATTTGGTCACATCCATCATCACACCTTTAGCGGTATTTGTATTCTTGCTTTTTATTGATGTTCGCATGGCACTGGCTGCTTTGATCCCTATCCCATTAGCCATTTTCAGCCAAATGAGTATGTACAAAGGGTTTGAAGAAAAATCGCGCCACTACCATGAATCTTTAGAAAATCTCAATGTGAGTGTGACTGAATACCTGCGTGCAATGCCTGTCATCCGCGCATTCAACGCGGGTGGAAAACCACACAAGCTATTCACTACTAGCCTTGATAGCTACCACAAGTTAGTGGTGAGCTGGATTCAGGATGCAGGCTGGCCTTTTGCCGCTTTCAAAACATTGCTAGACAGTGGATTGGTGGTGTTGCTCCCTATCGGGGTGTATTACTGGTCTCAAGGTTCACTGGACGTTGCAAGCTTTACCCTGTGTATCCTGTTAGGTGTGGGCATGATGGAACCTTTATACAATTTAACCATGCTAACAGGGCACTTGAGCCAGATATTTGAAGGAGTAACTCGGCTTCAGTTTTTGATGAAGCAGGAACCACTGTCAGAGCCAACCAAAAGCGAAACAGTTTCGAACTTTGGCGTAGAGTTCGATCAAGTTGGCTTCCGATATTCAGAAGAATCCAACCTGGTGCTGAATGATGTGTCTTTCAAACTGGAACCGGGAACCATGACAGCGGTGGTAGGGCCGTCAGGTTCGGGCAAATCAACGCTTGCCATGTTGGTCGCCAGATTTTGGGATACCCACGAGGGTGAGATTCGAATTGGTGGACAGCCAATCAGATCTCTATCGCCCAGTTACCTGATGGAAAACACGGCTTATGTTTTCCAGGACAGCATCATTCTGAGTCAATCAGTGCATGACAATATCACCATGAGCAGCGCGGCATCAGAGCAGGATGTCATTAATGCAGCGAAAGCCGCTCAGGCACATGACTTCATTATGGCGTTACCTAATGGCTATCAGACCATGTTGGGTGAAACTACAAACTTAAGTGGTGGTGAAAAGCAGCGTATTGCGATCGCCAGAGCAATGCTAAAGAACGCTCCCATTCTGATTCTGGATGAAGCTACCGCTTACGCTGATGCAAACAATCAGGCTTTGATTCAGGAAGCACTAGCTTCACTAATGAAAGACAAAACGGTCATTGTGATCGCTCATCGGCTCTCCACGATTGTTGATGCCGACTCCATTCTAGTGTTGAACAAAGGCTCTCTCGTCGGACAGGGCACCCATCACGAGCTGTTGGCTCAGTGCTCGGTTTATCGAACTATGTGGCACTCTCACCAAGCCTCACGTGAATGGAACCTGTCGACAAAAGAAGAGGAGCTGATCGATGCTTAATCAAATGAAAACGCTGACAGGGACGCAAAACGAAGGGCTGACCCGAAATGTCCTTGTTGGATTCTGCGAAGCGCTGCTAATGGGGCTGCCTTTTGTCCTTGTCTATCTGGTCGTAAAAGAAATGTTCTCTCCGACGCCAGACTTAGAATACATCTGGGTGTGTTGCGCCATCATGGCTCTCTTGTTTGCCGTTCGCGTTGTTGTTGCCCGTAGTGTAATGGTGAGCAATCAGATATTTGGGTACGATGCCGGAGTAAACATACGCCGTAATCTGGCGGCAAAGTTGAAAAGAGTTCCAATGGGGTATCTGCTCAGAGTAGATCCCGGCAGCCTGAATTCCACCATGCTTCAGGACGTCACTTTCACCGAGCAGATCTTCTCGCACCTGTTCTCGCAATTGGTGATTACCATTAGTCTGGTTGCTTTAGTTGCCATCGGGCTGACCTTCGAGGACTGGCGCTTAAGTCTGGCTATGTGTATCGGTCTTCCCATGGCAATCGTAACCTTCGTTCTTCTTAAAAAAGCAGGTGCCGTCCTTAGTCGCGCTTTACTGGATAAAGTCGCGGAGATGACCGGATCGTTAATGGAATACATTCTTTCCATTAAGCTATTAAAAGCCTACAACCTGGCTGGCAAGCGGTTTTCCAAGTTGGATGATCAGTTGAAAGACATTCAAAAAATGAGCCTCAAACACGAATTTGTAGCCGGAGTCGCCCCTCTCGGATTTGTTTGTCTGGTAGAACTTGGCTTTGCCACCATGCTTCTGACTTTGGTCTATCTTTACGTTGGTGGCGATTTACAGCCACACGTGGCTGTATTGTTTATGATCGTGTCCAGCCGCTTCTTCAGACCTTTGATGTCTATTGCGATTTTCCTTGCTGAGCATAGCTTTATGCAACAGGCAGCCAATCGCATTCAGGAAGTTCTTGATGCCCCAGAGTTACCACAAGGTCACACTCAAGATACTCTCAAACCTACCATTGAGTTCGACAATGTTAGCTTTATGTATGCCCAGGAACCCGTTCTTAATTCCGTCAGTTTTCGCTGTGAACCCGGTACATTAACGGCATTAGTCGGTCCTTCAGGTAGTGGAAAGACCACCATTACCAGCTTAATCGCACGTTTCTGGGATGCCCCTCAGGGACAGGTACGAATTGGTGATCACTCCGTAGACAGCCTGACAGCCGAATGCCTTGCCGATCACATCAGCATGGTGTTTCAAGATGTCTACCTTTTCCATGACACCATTTTCAACAACATCACTATTGGGATGGCAAAGCCGAGCAGAGAGCAGGTAGAAGAAGTATGCAAAGCTACCTGCTGCTGGGACTTCATCTGCGAGTTACCAGATGGTTTGGATAGTATGATAGGAGAAGGTGGAGCGACACTATCAGGTGGTGAAAAGCAGCGATTGTCTATCGCCCGAGCCATATTAAAAGACGCGCCAATTGTTCTTCTGGACGAGGCGACAGCCTCGCTGGATCCGGAAAACGAATACGATATTCAGCAGGCTTTGAATGCGCTAATCAAAAACAAAACCGTTATTATGATAGCCCACAGGCTGAACACCATTGTTCATGCCGATCAGATTTTGGTTCTCGACAACGGCAGTATTGTTGAGCGAGGTAAACATCAGGATCTTCTGGAGAATCAGGGCTTATATTGTTCACTTTGGGAGGCTCAGCGTCAGGCGCAAGGCTGGAAAATGAAAGCCTCCTGACATCGTTTGTCATATGGGTTCCTTATTCTCTCCTGTGCAAATTCAACCGAATAAGGAATCCGCTATGAGAATGGAAAAAATTGAAAGCTTTGAGGCGCTAGGACTCACTATCCGTACCAACAACCACGATGAAATGAAAACTTCTGGTTTGAAGATCGGTCAGTTATGGCAGGATTTTTATAGTCAGGTAGCCCCTAAACTATCCAGCAATTCCATCGTTTGTGGGGTTTACCACAACTATGAATCGGATCATTTGGGCGATTTTGATGTAACGGCTTGCGCTACAAACCTTTCAGATAACAGTGAATTCGGCACTAACACTGTCAAATCGGGTGAATATCTGGTGTTTTCTAATAAAGGGAAAATGCCGGAGATGGTAGTAGCGTGCTGGCAACAGGTCTGGGCGTTTTTTGCGGACGAAAACTGCGAATATGACCGCGCCTACGATACGGACTTTGAGAAGTATCTCTCGGAAGAAGAAGTCGAAATATACATTGGGGTATTGCCAAAATCCTGATGATTTTCGGCGAGTTGGAATCGCTTCAATTCACGTCATAGTCTCTTAATGCACTGGTTTGCTTCCAGATCTTGTTTTACCGAATCAGAAATATGCGTACTCTACGATAATTGTAGTACCATTCGGTAAAACACTTTAAGAGAGGCTTTGCTATGGCGTGGATAATTACCAAATACCTGCTTACTGCGACCATTGTTGTTTTGGTATCAGAGCTCGCCAAAAGAAGCGATAAGTTGGGCGCTCTTGTTGCTTCGCTTCCTCTCGTAACCGTGCTGGCTCTGATTTGGCTCCATCTGGAAGGTCAGCCGAAAGAAAAACTCTCCAATCACGCTTTTTACACCTTCTGGTATGTGGTCGCTACCCTTCCCATGTTCTTAGCGTTTCCAGTATTAATGCAGAGATTTCCGTTTTTCATTTCGCTCGGAATTGGGGTCGTTATAACCATGATTTCGTTCGCGATAATCGTATACGTCGCCCGGTCCCTGGGCATTGATATTCTTTAGGCTATTAGGTTCTGTTGACCTGGTTAGTTCATAACCGCCAGATAAAGCACAAGGAATGGTGCCACCAGCCCAAGAAATGCAGCCAGACCTAAGTAATAGAAATACGCATTTTTCATAAATCACCTCTTAAAACGACAAATTTCTTTCATATCGCCCAACGATGTAGGCGACGTAACCTACTTTGAAAACACCTGCGAAAATGATGGTTCCAATGTGGGCAATGGCTTGCTGGATGATGGAGAAGTGGTTGGCATACGGAAAACTGATCAATAACGTAGCCGTCATAATGAGCAAAGAAACAATCATCACTGTTCCACCAATTTCACTGACTCTTTTAAAATCCATACCATCACCTCATAACATGCATTTTAAATACATGTTATGAGGTATTATTAAAATCGTCAATACAATTTGAGAAGAATGAGCTTTATTCAGATACAGAAAATCCCTCCGACATTTCTGCCAAAGGGATTTGTGTCTTTTATTTCAGCCTGTTACTTAGACTTTCTTTGTTGCTCTTTACGAGCCAGTTTTTCTTTTCTTCGCTCAGCGATAACTTGATCTGCCGCACCACCAACGTGAGTTTCTCCACGTTTTAGCGCCAGTTGAACTTGCTTCTCGCGCTCACGGAAACGTGCTTTCTGCTCTTCTGTGTAGGTGTCTACGCACTTAGGGCAACTTACGCCTTTTTCAAAAGCTTCAGATTTCATGTCTTCCGCAGTGATTGGCAATCGACATGCATTACACATTTCGTAGCTGCTTTTCTCGAGCTGGTGATTAACCGCCACACGTCCATCAAATACGTAACAGTCACCTTCCCAAAGGCTCTCTTCTTGAGGTACTTCTTCTAAATACTTAAGAATGCCACCTTCCAGGTGATAAACCTCTTCAAAGCCCTGCTCTTTCATATAAGCCGTCGACTTTTCACAGCGGATTCCACCAGTACAGAACATCGCCACTTTTTTGTGTTTCGCAGGATCCATGTTTTCAGCTACGTAATCCGGGAACTCGCGGAATGTATCCGTTTTTGGGTTTACAGCGTTTTTAAAGGTGCCAATTTCGATTTCGTAATCGTTACGCGTATCCACGACAAAAACTTCAGGATCAGAAATCAGATCATTCCATTCATTAGGTTTTACATACGTACCCACCACATGACGAGGGTCGATACCTTCAACACCCAGAGTAACGATCTCTTTTTTCAGCTTTACTTTAGTGCGGTTAAATGGCTGAGCAACGTCAAAGGATTCTTTGTAAACAATATCAGCCAGACGGGAGTCCTGTTTAAACCAGGCAAGAAGTGTATCAATGCCTTCACGAGTGGAAGCCACGGTGCCATTGATGCCTTCCTGCGCAAGCAACAGGGTGCCGCGAATTTCGTGTTTTTCCATCAAAGCCTTAAGGGGCTCACGCAATTCAACATAATCTTCAAGACGCACAAACTTGTACAGTGCGCATACAACATATTCAGTCATGTTCATTCCTATTAGCGGGCTGGATCGTAAATCCAGAGCTGTTTTACTTTAATCGCGCGAAGTATAGCGGAGTACCATCCATACAAACACGGACAAAATTTGAGGATAAGTTATCACGACGTGAACAAATTGATAGCTAGGGTCTGTTGAACTAGTGCTTTGAGATTGAAAAATACACCAGTTCATCAAATCCATAGAAGTTGATGTCTGGTTCTGGGTGCATTCCCAACTTTTCAAGCACACGGATGGAGGCAAAATTTTGATTGACGGCTACACCGTATATTTTGCTCAGTTTACTCTTTTCAAAAGTGAACGATAGGCAGGCTTTCGCTGCTTCCTGAGCAACACCTCTCCCCTGAGTTTCGGGTAGGATGGCGTAGCGAATTTCAAAGATGGTTGGATCAGGGGACTCTTCTACACCAACATAACCCAGTTTTTTACCATCACCAGCTTTGTCGAGAACGGTAAATGTACCAAACCCGTGCTTTGCCCAATGTGCAATGCGGTTTTTGATATTGGTATGGATCTGCTCATCGGTATAGGGCTTTCCTGATGGCAGGTAGCGAGTGACGACAGAACAGGAAAGCAGCTCTCGATAGATATCCAGATCGTCTTTCGATGTAGGAACCAGAGTTAAATTTTCTGTCTCGATCATGTGAGTTCCTTTCACGTAGATAGCTGAGGGGCCTTATCCCAGCTTGGCTTTCGTCACTGCATTAATCAGAAGAAAGCGTCTGTTCTTTCTGTTTGCGTTCGACCTGGCTGTACTGGTAAGCAAAAGCTTGGTTTTCAAAGGCAAAAATAGCAGAAAATGAAATCAGCAATGCACTTTTAACGACTTTAAACGTGCCTTTGGCGACTTTTTCAACGGTGGATTTTTCGATGATTCCCGCTTTGACTAAAGCAAAAAGAACCACCCATTTTAGAAGAGAGAGCAATGTAATCATACGTCTGAACAACCTTAGTAATGAACAATGGCTCTTCCTTGACTACACAAATTAGCTTTGTATGAGTGATAGCATTCAAACATACAATACGACATTCCATTATTTTGTAACGCCACGATTATACATAAAAAATATGGGATGTCACTCATATAGATCATACTAAGACAAAAACAAAAATAGGCGCATTTAGCGCCTATTCCATAGTCAACCTGAATTGATTAGCTGACTTTAAATCGACCGACAACGTCACTCAAGCTGCCTGAAGTAGCCGTCAGTTCTCGGTTGATTGTTAAGGTGTCGGATGCATTGTCGTTAAGCTGATGCACGATTTCCTGAATCGCCGCCATATTCTTACTGACTTCATCAGTCACCTGACTTTGCTCTTTCGCTGCTGTCGCAACCAATGAGTTAATTTCATTAATCTCCACAACAGAATCCGTTACCAGGTTCAATGATTCCATGACCTCATTGGTACTTTGCGCCGTTTCTTCACAACTTGAGCGAGTGGACTCCATTGCAGATACAACATTGTCTGTCGCACCACGCAATTTGCCGAGCATTTCGTTAATCTGCGAGGTGCTTTCCTGAGTTCTTGCTGCCAGAGCACGAACTTCATCGGCAACCACAGCAAATCCACGTCCCTGCTCACCAGCTCTTGCCGCTTCAATGGCTGCATTCAACGCCAGCAAGTTGGTTTGTTCTGCAATATCGCCAATCACCTGCAATACGGAGTTAATCTGGTCAGTGTCGTGGCTCATTGTACTGATGGATGTCGACATAGAACCCACTTCATTAATCAGAGAATTCACGTTCTCTACTGCTTGCTGAACGGTTCGCTTAGAAGCGTTGGCATTCATATTGGTTGTGTCTGTCAACTCAGCGGCTTTAACCGCGCTGTCAGCAATTGAATCTGCGGTCGCACTCATCTCGCTGATTGCGCTGATCGCCTGCTCGGTCTCTTGTGTATGACCATCCAGCGTAGAAAGGTTAGATTGCGACTGTGTGCTGAGTTTCTCAACAGCCTCATCGATACTGCGGGTGGAAGTCGATACATCTATAAAGTTCTCTTGCAGTTTTTCAATGAACTTATTAATCGAGGATGAAATCGTACCAATTTCATCTTTTGATTTAACAGACAACCTTTGAGTTAAATCTCCGGTGCCATTCGACAGTTCTGCAACCATATTTTTAAGGGAAAGTAATGGTCGAAATGCCTGATGCAGAGTCAGGGTACTTAACGCAATAACAATCAACCCGATGAGTATTAATACTATCGTGATTTCATTATTCAATAGCGCAGTGTTGTCTCTTATATTTTGAAGATCAACATAGCTATTCAATGTCCAGCTCATACCATCCATTTCAACAGGGCTGCTTATTTTCTGTAAGTCGCCATCAATTTTATTCGAAAAGATGGTTTGATTAGACGCTGAAATCAGTTCCACATAACTGCCTTCAATTGCGTATTTTCGAATTATATCTGAGAAGATAATTAGATTGACGGTATAGAAATCAGCAGAACCACCATCCCTATTTACGGAAATAGTTGAATAAAGTTGTCCATCAATTAATGAAGCCTGGCTCACATCAATCAGTTTCGATTCCATTGCTTTTGCCATCTTAAGGTACTTATCTCGCTCTTCACCTTCGAGCCTACCTTCGTCACCAACGGCAATAACACCCGAAACCACCTTAACGACCTTATCAAACATCGTGGTTTCTTTTACTTCCTGCGGAGTGTCAATCATCATATTTGAGCTAACGGCTAATGAGACGACATTCTTCATTTCATCGGCTATTCGTTCATTCAATAACTTTGTATTGTGCTCTATTTTCTGTACATCAGATTCGTAAATGTACTCACTAATATAGTAATTAACACTAAGATATGAGGTAACGATAGTGATTAAAACTGATAACGAAATCAGAATTATCATTTTTAATTTAAAGCTTACCTTGCTCATAAAATATAGTCCCTAATATATTTATCTAAAAGCGCAACTGACAGCAATTAAAACCTGTTTCATATAAATAAAGTTATTAATAGCCAATTTACATTAACACAAAGAAGAACAATAAATGTGCTATTGCTCACAGCTCAATAAATATTCAAACTATTATCATTTAAATACAGTTTTCAACTTTACTAAAAAGCGCAACGAGTTTAATTAAAAATAATATCTTTAATAGTCAATTAAGTTTCCCACTTTTTTTATATTGCACATAAAGAGGGACAATTAGCACAATGAATAAATAATCCATTCCTCAAATTATGTGAGCATTTCCAAAATATGGCTGACCTTATTTCACGCAGCTAAATATCACCCTGCATTTCGAGCCAAAAATGCAACATAATGAGCCACTAGATAAAAATGATAGTTTTATCTATTTGCTATAATTTTTTGAGCAGGAAACACCCGTTGCTTCCGTTGATTGTCTTTAGGTAAGAAATTTATTTTTATGAGATGAAAGATTTTTTTCGCTATCCGGATCTAATAATCCAATACACATTATGAGGAAACATCCATGCCAAATCCGATCAAAATCACACTTTACCGTTGGGGTGGGAGTTGGGGACCATTCAAAGTCAACATCCCTTGCGGCGAGTGCACGCTAACGAAAGATATCCTGCAAGATACTTTCGACACCGAGTTAGCGGGCATTCCGATTGATCTGGAGATTAAGGATTGGCTTTCTCACTGGTGGGAGCCACTAAAATATGGGGCATGGCACGCCCCTATCCTTGTCGTGGAAGGTAAAGTCGTCAGTCAGGGAGAGGCACTTAACCGCGGCGTCTTAGTGCAGTCTGTGATTCAGGAATGGTCTAAGCGCGACAAATTACGCGGTAACATTGTGTATGGCAAAGCTACCTGCCCTTACTGTGTAAAAGCGAAGCGTTTGTTGGATGATTTGGGCGTGAAGTACGAATACCATGATGTTGTGAAAGAGAGTGCGGCGCTTTATAGAATGATTCCCGAGGTAAAAGCCATTATTGGGGAGAAAACACCGGTGACAGTACCTCAGATTTGGCTGGATGGAGAGTACATTGGTGGCTTTGACAATCTGGACGAACATATCGGAAAAAACGGTTTGCGTCCTGTTCCTGATAATGTGATTGAAATGGAATCGAAAAACGCCAGCTAGTTTTTTTGTACTTTAGACGCATAGACAGCTCTGCGTGGACAGCTATGACTCAACGTAAAAGACCCAATCAATTGATTGGGTCTTTTAGTTCGCTCCATCGATCATAACCATATCCTTACCTGGATTTTTTCACCTTCGTTGCAATTCGGCGAAGCAGTGAAACTTTCTCTACTTTTGGCGTTGGTGTGCCGTAAAGTTTCTCTTCAACCATGCGCTTTGCCATTTGATTGGCGACGTATACTGAACCAAGATCTAGACCCATGTGACTTCTCCATAAATGTGATTTGACGCACATTTTACTCTTAACGAAATCAGAATCAATATCTAGATCACACTTTTATTGCAAATCAAGTAACCAACTGATGAATATAAATTTATGGGCAAGTATACGGCAACAATACGTTACGAACGCTTCGGCTGCTTATAGGTTTTACCCGCCGCCTGATAAGTGTCTCGTTCTTTTATTTCGAACATACTAAAGAAGAACCAGGCAACAAATTTAATTACGTCATCGCCTTCGTTCATCACGTGCTCAACGTACTCTTGCTCTTCCCCCTGCTCGTTTTCCTGAACAGTCACGTGGTAAATACGTTTTTCGCCTTCTACCTCAGCCAAAGCAAACTGCCCTGTTAACGATTCTGCTGCCTGGGCAACTTCTTCATCCTGATGTGCTTTGAGTGCAGTCAAAGCGTCGGGCAGATTACTTTGCTCGCTTAAAGCTTTAACCAGTGTTTCAAACTCTTGTTGTTGCATTCTTTTTACCTTGATTGGGAAAGGGCACATTGTATCCCTAAGTGCACAACAGAGGCTATCCTTTAAAAGCCTTGAGTAAGACGAAATAAGCTTTCTAAAAATCTTTGCGGGAAGACACCCGTGTTCCATGCTGGTCGAAAAGGTGACTTTTTTTGAGAGAGCCATACACTTTGACCGATTGCCCTACTGAGACATCTATCGACTCGCCTCCTTTCACAATGATTTCTCTCTCTTCACAATATAGATAGAGGTAACTCTCGCTTCCTAGCATTTCTACAGCAAAGAGTTTTCCTTCAAATGAGAAATCCGACTCCTCTGGCGAAAGAGACAAGTACTCAGGTCTGACTCCCAGAGACATGCTCTCCGTTACCTTATTTGTACTTTCACATGGAATACTGTGCTCAGCGCCAAAGAAATTAAACGTGACCAGTTCATCCCGTACGTCTGTAATTTTTACAGGAAGAAAGTTCATAGCCGGAATGCCAATAAAGCTTGCGACAAAGCGATTAACCGGGTTGTGAAATATTTCCAGAGGCGTGCCTTGTTGCTCAATTCTGCCTTGGTTTAAGATGACGATTCGATCGGCGAGTGTCATGGCTTCCGTCTGATCATGAGTAACATAAATCATGGTCGCCTGAAGCTTCTGCTTCAGCTTTAGCAACTCAAGCCTCATGCCCACTCTGAGTGCTGCATCCAAATTGGATAAGGGCTCATCCAGCAGAAATAGTTTGGGATTTCGACTTATTGCCCGACCTATCGCCACTCGTTGCCTTTGCCCTCCTGACAGTTCTCTTGGCTTTCGATTCAGTAGATGGGTTATTTGCAAGGTGTCTGATGTGGTTCGGACTCGTTTACGAATTTCCTTTTTGGGCACGCCTGAAATTTCCAGCCCGAACCCGATGTTGCGCTCTACCGTCATGTGCGGGTACAAAGCGTAGGACTGAAAAACCATGGCAATGGAACGATCAGCGGGCTCTCGCCCCGTCACATCATCGTCGCCGATGTACACTTGCCCATCGGTCACTTTCTCTAACCCTGCAATGATTCTCAGCAGTGTGGACTTTCCGCACCCTGACGGTCCCACCAGTACACAGAACTCACCATCTTGAACTTTTAGGTCGAGAGGAGAAATTACCTGATTGTCACGAAACGATTTACAGACATTGAGCAGACTTAAATTCGCCATATCTTTTCTCCATTACTTTTGAGCTTCAATCGCTTGATTTCGGTAACTTCGCCATTGTTCACGGTAGTCAGACGATAACGGGCATGTATCAACCAGCTCCAACGATGAAGTTGGAACCACAATGTCATGGGCTGGCATCTGTGAATCAGCAGCAAGTAAAGCCGCACCAATCGCGCTGGCCTCTGTCTCATTCGTTTTATAACAGGGCACACCCAAGGTGCTTGATATGACGGCGAGTAAGGGTTCAACCCTGGCACCACCTCCTGAAAACACCAGTTTTTCAACCCTGATTCCGATGTCTTCTGCCCGGTTCAGTATTTCGGAAAACTCCAAAGCGATGCCATTAAGCAGAGCCCTGACTAAATCCACTCGTTCTGTATTCAGAGACACGTTATGCCAGGAAGATCGCACATTGTGATTCGGCTGTGGAGCACCAGAGCCAGAGAGAAACGGCAGAAAATGAACTTGGGAGGTAGTGCTTAATGCCTGACTGGAGAGCACTCCAAACTCTTGCCTCGATATTTGATACAGACCCATAAACCATTCCAGCGTGCTCCCTAATGAGGGAATCGTGCCGATGATCTGTTCAGTGTCTCCAAACCCGAAAGGAAACCAGTGGAAATCCCCTGTCCATTGTTCTGGAAACTGCTCTTTTCTCATATTAAATGACAGCACTCCTGAGGTTCCCAGAGAAACAGAAACCGTGCCTTCCAGATGCCCGCCAACGGCTCGCGCTGCTGTTGCCTGATCGCCTGCTCCAACAATAAGAGGAACCAATGTGTTGTTCTCACCGCCTGAACTTTTCAGGCAGATTTTCCCTGCCTCCTCTCGCCCGTCAATTACTTTCGGCAACGCACGCTTTGTTAGCCTCGTTGTCGATAGAATGTCTGCCTGCCACTGACGAGTGATTGGATCAAAGCACTGCATCCCTGCGGCTTCGTTCGCATCGGTGACAAACAAAGAATCGGGTGCCAATGCTTTTCTTACCGCATCTTTTGCGCAGTAAATTCTGGCGATTTTATCGGGTAATGTGGAGTCCAGAGACACTGCCCACAGCCATTTGGCAAGCGTAAAATCGGGGAGTGGAATATTCCCGGTCATATCCAGCCATTGCTCGCGAGAATAGTTCACGCTAGCCAGCGCGTCGCTGCCATCCATATCCAGCCACAGTTTTACCGGAGCAACGCTATTCCCTGATTCATCCACCGCTAAAAATGTGTGCATTTGCCCTGTAAACCCGATTGCCTCCGGGCACTGGATGGCTAACAACTGTTGCAATAAATCATGGGCTACAGCTTCCCAACGAGCGGGGTTTCTTTCTGGTTCAGACAATTCGTTGTAGGGTTTTGAAGCTGACCAACATATAGCGCATTCCGAGCCTGAAACGCTTATCAGGACAGCTTTCATTGAAGATGTACCCACGTCTATCCCAGCGAAAAATCGTTTGTTTTTCATGTTCATTAACCTTTTACAGCCCCGGAAGTCAGCCCACGTACGAATGCCCGCTGAACAACGATATAAAGCACGATAAGTGGAATGGCGATGATTGAAAGAATGGCAAACAAAGCGCCCGGATTCGCCATGTAGAAGCCCGAATATTGCATCGGGATTATGGTCAGAGTTTTCATTTCCGTTTCAGTCATGATCACCAACGCGAGGAAGAACTCGTTCCAGGTAACAATGAACTGCCAGATAGCGACGAACACAAGCGCCGGACGCACCAAAGGCAGAGCAATATGCCAGTAAATCTGCATGGCATTGCATCCATCGACCTTCGCAGCATCAAAAAGCTCTTTTGGCGAATCTTCAAAGAACGCCTTGAGAACCACTACGGCAAAAGGAACACCCAGCGCGACATAAGGCAAAATCAGACCAAGATACCGATTCACCCAGTCAAAATTTTTAAGCAAAATTGCCAAAGGTAATACCAGCGAAGCGATGGGCACCATAAGCGTGGTCAGTAAGATGGCGTACATCACCAGAGATCCCGGCAGCTTGAGTACCGATATGGCAAAAGCGAACATCGACGATATAACAATGACCATAGCGACCGTCACTACCGTCACGATCACGCTGTTCAGAAAGAAGACGTGCAGAGGGTTGTCAGAAATGACCGTTACAAAATTATCCAAAGACATCGGCCATACGAACAGTGAGGGATCGAACACCTGAGCTGGCGTACGAAGTGACATGGTAAACATGTACACTTCTGGAATCATCCAGATCATCAGCACAATCAAAAGAGAGAGATGAATCGCGATGCTTCTTCTTACTTCGCTGTTGGCGGGTTTCTTCATGCGCCTTTCCCCCTTTTTTCTCCATCCGGCTGGCTGCCGAGAATGACGATTTGCAGAACGGAAAGGATGAAAGCAATCAGCAGAACCATAACCGACAATGCGGCTCCGATGCCTAAATCACCAATGACAAATGACTGCTTAAAAATGTAAGTGCCAAAAATCTCACTGGCTCTGTTTGGTCCGCCATTGGTCATTAAGAAGACGATAGGGAATGTCTGCAATGTCCCGATGATGCCCAGCATCAGCAAGGATTTTGTCGAAGAAGAAAGCATAGGAATGATGATGGATACCGCCAGGCGAAACCCTTTAGCTCCATCAACTCGTGCCGCTTCCAGTATTTCTCTTGGCAGATTGGTTAACCCGGCTATGTACATCAGCATGGAAAATCCGGTCCATTGCCAGATGTTCACTATGATAAGCGCGTATATCGCAAAGTCGGGGTCCCCCAGAGGAGAATTCGACAGCTGAATCCCAATCATCTTCAGATACTCCTGCCCTATTCCATAGTAAGGCGCGTAGATCTGTACCCAAATCAAACTGACAACCGAAACCGATGTCACAACAGGGAGAAAGAAACAGGTTCTGAAAAAGGCGCGCCAGCGATTGGTGTAGAATTCGATAAAATAGGCGATCGTCCCACCGATAAGCATCTGGACAGGAATCGTAATCAAAGCCCATAAAAACATGTTCTTCATTACTGTCCAGAACACCGGATCCTTCATTACTGACACGTAGTGTTCAACACCGACAAATTGATCGATTCCACCAGAACCTTCGCTCAATACACTTTTGATGAATACCCAGGCAATGGGGTAAGCGATAAACACCATAAAGATAATCGCTGCCGGAAGCAGAAATGAATATCTGCCCAACCACCGTATGAACGACAGTTGGTATGAACTGGCAACCTCTTTTGTTACAGGTAATGAGTTCATAGACGTTTCACCTTAATCGGTCAGAAAATGACGCATGTAATGTCAGCCATTCACGTGCTTTTTGATGACAAAATAGAATAGAACCTGCCGACCCCAGAAGTGGCTGATCTTTCATGTATAGACGTAATCAGGCTGAGAATGCGCGATATGGGATCGCCTAATTGCCGCATTACGCGTTACTTGCTATTAGCTTAGACGGCTTCAAACAGAAATACTCATTGCGAACTGAAGCCTGAATTGTCTTGTTGAAAGACCAGCCCTTTGCTGGTTACCGCTTATTTCTTCAATACCTTAGCTGTGGCGTTCTGCATATCCTGCATCGCTTTTTCTGGTGAAATACTGCCCGCAGCCACACCGGAAAGTGCATTTTCCAGAGCATCAGAAATGGTTGGATTTGCAAATCTCTGGTTCTCGGCAACCGCCAGATCTGTCATAAACCGCGCAGACATATCATGAACATGAGCGCTGATGTCTCCTTTTGGTCCATGCCCTTCAAACGCGGGAAGATCGTTAAGGTCATTCAGTGCCTGTTGCAGTGCCTCGCCATTCACTAAAGACGCCAGAAACTTCCATGCTGCCGGATTATCCTGACCGTTTTTGGTGAGACCATAACCGATATCGATACCACCAATAGGTGGTGATGCTCGGTCTGAATCAGGCATCGCCGGAAGGTGGAAGAAGTCAAATCCATCCATGTTTTGAACGTATTCAGACAATGGTGGTGGAAACTTACTTTCCTGCATCCACCAGGAACCCAATGCCATCATACCCACTCGACCCTGAGCAAATAGCTGCGCGCCAGTCGGGTATGCATGAGCACCAAGGGCACCGGTTTGAAATACGCCATCGTCAAACAGTTTCTTCCATGACTTCATTGCTTTAACAAGTGCCGGGTCAGTCCATTTCGCCTGACCGTATTGTGCTTTTTCGATCAAGCCCGGAGAGTACTGATTCGCTAGCATCAGGAACACGTTGATGTTCTGCCATCCATCAGCTGCTCCCTGAAACATTGGAATGTATCCTTTGCCACTGAGCGTTTTGGATGCGGAAACCAACTGACTGTAGCTTTTAGGAACACTTATCCCTAGTTGTTCAAATATCTTCCGGTTGTACCAAATTGCCAAAACTTGCGATTCTTGTGGAAGAATATAGAAGTTTTCATCTCCAACCGGATTCCCCATGCGCATCTGCCGAACGTTTATGGGAAACACATTTTTAATCCAGGCGTCTCCCCACTCCTTCGATGCAAAACCGTTCAGAGGGGCAAGGTGCTCACGATACCTTTGAGTAAACGACCCCGGCTGCAAACCGATAACATCGGGTAACCCTCCCGATACGGCGCCGGCTTTCAGGGCTGTAAGGTACTCTGGTGAGTAGTTGTAGTAGGTGTATT
>NZ_AFWJ01000316.1 GCF_000222685.1 Vibrio nigripulchritudo ATCC 27043 | reverse complement strand
CTTTCAGGTTGTGCGGGCAGCTCTATGGAAGTTACGGTAGACGTTTATCAGGGACCTCTGTCCAAATCAAAAGAAGTTCAATGGCAAGAGATAGAAGCTCTCGCCCAACTTCTCCCTTCATGCAAAGAACAGGTACGTGTATCGGTAAGCTTGAAAGACGGTAAAGTTGACAAAGTAAAAAGATACTCAGGTAAAGATAAAACCGCTAGCTACCCGCTTATCGATACCACTCAAAAATTCGAACCAAGAGAGCCCTTTCTCAATGCAAACCCTGATACCAAAGCGCTTGCTTTGGAAGGTTATGCATATTGCGCAAGCAGAATTCTTCAAAATGCTTATTCAGAAGCGTTATGGGAAAACAATGGAAAAACTAACGATATGAAAGTAGAGCAGAGTGCGATATTAGCCCGTAACCTTCTCTCTCGCAGTGAGCTACTGATACAACAATTAAAAGGCGAAAATCGCCATCTATTGCCGCTCAGTGCTTATTTAGCTGAAGCGTCACCATCGCTGTTTATCGAGTACTGCTACAACACCAGCGATGCACTTCCTACAACAATCAAAAACGAGCAATGTAACTTTAAACGATTAGACGGGTTCACGGAACCTAATTTGGCAAACGCACTATTGAGCGAACAGTACTGGCAGCGGATTAATCACGTACACAGTTCCGGGATGGGAGACGTAGCAACAGCCTTTGTTAAGGACGACATAGGTAACTGGTCCTTAAAAAGCTTTGATTCTAACCCCGAAGAATTACTAAAGGCCTATCAGGATCTTTCTCTCAAAGCATTGTCTTCTGCGGCAAAGATCGCTTCAGGAACTGCCACACCCGTCTCGATCAACAGCTTAGAGTCATCGAAAAGGCTCACCGCTTTTGCAGAGAGTATTGCCTTTGGCGACTCAGCCAGTACATCAAACGATATTGCTGAAAAACAGGTTACTACTCTCAGACAAGAAACCATTTTGGCTCTAAAAGACATTAAGCAAAGTTATTCGGATAAAAAGGCACAAATCGAAGAGGCTAAACCCCAAGAAGATGAAGCAGTATTAACCGGAAAACTGGAAGTGCAAAAAGAGAATGCCAAGAAAGCAAAACTGGCACTCTGTGATGTGCTTAAAAGTTCTTCTGAAGGAGTCCGAGACGGCAGTGGTTTATGCACACCTTCACAAAGTGGAGACACAAGCAAACTATCGGCAATGAAAACTTACTGGCAGAATCAGTTAGAAAGCGACCCTTTACTGTTCTCTCAGAACAAAGGGAGCCGTTTAGCTAAATGGTCTGAGCTAATGAATACCATCGACCTGGCCGTAACGTCGGAAACCCAGTTATTGGCTCAGAAACAAAAACAGAAGGATTATGAAACGAGCCTATCGCAGTTAGAAAAAGAATTTGATCAGGAGGTTCAGGTAGAACTGGATCGCTATGCGTTAAGGCTTTCTAATCTTCAGGATCTTAGCTTAGATACTCGGGCTCCCACTCCTCCTGTGAAACATTAACAGCTAAACACAATGTACAAACCACCTATTCATATAGGTGGTTTGTTATTTACATTGGGCTGGCTAAGAGACACATTTTGACTTAGCCGTCTCTTCAGAGGCGACAACTCTGGGCTTTCCTTTGGAAGCCACCAGATAAACCGCTAATGCGGCACATCCGAACCCTACTACTCCCATCAAATCAAAGCTTTCATCAAAGAGCAGCCACGCCTGAATCGCTGTGACAGGTGGCACAAGGTAAAACGTGGAAGCTACTTTTTCCGATTCGCCGTGCTCGACCATGTAGAGCAACAGCAATACCGCCAGTACTGACAACACAACCACAAGCCAGGTCAACGTCGCTACAAATGTGGGAGTCCAGTGAATATAAAGAGGCTCAAATACCCACGCCGTGCCTGCAAACAAAATCAGGGATGCGAGATATTGCCAAGTTACGCAAGTAACCAAATCGGTTCCCTGACAGAATTTCTTTTGATAGAGAGTGCCAAAGGTAATGCCTAATAAAGCAATGATTATCGCGGCATAGGAACCCAGCTTATTGGAATCGTCCACCCATTCCATCTTGCCGTGGAGCACAAGGAAAATTCCAACCAATCCAAGCATTAAACCGCCCCATTGGAGTGGGCGCAGCACTGTGTTTCCGACAACCACCAAAACCACCGCCGTTAGAATGGGCTGTAACCCAACCAGAAGTGCGCTTAAACTGGCTGGCATACCAAGCTTGATGGCGACATAAGTCCCTCCCAGATACATACCGTGAATCATCAAGCCAGAGATGCAGGCATGCATCGCTTTTCGAGCTGGCAGAGCTTTGCGCCTTAGTAATACGACTAAGGTGCTTAGAATCAGTACATTCAGTCCGGTTCTGACAGTAAGCAGCGTTGCGGGGTCGGTGTACTCCAGCCCCAACTTAGATCCGACAAATCCTGACGCCCACAAAACAACAAAGATCCACGGAATCCATCTTGTTGGCATAACTCTCTCCTTTTATTGTTTTATGCACACTTTATTGGATACAGATTTACAAAAAAGGTACAGTTGATCGCATATTGATGGGTACAGATTAGAAGGCGAGTGATGGGAAGCAAAAAGTATCAGGAAGTCATTGAGTATATTCACACTCAGATAGCCAAAAACCGTTGGTTAGCTGGGGAGAAAGTTCCGTCAATCAGAACACTCAGTATGGAGCTCTCTGTTTCTCGCAATACGATTATACGGGCGTATCAGGAACTCGAAGCCGCACGAACACTCTATGCAGAACCACGATCTGGCTATCGCGTGCGAGAGGAAACCAGATCAAACGCCCCTTCTCAGGTCGATGCGCCGGGGTATGTCGACCTGCTGGAAACCACTAAGAAGTTTCTTGACACCCCATTGGCAAACCATCAAATGCCTGCGGGTTGCGCTCATCCTGATACTGACTTTCCTGCCATTAAAACGCTGTATGCCGAAATCGGACGCCAAAGCCGGTATCAAGCCCATATCCCAAGCCATTATCAGTTGCCTCCCGGTAACCATAAGCTGGTGACTCAACTCAGAAGCCTTTGCCTGGACAACGGGATTGAGTGCAATGAGCGTGACATCCTCGTCACGCATGGAGCGCAGCAGGCCATCAGTTTGAGCTTGCAGGCACTGACCTCTCCCGGTGACATCGTTGCCGTTGAATCTCCCTGTTACTTTGGCAACTTATTGTTGATGGAATCTTTGGATCTGAAAGTTATCGAGATCCCCAGTTGCCCGGTTACAGGCATTGATGTAGATGCCGTTGAACAGGCTCTCCAGAAATGGCAGATAAAAGCACTGCTAGTGACTCCCAATTACAGCAATCCAACCAACTCCGTCATACCAATGGAAGCAAGGCAACGCTTGTTGGATGTCTCTGGCGAGTTGCCAATAATTGAAGATGATGTATTCGGAGAGCTCTACTTCGATGCCAGACTACCGTCTCTGGCAGCATTGGATACGCGAGGGCGAGTGGTTTATTGCAGCTCATTGTCTAAAACGCTGGATTCTCGCCTTCGGCTGGGTTGGCTGGTCGCTGGACGCTACCGAAGTGTGATAGAGAAAAGACTTCTCAGCGATAACATGGGATCGCTCAATCTCATTCAGACAGCCGTTGGCGAGTTTTTGTCTACGGGGAAATATCGCCAGCACCTGATGAAGATTCGTCGTAACTACGCCAAAAAGCAAAAGCAGTTTGTGACCTGGCTTAGAGAATCACTGGACGAACAGCCTGCCTTGAAAGATCTGTATTCAATGAACGTTTCAAACGGCAACTATTTATGCTGGATTGAATTCCCAGAGGGTATGGACAGCGACCTTTTGTATGAGCAATGCTCAAAAGAGAAAATCAGCATTTTCCCGGGTTCGGTCTTTGCCACAGGCGACCAATTTAAACAGTGTGTACGATTGAGCTTTTCACGGTTTGCCCCAACAAGGCATTGGCAAAACGGGCTTAGAAGATTTGCGGAGTTAGCTGCAACACATTATGTAGGGAAAGCTACTAAGGGCAAGCAAGCGCCGCATTAAAAGCGGCGATTAAAGAATTCTGTCAGCACAGTGTGGGTAATCAGGTGTTTGAGATGCGGCAGTGCCTGAAGTTCATCCCGAATTTCGTTCAGGCGCTTCATGCTAGGGGCTTCAATGTAAACCATCATATCGGTTTCACCGCTTATCGCATGGGCCCATTTCACTTCGGGTATTTCCCCGACTTTTGAACCGTACTTGTCGCAACTGTGTTCAGCGCGAGAAGTGTCAAAATAGAGCGCGATATAGGCATTAATTGAAGATTCTGGTGGTGCGATTTTCACGTGGTAGCCAAGAATGACGCCATCTTCTTCCAGTTTTTTCATCCTTGACGTTACCGCACTGCGAGACAAATTCACTTCGCGCGCGATATCGCTCACTGAGCATCGACCATCTTCTGCCAAAATGGCGAGAATTTCCTTATCAAACTTATCCAATTGCTTTCCTGTATTGTTATTTTAACCACTGACACAAAGTGTCAGCGAAATATGTCATTTTAACGGCGTCTTTCGTCACTTTGCCAGATGTATCTTATTAATAAAAAAGATAGCCTGAAAGTGAAATGCATCATTAAAGTTTCTCTAAAGGATTAGGCATTGCAAGAATTAAAAAAAGAAATCACCCTATTTTCTGGTATTGGGCAGCTGTCCACGACGTTACTTGGCACAGGTTTGTTTATGATCCCGGCAATAACTGCTGGAATTGCAGATAAAGCGTCCTTGTGGTCCTGGCTCATTCTCTTTATCGCGATTTGCCCCATCGCCCTCACCTTTGCCATGTTAGGAAGACATTTCCCCAATGCTGGCGGTACGGCACATTTTGTTAGGCTGGCTTTTAACGCCAAGTTAGAGAGAAGTGTTGCCTGGCTGTTTTTGTCCGTCATCCCTGTAGGAGTTCCCGCAGCGGTTTCATTAGCCGCCAGTTTCGCTACGCCCTGGCTTCCGGAAGCCATCCGAAGTCAGTTTCTTGCAGAATGCTTGACCGTTGCCTTGCTGTTGGGCGTGAATCTTCTGGGCAGTAAGTCATCTTCTCAACTACAGACTGTGATTGCCCTGAGTTTGTTTACCCTGATCATTTTGTTTTTTTGGCAAGGTGAGGTTCAACCTTCCGATCTCACCATGCCCTCTTTCTCCTCTGTCGACTGGGTTTCGGTTGGCTCTGCACTTGCGGTTATGTTCTGGTGCTTTGTGGGTATCGAAGCCTTTGCCCACATGGGTGAAGAGTTTAAAAATCCAAAGCGGGATTTCCCCATTGCTATTGTGCTGGGCTGCTTTGTTGCTGGTTTAACTTACTGGGCGTGTTCTGTTGTGGTCATCAAATTTCAGGCTTATGGAAGTGTTGAAATGGAAACGGGGGCTATTCCCTGGATCACAGAACAGCTCTTCGGTGTACAAAGTAAAATCATAATCAGCGTCGTGGCATTTTTTGCCTGCTTCGCCAGCGTGAACCTGTATCTTCAAAGTCTATCTCGCATGCTTTGGAGTCAGGCTCGTCAATACAAGCCAGATGGAAAACTCGCTCAGCTTTCAAACCGAGGCGTACCTGCAAACGCGACTTACGTAATCAGTATCACCCTGTTACTTTCCCTGCTATTTGGACGCGTGGTTGGACTGGATTTGGAGATGTTTGTGAAACTGGCCAATGGCATTTTCGTCCTTATCTACCTGCTCGCCATGTTGTCGGCAGTGAAGTTGTTGACCGGTTTTTCTAAAAATCTGGCGTGGCTGTCTCTGGTTCTCTGTGTTTTGGTTTTCGCCTGCCTGGGATGGGCAATGCTTTACGCTCTGATCATATTCGCGCTTTTACAGCTTCCTATCAGGAAAAGAAAAGAGCCACCAATCTACAATTAGTGGCTCCCGACTAAATTGACATGTAAGGGGTGAGCTACAGGCTTGCCCCACCGTCTACATCAATAATTGAACCTGTCATAAACCCATTTTCCATTACTGAACGGGTCAGCGCGGCAATTTCATTGGCATTCCCTATTCGCCCGACGGGGAGCATTTTAGCAGCAACATCAAACATGCTGTCTCTCACATCCATTGGCATGTTAGAAAACGCATCGGTTTCCGTCAGACCCGGGGAAATTAGATTAACCCGCCTTGGTGCAAGCTCAATAGCAAGCGTTTTGGTCAGAGCTTGTAGTGCGCCGTTGACCATGGCAACACCACCTGTGTCCAGCATGCCTTTTCTTCCGGCAACACCACCAAACAGCGTTATCGACCCTTCTTTGGAAAGCTTCTTAGCCATCGCCTGAATCACCCGAAGATAGCCCAGCGCTTTAACATCAAAAGCGTTCGAAATGGCATTGAGAGACGTGGCAACTATTGGCCCCCATGCGACGGTGCCACTTCCGACTAACACCAAGTGATCGATATGGTCGATATGTGCTGCGAGCTTCTGAACACTTTCTGTGTTGGAAAGCTCCATAAAGTGACCATTGACGAATCCGTTTTCTATTTTTGCCTGAGCCTGTTCGATGGATTTCAAACTTCGCCCAGTGATCGTCACCTGATATTGATTAGATTCAGCAAGTTGTTTTGCTAAAGCCAAACCAATACCTTTTGTTCCACCTATTATCAGCACATGTTCCATATCGTGACTCCTTTCTTATTATTTCCGCTCTTGTTGAAATCTAACGTTTCAACTAAGAGCGTATTGTTTAGCGCATCCCCCAGCCCGGAATATAACGTCCAAATATATTCTTTAATCAACCTGATTCATTGGTTAAATAAGCCAAGTCAGATCGCAAGGGTATAAATTAAGCGTAGATGGGGTTTTCGAAAAGTGCCTGTAATTCAAGTCATTTAGTGAACTTTTCCCTGAACTTTGAGAGCCTGTCAGAAAACGATGAATTTTCGAATCACGAATTAATTCAACAATCGACATAAAATCACAAAATAAGGTGAATATTTTGTAAGAAATATTTACAAATATACGTCATACTCTACCCGTTACTAACTAAAAACTCAGTTTCGGTAGTAACCACTAATAATAATATTCTTACCCACCTTGTTCTGAGGTAGTGGGTATCTAAAAGTACTTTATCCAAACGCAACGAATTCGTTTGGAAGTGGTAGAGGGATAACTATGAAATTTAGCCATAAGGTTGTTGCTGCTTCTTCGATATTACTGTTGATCATTCTTAGCGTTCTGACTGCCCAGCAGTATTTCTCTATGAAATCTGAGCTGGAGCATCAAGTCACCGAAAGCGTGAGTGAAATTGTAGACGGGGTTCGAAACACAGTCGCAGCAGACATAAAAGGCAAAAAAGAACTGTCGCAGTATGCCACTGACATGCTTCAGGCAGATCTGCGTAATCGCGACTATGTTGAAGGCGTTATCAGTCAGGCAAGCATCAAACAAAACTTTTTGCTGGCAGGACTGGGTTATGAAAATGACGGCTCTAACGTAAATAATGACCCAGGCTGGAATCCAGGTTCGGACTGGGATCCAAGACGCCGCCCTTGGTACATCGACGCCAAGAATGCAGGCAAACTTATCATCACTGCGCCATACGCTGACTCAGCAACTGGCGAGATTCTGGTTTCTATCGCTGTGCCGGTGCGCGAAAACGGCAGCTTTGCCGGGGCAATCTTCTACGATGTAAGCCTTGCAGGTTTGGCAGAGGTCGTGAACAAAGTTGACCTCTTCAATGCTGGATTCCTGTTTATTGTGGCGGGTGACGGCACCATCATTGCTCACCCAGATGTTGACAAGAACGGTAAGCAAATGAATACCTTCTTACCTAATGTGTCTATTTCTGAAGAAACTCAGGAGATAGAGTTAGAAGGTCAGCTCTATGCGACA
This sequence comes from Vibrio nigripulchritudo ATCC 27043, assembly GCF_000222685.1. Taxonomy (GTDB): domain Bacteria; phylum Pseudomonadota; class Gammaproteobacteria; order Enterobacterales; family Vibrionaceae; genus Vibrio; species Vibrio nigripulchritudo. The sequence continues at coordinate 13,929 of NZ_AFWJ01000316.1, read as the reverse complement.
GATTTTTCTAAAATTCCGGGTGAAGACTGGTATGTGGGCGTAATGCTGGATGAAAGCATCGCTTACTCCGCGGTGACCGATCTGCGTAATCATTCGATCGTTTATACCCTTGTCGCCTTGGTCATCAGTATTTTTGCACTGCTATTCCTAATCAAAGTACTTATGCGTCCGTTGGATTCATTAAACGACGCCATTCAGGACATGGCTTGTGGTCAGGGGGATCTGACCAAAAGGTTAGACACCAATACCGATGCAGAATTTGCCCTGCTCGCATCTGGGTTCAACACGTTTGCTGAAACACTCCAGCAACGGATTCAACGGACCAAAGAAATCAGTGACAGCATTCGCAGTGTAACGGAAACAACGGCGCAAGGTGCTCAGGATTCCGCAACTGCCATGAACACCCAGATGCAGGAACTTGAGCAACTGGCGACTGCAATGAATGAAATGGCAACGACCTCTTCAGACGTTGCGACCAATGCACAGGGCGCTGCGTCGGCTGCGAAAGAAGCGGATAGCGCAACAGAAGACGGAACCAAAGTGGTGGGCTACACCACTCAGGCGATCAGTGATCTCTCGACCCGTATTGATGAAGCAGTAGAACAGGTGAGACAACTTGAGTCGGCAACCTCGAACATCGAAACCATTCTGGAGGTGATCAATGACATCGCCGACCAGACCAACTTGCTGGCATTGAATGCTGCGATTGAAGCGGCGCGTGCAGGGGAATCTGGGCGTGGGTTTGCGGTGGTGGCAGACGAAGTTCGTACGCTGGCACAACGTACTCAGGAATCGACAACTGAAATCCGTAACATGATTGAACAGCTTCAGTCTGGCGCAACAGCGGTTGCCAGTGCCATGGGGCAGAGCAAAGAAACCGCCGATGATACTGTTCAGAAAGCACAGGAAGCGAACATTGCTCTGGAGCGTATCCGTGGCGCTATTCAGCAGATCAGCGACATGAATATTCAGATTGCATCAGCAGCTGAAGAACAAAGTCTGGTGGCGGAAGAGATCAACAACAACACCATTAACATCAAAGATTTGTCTGAACAGGTAGCTACCGCCGCTGAAGGGGCAAACGAGGCGATGGCGTTGCAGACTCAACATGTAAGGGATCAGGACGAGGTGATGAGTAAATTCATCGTCTGATTGCTTTAAAGGGTCTTTTGACTCTGGTTACCAAAAAATGCCTGACCCACGTCAGGCATTTTTGTTTTAAACCTCAGCTTTGGATAAGAAACATCATAAGTTATTGAATAATTAAAAATTATTATTTTTGGTCTTTCTAGACTGAAGTTTTTGTTGATAACAAGGCGAATTTACGCGTCAATAGCGAGCCTATTGTAAGTGAATTCAACGCAGTTAGCGGCAAAAACTGCGGCTAGAAAGGTGTTCTGTTATCCAGAGTTGAGGTTTCTCACTTTGTCACAAATGTAGTTACCGATAGGGATTGCGGACGTCGCTGCAGGAGAAGGCGCATTACACACATGCAAACTGCGTTTGGATTCTATAAACAGAAAATCATGTACCAAGGTGCCGTCTTTTAATACCGCCTGAGCCCGAATACCCGCCGGATAAGGTTCCAGATCATCCAGTTCAATACCCGGGCAATACTTGTTCACCAGTTTTAAATATCCGGGCTTCCACCAGGAGTTTCGAGTCTCAGCCAGACCGGTTTTAAAGTGTTTAGCAAGCACACGCCAAAAACCGGAGAACCGAACCATTTCCAGAGTATCTTTCACGCTAAAGTTGAGTTTTCCATACCCTTCCCTTTTCCAGCCTTGCACCGCATTTGGACCTACCGTTACGCTGCCATCAATCATACGTGTCAGGTGGACACCCAGAAACGGCAGATCCGGATCCGGAATGGGGTAAATCAGATGGTTCACCACCTGATTGTGTTTCGGCGCCAGTCGGTAGTATTCACCGCGAAAGGGAACAATCTGGAATTCGACGGGAAGATCCATCAATGTCGCCACTCTGTCTGCCATTAAGCCACAACAGGCAATCAGAAATGAGGATTGGATGCGTTCTTTCTGATTGATTTCTACTTCGACTCTTTCGGCGTTTTCATCCAGAGCCGTTACCGCAGAGCCATAGCGAATCTCTCCCCCCATCGCTGTAAACTCTTCAGCCATGGCATTACAGACTTGGGTATAGCTAACAATGCTGGTTGTGGAAACGTAAATTGCACCCAAGCCGGTGATATTAGGCTCTCGTGCTTTCAGTTCCTCCTGATTAAGCATTTCAACATCAATACCGTTGGTCTGACATCGTTCGAACAAGGCTTCCATTCGGGTCACTTCCAGCAGGGTTGTCGCCACCAGTAACTTGCCGCAATTTTCTACCGGAATGTCGTGTTTGGCGCAGAAAGATTTGGTTGCTTTCACACCTTCTCGGCAAAACTGCGCTTTCAGACTGCCCGGCGCGTAATAAACACCAGCATGAATAACGCCACTATTATGCCCCGTCTGGTGCTGTGCCAGTTTTTGCTCTTTCTCAATCAATAAGATGTCCGCTTCTGGCTCGCGTTGTTTGAGCTGCCATGCGGTAGACACTCCAACAATGCCACCGCCTAAAATCACGTAATCGTATTGCATGCACCCAACTTTTAATGCCATGTTTTGTTTCACAATTTTGTTACATCTTGGCTACCAGCAACAGTACTTTTGCTAAACTCTTGTTCAATTAGTGACTGAGGACAAGAAGTTGTCACGACCCCTTCGAAAGCTACCCGTAATATTGTTGGTTATTCTGGCGATGAGCCTGACCTTATTGTTTGTTCGAGACACAGCAAAAGGCTGGTTGCTGGATCGCACCCATATGAATGGACAAGACCGGCTCCTGATCTACGTTGGTGATATACGGAGAACGCTGGCAAGATACGACTTTCTTCCCTATCTGATTGCTGAACATGAACCAAGTCGCGCGTTGCTAGAGGGCGATAAAACGCAGTTAGACGTGGTGGAAACCTACCTTGCTCAGCTTGATAAGGCTTCGCAAACCCGTGGCTGGCACCTGTTGGATGCCAAAGCCAGTTTAGTTGCCAGCAGCAGCCCGGTTTATCAATGGCGGGAATCGGATGGTTTAGCCATTCAGTCTTTGATGCAGCAACTAGGTGGTGAGGTCGTTACCCTGAGCTACCTGTCTCAGGGACAAGCAAGGTACTACCGGGCAGCCCCTATTTATGGCAGTACTGGGCTGATTGGTATTGCCGTCGCGAGAATCAATCTGGAAACGTTGTCGGAATCATGGCTGGCCAACAATGAGTTCCTCTTGATCTCAGATCAGCACAAACGCTTTTTCCTCTCCAGCGCTCAATCGATTCTGAATAATCAGCTTGGCAAAGACAGCATGCCTTCCCTGCGCCCATTTCTGCTTCCTGACGGCACCGAAGTGAATCTTGTGGATTTCGAGCGCAGCCCCTATCTGGTTCAAAGCGTTAACCTCGACGACCTAAAATGGAACATTCACTATTTAACGCCCATTAAAGAGCTGGACGACACGGTAAATACCGTCACCCTGATAGCTGCCATCTTAATGTTACTGGTGGTTGTGGTGGTATTGCTCACCATCGAGCGACGACAGAAAATCCGCTCCCGAGAAGCATTGCAGCAGGCGATTTCCGATTCAGAGCGACAGCTACGCTCGATAATCTCAAAAACCGATGTCGGTCTTCTGATGCTGACGGAACAGGGACGCGTGGCATACATCAACCCTATGGCGCTGCGATACTTTGGTCTCTCTGAACCACTCGCAACCAACATGGAAGCGTGGCAGCTTTTTGAAACCATGGTTGGTAACACTACCGTTATGTCGATGCTGAAAGATCTATCTAAACATAAGGACATCGCTGAATTAAGCGCGGTTGAGGTCATGGCGCAGCGAAGTGATGGTTCCCGTTTTCCTGTTCTGTTTTCTCTGACTTACATAACGTTTGGCGCACAATCGGGGTATCTGGTCACGCTGATCGACATCAGCAAAAGAAAGAAAGCGGAAAACGCGCTGCAAAAAGTCAATCATGAACTGGAAGAGCGAGTCAGGGCACGGACCATCGAACTGGAAGCTGCGCAGGATGAACTGGTTCAAAGCAGTAAGATGGCAGCCCTCGGGAGAATGTCGAGTGCCATTACTCATGAACTGAATCAGCCTTTGACCGGAATCCGAACCTTATTGTCCAGCAGTGGTTTGCTGATAGAACGAAACCAAACCGAACAGCTGAAAGCCAATATGAGCTTGGTGGATAGCCTGATTGATCGAATGGCTGCAATGACATCCGAGCTGAAAACCTTCTCGTACAATCGTTCTCAGGAATTGGTCCCGGTTTCGTTAACATCTGCGACTGAAGAAGCGCTGACCTTACATGCAGATGCTCTGGAAAAGGTTGAAGTCGTTCAGAACTGGGAACCCAACCTGCCCCATGCACTAGGAGATCCTCACCGTTTAACTCTGGTCATAGGGAATCTGATTTCAAACGCTGTGGACGCCATGGATAAAACACAGTCTCCTAAACTTTCCATCTGGGGTACAACCAATGGTGACAGGGTGGAACTTCATATCATGGATAACGGTATGGGCTCGTCCGATGAAGCTTTGACTCACATGTTTGAACCTTTCTACACAAGCAAAAAAGTAGGAAAAGGACTGGGCTTGGGGCTGGCAATATCAGCCAACAGCATGAAGGAAATGCAGGGAAAGGTCTGGGCTAGAAACAACTCAGGGCAAAACGCAGGAAATAAAAACGCCACACTAGATTGGAGTGCTGGTATGACGTTTTCTTTGAGTTTAAAGAAGGAGAATTAGAGCCTTTCTTTACTTGCCTTAAAGACATATCACTTGGCAATAACGGCATAGAACAAGAAAGCTCAAATACACACCAACTCATTAAGAACGTTCATCTTTTGGTGAGTCCATCACTACATGCGTCGTTATCGTGGCAACATAAGGAAGAATACCCAAAGTATCTGCATGAAACGCTTTGTAGGCTTTTATATCTTTCGTCTCGATACGTAAAAGGTACTCAAATTCACCCGTTACATTGTGGCACTCACTCACTTCTGAAGATAAAGCGATCGCATCTTCAAACTCCTTTTGTGCACTTCTGGTATGGGTAGAGAGACCAATACTCACATAGACGATAAATCCTCGATCAACGAGCTCGCTATCCAGAGAAACCCTGTACCCTTTGATAACACCCGTACGTTCCAGCTCCTGTACTCGCCTTAAACAAGCAGACGGTGAAAGCCCTACTTTAGCTGCAAGCTCAGCATTAGTGATTCGTCCATCCAAGTGGAGCTCTTGCAATATTCTTTCCCCAATTCTATCTATATTCAAATTTTATTGCTCCATGTGAACTTCAATAACAATATAAGCAAGAACATTCAGTGTATCTCAAAATATAATGATGTAGATAATTTGCTTAACAGAGGATGCCAATTTGTCGGGTTTACCAAATGACACTCAAAAACGTTTTGTCGCCGTATTGAACAAGAAGATGGAAACTGGCAGAGCACTCAATGTTCTGGGGCACTTGAGTGTCGCTCTTGCTGATCTATTAGAAAAAGGGAATGCTTGTTATGTCGATTATGAGGATAAGGATGGCAATATTCATCCAAATATGAGTCATTACCCTTTTATTGTTCTCAGAGCGGACAATTCTAACAAGCTACGCAAGTTAAGAGAGGGGGCGTTAGAGAACAATATTACATTTACTGACTTCACCGACACCATGATTGAAGGTGGTTCAGATGAACAGCAGAGGCGCACCAAAGATACGCCTGAGTCAGATTTAAACTATTTGGGTATCTGCTTGTTTGGCAACTCAGAAGAACTTCATAACATCACCAAAAAATTTAGCCTGTATAAATAGATTTCTTCCAATGAAAAAGCAGGCTTTCGCCTGCTTCTTAATCTGTCTTCAATGTATACGATTTATTTTCAGTCCGATAGCTGTGATAAAACAGCGCGACAAACGATGCCAGTGCTACAAGACGAACCGCGAGTGATATTTCAGGCCACATCATGACGACTCCAAGTGCTGCGACCAGTATTCTCATCCACCAGCTTAGTGTTGATTCTAAGTAACCTTCTAATGCCGCTATCAGTGCGTATACGCCAAATACCGAGAAAATACCGATGGTGATCACCGCAACCGGATCCCAACTCACTAACGCGGTATAAGCCATGATGACCGGAACAATGTACAGGCCTTTGGCAATTTTCCATGCCGTCAGACCCGTACGCATAGGCGGAGTTCTGGCTATGGTCGCTGCGGCAAACGCGGTTAAACATACTGGTGGGGTAACGTTACTGTCTTGCGATAGCCAGAAAATGATCAGATGCGCCGCAAGTAAAGCCAGCCCGACTTTCTCCATGCCAATCGCCTGTTCTAACAAAGTAGGCAGAAAGTCGGCGGGGACTAACGCAATCAGGCTTTGTGCCTGTTCGACGGACATCGGCGAATTGAGTGCCGCCAGTTGGTCGGGTGCCGCTAACATGAATATGGCTTTGGCTTCCTCTGGCAACTGCCCCAACGCCAGCATATCCAGAAGCTGGTCCTGAGCAATCAGGTTGTACAGCGCAGGGGCGGACAACGTACCCAACACTATGTATGCCGCCGTTACCGGAAGCCCCATGCCTAAAATAAGAGAGGCTAATGCGATCAGCAGCAACATAATCAGCAGCGAACCACTCGCCCACTCATTGATCATCAGAGAGAAGGTGTTCCCTACTCCGGTTGTACTGATCACATTGATAACCAACCCAATACCCGTGAGCAGTACTGCTGTTGTGGCCATGTTTCTCGAACCTTGTGCCAGTGCTTCAAAGATGGCTTTAATGCCCATCTTGTTCGGCGATAGCCAGGATGCAACCACCACAGATACAATCGAAATTCCCGCGGCATAAGTCGGCGTGAAACCCGATACCAGCAAGTAAACCAGTACCACTAGCGGAATCAGGTAGTGCCATCCACTCGCCAGTACTTTGAGAACGGGTTCGCTATTGGAATCGACCTGATGAACGCCACTGCGCTTGGCTTCGATACGAACAAAGAAGGCTACCGACAGAAAGTAGATCATTGCTGGCACAATCGATACTGCGACAATATCGACGTAAGGAATCTGCGTATAGGAAGCCATGATAAACGCACCTGCTCCCATAACAGGAGGCATCAACTGCCCGCCGGTAGATGCTGCGGCTTCTACCCCTGCTGCAAATCGTGATGGAAAGCCTGCTCTCTGCATCAACGGAATGGTGATCACCCCTGTTGATACCGTGTTCGCCACACTGGATCCCGATACGGATCCCATCAGACCAGAGCCCATTACCGCGACAAATCCCGGTCCGCCGATGACTTTGTTCGCTGCAGCGCGCGACACATCGATAATGAAGTCCCCTGCACCCGAGCGAACTAAAAACGCTCCAAACAGGATGAACATGAATACGTAGCTCCAACTAATTCGGGAAATGGTTCCGAACATGCCTTCCGAAGAATAGAAGCTGCGGTACAACAGTGTTTCTGCGCTAAGACCGGGAAAGTGAAACACACCCGGAACCCACTGACCCCACCAAACCACATAGGTAAGGGAAATCACAATAAGCACTGGGATAAACCAGCCAATGGTACGACGGATGATTTCAAGCACAACCACAATACTGATGATGGAGAACACCCAATCGGAGGTGACAAATTTCACCCCTCGGTCATAGAGCGCATCTTCCGCCAGAGGAATGTAGATCAGACAGGAAACTGCTGCCGCTGCGACAACCATGTCTATTGCTAGCGCGAAACGACTTTTCTTCCAGCTTTTTCGGGCAGGATAGAGCAAGGCGCAAACAACGGAAAAACCCGCAAAGTGTGTCGCGGATACCCACAATTCGGGTAACGTCGCCAGTGTATTAAACCAAATATGTAATCCCGCCAGTACAATGCCTACGGCGGTAATCAACGTCGTCAACCAGGGAAAATCGGTTCGAATGGGCAGCTCAAATTGCGCCAGATCGACGTCTTTTTTATCTTCCATGATGTATTCCTCATGTACTGCAGACAATCTATTCCCGAGCCGGGCGGGGGGACACCGGCTCGGGAACAGTAACCTGAGTCAGGTATTATTGAACGATGAGGTGAGAAGGAATCGCAATGCCCTGTTCTTTGTAGTAACGCGCCGCACCTGGGTGAAGCGGTACAGGCAAGCCAGCAATCGCTTTTTCAATCGCCATTGCTTTCGTTGCTTTGTGAATGCCATTCAGGAACGTCAGGTTTTCATAAATGGTCTTAGTCAGCAGATACACGTCATCGTCACTGATGTCATCGCGTACGGCTAAGAAGTTAGGTTGTGCGATGGTGTTGATGTCTTTTTCCTGACCTGGATAGGTGTTCGCAGGAATCACAAAGCGAGTCCAAAGCTCATACCCGTTGTTCGCTTCCTTGATTTGCTCATCGGTAAAGTTCAGGATTTGAATTTGATTACCCAAAGCAGCATAGGCACGAGTCACCGCGCTCACTGGTACACCTGCCGGAGTGTTCATGCCATCAATCGCACCGTTTTGCAGCGCATCTGCACTCGCACCATAACCTAGGTAAGCCAGATTGAATTTATCCGGGTCCACATTCAGGCCAGACATGATCTGACGACCGGAACCTTCAGTCCCTGAGTTTTTCTTACCAATAGAAAATTTCTTGCCATTCAGCTCGGAAAGATCGCTTACTGTCCCTGTTTTTGCGAATTTTGAACGCACTACAAAGTGCTCAACGTTTTGCCACAACATGGTGACAGAGCGCAGGTTTTTCTGAGGACCAGACTGTTTCACTTTACCTTCGCCATTCCACGCCCACGCACCATACAACCCTTGCAGAATCGCAAACTGAGCTTCGTTTTCGCGCAGAAGTTTTACGTTCTCACCAGACCCGGCAGAGCTGATGGCAGAAAGCGCAAACTTATGTTTGGGTTCAAGCTTAATTTTACTTAGCGTCGCAAGTGCTACGCCAACAGGGTAATAAGTACCACCAGTGGATGCTGTAGCCAGTATGTAGCTGCGATTTTCCGCTGCATTCGCAACGCCGGTTACCGAAGCGGCAAGTGTCGAGGCAAGAAGAAGGGATTTCACGAGTTTGTTTTTTAACATGTTTACGCTCCATGTAGGGTTATTGACTCACTCAAATTCAATTTGGTGAGATTGTTGTTTCTCCCTACATGGCAACTTACGTGCCAAAACATAAATCTTTGTTTTTATTTAATTAAATAATTTTCAGTAGTAGAAATGAGCAAAAATGTGCTGATTAAATAGGAAATGAATGAGCAAGATCTTGCTCATTCGATTAATTGTAAATTCCTTGTTAAAACTGACCTCGGAGCAAAGTTTTGACCTTTAAACTGAAGAGCTTGCCGTGATAGGCAAAATTTTGCTCATTTCAAACTCGCGCGTCTGGGTAAGTTTAATGAGTGTTTTTGCAGTCCATTATTTACCCAAATAATCTTGTCGGCTTAACCCGTACTTTTGCATTTTTTGATTAAGGGTTCGGCGAGGAAGGTCGAGTTCAGCCATCACCTGAGTGATGTTCCCTTTGTGCTCTCTTAGCGATTTGTCGATCACTTTTCTTTCGAAATTGTGTACCTGAGTTGCCAGAGAAAGCGTATTAACGACCGGCTCAGAGCTGAGTGAAGCAGATTCAGAAAGTATGTCGGCAACAGACAGATCATCATGCGCAAAACGCGTCGCCACATTCTTGAGTTCACGTACATTGCCTCGCCAGCCATAACTCAGCAGCGTTTGTTTGTCGCTCAGTGTGGCTGGTCTACAGCTTGAATTTGCCTGACGGGAGTAGTGTTCAAACAGAAGCACAACGTCTTTATCTCGCTCTCTGAGAGGAGGAAGAGTCAGTTGGGCAACGTTCAAACGGTAATAGAGATCTTGGCGGAAATTTGGGTGATCAAACAGATTGTCTTTAGCAGCTGCGACAACTCTCAGATCTATATTGATGGGCTGATTAGCTCCTACCCTTTCGACAGTATGTTCTTGCAGAGTTCTGAGCACTTTTACCTGCATTGAAAGCGGCATGCTTTCTATTTCATCCAGAAACAAAGTGCCTTTGTCAGCGTACTCCAGCTTCCCTATTCTCTGCTTTCCTGCCCCTGTGAAGGCACCGGCTTCATGCCCAAACAACTCACTTTCAAACAGGTTTTCCGGAATGGCGGAGCAGTTTATTGGAACAAACCGGTGCACGCTCCGTCTGCTCAGTTTGTGAAGGCAGTTCGCCACCAGTTCTTTACCACACCCCGTTTCACCATAAACGATTACATTGGTATCCATGGCTGCAATTTTGGCTAATTGCTGTCGGAGGTTCACCATGACTTCACTCTGACCAATCAGAATTTGCTCTAACCCATTCAACTGCTCCAGATATTCGAGACGCTGCTGACTCTCCTTCTTCGCCTGCAAAGAGGAGAAGGCATCACTGACGGTGTCAATCAATCTGTCTGGGTCGAAAGGCTTTTCCAGAAAATCATAAGCTCCTTCTCGTAGCGCTTTCACCGCCATGTCCACATCACCATGCCCTGTCACCAACACGATTGGCACATTAGGGACTCGGTTCAAAATGGCATTCATCAGAGTCAGACCATCGGAATCTGGCAGCCTGACGTCACTGACAATCACACCGGTGAAAGTGGGAGAGATCCCTTCTAATGCAGATGTAGCATCGGCAAACTCCGTCACCGAAAAGCCTGCCAGTTGCAGCCATTGACTTGTCGCCTGACGAACGATGTCGTCGTCTTCGATGAGTACGATTTGAGAATCCATTCTTCTTGCCTTATTTCGGTTAACCTTTTGCGGTTATATTGAGCGAGATACCCACGCTTTCACTGGTTTAAACTGTAGCACCCAGTAAGAGGTCATGGCTACGATCACAGCGTTTACCGGACCTATACCCGGAATAGTCAGCGCGCCAAACACACCCACTGCTACGGCAGCTATCCCACACCAGTTTATTTCTTCAAACTCGACGTTGGCATAATCCAGATATTCTCTTCGGCGTGTCAGATAATCTGCAATGATAACGCCACCAACAGGTGGAATCGCAATCGAAAGGAAGTGTAACCAATCAATGAAATGGTCATGCAGCCACAGGGCAAATATGGTTCCGAGAAAGCCGTTGAGTACCGACAAATGATGACTTGGCAAACGGATAATATTAGAAAATGCCAAACCTGAAGCATATAAAGCGTTGTCGTTAGTGGTCCAGATATTCAACCCCAGAACAACGATGGCAGGAATGAGCAAACCCTGCGCCAGCATCGTATCAAACAGATCGGCATAGCCGATGCTGTAACTGCTGAGAGCACCAAGAACAAACATCACAGTATTGCCTGCGAAGAAGGCCAGGGCGGTGATGAACAGCGCTTTCTTGTGGTTCTTTGCAAAGCGAAGGAAATCGGCACTTAATGTCGCGGCACTGACAAAGGTTCCCACCACTAAAGTTAACGCTTCCGACATCGTCAGTTTGTTCTGCATATCGCCAAGCTCACCATAAAGCGCACCCACGCTGAACGTCTCCAGTGCGCATTTTACCGAATACCCACCAAACAAAAGTATGGCAGGGACGGCAATGGCAGACAGGAATATCAGTGCAGACATACCAAAATAAGCGGTGCTCACCATCAATAACCCGCTTACCGCAATCAGTATCTTTACATCAACGCCTGTCACTTTACTGACCGGGATGGCAAACATCGCAACACCAACACCAAACCAGCCAACCTGGGTTCCCCCCAAAATAAGTGATGGCAGCCACGAACCTTTGTGACCAAATGAGAAATGAGTTAACAGGTGGGTAGATAACCCGGTGGTAGAGCCGATATACCCTAATACCCCAGCATAAGTAGCGAGCATCAGATTTCCGATGAGAACAACCCAGACAAATTCAGAACTGGAAAGCCCGTTCCAGACTACCCCGCCTGCCTGCATACTGGCGGAGAAAAAGGTCAGCCCAACCAATACTAACCCCAGAGCTAACGTTCGCTTTCGGGCGTAATACGGAACAGGTCTCAGGCTGAAATTTTCATCAAATATCATGCCCTTTCCCTTTATGCTCTAAGTGAAAGTCGGTGTAGCTGGTAACGGTGTTGCGACCCATTCGTTTGGATTGATATAGCGCCCTGTCCGCGCGCTGCATTAAGTCTGTCAATGTGTGTTTTGGGAAGTACTGCGCAACGCCAAAGCTGCAGCTCATGGAGCCAACTTCTTCAAATTGCTCCGAGTTAACCGCTCTTCTTAGCGTTTCTGCAAGATAAGAGGCTTGTTCTTCGGTCTGACCCGGGCATATCACAATGAGTTCTTCACCACCCCAACGCCCTACCAGATCAGAGCCTGATATATGGCTTTCAAACAAGCGGGACATGGTGATTAACGCCTGATCTCCAATTAGGTGACCGTAGTGGTCATTCAGAATTTTGAAATGGTCGATATCACCCAGAATGACGCTGAATGGCTTTCGGCTGAACCCAAACTGCGCAACCTGCTCCGCCAGCACGGTATCAATGGTATAGCGGTTATACAGCCCTGTGAGCCTGTCTTTGGTAGAGAGCTCTTCCAACTTCCTGTATTTCACTTGCAAAACGTAGTAGCTGTAACCCATGGCACCCACGACAATACAACCAATCACCAGTACTGCCCAAACCAAACGATTATCGCTGACCGGCTTATAGTTCACAGGCGTCCAGGAATTCAGAATGGAAGAATGCAGGCGAATATCCATGTTCTCTATCGCCTTATTCAGAATTTCGGCAAGCTGGGCTTCATCTCGGCTGACACCAACGCTCAAAGGAAACGCCTGATTCATACGGCTCCCCACCATTAGGTTCGGGAAGTAGTGCTGCAGGTGATAAGTCACAACCGGCAAAGCGCCAATGAAACCAAACAGCTCTTTGTTTTCGACCATCTGCAAACCGGTATATGCCGAGTCTACGGGCACAAAATTGATGTCTGGATAGCGAGCCTGAAATTCATCCGCCAATCCATGATTGCGATTGAAACCAATGTAGCGCCCTGCCAGTGCGCTGATTTCGGCAGCGTAAGGGGTATTCTGATGTATCGCAACCGCAACAGGTAAAGATAAGTAAGGCTGCGTGTAAACCAGATAGTTCAGGCGAGACTTAACAGGGCGACTCAGGCTTAAAATGTCACAGGCTCCGGAATCGACAGCTTTTAAAGATTCTTCCCAGCTTGAGGTGGGCACATGTTCAAATTTGATGTTCAGGCTTTTTTCAAAGAACTGTACATATTCCCCGGTCATGCCCTGAGGCTTACCATCCAATACGCCTTCCACAGGCAAGAAATCCGGGTGAATACAGTATCGAACACGTTGCTTCTTATTCAGATAGTTTCGATCGTCTCGGTTGAGATTCAGGACATTGACTTTGTTTGCCTGATTATTGGTCAGCCATTTGCGTTTTAGTGACTGAATGGTCTCTGGTGAAAGAGAGCGATACGCTTTGTCCAGAATTGATGCCAGTTGCGGTCTGTCGCTTCGCACCGCCAGCGTCTGGAAATAAGTACCGAGGTTGGCATTGTCTGCCAACGAGAACACACGAAGCGGAGAATCGATGTAGTTTTCAAGATAAAAACGCAGCACTTGTTCACTGTCCATTGCTGCATCCGCCCCACCACTGATCACCTTCTCGATGGAATGAAGCGTATCCTGAGTTTCTATTAATCGTATGTCCGGATAGTTTTCCCTAATCACGGGAATTTCTGCCGCGCCTTTAACCACCGCTAGTGTTTTGCCGATGAGATCAGACAGGCTGGTTACCGAGGTGACAGAGTCACTAAATAGCAATGCGTTGGTTACGGCAAAGACTTTTGAATCGGTAAAGGTCGCAAACTGCTTTCCCTCTGAAGTTGGGGTCATGTTGGAGATGATGTCGATCT
>NZ_AFWJ01000317.1 GCF_000222685.1 Vibrio nigripulchritudo ATCC 27043 | reverse complement strand
TTGGTGTGGACTCGCCATTATCGCTCATCAAAGTGCGAACAGTCTGTAGGGTTAGGGTCTTGGATGGCGACATTCTTTTCTTCTGGAATTCAGCGAGATACAAGACGAAGAAGGCGAAATTGTTTCCTGGAAATTCGTCGATGACATGGGCGATGCTATTGATTTCCTCCCGTGGGTAAAGGCGCAACGAGCTACCAAATTAAAGCGGGTTCGTCTTGTCTGAACCATAAAAACGGATACCGAGTAATCACGCTGCCAGACGGTAACCAATACAAGTTTCTCAAGCATCATGAAGACTGGAAACTCAGCCAGATAAGGAAAAATGCCCTTAAACAGATAGATCTGAGATACTCTTCAAACGGTCGCCTGATTGAAGTTCAGACAAACGGTGTGTCCGATTTATGTTGTCAGTACGACAAAGAAGGAAAGTTGGTTGGATTACGTTGCCCGCATACCGACAAGCTGGTCGTAGAGTATGATATAGACGAATACGATCACTTGATTGGTGCGTCTGATCAACATGGTCTGCAAGAGAAGTATACCTACACAGACAGCGCACTATTACTGACCCGCCAACGACCTTCCGGATTTACCCACTACTTCGAATGGCAGGGAGAGGGGGCAAAAGCCAAGTGTATACGTAACTTTGGTGATGAAGGCATCTATGATTACCGATTTGAATTTGGTGAAACGGAATCCAGCTATCAGGACACCTTAGGTCATACTTGGCAGTTTAAACACGATGGCAATGGGAAGCTGCTCGAAAAAGTTAGCCCTGAAGGGCGAAAAAGTGTGTGGGAATACGACGAGCTCGGAAGGCTTTCAAAAGAAAGCGAACCCAACGGTACTTACAAGAAACGTTACTACAACGAGTTTGGACAGTTATCTACCATGCAACACAGCAGTGGTGCAAAAACAGAATACCAATATGATTCGTATGGTGTGTTGTCAGCGGTGATTCACCCCGATGGTGAAGTTAGTAAAAGAGAAGTCAATAGCTTAGGTCAGCTCATCTGGAGCCAAAACCCCAGTCAGGTCTCGACACAATACCAATACGATAAAAAAGGGCGCTTGATTGAAACAGCAAGTTCTCAAGGCTCTCTCAAACGCTGGTGGTGGGGAGAAGAAAACCGAATCCAAGGTATTCAGATTAACCACTCGCTGATTCGGTACAGCTACAATGCAGAAAATCGAGTCAACGGCTTGGCTTATCCTGATGGCATGTATGTGACTCTGGAGCATAATGCTCACGGTCAGTTGACTCGTCAACGAACATTTCACGATTTTGACAAAAGTGTATCGCGAGAACATACCTACGATTATGACGACGCAGGCAGAATCACTTCGATAGCCACACCAAGCGGTTCAACCAAATTTGAGTGGGGGACACTGAATCAACCTGACAGCCTCATCAAACAAGATGGCAGTGGGCTCTCATTTGAATACGATGCCGAGAGAAACCTCACTGCCATCAATCGAAGTGACAACGCCAGTTACCAGCTTTCTCTTTCTCCTGATGGTCAACTAATAGAAACCAAGGGATTCGATGGTGTACAGAACCAATACGCTTATGATGACAACGGTCAGATAAATGCCGTAATCTCTGGTCAGCGAGCCATTCATGTTGAATACAATCAACATGGTGATATGGCATCCATCAGTGCCAGAAACGAAGGCTATTTCAACGAATCTCATTTTCAGCATAGCTTTGGTGGAAAAATGCTGACGGCGAGTAACAGCAGCCGAGCGATAAAGAATCAGTATGATCCCCATGGTTTGTTAACTGAGGAATGGCAATCAAATTATCTCATTCAAAGCCAGTACAACCATCAAAAGCTTTGCGAAAAGAAGTCTCTACCCAACGGGGATGAGCTGCACTTCGATTACAGCGAATTTGGTGAGCTGACTGGCGTCACCTACCAGTCTCAATCAAAACTAGAGCAAAGCCCTGCTAAGGTGACCATTGACTACGATAATATGGCTAGGGTTCAGACCCTACAATATGGGAATGCTCAGTCCGAGCTTCGTACTTACGATGGACTTGGAAGACTGAAACAGCAGGACTGGGGTACACGAAATCGTCACTATCGTTACGATGTTTCCGATAACTTAGCAAGTAGCATAGACAGCGAGTTAGGTCATCATCATTATCACTACGATGCGCTATCGCAACTGACTCGGGTGAAAACACCTGACGATGTGTTTAAATATCGATTCGATAGCTTTGGCAACCCAGAAAGCGAAGAATCGGTCGTAGAATATGACCGTCTTATTGAGCATGGCGGATTGCGTTATCAATACGACGACCAGGGTAATCAGATTCGAGTTTCGGGCGGAGATTCCCTGCAGCGACGTGAATTCAACGCATTAAATCAGCTTGTGATGGTCAATCACAATGGAAAACTCGCACACTACGAATATGATGCTTTGGGAAGGCGAAGCAAAAAAACAACAGAAAGCGGTACAACCGAGTTTATCTGGCAAGGTAGCCAACTCATTGGTGAAGTCAGCGCGAATCATTACCGCTGGTATGTTTACCTTCCTAAGTCCCATGCACCTTTGATGCTGATCGAAAATGGTCAGTGTTTCTTCTATCAAAATGACCATCTTGGAACACCTATCAGGCTGGTTGAACAGTCTGGCAACGTGGTTTGGCAAGCGTCTTACAACCCACTTGGGCAAGCCAGCATAGACATTGAAGAAGTCAGAAACCCTCTTCGTTTCCAAGGACAATACTTCGATGAAGAATCAGGTTTACATTACAACTTAGCGAGATATTACGACCCTTACTCAGGTCGCTTTATCCAACCTGACCCAATCGGCTTGCTAGGCGGTATTAACCATTACCAATACGCCCCAAACCCGGTAATGTGGATTGATCCGTCAGGTTTATGTTGTGAGCAGCCTGATACCGCCGTGAAAGCTGGAGATGCGGATTCGCAGCCAGAAAAGCGAGTTGTCTATGCGATGGGGTCAGGGAACTTTCTCTCTACGGCAAATGTGAATTCGCCAACATACCCACTACATCCCCAATCAGCAGGAACCAATATTGGTGGCAAGTATGTCGAAGGAGCGGCTGAATTACTGGTATCAGGAGTCTATAACACCGCAGTGGATGCAGTTGCTGGTCTGGCAGGTTTAGCACCATTAGCGATCGGTGACTTAGAAACCTCTGTAAACTGGATTGAAGGCATACAAGATACGCTAAGTTACACACCTAACACTGAAGGTGCAAAAATGATAGGGGAGCACCTATCAGATTATGTGCAAGCGTATGAGAGCACGATGGAAAGTGCAGGAGACGCAGTTTTAGACGCTACTGGCTCACCACTTGCAGCAACACTCACTCATAAATCAGTGGAGATTGTTGGAACGTTGGTTGGGGGCCGAACTGCTATGAAGTCTGTAAACATGGCAAATGCTGCTACTAATGCAAAAGGTATTGTTTCTACGGCAAAATCATCTGAAGGATCGTTGAATATCGAGCCTGACTTAGATAAACTGCCCGACGTAGTACCAAAAAATCAAATTGAAAATGTAGGATCATCTTGGGTAGGAAAACAGCGCTTTGATGCTAGTGATCTTACCGATGAACAAGTCAAAATTGCTACCACTAAAGCAATACGCAGAAACCTGGGACTTAAAACGAACTCTGATGGTCAACTGATAGCTAACGCTGCTGAAACAGAAAATTTATTGACTACAATTACAACTTGGCGTAGGAATCACTATGCCTCTGACACAGATTTCTTGGCTTTAGATACTCGTTTACAAGGTACGATTATTCATAGTTCTGCATCTAACAGAGTGCGTCAATTGAATATTCAAGATTTGAATGTAAATCAGAGAATATATGGGCAAAGTCAATATACTAGCCCTGCAACTGGTAAACCTTATGAATATAGGATACCTGACTTCCATCATACTGGTACAAATACAATTTTTGATATAAAACCATTTGGTACACCATTATCTGGTCCACAACTAAATGACTTCAGTAATTTTGCTGATACAGATGATGTTCGTTGGATTTTCTATGATAATAATTTTTAGGTTCAGGTATAGATATGTTAACGAAACAAAAGGTGTTGCATCTTGTCCTCGCTTTATTAAAAGGGGGTGATCTCGAATTGTTGAAAAATGGTTCCATTCTTCATGGGGAGTCGTGCAGTGATTATGATAAGGAGAAGATAAGAAAAATAGGTCAGAGAATAGCTGAGTTCTATGCATCATATGATTATTTTTTATCTCCAGAGTTTTCTAAACAGATCGAAGGGAAGTCTGAGATATATCGTAATAAAAAGATGCAGATGGAGTCTATTGCACCCAAAAAAAGAAGCACAAAGATGCATTTATGTCTGCAATAAGGGAACTACAAACCACTGACAAGTTATATGACCTTTTGCCTTTGTCTGAGTATGGAAAGATTAAAGAGCTTATGAGATGGCTTGATAGTCTTGGTTTAGAAAAAGGTATTTAGAGAGCTTAGTCTTGGCTAAATAGTTGTGTTTGTTCAAGGCGTAATGCGAATCAAGGCATTACCTAGGTAGCATTTCTGTCTTTTTACCTTTTGTGTTTCCAAAGTTTAATGACCTTGAAGAGTTAGCCAGAGCTGTATACTAGTATAATTGCCGCCTTCCTGTACCTTTTCGATGAGCATAAGGCTGATACCGATACACGGAATCTCTAATTTCAACAGCGGTCAGGTTATTCTTAATCAATTATGAAAGCTCATAACATATACAACAAGTTCATGTATACAACTGGTTTTAACGTTGTTTTATACGATGTTTGAGGCATAGAATCACCAGTATTTACTTTAATTTTCGGCTTTCGTCATCAAGCTCTTTTAGATGACTAATATCAGATATCTCCATAGCATCGTACTTGAACTTCAGTAAGCAGGAGGCATCAGAAATGCTATTTTCTCGGCAGACTTCGTTAACTTTTCGGTCAGTTTACATTTCTTAGAGATTTTCGAATATAAATAAAAAGCACTGATTGCTAACGACTCGCTTTTTAGGAGGGTTAAATACAATAATGTTTTTCGAGCTTTCCAATGAGCTTTCAAAGTATGAAGTCCCATATGAATTGATACCTATCGAAGATGTTAAAAGCGGCAAGGTAAATATTCCAGAATCATGGTTCTTTTTATATGAATCGCCAAAAAATGAATGGGCTAAAGAGGTTATTGAGCAATGGTCAACGTTTGGACTATTTTTACCTAAGTTTACTGCTTGTATTTCACGCTGCTTATATTCTGTAGAGATAGTAAAAATCGAGTCATTTGTCACTTTGATCTATGTATTTGATGTTGAAGGTGAACCTTATCTGTATTTTGGTGGTAATCCTAAAGAGATAGATGATAGCGAATCAGTTACTATGGTTTTAGACTCATTACCTTCAAAGCTTAAGGAATTTTATTTAGATGTGCATGATGGCTTTGGTTTTCTTGCTGATTCATCTATGGGACCACTGTCAACGCATAGTTTTTTTAATTTATCTCAACCTAATTGGGTAAATTTAAACAAGCGATCTGACTACCCATTTGGGTTAAATCTATCAGATTGGAATGTTGTTTATGTAGACGAGGGCGATTTCTTAGCATTAAACAAATATAACTCTGACGAGTGTGTGCTGTGGCGCCGTAACTCACCTCTGGAATACGTTGATTTTTGGTCTGTATTGGATCAAATGATGACGGATGGTTTGTTAGAATAGAAGCATCAAGTCAGCATTTCATTTCTGATGACAATCTACTGATTTACTGCTTCAACTTCATGTTTTACTGAATATAAAAAGACCGGTAATAAACACCGGTCTTTTTACATATCACATCAACACATAACCCTACCTAAGTGACAACCTCAGCCAGTGTTTCCATTCTCGGAATCTGCTTCATTTCATGAGCAATTTGCTCGGCCTCTGTTCCAACGATGACTTGTAAATTGTTGGTTCCAATTCTTACTACACCCATAGCACCAATATTTTTCAGGGTGGTTTCGTCTGCCAGATCACGGTTCTTGAGTGTCAGTCTTAATCGAGTGATACAAGAATCAATGCTAGTAAGGTTTTCATGTCCCCCCAGCGCTTTCAGGTAAAGCTTTGCTTTTTCACCGATTTCAATCGCTTCTGAACCACCTTCTACAAGCACTTCTCGTCCTGGGGTTTTTAAATCAAACTTAACGATAGCAAAGCGGAATACGCTGTAGTAAATCGCAGAGAAGCATAACCCTTGAACAATCAACATGTATGGCTTAACAGCAAGTGGCAGGTTGAATGATAGGGCAAAATCGATAAGACCGCCGCTGAAGGTAAAGCCGGCAATCCACTGCATACTTGCTGCGATGTACATTGATAGTGCAGTTAAAATAGCGTGAATGACATAAAGAACAGGTGCAACGAACATAAAGGCGAATTCAATCGGTTCTGTAACGCCTGTTAGAATCGCAGTAAATGCCGAAGCTCCTAAAATTCCGCCTACCTTTTTCTTGTTTTCCGGTGTTGCGCAATGGTACATAGCCAAACATGCGGCAGGAAGCCCGTACCCCATAACTGGGAAGAATCCGGCTTGGTAAATACCTGTGATGCCTAGCTCGCCGGTTCCCGACCAGAACTTCGAAATATCACTGATTCCAACCAGATCGAATATAAATACCTGATTTAGAGCATGGTGGAGCCCAACAGGGATCAGCAGACGGTTAAAGAAGCCGTATAAGCCCGCTCCCGTTGCGCCAAGCTCTGAGATTGCGATACCGAAGTTAACAAGCGAACCGTACACAACCGGCCAGACATACACCATCACAAGGCTAATTAAGATCGCGGCAAATGACGTGACAATAGGGACGAAGCGTCGCCCTCCAAAAAAGCCAAGGACTGCAGGAAGCTGAATGTTGTGGAATCGGTTGTAGAGTATTGCAGCCACAATACCAATCAAAATACCAGTGAATGCACTAACGGCTGCACCTGAGGCGATGACCTGAGCTTGGGACATGTCATCCACCGGAACGCCAGTTATCTGGGATATAACCGCAACGTTCCCGACAATCATCTCGATAATCAGAAGACCCAAAAGACCCGATAATGCGGCAGCGCCGTTGTTATCTTTTGCCAAACCATACGCGACGCCAACCGCGAACAGCCACGCCTGATTATCCATTATCCCTTTTCCGCCAAACACTAAGATGGTTGCTAAAGCACTATTGGCGCCCCAACCAGCAGGGTCAATGGCGTAGCCTAAACCCAGCATCAATCCACCAGCTGGTAAAACGGCGATGGGAACCATCAACGCCTTACCTATTTTTTGTAAGTACCCGAGAATATTCACGTTATTTCCTCTTTAGTTATCAATAGTTACCGAGAGTCTCATCTCAGCATTTCCTGAGAAAAATACTAAAGAGTGCAGAATTAAGAGGCTTTTTCTGTTGAGTTAACTTTTGTTCACATTCCTTATTTAGGCTGTTTTATGTGACACAAGTTGTATCAGTAAGCAGATTGTGTGACGCGAACGCGCGAGCATCTATCATCCTTTGCTGACCGATGCTATCTTTTTGATAAAGCGAACTATAAGGAACATCAAAATGGATTTTGATTGGGTAGAGTGGTTTGGTTATCTGGCATCTCTGGTGGTGCTGGTTTCGTTAACAATGACGTCGATCATTAAGCTAAGAGTGATCAATTTCATTGGTTGCCTATTGTTTGCAGCTTTCGCTTACTTTATTGATTCCTATCCCACCATGTTCATGAACCTCGGTATTGCAGGAATCAATGTCTATTATCTCTGGAATATCTACAGTACCAAAGAGCGCTTCAAGCTTATCACCGCCTCGGTAAAATCCGAGTATTTCGACCACTTTGTGTCGACCAATCAAAATGATATTGAACGGCAAGTTAAGGTTGATGAACTTAAAGATGCAGGTACGGCTTTCTATATGCTTCGCAACAACAGTATTGCAGGTGTTTTGGTGGGCAACATAAGCGAAGCAGGAACGTTTCGTATCTTGCTGGACTACGTAACCCCTGAATTTCGCGACATGAAGTTGGCGCAGTTTTATTACCAGTCTCATCCGGAATTTATGAAGGAGAGGGGCGTTAAGTTGCTAGAAGCACATGCCAAAACGGCTGAGCATCACGAATACCTGACAAAAGTTGGGTTTACTCGTTCAGACAAAGACAATACTATCTATATCAAGAATTTATAAACTCAATCCCCCAGAGGGAGGTACAACGTTATGGCTATAAAGAACATTATTTTTGATGTCGGGAACGTCATTGTGAAGTGGTCACCTACCGATATCATAGCTCGCACATTCAATTTGTCTGGTGATGAGTGTCAGGCGATGGCAAACACAATTTTCCAACACCAAATATGGATGGATATCAATAAAGGGAAAATCAGCGAGCTAGAAGCGAAACTCGCTTATCAGGAGCAACTCCAGCTTACTCCCAACGAAACCGACGTACTTTTCTATCAGGTGAAAGCGACCCAGGAGTTACTCCCAGGCACCTTCGATATGATGAAAGAATTGAAAGAGAAAGGGTACGCTCTGTTTGGCTTGACGGACAATGTGAACGAGATAGTATCGCACCTCAAAACCACTTACGATTTTTGGTCACTATTTGATGGTGCGATTGTGTCGGCAGAATGGTCGGTACTCAAACCAGACCCGAAAATCTATCAGCTAGTGAACGACAAATGTGGTATTCGATCAGAGGAATCCGTTTTTCTGGACGATATGCCACACAATATTGAAGGCGCTAAAAAGCACGGATTTGAAGCCTTTCAGTTTACAACGGCTATACAAGCTCGTGAGGACTTAAGAAGTCTGGGAGTGACAATCTAACTCTCCTTGTGCATGGCGGGCTTTCTCTGGTGAAGAAAAGCTCAACAGAGCCAGCGATGAAAGGAAAGTCGCCATGCTGATTCCCACTCGAAATAGATTTGCTGCGTTCCAGTTATCTCTCACTTCCTTCCAATCCAAAGGTACAGCAGACGGATCCCATGACTCGGTGTAATAGTTAAGTGGTAAGTTAATGAACTTAGTAAACATGATGATTCCCAGAAAATAAACCAGCGCTACAAGTATCCAGCAGATACCTTCTCTTTTTGAGGATTGAAAAGTTGCGACTCCGGTTATTGCTGGCAAAAGTCCCGCACCAAAAAAGCAGATAAAAAATCCTGAGTGTCTGACATTAATGTTGAAGAGGGATTGAACAGTCGCATAAGTCTCGCCATCAACCTCCATCATGGCGTAGTTAACGTTGAAGCTATAGGTTGCAAAGAAACCCGCCATTAAACCAAGAAGTAAAGTCGAAATCCCTCGAAGCGCCACTTTCATGTTTGTCTCCGTTCATGTATTTGAAGTTTTAAATAGCATGAAAGGATTGAATTCGGCTGTACTTATCATTTGGTAAGTCGGATGGATTTTTTTATTCGTGAAAATGACTCAGCTGTCACACCCAGGTAGCTGGCAATGTGTTTGTCAGGGATCTCTCTGAATTCTGGTCTCGCTGATAAAAGCTTTAGATACCTTTCACTTGCAGTGAGTTGTAGCCAGTCTTTCTCTCGGCTGAATTTATCTTCCAGCACTCGCTCCATCCAGAGTAAGGCGAAATCACTCCATTCATTTGAATGCTGAAAGCAACGCTGAAAGTCATCAAATTTCCATGACCAGCTATGGGTAGCCTCTATCGATTCAATGAAAAATCCAGCTTCACTGGTGCGTAAAGAAGGGGTAATTGGCCAGAGAATGGAACCTGGTAGGAAAAAAGACTTGTTGTGTTCACGCCCTTCAATATCAAGGTAATACATCCTTACTAAGCCCGATTCAATTAAAAATACAGTCGTCCACGGTTGGTTAGAATGAAGAAGAACAGACTGTGGTTCAAACGAAACGCGTTTAGCGGATGCAGACAAAGCATTCTTTGTGCCTTCGTCAAGATGAGCAAAATGATTGGAGTTGTCGATAATGTCAAAACTCATAGGAGTAAGCTGTTCTATTCATTATTTTCTGATAAATCGTTGTTGGAAAGTTTCCAGCGAGCGATTAGTCGTTTCTGTCTCTTTTTTAAGAAACCAAATAATTGAGGTTTACATATTCCTATATTGGAATATATTGATTGTATGGCTAGAGCAAAAACCACCTATGACCCGTTTAATGCAATTGCAGAACCTAAAAGGCGAGAACTTTTAGAGAAGCTTGCAGGGAAAGAAATGACTGTGACTGAACTGGTAGATTTGCTGGGTTGGAATCAACCCACAGTATCTAAGCATTTGGGTGTTCTTAAAGCAGTCGACTTGGTCCGTGAACGTAAGGAAGGGCGGTTTAGAGCATACAGCGTCAACGGTGAACAACTTAAATTGATCCAAAACTGGGTAATTCAATTTGAGCAATACTGGACCCATACTTTAGACAGTTTGGGAGATTACCTTCAAGACATTCAACAAGGGGACAAGGATGAATGATCAAATCGTAGAACCGACCATTCTAACTCGTGAATACGACGCACCAATTCAACTGGTGTTTGAGGCATGGACGAAAGTAGAGCACCTCTCTAAATGGATGGTGCCTATGCCGGGAGTATCCTGTGAATTTACGAAAGCCGATATCAAAGCGGGTGGCGAATCACTGCATAAAATGACCATGCCAAATGGGTTCGAAATGTGGCTGTATTCTAAATACCTGGAGATTGTGGAGCCACACACAGTTGTGTTTGTGCAATCTGTTTCGAACGAACAAGGGGAAATATTACCCAGCCCTCAGATGCCTAACTGGCCAAAAGAAATGAAAACCACGGTGAAACTGGAAGAGAATGGCAGTAAAACCAAGCTTCAACTGATTTGGGAGCCAGTGAATGCGTCTTCTGAAGAAGTTGCCGCTTTCGATTCTTCTCGTGAGCAACACGGAGCAGGTTGGGGCTCTGGCCTCGAAAGTCTTGAGAAATACCTGTCCGAGGTCTAAGTTATTACATCTAAGGTTTGTTGGCAGCTCGTCGTGTGCAATTCAATCACGAAGAGCTGCCTTCCAATTCTTGTTTCTCTTGTTTAAATTGAGGCATTCTCTTAATCACAATTGACGAATGGCAACACGGAACTTAAGGTGGAGCCATAATAAAATCAATACAGTGAGTCTCAGACCATGATCGACGAACAGCGAGAGAGCTTAGGACCTTTTCAGGTATTCGTTCTTTTTCTTTCTCTCTTTGTGCTTATTTCAGTATTACTGCAACTGACTATTCCGCTTCCTGAAGACATCAACGCCATACTCAGGCTATCCGATCAGTTTATCTGCTTTTTCTTTTTCATTGATTTCGTAATCCAGCTTAAAAACGCTCCAGACCGTTGGCGTTATTTCCGAACCTGGGGATGGATAGATCTGCTCTCATCGATACCCTTTGGCTTTTATCCGCAGTTTGCGCGGATAGTGCGGATCATTCGTCTGATTCGCGTAATTCGGTCGGTTCGGACACTTGTTAAAGTGTTCATGCGTAACAAAGTAAAGAGCTCATTCTCTTTTGTCGTATTCGTCTCCATTCTTATGCTCACAGTGGGGGCTATCGCGTTACTGCTGCTTGAGCAGGGAGTAGAAGATGCGAACATTCACAACGCAACGGATGCATTCTGGTGGGCTTTTGTAACGATTACGACGGTGGGTTACGGCGATTATTATCCTGTCACAGTAGAGGGGAGGTTTGTTGCAGCAATCTTGATGACAACGGGTGTTGGTTTGTTCGGTACGTTTACCGGGTTCGTTGCCTCCTGGTTTTTGGAGGACGAAAAAGAAGATCAAGGTAAACACATCATGGCAAACCTTAAAGATGAAGTCGTAGAACTGAGGCAAGAGGTTCAGGATTTAAAAATATTGCTGAGAGATTTAGCACAAAAGAAAGACCCCGACTAAGGGGTCAGTCAGGCTGAGCTTAAAGCGGCTTTGAACAAAGTCTAAATCACTCGATGATTCCCTCTGAGCATCCATTCTAGGCAGGTCTGTAGAAGTGCATCGTCACGCTATTTTCACACTTTTCAAACTTTGTAAGCGTTAACTGGCGTGTTCCGGTTGCCGGTTCGAATAGGCGTTTCCCATTACCAACCACGACCGGAAACATCCACAGGCGAAGCTCGTCAATCAGATCGTGCTTTAGAAGCGTCTGTATCAGGTTGGTACTCCCATGCACTTGGAGAAGAGGACCGCTCTGGTCTTTCAAGGTTTGAATTTCGGAGACGACATCACCAGTAATAGCGATGGAGTTTTCCCAAGTTAGTGTCTGTGGATTAGAGGTAACGACATATTTTCTCGCAGCATTCATCCGGTCTGATAGAGTGGATTTTGGCGCGTTAGGCCAATGCCCTGCAAAAATATCATAGGTATTTCGACCAAAAACCATATCGTAAGGTTCAGACATCGCGTAACGTTCAACTTGAGTCATTACGCCTTCCCAATAGGGCGCAGCCCAGCCCCCATGTGTAAAACCACCAGATGAATCTTCTTCGGGCATACTAGGAGACTGCATAACTCCATCCAGTGTCACAAATGCCAGAACGGCAAGCTTTCTCATAAGCAGCTCCTTATCTAATTCACGTAGGTATTTTGATATTTATTGCCAGTACGGAATTTTTGATGGATCCAACCTAAAGCCAGCCCGAAAAAACAAAATTGCAATAACCCGACGGTAAGCTCAATTTGAATCCAGTTTGCAATTGACGGCACCGTATATTTAGCGGGTTCTGTGATGGCGATATAGCTGACAAGAAACGCTCCAAAAAGCAGGGAAATGGATATCCCATCTTTTATTTGGGCAGTGGCACCTTTCCAGACCCTTAGACCGATACTGATGATGCCTCCCTGAATAATCATAACGGTAAATCCCATCGCCATGATTGGCTCGGGACGAAGAAAGCCCACTGAATCAAAATGTTCCTTATTGAGAACAAAGTGCGATAGCCCTTGCGCCGCAAAGGTAACGATCATAAACGCGAGGATTGATAAAAGGTGAGCAATCATGATGTAACTCCTTCTACCGAAGTGTTTGTAGTGGATGGCTCTCTGGTGAAAGGTGTAACTGATGAGATTTTAATCGGGTTTTCTCTTTTTTGCCTTTTATTTAACCGCTTGGCTTCGGTCCATTTCTTTTCATGATTTATACTCACGTCTTTCTCCTTGATACGCTGTTTAACTTGAGTTCAAGCCAGCTCTTAGTACTGACTACTAACTAGACGAGAGAAATCTAAAATCGGGGACAGTTTGAGTAAAAATTTTGGTTGTGAGGCAAAAAAAAGACCCCGGTCAGTGGGGTCAGTCAGATTGACATAGACTAAGGTTAAGGCTTTCTTTATTAAAATTGTTATCGAATTAAATATCAGTTCTTGCAGATACGAGTGAGGCTATAGTCATCACCACTGCGAGACGTATATTCTTTGTCTACACTGTGAGCGATTGGGTCGCCTTTGGCACCTGTTTCCAGAAGGCTGATCCAGTAGCGGTGGCTGGATTGAGTTTCCATGCACAAAGACGTGCGAGACTCTAACTGGATATCCTTAATGTTCGCCAGATTGTCGATACCGCCCATATGAGTACCCAAAGAAATCTCAAGATGACAGCCTTGAGCGTCTTTTAACAAAATGGTTTCTGGTTCGCGCTTGTGACCAGACAAGGCGACAAACTGAGATGGGTTCTCCAAACCAACAAGCTTGCCATCGGCGAAGCATGCGACCAAATTGCAGTAGTAAACCATATAGTTCACGACGTCTTTGTGAGATCCACTTTCAAGCGGAAATGAAGCGTCCAGTATCTCTTTTGCCCGTTGTTGCTTTTCTGTCACTCGTTGCGCATTTGTTTTTTCAGCAGCGAGGACAGAAGTCGCATCAAACTGGGATTCGGTTTGTATATTCTGATTGTTCGAAGCAGTTGATATTGTCATAGTGATGTCCTCATCAATTATCTTTTGCCAGCTCAAGTAAAGGGTTGTGACGTTTCCTTTGCTCTTGCTTCAACTTTAGATTAGCGCCTTTGCTGTCAAAATTTCACAATAAAAATTTCACAGTGTAAATTTTACAAAAACAACTGCATGTTTTTACACAAACAAATAAGGCGACCATACGGTCGCCTTTGCAATACATTAGTAGAAAACGGTTTAGCAGGTGCTAAGCGCTCGCTTCCTGGCTCTGAGGAGATTCTTCTTTCTTTCCCAGTATGCGGCTGGTTATGGTTCCTGCTGTCATCGCGCCAGATACATTCAGAGCGGTTCGCGCCATATCAATCAGTGGTTCAATTGAAATTAATAGAGCGGCGATAGTTACAGGCAGCCCCATAGCCGGAAGTACAATCAGAGCGGCAAATGTAGCACCACCACCGACACCAGCAATACCGAAAGAGCTAATCGTAACGATAGCAATTAAAGACAGAATGAAATTGATGTCGAGCGGGTCAATTCCGACGGTAGGTGCAACCATAACCGCAAGCATAGCTGGGTAAATACCCGCACAGCCGTTTTGACCAATTGTCGCGCCAAACGATGCAGATAAGTTCGCAATGGCTGGTGGCACGTTTAGTTTGGTGATTTGTGCATCGACGTTGAGTGGAATGGTCGCAGCACTGCTTCGAGATGTGAAGGCGAAGGTAAGTACCGGCCAAATTTTCTTGAAGTATTCAGTCGGATTAACACCAACAAAAGAAACCAGTAAACCGTGAACGACAAACATCAGAAGAATGGCGACATAAGAAGCCGCAATAAAGCCAAGCAGGTTGAGGATGTCGCCAGCACTGGAAGTCGCGACAACTTTTGTCATTAACGCAGCGATGCCGTAAGGAGTCAGCGCCATGATCATTTTAACTAAGCGCATAACCACTGACTGAGCAGCGTCTACAAAGGTGCGAATAGGGGATTCCAGTTCTTTGTTTTCCTGCATTACTTTGCGCGCAGCAATACCTGTCAGGATTCCGAAAATAACAACCGCGATGATTGAAGTAGAACGCGCACCAGTCAGATCTTTAAACGGATTGGTCGGGATAAAGCTCACTAGCATTTGAGGAATACTCAAATCGCTAACGCGATCGATACGATTTTCAAGAACTGCGATACGAGCTGTTTCTCGAGCGCCTTCCGTTAGCCCTTCAGCCGTTAATCCAAATACCTGAGTGACGGCAATACCAATTACTGCGGAAATCATAGTGGTAACCAGCAAGACTGAAATGGTCAATGCACTGATTTTTCCTAATGAGCCTGAGTTTTCCAGTTTCACAACTGCAGCAATCATAGAAACCAGTACCAGAGGCATGATGATCATTTTCAGCAAGCCAACGTAGCCTCTGCCAACAATGTTGATCCAGTCGAGGCTCTCTTTGATTGAAGCGTGACCTTCACCAAGAACTAGTTGCAGTGCTAAACCAAACAAGCTACCAGAAACAAGACCTAAAAGGACCAAACGAGAAAGTGTGCTTGACTGGCGTTGTTGTTTAAACAGAAAGAGAAGAATAAGCCCAAAAATGGCGAGATTTACAAATGTAACCAATGACATTGATAATTAACCTTTATTAACAATGAATATATATAATTCTAATAATTTGATCTTAAGTAGAATTAATGACTGTTCGCTAAATTAGATTAAGTCAGGGGTTTAGCAAAGTGTGATTTGAAATTACATATGCAAAATAATTCTATGTATGTAAATATCACAAGCTAAAAGTTATAGAGCTTTAGAAGGTGGTTACTTGAGTATAGAAGTGAAGGTCTACTTGTAACTGGAAAGCATTCGCCACATGGCACGGCTGTCTAATATTGTTGGGTACTCGTGTTTTGAATGAGTATCAAACAGCGCGTAAAGCATAGATTGAGCGACGTCTTTCGCGTCAATAGGCTTGAAGTTGTGGAGCTTTCCAATAAGAAGGGGGCTTAGAACTTTAAGTAAGCTTTCTGTCACCAATTCATTGGTGCGAGGTGTTACACGCTCTCCCTTTAGTGGTCCTGGTCGCACAAAGACTACTTGCTCGAAACCCATTTTAGAAACGGCAGTTTCCATCTTTCCTTTACACTTAAGGTAATGAGAAAAAGATTCAGGATCTGCGCCATAGCTGGATACTACGGCTAGTTTTTTTACACCGACGAGCTTCATTTCGTGAGCGACATTGCAGACAAGATCGACATCTATTTGTGCGAGTTTTTCTTTTGAACCCGCTTGTTTGAGAGTGGTACCAAGGCAGATAAAGCCAAGCTCTGGGGAAGGGGTCTCGTCATCCCACTTAGTAATAGCAAGATCAACGTGAATGTGTTCTTTGAGTTTGGAATGAGAGAGGTTGATAGGGCGTCTGCCCAGTGAGTGGACTTGAGAAATGGCATCTTCCTTAAGAAGAAGCATCATCAGTTCGTGACCGA
Organism: Vibrio nigripulchritudo ATCC 27043; assembly: GCF_000222685.1. Classification (GTDB taxonomy): domain Bacteria; phylum Pseudomonadota; class Gammaproteobacteria; order Enterobacterales; family Vibrionaceae; genus Vibrio; species Vibrio nigripulchritudo. The sequence continues at coordinate 5,380 of NZ_AFWJ01000317.1, read as the reverse complement.
CTAATCCACTGCCACCAGCTACAATCGCGATTTTACTCATACAACCTCTCGAGATGCTTAACGCGAGGTCGTGGACAAAATCACTCCAGAACCTACAAATACGCCACCAGTAAGCTTATTAAACAATTTAGCGCGCCCGTTTTGCAACAGCCAATGTGAAGATTTCGCACCTAAATAGGCATAGATCAAAAGCCAGGACAGCTCCATAACTGCAAAAGTGGAGGCTAAAACGAAGTACTGACCTAACAAAGACGCTTGCGGATCAATAAATTGAGGAAATAACGCGGTAAAAAACACGATCGCTTTCGGGTTGCTGGAACCCACGATAAATCCGCTGGTGAACAAACTGCGATGTGACTGCCTGTTTGCTTCTCCTTTGGCAACTTCGTAGTTTTCCTGCTTAGACATAAACGCCTGAACACCCAGATAAATCAAGTAGGCAGCACCAGTCCATTTAATGATGTTGAATACCCATTCCGATGTGGCTATTACCATGCCCAACCCCGTAAAAGACAGGGTAAGAATGCACATAATGGCGCTTAAACTGCCCAGCGCAGTAAAGATTGAAGAACGGAACCCCTGAGTCACAGATTTACTCAGGCATAACAGAACACTAGGGCCCGGTGATGCCGTTAATATGAAAATTGCGGCGACGTAAATCATCCATGTATTCCAATCCATTTTCGCTTCCTTGTGAAAATAAAAAGGCAGCCATACCAGCTGCCTTAAGTCGATACAGAAATGATAAATTACTGAACTTTAAAGCGTCCGACAACCTCATTCAGATCTTTAGAAGTCGAATCCAACGCCTGATTGATAGAATTCGCATCAGAAGCGTTGTCATTGAGCTGGTGTACGATCTGCTGGATAGCCACCATATTTCTATTCACTTCTTCTGTAACCTGACTTTGCTGATCAGCAGAAGTTGCCATAAGCGCATTAAGTTCATTTATCTCAATGACGGAGTTGGTAACCTGATTTAACGAATCCATCACCTGATTGGTGTTTTCCGCCGTCTGCTCACAGCTAGAGCGTGTTGATTCCATGGCAGTGACGACGTTTTCTGTGCCGCTACGCAGTTTAGAAAGCATCTCATTGATTTGTGATGTACTGTCCTGAGTTCGGGCAGCCAAGGCACGAACCTCGTCAGCAACAACAGCGAATCCTCGACCTTGCTCACCTGCACGTGCAGCTTCAATAGCAGCGTTTAGCGCCAGGAGGTTGGTTTGCTCTGCAATTTCACCAATCACTTCAAGCACAGTGCTGATCTGTTTGGTGTCGGTGCTCATGGTGCCAATCGAGTTCGACATCGCGCTCACTTCATCCACTAGGGCAGACACACTGTTCACTGCCTGAGAAACAATCTTCTTCGACTCTTCTGCGTTTGCAGATGTGTGTTCCGTCAGCTTGGCGGCATCCGAAGCGTTTTGTGCAATGGACTCAGCCGTTGCACTCATTTCATTGATGGCCGTTATAGCTTGCTCAGTTTCGATGTTGTGATTGTTTAGCGTGCGCAAATTGGAGTCGGTTTGTGTGTTGAGCTGGTCGACAGCTGAATCAATGCTCTTGCTCGACTGTGAAACTTCCACAAACATGCTTTGAAGTTTTTCGATAAACAGGTTGATTGAGTGAGAAATCTGACCGATTTCATCTTTCGATACCACTTCAAGTCTTTGAGTCAAATCGCCGCTGCCCTTAGAAAGATCCGCGACAACCTGTTTTAGGTTTAGAAGAGGTTTAAAGGCGAAGTGCAGCAGGACAATACTCAAACAGATGATAACGAAAGCACAAACCACAAGTGCCATAGTGATCAGCCAGTTAAGCGATGCCGTATTGCGCTCGATAAGATCCAAGTCGATATAGCCGTTTAGCTGCCAGTTCTTAGAACCCAGCGCGACATGTTTTCGGAAAGGCAATAAGTTGTCGCCAGTCTTGTTGGAGTAAATGACCGTACCATTCTCGGAAATTAACTCGATATAGCTGCCACTCACCGCGTAGTCAGCCACCACTTCCGACATATCACTCAGGTCAACAATAAAGAAATCAACCGAGTCGTCAGGGCGGCGCATAGATATAGTGAGCAAAGGCTTACCATTCACTACTTTAACTTCGCTGATTGACGGTACCTCCGTCTGGGACTCAGCGGCATCCAGATAACGCTGGGTTAATGTTTCATCGTCAACGGAGCCTGACTCATCAAATGCGTAACCGTGCAGAATCTTTATGATCTTATGGAAACCCGCGTTTTCTTTCGTCTCCGCGATGTCCATCATGCTGAAATTCAGGTTCTTCGCCAAATCGACTTTGCTTTGCAGGTCGTGATTAAGACGGTTTTTGACAAGCTCAATGTTGTTACTGATGTTTTTGGTGTCTGAATCGTTAATGTACTGACTGATGAAATAATTAACGCTGACGTAAGAAGTAAGAATGGTAATTGAAACGATGACCGTTATAAGGCCAACGATCTTGTGTTTAAAAGATAGATTTTTCATGCACTTTACATCCCTAAAAGTGTGAAGAACGGAAACATCGCAAAGTGATGTGCTTTCCAGAACGTCGCACATGTTAAGCAGTGGGAGGGCGATGTGCAAACGATACGCAACAAAGTTACAATTTTGAGCCTTATATTAATAAAAATGAGCTTTATTAGTCGTATGTTAGCTATTGAAGTCACTAAATTTTGTCGATGAGGTGGCATTTTGTTCTGGCTAAAAAAGCGCCTATCCCAAATGGCATTCTAAAAGTGTGAGCTATACTGAAAAGTGTCAGTGTGAGCGTGTGGTGTAACACAAATTGATTGAGCTAATCAAAGTGCTTTAGATAATAATAAGTTAAGAATGAATCGGTCAGCTCTAACAACGTGTTCATATACCACCACCTGTTAAACCAACTGGGGTTTAGGCTGGGTATGAAAATTAGAGTCAAAAATATAACGTTACTTACCGTTGTTACATCTTTCTTGTTTGGTGTTCTTTATTACATTACGTGGAATGCAACACACGAGCTTGAAAACAAAGTTCAGGACGAAATGCGGAATTCCGCAAAAGAGATCATCGAAAAAATCGATCGAAATCTCTTCGAACGATTTCACGATGCCCGTGCATTTGCCATGAATGCGCGATTACCAGAAAACTTTTCTGACGCTAACGATGCAGTAAAAGACCGCTACCTAGATTACCTCGACAAACTGATCACCGAATACAAAGTCTATTCCCACATATTGTTGTTTTCAGCAGATGGCGAGTTGGTTGCCCAAAACAGAATTGATGTCCTTGGTGAAGGAGTTAAACCCGTTGTGACATCGCCAGAGCGAGTGTTGCTAAAGCAATGGTTTAACGATGTATTAAATGAAGCGTATCTCCGTCCTCTTGCTCCCAATCCAGCCTATCCAGAATTAGGAACCGCAGTCTACGGACCTGTCCAGTCGTTGTTTGGTCAGGAGAATGTGCGACAGGAACAATTCGACATGATGTTTGCGACCGCAATCAAAGATGACGCAGGCAAGGTTACGGGCGTTTGGGTGAATGTACTTGATTTTCGTTTCCTAGAAGACATCGTCCATGAATACTACATGTCGCTGCTTATGGACGGTTATGAGGAAGTCAGGATACTTCTGACTGACCCGAAAGACGTGGTACTTATCGATATGCTCCATCTGGAATCCCAGATTACCGGGTTCTTTCGTGAAAATTCTGAACTCCGCGGTTCTCAGTTCAAAATTGGGGATACCTCGATTAACGCCGTAACAAGAGAAAAGTTCTCTGGCATCTCCATTCTGAACGACCAAAATGGTGTGGAGCAATTGCAGGTCTACGCTGACAGTTTAGGAGCGTACGACTTTCCCGGCTTGAACTGGAAAGTCATTATTCAGATGCCTACGGAATTAGCATTTGTTGAAGCCGAGCAGCTGAAAATAAAACTCTGGCTCATTTCCATCATGATCATTGCGGCGCTAATTGTGACTGGGCTTTATATGTTCTACCGAGTCAGCTCTCCGTTAAAACAGCTTGCAGTGATATTTGCTCAACTCTCTCGAAATGAGTTTTCCACACCGTTACCCAAATACCGTGAAAGTGATGAAGTGGGTGACATTATCAAAGCCGTCGATATTTTCAAAAGCCGGCTTCAGGACAGAGAAAAGCTGCTGGAAAAAACACTCGATCAGCAGCAGGAACTCGACCTGCAAAGGCGCGCCATTATGGCGGCTAAGTCTGGGATGATGGTTTGTGACGCGCTGGATAAAGAATTACCCATTGTTTACGTCAATCATGCCTTCACTACGATGACCGGTTACAAAAAAGAGGAAGTGATCGGGAAAAACCCAAGGTTCCTCCACGGTCCCGATCATCAGCAACCTGGCTTAATTGAATTAAGAACAGCGCTAGGCGAAGGGCAGTCTTGTAACGTTTATCTTCAGAACCGGCGCAAGGACAGCTCGATTTTCCATTGTCATTTGCATGTAGATCCAGTGTATTCGGACGAAGGGGCACTGACGCATTTTATTGGTGTGCAAACCGATGTCACTGAGCTTCATAAAGCAAAAGAAGAGGCTCAGGAAGCCAACCGACAACTTGAAGATCTGATTACTCAAACCACCATGGAGCTTGAAGACACAGAGAGCCGAATGAAAGCAGTGTTTAAGTCGGCTGTGGATTGTCTCATCATCTTTAAGCTGGACGAGACGATTCTCGATATCAATGACTCAACCCGTGAGCTATTTGGCTGGACTCGTGAGGAACTCCTGGGCAAACCCTTTGATGTGCTGTTGGCCGACGACTTTGGTCAGAAAGACATCAACTTCTTAACACATTCGATTGGCTTAGAGTCAACCGACAAAGGCGGAGAGACAGACGAAGTCATCGGGCAAACTAAGGATAAACAACTTTTACCTTTAGAGATGTCTATTACTCAGGTTGCGGCCAATGGTGAGGCCTATTACTTAGGAACGCTCAGGGATATCAGCGATCGCAAACATGCGGAGTCTGAGCTCAAACTCAGCAAGCGCAACCTACAGGATCTGGTGCATCGATTAAATCTGGCAACAGAAGCAGGTGAAATCGGTATCTGGACATGGGATTTCAAAACCGGAAGGTTGCAATGGGATGACCGCATGTATCTCATGTACGACCTGAAAAAGACCAAAGAGGGCGCAACCTATGAAATCTGGCGTGCCCGAGTTCATGAAGAGGATCTGGAATTTGCTGAAATTGCATTAATCGAAGCCAAAAACTCACTTTCCCGCTATTACTCAGAATTTAGAATTCAGCTTCCCAATGGTGAAGTTCGCTGGATTAAAGCCGCTGCTGATGTGGTCTTTGATGAAGGGACGCGTAACGCCATTGGAATGGGTGGCGTCAATATTGACATTACCAAAGAGAAA
>NZ_AFWJ01000318.1 GCF_000222685.1 Vibrio nigripulchritudo ATCC 27043 | reverse complement strand
GAGAATTAACTGGCTTTTCAGACAAGACACCGATTTAAAGATCTAGTGGCTCTAAATCAAGAATCGGTAACGCAGTATGAAAGCCAGTTAAACTCGCCCTTGGGAGCCCATATTCTGTCCCATTTCATCGTCAAAGAACTTGGAAAGGACTTATCATTCCACTGCGTTCTTTTCCTTGAACTGGAACAGAATATGAGGCTCTGAATCCTGCATCTTGAGGTCACTTGGGTATACAATATAGAGATACACAGGCATTCAATAGAGACAACCATGAGCGAAACCGCCTCTTCACATTACCCATTCAGTCAGGAAGACACATTTTCGCAAAATTACGAGCTACAGATTGCGCCTTTTTGGCAACAAAGGCAACACGGCTATGCGAAGGGTAAAAACCAGCGCCAACTCTATTGGGTGTCGTTTACTTCACCAGAACACACCAAAGCCATCGTGGTGGTAAACGGAAGAATTGAAAGCACCTGGAAGTATCAGGAGCTTTTCTTTGATTTATTCCAACAGGGTTATGACGTGTATTCCTATGACCATCAGGGACAAGGGCTGTCGGACAGGCTGCTCGATAACCCTGAGTTAGGGCATGTGGTCGAATTTCAGGATTACGTTGAAGATCTCGATTTGATGGTGTCGCAGTTTCACGTGGAACGTTACGATGAGTCTTTTCTGCTCGGTCACTCCATGGGGGGGGCCATCATCGCGCGCTACTTACAGACGCATCCGAGCGCACCTTTTCAGGCGGCTGCTCTAAGTGCACCCATGTTTGGGCTCAATCTTTCCTGGTACATAAAGCCTATTGCCAAAACGCTGAGCCGCATCATTTCCTCTTTTTCAAAAGCCCCTGACTTTGCGCCCGGGCAAGGTCCTTACTGGATAAAGCCGTTCGAAAACAACCCATTAACCTTCAGCAAGACCCGCTATACCTGGTTCCGAGAGCTGTATGAATCTATGCCGCAACTTAAACTGGGCGGACCAAGCAGTCATTGGGTCTGGCAGAGCTTAATTGCAGCACAGCAGTGCGTAAAACACGCCGCCGACATCAAGACACCTTTGCTGTTGCTGCAGGCTGGTGACGACATTATCGTCAGTAACGAGGCTCATTCAGCCTTCATCAATAACCTGAAACACGCCAATTTACCTAACGACAAGCTGGTTTTGCCTGACTCCCGTCATGAGTTGTTGTTTGAACGCGACCACATTCGAAATGTTGCTCTGTCTAAAATTCTAGGCTTTTTCCAGTCAAAACAGAGTACTTAAATCGCAACAAAAAAGAGGAAATGGGGAATTACCTTCTTTTTTGTGTGTCTCCTGTTTTACACTAAAGCTGTTGATGATTTACCCAACTAAAGAGATCTTCTATTCCCTATGACTAGCAACGTTAGCCACTCCGAATTTCAAATCGTCGCCTCCGATCTTGATGGCACTCTGCTCGCCCCTAACCACCAGCTCAGCGAATTCAGTAAAGCCACTCTGAAGTCACTGCACGAAAAAGGGCTTCATTTTATTTTCGCAACGGGCAGACACCACGTTGATGTGGCGGGTATACGTGGTCAGGTTGGTATTCCCGCTTACATGATCACGTCAAACGGAGCACGAGTTCACGACACAGAAGACAACCTGGTTTACAGTCAGAATGTGCCTGGCGCTCTGGTGCAACCCATCATAGACATCATCAAAGAAGACAGAGAAATCATCATTCACATGTATCAGGACGATCTCTGGTTGCTGGACCGAGAAGATGAAAAGCTAAAGAACTTCCACGAAGAGTCTGGGTTTACTTACCAGCGATTCGACGTGAATAAGGCTCCTACCGACGGTATTGCAAAACTCTTCTTTACCTATCCGGATCACGAGCATCTGGTGCAATACGAAGAAGCCTTAAATGAGCATTACGGCGATAAGCTGAATGTCGCGTTTTCAACGCCTTGGTGTCTTGAAGTGATGGCTGCGGGGGTATCCAAAGGTGATGCACTGGATGCAGTAGCAAAGCAACTCGGGCTGACTTTGCAGGACTGCATTGCATTTGGTGACGGCATGAACGATGTTGAAATGCTGCAAATGGCGGGCAAAGGTCTGGTAATGGAAACATCTCACGAGAAAGTGAAGAAGGCATTACCGAGTAAAGAAGTCATAGGGAGCAACGCGAACGATGCAGTTGCTCACTATCTTGAAGATCATTTGCTTTCGGCTAGATAGAACATCTTTACTCTTGATCCAGAATCGTCTGCCACTCCAGCTCTGATACAGGCATGATGGACAGGCGATTCCCTCTCTTTACCAACGGCAGCTCCGAAAGATCAGGTAAGGACTTTAGCTTCGCCAGCGGAATCAGGCGGTCAAGTTTTCGTACAAACTCGATATCCACCATGACCCATCTAGGATTATCCGGGTCTGATTTTGGGTCGAAGTAATCGCTTTCAGGATCAAACTGAAAATGATCCGGATAGGCTTCTTTCACTACTTTCGCAATCCCAGCGACGCCAATATGCTTGCATGAAGAGTGATAGATAAAGACCAGATCGCCGAGTTTTACCTCGTCACGCATCATGTTTCGTGCCTGATAATTGCGCACTCCCTCCCAACACGACACATTTTTAACTCTAAGGGTATCAATAGAAAACTCGTCAGGTTCAGTTTTAAAGAGCCAATATGACATAATACCTCTCACTTTTTCGAAGGCTGGCTTAAGGTTAATTTTAATGAAATCCCTGTTTTTTACGACTGTTGTTGGCGGCGTTTTGCTTTTGCAAGGCTGTGCTCAGACTGAAACTCCAAAAGCACCCGCCAAAATCACCAAGCCAGTGACCATTGATCAGCCAGAAATCATGCCACAAACCTTTATGCTCCACGGAGAAATGGTACTAGGGCATGAGACCCGAAGCCTCGCTCCCTGTGGTGGAAAGCAGCAATACTGGCTAGACATGCCCGTTGATACATTTCAGCGAGTTGAAGGCTTGGTGAGCCGCCCCTATCAGCCGTTATACGCGGAACTTATCGGCTACTTAGCACCACCGCCACAAGAAGGGTTTGCGGCAGACTTCACCGCTCGTTTTGTGGTAACTGGTGTTAACCACGTGAGCGCCGAGTCGCCTTCTCGCTGCGCCAAACCGCTTCATCCGACTTTCGCCTCTGGCCATGCTCCCGCCTGGAAAGCTTCTATCGAAAAAGACGCGCTTCGAATTTCTCAAATTGGTAAACAAGACTCGCTTGTGCCTATCACCCGAACAGCCATTACACCCAATAAGCGCGAATACTTCTCCGAATCCGGTAATTTAACGCTAACGCGATCCCATTGTGTCGATAGCAGAAGCGGTGATGTATTTAGCTGGAAAGCGGAACTCAATAATAAAAGCACCGCACTTCAGGGATGTGCAGCCCTTTCGAATGGCGACTCCAGCCATGACTGGCTTGGCAGCTACCGAGCTCGAAGCACACAAACAGACGGCTTTTCAGTTCAGCTTGAACTCAATGCGGATCACACCGCCTTTACTCACTACCATTACAGCAACGGTGACCCAAGTACCCAAGAGAGCGGCTACTGGCAACAACTCAATCCTAATCAGGTGATGGTGACCATGACGCACTATCAAAGCCAGCCACTGTTATCGGAACGCATATACACCCGCAAAGGTTCCAGCTTGAAAGCCATCAAAGAGAAGGTGAATGGCATTGTGTACCCCATTCAGGGTGACGGCTTAGAGCTGTTCGCAGACAGCGGCTCTTATACTCAGCAGTTAGACACTCCAGACATTAAGACTAACGCACCACTCAAAGATGCCACTGTGGTCTCTTCTAATCAGTTCGATAACCAAGTCGATAAAGCTATACGCCAGTATTTCACGTTACACAAGACTGATCCCAAAAACACACGTTACCGCTGGCTAAAATACGACTTGAATCAGGACGGTCGACAGGAGCTGCTCACTTATCTGGACTGGTGTGGCGCTCAAGGTTGTACCTTATTGATTTTTGAAAACAAAGGCAGTAATCAGTGGCGGTTCCACTCCCGTATCACCCAAGTAACAACGCCGTTTAAAGTCAGCCAGCATAACAAGCTAGGCTGGCACGATTTGGAACTGGAAGTAACAAATGGCGGGAAGAAGAGCATTCATTCACTGTCGTTTGATGGTATCAGCTACCCGGTCAGCCCAAGTTCAACACCCGAGCTATGGTCACCCTCTAACGCAGTAGTGAGTTTGTTTTCCGATGCTCAGCCACCACAAACAGGTGTGAAGATGTAATGCCGACTGATTCAGACAATAGTGCCTGCTCTCAGTGTCATCTGACATGGAACTGCGTATGTGACACTTTGCCAGATATCCGCACAAGCTGGCGCTTAGTATTACTGACTCACCCGAATGAGTTTCGCCGCGAAACGAATACCGGACAATGGCTGGAAAGGTCTTTCCAGTATTGCGACATTGTTGAATGGAACCGGGTAGCACCGCCTGAAAGCTTGTGTACGCTTCTGGATGACCCATTGGTTGAAGTATTTTTACTGTTTCCCGGAGAAAACAGCCACCCTTTAACCCCCTCTTCGTTTGAAGATAATGGCAAGCACAAGGTATTCATTATTCTGGACGGCACCTGGCAGGAAGCCAAAAAGATGTACAACCGCAGCCCTTGGTTGAAAGCTTTGCCACATTGGAACCTCAAAATGTCGGGCGAGTCTTGTTATTCGCTTCGCAGAAATCAAACTTCGGGGCATTTCTGTACACTCGAAGTTGGCATCCAATTGTTATCATTATCAAATAACAGCAAGAACGAACCTCTGCGTCGGTTTTTTGAACATTATCTGAATGTCTATCAAGCTGAGAAGAGTGGGCATCAATGGAAAGGGAACCAACATGACAACAACTCAGAATAACCCCTTGATTGCGCATTTTCACCGCCAGAAGCTGGCTTTTGAGGGTGAAAAGTACCCGAGCCTGGAAGAAAGAAAGCAAAGACTGAAGGCATTGAAAGACGCCCTGCTCCTCTATCAGGATGAGCTATGCGAAGCCGCTTCGAAAGATTTTGGTGCCAAACATCATTATGAAACACGACTGACCGACATTCTTCCCTGCATTCAGCAAATCAAATACACCAGTAAGCGACTGAAAAAGTGGATGAAACCACGTCGTCGCCATGCCGGTTTGGTGCTGGCACTGTCGCAGGTACGAGTGCAGACTCAACCACTGGGCGTGGTCGGGATTATCGCCCCGTGGAACTTCCCGGTGTTTCTTTCCATTGGTCCTTTGATTACCGCTCTTGCTGCCGGCAACCGTGCCATGATCAAAGTGAGTGAGTACACACCGCGAACCAATCAGGTACTCATCAAAATGCTGCGCAGCATTTTCTCAGCCGAGCTGGTGCACATAGTAGAAGGTGATGCGCAGGTAGCCGCACAGTTCTCTTCTCTCCCTTTTGATCACTTACTGTTTACAGGTTCGACAGAAGTGGGAAGGAAAGTCATGCAATCGGCTGCCCCCAATTTAACACCTGTGACTCTGGAACTCGGTGGGAAAAGCCCGGTAGTTATCGGTCCGGACATGACCATGGATGATGCGGCAGAAAGACTGGTTTACGGTAAAACTCTCAATTCCGGGCAGATTTGCGTATCTCCTGACTACATATTGATTCCAGAAGGGAAAGCCAAAGAATTTGTCAAAGCCTACAAACACCACTTCAGCTATCTCTACCCGTCTGGGGTGAATTGTGACGCCTACACCAGCGTGATCAGCCAGTCGCATTTTGAGCGTATTCAACGCTGGCTGGATGAAGCTGAACAAGGTGGAGCGTGGATTGAACCTGCCAACAAATACTCCATCGACAGCAGTCAAAGAAAGATGGTGACTCAACTTGTGATGGATGCGCCTGAAGACAGCCAGTTGATGCAAAATGAAATCTTCGGTCCTGTGTTGCCCATAGTGGCTTACAAAAATCTGGACGAAGCCATCAAATACATCAACCAACGCCCGAAACCGCTGGCGTTGTATGTGTTCTCTCATGAAAAGCTGACTGTCGAAACCGTTCTGGAAAAAACGCACTCAGGTGGCGCTTGTGTCAATGACACCATTTTGCATGTGGTGGCTGAAGACGCACCGTTTGGTGGGGTCGGGTCTTCTGGAATGGGGCAATATCACGGAGAAGAAGGCTACTTAACCTTTAGCAATCAGCGAACTGTGGTCGCAAGAAAGAAACTCTACCCCACGCGGATGATTCACCCTCCGTTTCGCAGTATCCACCAGCTAGTATGCAAGTGGCTCCTTCGCTAGCAGTGGTGAAGGCTCTGCCAGATAAAACCCCTGTAAGTAATCGACGCCCAGGTCTTCCGCAACGCGGCAGACCTGCTCATTGTGAACGAACTCTGCCACGGTTCTGGCCTCGAACACGTGACATAATCTCACAAGCTGCATTGCAATCTGTCGCTGGCGACGATCTTTATCGATATTGCGAATAATGCTGCCATCCAGTTTGATGGTGTCGGGTTCGAGCTTAATGATTTCATCAATATTGGAATAACCTGAGCCAAAATCGTCCACCACAATCTTCGCGCCCAGACCTTTGAAGTGGTTACACACTTCACGCATACGGGTGTAGTCTTTGATTTGTTCGGTTTCCAGTACCTCAATCCCTACCCGCTCCGGTCTCACCATTTTCTGCAAGGCGCTTTCCAGAAGGTACAGAGTTTTGTCGCTCATTAAGTCTTGTGGCGAAAGGTTAATGGAAAAAGACTCGTCACTGTGCGACATCGTTTCGAAGACATGGTTAATCATCTGACGACTCAGGCGCGTATAGATATGAGTGCCTTCGATGATGGGTAAGAATTTACCCGGTGGGATCACCTGATTGCCATCTTTGATGCGAACCAGACATTCCTGAGAGACTTTTGAATGACTGTGAGCGGCAAATATTGGTTGTGCATAGGCTATGACTTTATGGTCGAGCACAGCGCGGCTCACTGAAGCCAGCCAGCTTAACTGCTCCTGCCGGTTTTCTTCTTCCTTTTCCAAAAGCTTGGCATTACACATATGCCGGTTGTTTTTCATCCCATGCTTGCGAGCTTCAATCGATTTGATCAACAGCTCTTCTACACTCGTATCGGGGAAGTCACGGCGACTGACCAAGCCACCGCATATCGAAACAGACAAGCAATCGAGATCCGGAAGACCAAACGGCTCAAAATTAACATGCTCAATGGCATCCACCAGCTCAGTGAACAGGTGACGGATATAAAGCCCGGTATGGTGTGAAGGGAATACTGCTGCCCATTCTCCAACGCCAATGCTGTAAAGCTCTGCGCTGCCACCAAAGCGTTGCCACAGTTGTTCTTTAAAGTACTGGCTGAGGTCTTTCAGCAGCTGATCACCCACCTGATACCCATACTTCTCGTTTACCTGACTGAAATTGGTCAGTTTCACCGTAAGCAGGTGCTCACTAATACGAATCGAGGCTAAACGTTCTTTTAACACTGAGCGGTTAGGCAAGCCTGTGCGGCGATCGCGGCGGTAGCTTTCCGTCAGCCTGCGAGCCTGTTCCAGCAGCTTCTGCTCCATGTTGGTTTGCATGTCATCCACATCAGCGACGGCGTTGCGGATTAAGGAAAAAAGCGGAGAGACGTGATGCTGATAAGTTGCCCTTTCTTCGCAAACTTCGTTGGTGATGACTTCGTGTTCACGCATTGCCAGATAGGTCAGGCTGTGATGCATGATAGTCTGCTGATTCACATCACGGTAAAGCTCACCCAAACAGTAGGCGCCGTTTACGCTTCCTGCTGAAGCAAATGGGCGGGTTTCGTTTACATCGTCGATAAAGTCGAGGCGCGAGGAACAATTGTATATGAAGACACTTTCCGGCTGATGACGACGCAGGTTTTTTGCTCCAATGCGCACTTGCTCTTCGGTGAGTGACGGATGGTTATAGCAGAACCGAACCTCATCTCCTTCTTGCCAATGCGTATCGAATTCTATGCCTCCATCTTCGAGCTGACGGACAGGCACATACACTTTCTGACCGTTTGCTTCGCCTTTCATCAATGGAAAATCGTACAGTTGTTCAAAAGGTACCGGGTTCCCATCGGCCAGGTAGCGGTTATACACTTGCTGAACAGGCACACCATCAAGCTTGTAAAGCACACCATCTTTGGCTTCGGTTATCCGAAAAGTACGACCAATCGGGTTCCATTCCGCGAAACACCCTCGCCAAACATTCAGATAGTGGTTGTGCAAAGCGACAGCTACGCAGGCATGATGAAAAATCTCGTCACCGCATAACACCCAGCGCCCAAATAGATTGGGCTGAGATAAACCGCCCGCCACGGGCAGCTCAAAAGGCAGCTCGTTGAACGCTTCAAATACCTGATAATCCTTTGAGCCAAACAGCAGCGTTTCTTTGTCATCGACTTGTTCAGCAAAACAGATGACGGCTTTGGTTTCTTCTGTAATCTGCAACTGCTCAATCAGTGCCTCACCATCACGGGATTGATCGCCTGTATAAGGAATAACACAAGCGCTAAGGCGGGTTTCATCCAATTCGGTAACCACAACCAAAGTTCCAAGATTGACGATATCGCCGTCTTTGATGCAATGACTGGTGCTCTGACCCAGGATAGTCGCGTTGGGAAATCTTTGCTGGAGTAACCGACTGTACTCGACGACAAGGTCGGAAGATTGAGTGGAGAAGACCTGAATCAGGTGCTGGGCGCTTTGATTCGAGGAAAACTGCAATACCTCAGCTTGCAGCTGGCTGAGATCCTGAACCAAAATCGAGTGACATTGCATATTACAGATTATTAACAGATAGAGGTTTTCGCCACTATAACGTTTGCGTATCAGAGGAAAACACGCATCGGATCAACTTTTTCTCAATTAGCTAATAATATTTCAGTTTTTAGTGATTATGCTCCAAGTTTTATGCGACGCCATGTAAAGCAATAACAACAAAACAAAAGATAGAGCGTAAGTGCCCACTAACTAACATTAATGCAATCAATACCTTACTAGTTTTAATAAACAGCTCATCGTCCGGATTTCGACGTCCGGTAAAGTACGCATATGACGGTTCATTGAAATGTTAGGAAACTGATCATTGAACCAGCACGCCATATAACCAGCCTCTTTCGCACCAAACACGTCACTGATTCCATGATCACCAACATGAAGGATAGATTCAGGGGGAAGCTTTAAATGGCTTGCAGCGCGTTCAAACATCTCCGGATGAGGTTTCGCCTTTCCGTCAGGTCCTGCTTTTAACACAAGGGAAAAATACTGAGCAAGCCCTATCTCTTCAGGGTCGACATTGCCGTTAGTGATCGCCACCAGCGGCATGTGTTTCGCCAGTTCAGCCATCACCTGATGCGTTTCTGCCGGAACATCAATTTGATGACGCCAGTACCTTACCTGCTCCATCACTTTAGGAATCGCGGCTTCCACCTCTGAAGCGTCATAGCCTGCATGGATAAACGCTAACCTCAGTTGTTGCTGACGAAGTAAAGTCACGTCGTTGGCAAGCTCTGGGTTCTCCCGTCGTGCCTGTTTTTTAAAGGCAAACCAGTCGTCATTATTGTAAGCGCCGCATTTTGGATAATGCGTTCGAATCCATGCCTGTACTTCTTTCTCTACCCGATGGATGACTGGTACGTTGTCATAAAGCGTGTCATCCAGATCAAAAGTCATGGCTTTGATATCAGAGATAAAGCGGTAGAAGTGCATTATTCGTCCTTGTCTGTTTTATCTTTCTTGCGGGCTCTGGGATGCGCCTTATCATACGCATTAGCCAGATGTTGGAAATCTAAGTGGGTATACACTTGAGTGGTGGAAATGTTTTCGTGCCCGAGCAGTTCTTGCACCGCACGTAAATTACCACTGGATTCTAATACGTGCGTCGCAAAGGAATGACGCAGTTTGTGTGGGCTGATGTGGCTGGCAACAGACTGTTTCTGCCCCCACTCTGCCATGCGTTTTTGCACATTGCGGTGAGATATCCTTCCCCCTAATTTGGACACAAACAAAGCAGGCTCGTCGGGAGACGCCAGTTCGCCGCGTACTTTTAGCCAGTTGGACACCCACTCTTTGGCAAGCCCAGAGAAAGGTACTTTACGCTCTTTGTCCCCTTTACCCACCACGCGAAGCTCACCCCGCGACATCGATATGTGCTTCACGTTGATGCTGACCAGTTCTGCCAGTCGCAGACCTGCGCCATACATAAGTTCCATCATTGCGCGATCGCGTACCGATAGCGGGTCATCTTCATTCACTTCAAGCAATTGACCCACTTCATCCACATCCAGATTCTTGGGTAGCGGACGTTGCTTACGAGGCGCGGATACCCCTTTCGCAGGATTAGCCTGCAAATCGCCGCGTAAGATGAGGAAATCGAAAAAAGAGCGAAGGGAAGATAACCGAGTTGCAATGCTGCTGGGCTTCATGCCATCGCGCATGCCTTTACTGGCAAGCTGTCGAACCCATGCGGCATCAACTTGTGACCAGTTTTTTAACCCTAGGGAGACCAGATGTTCTGCCATGCTGGTCAGCTGAAGTTTGTAATTCCTTTGGGTATGAAGGCTAAGCCCCCGCTCACTTCTTAAAAATTCGTAGAAGCTGTCGAGAGGCTTTTGAATACTACTTGGAAGAGGTGCATTGGACATGAGGGCTCTCTTCATTCTGCCACGAAAGAGTTTCCACTAAATGGCTGACCACCAGCGTCAAATGACGCAAAAACAGGGTATCCATATTAGGCTGGAAATGACCGCCATCATCACTGGAAAACGCAATGACTCCCAACGGTTTCTTTCTGATTATAGGCAAAATGGCAAACGAACCCAGTTCAGAGACCGTTTCTTCACTGAATAACAGAGTGCGATCCGTCTGCTTCAAGCGACCTAAGAAGGCATCTTTACCGTTAAAGTGGTTGGTCGCAAAGCGCTGGTATTGCTCCTGAGACACAGCACGCTCGCTATCGGGAGCATTGAAGACCTTCATCCACCCTTTCAGCCCTAACTCACGCGCTTTTTCTTCAATACATTCCGCAACCTGATTCAAGTTGTCGCATTGAAGCACCTGCTGCTGCAAGTCCATAAACTCGTGGAAAGTACGATCATTGTTTGCCGCCAAAGACATCAACTGGGTGATCTCTTCTTCCAGCTCTTCAATACGCTGACGGTGGCGGTTCAACTGAACTTCTACCAGAGAGACAGCGCCTTGCTGGCGATGAGGGATCGAAAGACGCTCTACCAAATCAGCGCGATGCTGAAAGAAATCTGGGTTGTCTAACAAATATTCCGCGACAATTTCTGCTGTCAGAGCATCGGCTTCTGGGTAAGACAAAATGTTTCCTTATCTGTATTAGGATCTGTTGACCCTAGCAACTTAACTGACCGTCAAATACATGAGTCGCCGGACCCGTCATATAAAGCGGTTTTCCCGGTCCCTGCCAACGAATTTTCAGGTCACCACCTGGCAGATGAACTTTCACTTCGTTGTCCAGCAGCTCCTGCAGGATACCAACGGCAACGGCACCACAAGCGCCACTTCCGCATGCTTGAGTTTCGCCAGCACCGCGTTCATAAACACGAAGGTTAATTTCATTGCGAGAGATGACCTGCATAAAGCCGGCATTCACTCGCTCAGGGAAACGTTCATGAGATTCAAGCAATGGGCCTAAGGTATCAACGTCCGCCGTTTCTGTATCATCAACCACAGTGACTACGTGCGGATTCCCCATGCTGACGGCACCACAGAATAAGGTCTTGTCTTCGGCACGCAGAATATAAGTCTTCTCTTTCTGCTTGGCTTTAAATGGGATTTTCGAAGGTTCAAACACAGGCTCACCCATATTGACGGTCACCTGATCCCCTTCTTCAATATTCAGCACCATTTTACCTTTCTTGGTGCTAACGCTAATGGCGTGCTTGTTGGTCAGCCCTTTCATTCGGACAAAGCGTGCAAAACAACGAGCGCCGTTGCCACACTGCTCCACTTCGCTACCATCTGCATTAAAAATGCGATAGTGGAAGTCTGTTTCCGGATCGTAAGGGGCTTCAACCACCAGCAGTTGATCGAACCCGATTCCGGTGTGACGATCCGCCAGACGGCGGATCAAATCCGGAGAAAAAAACACATTTTGGGTGATACAATCCACGACCATAAAGTCGTTACCCAATCCGTGCATCTTAGAAAAATGAAAGTGCATGTGTATCAACTTACTCCGGTAACACTTGTTCCAATTCCCACAAACTGCTCAGCTCTTCACGCTTACGCACCAAGTGGCTTTGCTTACCGTCCACCATGATTTCAGCGGCACGTGTACGGGTATTATAGTTCGATGACATCACGAACCCGTAGGCACCAGCACTGCGAACCGCCAACAGGTCACCTTGCTCAAGTACCAGAGCGCGATCTTTACCCAGGAAGTCACCCGTTTCACAGATAGGCCCCACCAGGTCATAATTCGTTGGCTCACCTTCACGTGGGGTGACTGGCACGATGTCCTGCCATGCCTGATAAAGCGCCGGACGCATCAGATCATTCATTGCAGCATCAATGATGGCAAAGTTTTTGTGTTCGGTGTGCTTGAGAAACTCAACCTGAGTCAGCAAAATGCCAGCATTTGCCGCAATGGCACGACCAGGCTCAAAAATCAGTTCCAGATTGGAGTGGTTGTCCAAACGCGCCAGCAGCGCCTTAGCGTAGTCAGAAGGCTGCGGTGGTAACTCGTCTTTGTAAACCACACCCAATCCACCACCTACATCTAGGTGGTCAATTTCAATGCCTTCGGCTTTGAGTTGGTCAATCAGTCCAAGCAAACGGTCAACAGCATCGATAAATGGTTCAATGTCCGTCAGCTGCGAACCGATGTGGCAGTCGATACCGTGAATATCTAAGTGCTCAAGGCTTTGCGCAAACTTGTAAACACGAAGTGCCTGATCGAAGGCGATACCGAATTTGTTCTCGAGAAGACCCGTAGAAATATAAGGGTGAGTCTTGGCATCCACGTCTGGGTTGATACGCAGGGAAATCGGCGCTTTGACGTTAAGCTCTTTTGCCACCTGATTAAGCAGTTCAAGCTCTGGCTCAGACTCTACATTGAAGCATTTGATATTCAGCTCAAGAGCTCGGCGCATCTCTGTAGCAGTCTTGCCTACACCAGAGAACACAATCTTAGCCGGATCGCCGCCCGCTGCCAGCACGCGTTCTAGCTCGCCCTGGGATACAATATCAAAGCCAGAACCCAACCTTGCTAAAACGTTTAGCACACCAATGTTGGAATTGGCTTTTACCGCATAACACACCAAATGAGGGTGCTCGCCGACGGATTTATCAAACGCGTTCCAATGACGTTCCAGCGTTGCACGAGAGTATACGTAAAGTGGCGTGCCGTATTGCTCTGCCAGTTCAGTTAGTGCGACATCTTCAGCCCAAAGCTGACCATCATCCTGATAATTAAAATAATCCAATGTAGTATCCCTGTTTCTTACTGTTGCGTTTGTTCGTTTTGCTCGGAGTCACTTGGCAGATAGAGTGACCCTGTTTGCCCGCACCCAGCCAAGCCAAGTACCGCAAACATAAAAAGTGCCATGATTGACTTTTTCATACTGCAATTCGTGATTAATAACTCAATGCCCCCTATAATCGCACCACACTCAGGAAAAGCAATAGGATATAAGGGATGAACGATACTGAATTTCATCAATTAGTGGATGAGCAGCTACAAATAATAGAAGAAGCCATCGATGATTCCGGTGCGGACATCGATTATGAAACATCCGGCAATGTCATGACCCTTGAATTTGAGGATCGCTCGCAAATCATCATCAACCGTCAGGAACCCATGCACGAAATCTGGCTGGCGTCGAAATCAGGTGGCTTTCACTTCAAACTACAGGGCGATGAGTGGATCTGTTCAAAAACAGGCGTTGAACTGATCACCATGGTAAAAGAAGAGTGCGAAAAGCACGCCCAAGAATCGATTGATTGGGAATAAGTCTGCTTTATAAAAGCAAAAAGGAGCGCTAGGCGCTCCTTTTTAGTTTGAGTTGATTTCAGGCATTCACAGCATTATTCGAACGGCTCTGAGAAGAGGAATCGCTTCGATATGGCACTACATAAGTCTCACCATCTTCTGGATTGATGATTTGGTAGTACTGAGGCAAATTGAAATTGATGAACTTAGAGCTGATCTCTAACTCGTCCTGATTCGACGTATAGAAACGGTTCACGTTGCTGATCATTTCGTCTTTATCGCCGCTGAACTGATGATACACCTCTACGCGGTTGGCTTCGTCCAGCACATAGATATTGAACCCTTGCTCGGTGTCTTCGAAGAAGAACTGGATCAAACCTTCGCTGGCAAAGCTGTCGACTACAGCAGGAAGCTGATAGTCCTGCTCCTTATCCAGCATCATCAACGGTGACCCTTTCAGCTTGTTGGTGGAGATACTGCGGTAGAAATCCACCGAGTTTTCCAGCTTCTGAACGGATACACCGCGGCGCTCGAAGAACAGACCATATACCTGCTCACCAATTCGAATGGCTTTAAAGCGGCGGCGTTTTTCCTGTTCAACAGGCTTGAGGCGCAGCTCAATGCATTCAGCCAAAAGTTGGTAAACCATATTGCGCATCACACCACGAAGGTTTTTGCTATAGCAGAACACGTCCACAGACTCTGGTGGCAAGGCGTCTTGGTGCATTTTCCCAAGTACCGTTTTCAGAGCGTCCAGCATCGCTGTTTCGCCCGTAAAATGCAGCGTTCTCACTTCGTGCCATGAATTGCGGTATACCAGATCAACGCTGCCGACTAAGCTGCGGTGTTCTTCACCAAAACTGAAAATGTCGATGTTCTTCAAATCAACTTTGAGTGACTTGCCTTTAAGTTCACTGGTCGGGTCATTTTCAAAGTTGATGAACATTGCAAGCTGGCTGATTTCACACGGGCTCGCCAGCGCTTCCATTGTCGGACGACGCTTATGCAGTGAAAAAGTATTACGCAGATCACTGACCATCTGATAGAACTTGTCGATATCCAGCTCAGCTTCACGTACCACAGAATGCAAACGGGTAGATTCGGTAATCAAGCCATTGAAAAATGACCAAGCCACAAGCTTACTTAGGTATTCATTGTGCTCCAGATGTTTCTGACCAATGATTGCGTGTGGATCAAGTGGCTGCTTATACAGATACCAGCCTAACTTATTGGTTCGACCCGGAGAGACCTGAATGAAACTTAAGTCCGATTCGTGCAAGTCTGGAGAAATTTGAGGATTCAGCAAAGTGACTTTGCCCGGTAATACCTCAAATGCAGCGTAAAGCTTTCGGGCAAGAATACTGATGTCTTGCGGGCTGATCGCCGAGGTAATGTCATTGCGGCGAGCAAACTGAATTAAGTTACGGTAGCTGGTCATCAGAGCGTCAAGCAGCTCGTGATGCACGACTTTCACCTGTTCGACTTTCCAGTTCCGACGATCATCCAGCTCTTCTATTACACTGTCTGACCACTGCCACTTCTTCACCATGTCACCCAGAGCTTCACGACGCCATGCTACTGAACCTACTCCCGGTTCACGAGAAAGCTTCTCATGAGTTTTCAGGTAGAAACAGCGGCGAACCAAATCCAGACGCCTATGGTCATCCACTCGCTCCAGATAGCGCGTCACTTTTTCCAGCATCAGATAATACGCGTCCATCCCGTAGAGATCGGGCTCATGCGAGAAGAAACGACGCTTGGAATCAATGCAAAGGAGTCGAGTCGCTGGGTATTCCCAAGAATAGGCTTCCAGCAAAATGGCTTTCAAAACGGACTTATACGGAGAGTCGATGCTCTTATAAAGTTGCCATAGGTTGGAACCGAAATACTCTTCGGCAGGAATTCGGTCAAGCTGACCAAAATCGATCCACTCATCGCGGTTGATGTCACCGTTGTCGACGAGTTGTTTTACGTAGTCGTCGTACGCTTCTTCCATCTCTGGCGGTACAACCTGCCAGAGCAAGCGCTGACCCGCCAGGCGAACTGCCGAGCGGTAAAATTCATCTAAAAGCAGTAAATGCTGCGAGGAACCACAATTGTCTCCGGTCATTTCTTCAGAACGATTACTTCTAAATCGTTCTTCATCCATTAAGAAGAAATTGGCTTCCACCCCTAAGTTCTTTGCCCAGTCAGTAATCAGCAAACATTTGTTGGTCAGGCTTTCTCTTTCTGCCTTTGGCATGGATGGAGATACACAAACCCACACATCTAAATCACTGGAGGTGCTTTGACCGATAGACGATGTACTTCCCATGGTGTACAGAGCAAGAATCCCCGGCTTTTCGGCAGTCTGTAAAGATTCTCCTAATGTCAGTTCCGTATCATCAACAAACTGTTGTTGAGTCACGTTAAGAGAGAAATTTGTAATGCCGAATGGAACGTTGCTTTCGAGGTAACCTGGAATGGATGGATGATTGAAATGCAGAAGTGCAGGCAGTAAATGGAATACGCGTTGACTTTGCGTATCCATCAGAGCGAGGGCTCGATCAATACGCTGTTGATTCAACAAATCCAATCTGTGAACAAGTGTTTCGGTAAATGCCTGCAAGGGGGTGATTCCTTGAATTCTTGGTTAAATTGATGTTTTTGCTCAAAGTGTATTCACAATCGCCACAAAAACGTGATCAATTTAACACTTTCCTGCTCAAGGGTAAAGAATAAGCGTATATCTTAAACATCAGCTTTCATCTTCTTCCTGCATCTTGCCCTGCCGCACTAAGTGTCATCCCTTCTGCCCTATAGTAATAATAGACCGAATAACATTTGAGATATTGATCACATATTTTTTTCTTAATATCGAGATTAGAGGTCGCGCCCTATGCTGCTGTGATGAAACAGTAATACTTTACTGAATGGAGTGGTAGGATTAGCGCATCCGATTGACCTATATGGAAACACTATGTCAGAAAGAGCTCCCATTCGAATCGCAACCAGAAAAAGCCCACTTGCCCTTTGGCAGGCAAACTTTGTGAAGGATGCACTGCAAGCAGCACACCCCGGTTTAAACGTTGAGCTGGTAACAATGGTGACGAAGGGAGACATCATTCTGGACACCCCACTAGCCAAAGTGGGCGGAAAAGGATTATTTGTAAAAGAGCTGGAAGTCGCCATGCTGGAAGGCAGAGCCGATCTGGCGGTACATTCTATGAAAGATGTTCCCGTCGATTTCCCCGAAGGTCTTGGTCTTGTCACTATTTGTGAGCGAGAAGATCCACGAGATGCATTTGTTTCGAATACTTACGCCAATATTGACGCCCTTCCTCAAGGTGCAATCGTCGGTACATGTAGCCTGAGACGCCAATGCCAGCTAAAAGAGTATCGCCCGGATCTGCAGATAAAAGAACTGCGGGGCAATGTGGGGACGCGCTTGGGTAAGCTGGATGCGGGCGAATACGACGCCATCATATTGGCTGCCGCTGGCTTAAAACGCCTCGAACTTGAAGAGCGCATTCAGAGCTTTATCGAACCTGAACAGTCTTTACCTGCCGTCGGTCAGGGCGCAGTTGGCATTGAATGCAGACTGGATGACGAAGAGCTTATCAAGCTGCTAGAACCATTGAACCACAAAGCGACCGCTGACAGAGTGAGCGCAGAAAGAGCGATGAACCTGACGTTGGAAGGTGGATGCCAGGTACCCATCGGCAGTTACTCACTCATTGAAGACGGAAAAATCTGGTTGCGTGCATTAGTGGGTGAGCCTGATGGCTCAAAAATTGTACGCGGGGAAATTAAGGGACCTGTCGATAAAGCCAGTGAGCTAGGTGTTACTCTCGCGCATCAACTGCTTGATGATGGCGCCAAAGAGATTCTAGAACGCTTATATCAGGATCACGAATAGGCGACTATGGCAGTTCTCGTCACCCGACCTGGTCAAGATGGCATCGAACTATGCGAAGCGCTGACTTCGCTACATATAGATGCCATCCACCATCCATTGATTAAACTGCAACCCACCCAAGACCACCAACCCCTGCTCGAAAAGCTACAAACCGCAGATATCATTATTGCAGTAAGCCAGCATGCTGTTCATTACGCGCACCAAATTCTTTCTCAACATCGTTTAAGTTGGCCAGAAGGTAAGCTTTACCTTGCCGTTGGTCAAAAAACTGCGTACAAATTAGGCAAAGTAGCGCAACAAAAAGTACACTATCCGACAACCAGCGATAGCGAACACCTTCTGCAATTACCTCAAATACAAAGCGTTTCTCAATGCTCCATCATTATTTTGAGAGGGAATGGCGGTCGAGAACTGATCTATCAGTCGCTACTCGAAAGGGATGCCAAAGTTGAATACATCGAAGTTTATCGACGTTCACCTCTCCCTTTCGATCCAGAACAGGTTATTCAACATTGGCGCAGCCGCAATATTGATACCTTAGTTCTGACAAGTGGTGAACAACTCCAATATTTGGATAGTTCACTCTGTGAAATGCAAAGAAATTGGCTGCAAACTTTAAGCCTTCTAGTGCCAAGCCAGCGAATAGCGACAATCGCCAGGGAACTGGGATACAAAAATATCGTCAACATAGGCAGCGCGGCAAATTCGGACTTGTTGAATGCAATCAGCAAGAAACAAACAGGACAAGAGCATGGTAAGTAAAAAGAACAACAAAGAGCACATTGAACCTGAAGAAACAAAAGAGGAAGTGACGGAATCCAAAGAACCCATCACTGAACCTGAAGAAGAAGTGGTAACTTCCAAGCCTGAAGAGCCAGAACAAGAGCCTGTTGAATTTGAAGAGAAACAAGGCAAGCGTGGCGTTAAACTTGGCACCATTGCCATTATTCTTGCGTTGATATTTGGCGGCGGACTCACTTACCTTATCCAGCAGAAGTCTCACCAGCACGAACAGCAAATTGCCCAGTTAAAAGCGCAGCTGACTTCCACCCAGACAAATCTGTCGCAAGAGATGGAAACCACCAAAAGTGAAGTAGCTGCACAGAGCCGCGACGTCTATAACCGCACTCAGGTGGAACTGGAACAACAGCAGAAAAGTATCGAAAGCCTACAACTGGCACTGGCAGACGTAAAAGGTCGCCGACCAAACGACTGGCTGTTAGCTGAATCAGATTACTTAGTGAAACTGGCAGGTCGTAAGCTGTTCCTAGAGCACGATATAGTCAGTGCGACAACCCTGATGGAAAATGCCGATCAAAGGATTGCAGCACTAAATGATCCAAGTCTGGTACCTTTACGCCGCGCCTTAGCGAACGACATCACTCTGCTACGCTCATTACCCTTGATTGATCGTGACGGGTTAATTCTGGCACTGACCAGTCTTCAGCTACAGGTGGATGAACTGCCACTAGCGAATGCCATTCTCCCTGAGGCCCCTGTTGTCGAGACAAAAGAAGTATCTGAAGACATTAATGACTGGCAACAAAACCTTCAAACATCATTGAAAGAGTTTTCAGAGCACTTCATCACCTTCCGTACTCGTGATGGAAACGTGATTCCTCTTCTCTCACCTGAGCAGCATTTCTACCTTCGTGAGAACATCAAAGCGAAGATCGAAACCGCAATGAAAGGGGTGTATACAGAACAGGGTGAAATTTTCTCGACGTCTCTGAAAGTCGCGCATGAATGGTCTACTCAATTCTTCAACCTTGATAATCCAGCAGTTCAAAGATTTAACCAGCGCCTAGAAACACTTGGTAAGCAAAACATCCAAGTCAATTACCCAGTTAAACTTGAGACCCAAGAGTTATTGTCTGACGTCATTGCTGATCGTTTACGCCGTGAAATGACAACCATCATCACGGAGGAAACCAAATGATTCGATTGATTTTCCTCTTTATCGTGCTGGGTGTTGGGCTGTATGCCGGTACTCAGTTCTCAGGGCAACAGGGTTACGTCCTCATTTCGATCGCAGACAAAACCATTGAAATGAGCGTGACGACACTTGTCATATTTGTCGTTGCCCTGCTGGCTGCACTGTTTGGTATTGAATACCTGATTAAGAAAGTGCTGTATACCAGCAGTGCGACCTGGAACTGGTTTAGTGTCCGCAAAATGAAACGCGCACGTCGATACACCAACGAAGGAATCATCAAGCTTCTTGAAGGTGACTGGAAAGGTGCGGAAAAGAAAGTGACACGCTGGGCAAATCATCACGATATGCCAATACTTTGCTATCTAGTCGCTTCCGAAGCCGCACAAGGTTTAGGAGACAAGAGCAAGCGTGACCACTACCTAGAGCTGGCATCTAAGCAAGAAAACTCAGATCTAGCGGTTGAGCTGACACGTTCTAAGCAGCAAATCAGCGACGGTCAATTTGAACTCGCACTTGATACTCTTCATGACCTCAAAAGAAAGTACGCAACAAACCCCGTCATTACGGAATTGCTCAAAGTGGTGTATAGCAAATTATCACTTTGGGACAGCCTGATTGAGTTACTGCCGCAACTGAAGAAAGCCAAACTGATCGATCAGCAAGAGTTTGACGAGCTGACACAAAAAGCGCAGTGCGGTTTATTGGCAGATGTCGCTCAGCAAAAAGGGAGCGAAGGGCTATTGGCTTATTGGAATACTCTTCCGCGTAAAGCCCGCCAGAATGATGTTTTACTGTATTGCCTACTTGAGCAGCTCATTGAGCGCAAAGCAGATTCGCAAGCATACATTATCGTTCGAGATCATTTGAAAAAGCACTCAGATGACAAGCTCTATGCACTGATTGCAGAAATGAACTTGCCAGACTTACATCCAGCTGTCGTACTGCTACAGGGAGTGCTTCAAAAGGATGGTGAAAACGCGGTGGTACACAGCACCCTAGCACAACTGCTGATGCGTCAGGAGAACTGGTCTGAAGCACAACACCATTTTGAGCAGGCTCTGAAGCTTCGTCAGGACATTTCCGACTATGCTTACCTTGCTGATGTGTTGGAGAAACAACAGCTCACACAAGCGGCTGGAGACGTTTCTCGTAAAGCTTTGTCCTTGATGGACAATAAGCCGCAATAACGAAACCGCCGCTCTCTTTGCAAAGCCAGTGTTCAACCACTGGCTTTTTTATTACCTCACGCACATCCCTTCCAGTAGCAAGTAACTACTTCTAGCCGTTTCTATACAACGTACTTCTATTTGGCAGCCCAGCTGACCTCATACCAATATTTCACAAAATAACTTGGGTTCAATGCATTAGGCACCCTACAAGTAGATTTCCACGATAAACACTTTCTCGGTATACGTTGCTAAGGTCTCACAGTAATTACAAAGCAGTCGTCTGACAACAAGGTGGAATTACACATTTTCTTATAGAGGCTTTTAGCCGTAAAACAACGGCTATCCAGCATTTTAGGCGAGCTTCCCAATGGATATAGAGATTGTTGTTCAAAAGAAATTGCAGAGGCTAGAAAGGCATACGAACGGACTCGCATTCGAACATAGCTCATTTACCCATTGGGTAAACCAAGATGACAAACACGAAAAAGCCCTAGCATGACTGCTAGGGCTTTTTCTGAATAAATGGCGGAGTGGACGGGACTCGAACCCGCGACCCCCGGCGTGACAGGCCGGTATTCTAACCAACTGAACTACCACTCCGCAGTGGAAG
>NZ_AFWJ01000319.1 GCF_000222685.1 Vibrio nigripulchritudo ATCC 27043 | reverse complement strand
AACTGACTCTGCCTTTGATGTGGGCAGGCATTGCGTTATCTCTTTTTGAAATTAGTCCAATCTCTCTTACCGACGCCATCATTGGTGCCATGGTGGGCTATCTCTGCTTATGGAGTGTCTACCAGTTGTTTAAGCTCGCAACTGGCAAAGAAGGGATGGGTTATGGCGACTTTAAATTGCTGGCTGCGCTCGGAGCATGGTTAGGCTGGCAAAGCCTCCCTATTATCATCCTGATGTCCTCTCTGGTTGGCGTAGTCTTTGGCGTTATTCAGCTCCGTCTGCAAAAGAAAGGCATCGAACAAGCTTTTCCTTTTGGCCCTTACCTTGCGATTGCTGGGTGGATTACTCTGATGTTTGGACAAGACATCACTAACTGGTATTTCTCACATTTTCTTGGCATTTAACCACCAATCCCCGCTAGACTAACCTCAATATTGACTCAAAAGGTTTCAAATGACATTTGTAGTAGGCTTGACTGGTGGGATTGCCAGTGGCAAAACAACCGTTGCCAATCTCTTCCAAGAGCACTTTGGTATTGAGATCGTCGATGCTGATGTGATTGCGCGTGAAGTCGTGGAACCAGGCTCTGAAGGGCTGTCAAAAATCGTTGAGCATTTTGGCTCAGACATCCTTTCCACCGATGGCTCGCTGGATAGAAGTCAGCTCAGATCGCGAATTTTTGAGAATGAAAATGAAAAACTTTGGCTCAATGACTTGCTTCATCCCATGATTCGCCAGAAAATGAAACAGAACTTGGCGCTTGTTCAGTCGCCTTACGCTCTTTTGGTGGTGCCTCTCTTGGTAGAAAATAACCTTCAGTCCATGGCAGATACTGTTTTGGTGGTGGATGTGGAGAGAGACACACAAATTTCGCGTACAATGAACAGAGACGGTGTTGCAAAAGCTCAGGTAGAATCGATTTTGAGCTCTCAAGCATCTCGTGACGAGCGACTGGCTCATGCAAATCATGTGGTTGATAACAACCAAGCGGATTCGGATTTACTGTCTCAAGTGACTCAGTTACATCAACAGTTTATGTCTTTAAGCGGGCATGCTTAATAAAATGCAGGAAGGAGCAATAAGGCACTTTTCATGACCACTCACAAATTTGAACATCCATTGAATGAAAAGACTCGAATTTACTTAAGAGTGGAATCGCTATTGCGTCAAATGAGTCACGCTGCCACTAAAGTGGATACCGTTCAGTACCCACTTTTCTTCCGACCTATTTTTGATTTGCTGGAAATCTTTGAGCAAATTCAGATGAAAGCTGAGCTGGCAAAAGATCTTGAAAAGCAGCGCCTTTCCTATAAATCCTGGTTGAATGTTGAAGGCGTGAATCAGGACATGCTTCAGGCAGTTCTTGCCAATATTGATAACGTGCATAAAGACCTGATGACAGCAGAACGTTTTGGGCAGTCGTTAAAAGAAGATCGATTCCTTAGTACTATCCGTCAGCGATTTAACCTTCCTGGTGGTTCTTGTTGCTTCGATTTACCTTCCCTGCATTTTTGGCTTCATCAACCAAACGAAAACCGCCGCAGAGATATTGAAGGATGGCTAGAGACACTACAACCTCTGACGTCCGCTTTGCACTTATGGCTGCAACTTACCCGAGAAACCGGTCATGATAAACCCGTTATTGCTCGCGCGGGTTTTTATCAAAGTGATGCAGAAGAAGCCAATATTTTGCGTCTCAACATTCCTCTCGAATACGGTGTATACCCAATGATTTCGGGTCACAAAAACCGGTTTGCTATTAAGTTCATGAGTTTTGAATCCGGGCAAGCTTACCCGCACGATGTGGAATTTGACCTATCAATTTGTAGCTAAAGAATCCTCAAAGCGTGCTAAAATCTCGCTTTAACAAAACGACCAAAGAAGCCGCTATGAGCAACATCACCATCGTAAAATGTCCGACTTGCCAAGCCGATGTACAATGGGTTGAACAAAGTACTTTTCGACCATTTTGCAGTAAGAAGTGCCAGCTGATTGATTTTGGCGAATGGGCAGAGGAAGAAAAGTCGATTCCCGGCGCCCCAGATATGTCGGATTCAGACGGCTGGTCTGAAGACAATTATTAGAGAGTTCTGTCCCTAACAGCGGCTTTCCCCTGAATACAAAAAAGAGACGATTAAACGTCTCTTTTTCTTTGTGCGTAAAAGGGCGATCAGGCTCCGTAAGTCTCAAGTACTTTTTCCAGTACTGGCACATTGGCTTCCGGGAAGTCATAGTCTTTCAGTTTTTCTAACCTGACCCACTCTCCTTCCTGACCTTCCTTGCCATAGGGCTCTTCATCAAAGTCGGTTACTACGAAGAAATCAAACGCTAGTGACTTGTCTGGGTAGTCGTGTTTAAGAGCTTCAAAATGCGTAATTTCCGTTACATGAATACCGATTTCTTCATAAAGCTCTCTGACCGTTGCTTCCTGAGCACTTTCCCCTTTTTCGACCTTACCACCGGGAAACTCCCAAAAGCCGCCTTTGTGCGCTTTTGCCGGTCTTTTGGTGATGAATACCTGGTCACGTGATGCATTCAGAATAACCGCAGCTGCGATATGAACACGTTTCATTCATTGTCCTTTTGTTTTTATGTTGAGGTAGTTACCCATGATTGGGCATAACAACTGCAAGTGTATACTCAAATCCCCTGAAAACGCTATGTTCAGTTAGGTGTATACCTAAGTGACCTCAATGTTTTCCTAGCATAAAAAAACGGGTTCCCAAATGGGAACCCGTTTTTACTATGAGAATGCAATCAGCATTACTTCTTAGCAAGTTTCTCTTTAATACGAGCCGACTTACCAGAACGCTCACGTAGGTAGTACAACTTGGCACGACGTACTGCACCGCGGCGCTTAACTTCAATGCTGTCAACTAGAGGAGAGTGAGTTTGGAACGTACGCTCAACGCCTTCGCCGTTCGAGATCTTACGAACTGTGAATGCAGAGTGTAGACCACGGTTACGAACTGCGATTACAACGCCTTCGAAAGCCTGTAGACGCTCACGGTCACCTTCTTTAACTTTTACCTGAACTACAACAGTGTCACCTGGTGCAAATTTAGGTAGGTCTGATTTCATTTGCTCTTGCTCAAGAGCTTTGATGATGTTGCTCATTTTTTAAATTCCTAGAATAAACTGATACTAAATTCAATAGGTTACTTGCTTCGATATTCTCTGATGAACTCGGCAAGTAATAATTCCTGTTCGTCAGTCAGAGCTAGGTTTTCCAGAAGCTCTGGTCTTCTAATCCAGGTGCGACCCAGCGATTGCTTTAACCGCCAGCGACGAATGTCCTTGTGATTACCGGACTTCAGTACACTTGGTACCTCTTCTCCATCCAACACTTCAGGACGTGTGTAGTGAGGGCAATCCAGTAAACCATTCGCAAAGGAATCTTCCTCTGCCGACGCAAAATCCCCCAGCACCCCAGGCACAAACCTGGATACTGAATCGATAAGCGTCATGGCTGGTATCTCACCACCCGTCATCACAAAATCTCCGATTGACCATTCTTCATCAACCTCAGATTGTATGATGCGCTCATCTACCCCTTCGTACCGACCACAAATGAGAAGCAAGTTCTCGTTGGTTGCCAGTTCTTCCACTCCTTTCTGGTCGAGCTTTCGACCTTGGGGAGAAAGGTAAATGACTTTCGTCTTACCCGGTGAGTCTTGTTTGGCAGCTTGTATGGCATCGCGCAAAGGCTGAACCATCATCAACATACCAGGACCACCACCGTAAGGTCTGTCATCGACAGTGCGATGCTTGTCGTGAGTGAAATCTCTCGGATTCCATGTCTCAATCGACAATAGACCTTTTTTAACCGCTTGACCTGTTACTCCAAAATCAGTAACAGAACGGAACATTTCAGGAAACAGGCTTATTACGCCAACCCACATGTGTTCTCTCGCTCTGAAATTTTGAAGCTAGAATCCAGGATCCCAGTCAACTTCGATCCGTTGAGCCGAGCGATCAACTTGTTTGATCACTTGCTCTTCAAGGAACGGAATTAAACGTTCCTTTTGGCCAAAAGCATCTTTTAGATTCGCTTTCACTACCAAAACATCGTTCGAGCCAGTCTCTAATAGGTCAACGACCTCACCAAGGTTATACCCTTTGGTGGTGACAACTTGCATACCGAACAATTCACGCCAGTAGAACTCGTCTTCTGACAATTCAGGTAATGACGCGGGGTTGATGGCAATTTCAAAATTGGTTAGCAGGTGGGCTTCCTCGCGGATATCCAAACCTTCTAATTTACACACCATACCTTTGTTATGGCGTTTCCAACTTTCAACTTTGCATTCTACCCACTCACCCTTTTGTTTAATAAACCAAGGGCTGTAGTCGAAAATACTTTCAGCATTGTCTGTGTAGGAAAAAACTTTAAGCCAGCCGCGAATGCCGTAAGAAGCACCAAACTTACCTACAACAATTTTGTCGCCTTGCTCACTCATCGTTTCTTTATCCTTCATCGACATAAACTAATTAACTTCTTTAAAAAGAATTAAGCCGCTGCTTTAGCGTCTTTAACTAGCTTAGCTACGCGGTCAGATACTGTTGCGCCTTGGCTTACCCAGTGCTCAACGCGATCTAGATCTAGACGTAGACCTTCTTCTTGACCTTGTGCAGTTGGGTTAAAGAAACCCACTTTCTCGATGAAACGGCCAGTTGCAGCTTTGCGGCTGTCCGCTACTACGATTTGATAGAATGGACGCTTCTTAGCGCCGTGACGTGCCAAACGAATGGTTACCATGTCGTCCTCTTTGCTTTCTCAAAAATAAAATTAACCCCAGCAACTTCTCATCTTACTGAGCAGTTTGGGGTCTCGTGCCAAAATAAAGCTCCGGAATTTTACTCTTATTGCTAGGTATTGCAAGGCTTTTAGCTATTTTTTCACCACTTGTAGGGTCGACATTTTTCTGTGAGGTCGATAACAAGTTGAAAAAATACTTTTCCTAGCAAGGGTTAACGCTCTAAGCCCGTAATTCACTGTAGTTTGCAACCTAAAAACAAAAAGGGAAGCGACTGATTCGCTTCCCCTTGAAGATTGGTTTGTGGGTTATCGACCGAACGGATTAAAACCGCCGCCCATGCCTCCCATTCCACCCATCATGCCTTGCATGTTGCGCATCATGCCTTTCATGCCACCTTTCTGCATTTTCTTCATCATTTTCTGCATCTGAGTGAACTGCTTCAGCAAGCGGTTAACATCCTGTACCTGAGTACCGGAGCCCGCTGCAATACGCTTTTTACGAGAGCCTTTGATGATTTCAGGGCGCTGACGCTCTTTCATGGTCATGGAATTTATGATAGCTTCCATCTGCTTGAACATTTTGTCGTCGACTTTGTCTTTCACATTATCAGGAAGCTGAGACATGCCCGGAAGCTTGTCCATCATTCCCATCATGCCGCCCATATTCTGCATCTGACCAAGTTGCTCGCGGAAATCTTCCAGATCGAAGCCTTTCTTTTCTTTGAACTTCTTCGCCAATTTTTCGGCTTTATCCTGATCGACGTTACGCTGCAAATCTTCGATAAGAGACAGTACGTCGCCCATACCAAGAATTCGCGATGCAACACGGTCCGGATGGAAAGGTTCTAACGCATCGGTTTTCTCGCCGACACCCAAGAACTTGATTGGCTTACCTGTGATGTGGCGAACCGACAGAGCCGCACCACCACGTGCATCACCGTCTACCTTCGTCAGAATCACACCGGTTAGCGGAAGGGCATCACCAAACGCTTTCGCGGTGTTTGCTGCATCCTGACCTGTCATGGCATCAACCACGAACAACGTTTCCACTGGAGTGATAGCTGAGTGCAGCTCTTGGATCTCTTCCATCATTTCGTGGTCAACTGCCAAACGACCCGCGGTATCGACCAATAGCACGTCGTAGAATTTCTTCTTCGCGTGATCAATGGCAGCATTAGCAATGTCTATCGGCTTCTGATCAGCAGAAGACGGGAAGAAATCAACGCCCACATCACCTGCCAGCGTTTCCAACTGTTTGATCGCCGCAGGGCGGTAAACGTCGGCAGACACAACAAGCACTTTCTTCTTATCGCGTTCACTTAACAGTTTGGAAAGCTTACCGACACTGGTGGTTTTACCCGCACCTTGTAGACCCGCCATAAGAATTACAGCAGGCGGTTGCGCCGCAAGGTTAAGAGCCTCATTTGACTCTCCCATGACCGCTTCAAGCTCGTTTTGAACGATCTTGATGAATTCCTGACCTGGGGTCAGAGATTTAGAAACTTCAACGCCAACGGCGCCTTCTTTTACGCGCTTGATAAAATCGCGCACAACCGGAAGCGCAACGTCCGCTTCCAACAATGCCATGCGTACTTCGCGCAGGGTATCTTTGATATTGTCTTCGGTCAGTCGACCTTTGCCGCTGATGTTCTTCAGCGTACTGGATAGTCTATCCGTTAAATTCTCAAACATTACTTACTTCGCTCAATCAATGCGATACTTTGCCGCGAGTATACATTATATGCAGACAAGTGTCTGTCTAACCTTCCCTCAAACTTTGAAGTTACAAGTCACTGCTTATGCCCAAGCCACCTCATGATGCTGAATCTAGCATCTTGAGGTGGCTTGGGTATATAATCCTCTACCTTGACAGTAAAATTGTGAAAACCATGGAAAACTTGATTGCGGTTACAGCTGTTATTCTCTATTTCTTGGCCATTTCGACTATCGTCCCTGGTCTTGCCAATCAAACTGGCATAAAAACGCGTACCGTTTTCATCAGTGCTTTGGTTGCATTGGTTTTCCATGCATGGCTGCTGAGTGACCTTATTTTCGATGGCTCCGGGCAAAACCTCAGTATTCTGAACGTTGCATCGTTGATCAGCTTTATCATTTCGCTGGTCATGAGTGTTTCGATGTTTAAGACCCGATTGTGGTTTTTACTGCCAGTTGTATATGGGTTTTCTGCCATTAATTTATCTGCAGCGACTTTTCTTCCCAGTGCATACATAACGCATCTTGAAAACGATCCTAAGCTACTGATTCACATCTCACTGGCTTTGTTCTCTTACTCCACACTGACAATTGGTGCGCTGTATGCCCTTCAGCTTGCCTGGTTAGATCACAAACTCAAGGCAAAGAAAGCATTAGCCATAAACCCTAACCTCCCTCCTTTAATGATGGTGGAGCGCCAGCTTTTCAAGATCATTTTGATTGGCACGGTGTTGCTAACGGCAACTCTTGTGACGGGCTATGTATTTGTGCAAGACATGTTTGCTTCGGGCAAGGCTCATAAAGCCATTTTGTCTTTCGTCGCCTGGATTGTGTATAGCGTGTTGCTGTGGGGGCATTACCAGCAAGGCTGGCGCGGAAAGAAAGTCACCTGGTTTGCGGTCAGTGGAGCGACGTTGCTCACTCTTGCATACTTCGGAAGCCGCTTTGTGCGAGAGATCATTCTTAACTGATTTTAACTTGCTTTTCTTTTTCAACCGCTCTAAAAGTTGGGGAAGATAGCTTCGCTCATAAATTCACCAATTAAGTAATATAAGGACAGTTACAATTTGGATGATATATCTACGGGTGTCTTATTTGCCCTCCTGGCGGTATTGATCGTCATTTCCGGTTACTTTTCTGGTTCTGAAACGGGGATGATGTCTTTAAACCGATATCGCCTCAAACACCTCTCTAAGGAAGGTCATAAAGGAGCTCGCCGAGTAGAAAAACTACTGGATCGCCCAGATCGGTTAATTGGTCTTATTCTGATTGGCAACAACCTGGTCAATATTCTTGCATCGGCTATTGCCACCATTATCGGTATGCGATTGTATGGGGATATAGGTGTAGCCATCGCAACAGGTGCATTAACCATGGTGGTTCTGGTATTTGCAGAGGTCACACCAAAAACTCTTGCTGCCCTATACCCAGAAAAAGTGTCGTATGCCAGTTCCATCGTTCTGACGATACTCATGAAGCTGCTGTCACCTTTGGTGATGTTAGTGAACTTCATTACCAATGGTTTCCTGCGCATTCTCGGTATTCGAGCCAATCATGGTGATGATGATCACTTGAGCTCGGAAGAATTGAGAACCGTCGTAAATGAAGCAGGTGGTTTGATTCCCCGCCGTCACCAGGACATGCTGATCTCTATTCTGGATTTAGAGCATGTTACCGTGAATGACATCATGGTGCCGCGCAATGAAATAACGGGAATCGACATCAACGACGACTGGAAGTCAATTGTTCGTCAGCTCACCCACTCTCCTCACGGGCGAATAGTTCTTTACCGAGATCAGATTGATGAAGTTGTCGGCATGCTCCGACTGCGCGAAGCCTACCGTTTAATGCTCGACAAAAACGAGTTCAACAAAGAAACGCTACTGCGCGCCGCCGACGAAGTGTATTTCATTCCAGAAGCAACACCGCTGAATGTCCAGCTGTTAAAGTTCCAGCGTAATAAAGAACGTATCGGTCTAATCGTGAACGAATATGGCGACATCATCGGATTGGTGACTCTGGAAGACATTCTGGAAGAAATCGTGGGGGAATTCACCACCTCCATGGCACCAAGTTTGGCAGAAGAGATTACGCCACAGAATGATGGCAGCTTCCTGATTGAAGGCAGCGCCAATATTCGTGATATCAACAAAGGGCTGGACTGGACGCTTCCAACCGATGGACCAAGAACTCTAAATGGCTTAATTCTGGAACACTTAGAAGACATTCCAGAGAGCAAACTGAGCGTGCAGGTGGCTAACCACCCTATGGAGATCATTGATTTCACCGAGAACAAGATCAAGCTGGTCAAAGTTTATCCCTCTCAGTAATCTCAGCATTCACTCAAAAACGCCCTGCATTTGCAGGGCGTTTTGTTTTGGGCTCATTATTCTCGCCTTAAGTAAGTCAGAAATGAGACACATTAGGAACTGAATAGCAGGAATTATCGAATGCGTGAGCAATACCGCAAACCTGATTTATGATTAAGGTTAATAAATAGACACGTGTCGCTTTTAGCAATGGAGGGCATCAAATGACACTTTCTATGGACAATATGTCAGATCAAATTAAGCAGTTGAAACAACAACTCAAGCACGACCTACCCGACTACCAAAAGGCTTACACCGCCGTTTCAGAAGCGTTAGAGAAGGAAGTCGAGCGTATTCAGGAAGAAGAGAAAAAAGGTCACTCTGTTCCTGTTTATTCCTTTCAAGAAGTAGAACGTGGCTTTTCAGATCAACAAAGACAAAAAATTCAGCAAGCAGGCTGCGTCGTTATACGCGGCACGTTACCTAAAGAAGAAGCAGTACAACACAATCAGGAGCTGGAACGATACATCATCGATAATGGCTACTACGACCATACGCCAAAGGTGGAAGACAACTATTTCAGTCAGCTCAAATCAGACAAACCACAAATCTTTGGCTTGTACTGGTCTAAAGCTCAAATCTGGGCAAGGCAGCATCAGAATATGGCAACGCTGCGCAGCCATCTAAATCGACTTTGGGATTTTGAACACGATGGCGTGAAACAATTCAACCCAGATCTGGAAGTCAGCTATGCCGACCGAGTTCGTCGTCGTAGTCCGGGTGACACCTCATTAGGGCTGTCGCCACATGTTGATTCAGGCTCAATCGAGCGCTGGCTGGAACCAAACTATCGCTCTGTTTACCGTCATGTTTTCACTGGTCACTGGCAAGACTATCAAGCCTTCGATGCTCGACACCGAATTGATGTGGAAGAATTCAATTCATCGGCAGTATGTAGCGTCTTTCGTACTTTTCAGGGCTGGGTCGCACTGACTCCTCAGGGAGCCGGAGACGGCACGTTACAGTTGATTCCCAGCACGCTTTCTATGCCTTACATGTTACTTCGGGCGCTGCAAGACGATGTAGCCGACGATGACTTGTGTGGCGCACAACCAGGCAGAGCTCTAACGGTCAACAAACAGTGGCATGAACTATTACTTAAGGGGTTAGTCAGTATTCCAAAAATGGAACCGGGAGATACCGTCTGGTGGCATCCGGATACGGTTCACGCTGTCGAGGATAAGCACAGTGGCGAGGGCTATTCGAACGTTATGTTTATAGGCTCCGCACCTGATTGTGATAAGAACCGCCAGTTTTTACCAAAACAAAAATCTTCCTTTCTGGAAGGAAGAAGCTGCCCGGATTTCGCCCCTGAAGATCATGAAGTGACATACACCAATCGCGCCACGGAAAACGACCTCACTGCTCTAGGAAAACGCCAGATGGGGCTCTAAAAACAACAAAGCCCACATAACGTGGGCTTTGTAATCAAAAGAATGAGGTTTACTTCACGCTCAGCTCTTTCAGCATAGATTCTGGTAGTGCAAGATCTTCATTTTTGTTTACCGAAATTCCTGCTTCGATAATTGCTGTTGCAATCTCTTTTGCTTCATCCAGAGAGTGCATCGCAGCAGTACCACACTGGTATTCGTTCAGCTCGGGGATCTGATCCTGGCTTTCAACTTTTAACACATCTTGCATAGCTGCAAGCCATGCCTCTGCCACTTGAGATTCAACAGGCGTGCCGATAAGACTCATGTAGAAACCAGTACGACAACCCATTGGTGAAATATCGATGATTTCGATATCAGCGCCATTCAGGTGTTTACGCATGAAACCTGCGTACAGGTGCTCAAGTGTATGGATGCCCGTCTCAGACAGAATGTCTTTGTTAGGTGCCGTAAAACGAAGATCAAAAACGGTAATCGTGTCCCCTTTTGGCGTTTGCATGGTCTTTGCCACACGAACGGCAGGAGCATTCATCTTGGTGTGATCAACGGTAAAACTATCTAGTAATGGCATCGGATGAATTCCTTGTAATAACTGTTAAAAGAACCAGCTTCGGCTGCTTTCCAGTTCGTCTTTGCACTGCTTTAACTGCCAACCGTACTCTTTCGCTTGTCGCTCCACTTTTCGGGCAACCTTTTGAACGGTCGGTTTGCTTGCATATGTCTTGCGTTTAAAGCCACCTCGTCCTTCGTGGTAGGCTAAATACTGATTATAGGCATCCCATTTTGAAACGCCTAACTGCCGCTGGGTTTCGTGAGTATACCAACCTACGAACATAATGGAATCATCGAAATTGGTGCGTGAGCCGCCATGACGAGTCGCTTTCTGAAAATCGCTCCATGCTGGATCCTGTGCCTGAGCGTAACCGTATGCGCTACTGACTCTTCCCCAAGGAATAAACCCAAGAACATAGTCCTTGGGTGGTCTTGCATCATGGATAAAGCTGCTTTCCTGTTTGATGAACGCCATGGCGATGTGGATGGGCGTTCCCCACTCATCTTCCATGTCTTTTGCATCGTCATACCAACTTGGTTTTTCCCTGAAAATGTTACACAGGTTACCTTGTTGCTTAGGCGGTGGGGTCGCGCATCCTGTTAACACAACCCCAGTAATCAATAACAGAAACAGCGACTTTATTTTCATTCCATTTATTGCTTCAAATAGGCAAAGTAATCATCCAGAAACTCATCAAACGGTTGAGTTTCTGACGCTTCAATTTGTTCTTGTTTAGCGCGTGAGCGGATCACTTCTTTTTCCATGATGTCGTCGCTGTAAACTTGGTATTGGTGGTCCTGATGATGCGCTTTGTAGGCTCGACCCAGGTGCATCCCTATTCCTACAATGCCACCATGTGCTTTCGTCTCTGCCAGCAATTGACCTGAGATGGTCAGCTCTGGTTGATCTATCCAGTGCTCTAGTTCATCACAGACATCCTGATAATCAGAAGTGCCATGCTGCTTATCCATCACTTCCGCGATTTGGCGCAGATCTTTGAAGACACGATGACCCCAGTCTTGCAGTGTCAGGCGTTCGCCTTTGCATCCGATTTGCAGTTCCAGACCAACTTTTCGACCTTCAAGGATGACCTTGCTCCAGTTATCACGCCAGCACTCCAGCTCGCAATTGTCCATTTCTTCGGACTCTGAAAGTGCACACCAAGTCAGGAACAGATCCAGAAAACGAATCTGCTGTTCGTTTACGCCAACCGGGCTGAATGGGTTGACATCTAAAGAGCGAACTTCGATGTATTCCACCCCACCACGTTGCAGAGCTTCAGAAGGTTTTTCACCAGAACGGGTGACTCGTTTTGGTCGAATAGGAGCATAGAGCTCATTCTCTATCTGCAATACATTTGAATTGAGTTGTCGGTACTCACCATCCACTTTGACTCCCAGTTCTGCAAACTCTTCAGAAGGGGTATGGATAGCGGCGTTCAGACCATCGAGGTACTGACCTAGGCTGTTGAAACCAATTTTAAGTTCACTCTGTGCGCTGTTGGTGTAGCCAAGGTCGCTCAGTCGCAATGAGGTAGCTTCTGGCAAGTAAAGGGTTTCACCGATGTTCTGGAAAGGCAGTTTAGTGTCGCGCCCTTGAATAAAGGAAGGACACAGAGCTGGGGAAGCGCCGTAAAAAAACGGAATCATCCAGCCAAAGCGGTAATAGTTTCGAATGAGGGCAAAGTAAGCTTCAGATTTGGCATCCTCACGGTCTTTCTCGCCTTGCTTTCCGTAAAGCGCATCCCAGAAAGTTTCCGGAAAGGAGAAATTGAAGTGCACGCCAGAAATAACCTGCATCAAACTACCGTAGCGACGTTTCAACCCTTCGCGATACAATGTTTTCATCTTACCTGTGTTCGATTGACCGTACTGAGCTAATGCAATGTCGTCTTCATTTTGAATAAAACATGGCATTGAAAGCGGCCACAGCTTTTCGCCATCCAGCTTTTTCTGAGTGAAATGGTGCACATCCGAAAGCTGATTCAGAACCGTTTTGACGGAGTGAGACACTGGCGTAATGAATTCCAGTAAAGACTCAGAAAAGTCTGTCGTAACCCAATCATTGGTTAATGCTGAGCCGAGCTCGTAAGGGTGAGGCGTTAGTGCTAGGTGACCATCTGGCGTGTATCGCAGCGACTCTCTTTCGACGCCACGTCCATACTGCTCAAAAATAGAAGGGTCTTGTGCAACTTTCTGCAGTCGCTCGGTGAATACAGTCAAAACTCAGTTCACTTATCTGTTTAGTATCTCGCTAGAATAATCATTCTAAGCATTGATTACTATGGGATTGAAGCAAATACCAAAAAATGAGATTAGAGATCTCTTATTAAAGGCTACAGTACTGGAGGTACTTAGGGTCTGCTGACATAGCAGCCCCTACTGACATTGCAGAAAGTACCTCAGATCACTGTTATGTGTGCTTTACTTGACGATTTCAAGCTTTTCGATAGGCAGATCGAACTTTTTCAACTTCGGTGCAAGTTTTTTGGCATCACCAACCACAATGATTTGGAAATCAGAAGGGTCAAACCACTTGGCTGCAACCTGATTCAAAGTCTCGATATCAACCGTTTGAAGTAACTCATCTCGCTGCTCTAAATAATCTTCTTCCAGTGAATAAGTCAGAATACTGGAAAGCAATTGAGCCTTTTTCGATGGTGTTTCATACTTTAACGCGTCCGCCTGACCACGAGCGAGCCTCATAAACTGCATCTCTTCTTCAGTCAGACCACTGGTCGAGATTTCGTTCATTTCATTGATGATTTCCTGAATCGACTCAATGGTCACGTCTGCCCTGACTTCTGCTGAGAATACGATAAGCCCTGTCTCACGCAAACCGTAGACATAGCCGTAGGCTCCGTAAGTGTAGCCCTTATCTTCACGAAGATTCTGGTTGATGCGGCTGTTGAAGTTGCCTGACAGGTTATAGTTCGCCAGCTGTCCTAAGTGCATTTCCCCTACCGTATCAAACGGTAAGCCCTGACGTACCAGTCTGATGACGCTTTGCGGCGCTCCCGGCTTGTCTATCAGATAAATCTTCTGGTCTTCAGGTGCTTTGATCACCTGAGGTGTAAACAGCGGTGCTGAATGCCCTTCCCATTTATTCAGAAACTCCAGAGACTTTTTGGCTTCACGCTTTTTAATGTCTCCGACAATCACGACTTGCGCACCTTGCGGCGTGTAGTGTTCCTTGTAGAACTGCTTCACATCATCCAGCGTCAGGCTGCTGATGGACGCCATACTTCCATCGCTGGAACGGCTGAATCGGCTTCCTGCAAACAGTACTTGTCGAGTTGCTTGAGAAGCTAACCAACTTGGCTTCTGGTGTTCATAAACAATGCCCTGAATCGCCTGCTGTTTGATTCGATCAAAATCGGCTTCTTCAAAGGCAGGCTGACGAATCATTTCTTCAACCAGTTCTATAGTTTCCGACAAATTCTTTTCTAGCGCAGAAACACTGATCACCGTGGAGTAAGAGCCTGCATCAAATGAGATATAACTGCCTAGTCGATCAAGCTCGGTTTGAATTTCCTGAGCAGAACGCTTTGCAGTGCCTTCCATCATCATTTCGGCAGTGAGATTTGCTAAGCCTTCCTGACCCTCTGGGACATATCGATTACCCGCTGGGAGTTTTATATCCAGTTGTACCGTTGGCGTTTCGTCACTGACGGTTCCAAGGATCTCAACCCCACTGTCCAGGAAGATACGATACAAATCGGGCATGGTTCCTTTCACCGCGCCGGACACAGGTGGCATAACTGAACGATCAAAGTCGTCCACCGCTTTGCGGTAAACCAAATCTGACTCTTTAACTTCTTGGTATTCAGGTAAAGTTCGAGGTGGAGTGGTGAAAGTGGCAGGTTTGACAGCCCAATTCGTTTTGCTTCGCGGTACAACGCTGAGCACCACTTT
Source organism: Vibrio nigripulchritudo ATCC 27043 (assembly GCF_000222685.1). Classification (GTDB taxonomy): domain Bacteria; phylum Pseudomonadota; class Gammaproteobacteria; order Enterobacterales; family Vibrionaceae; genus Vibrio; species Vibrio nigripulchritudo. Next base: position 6,659 of record NZ_AFWJ01000319.1, on the reverse strand, counting down.
GTGCTGGTTAGCTAGGTAGTCCTGATAAGCTGTGGCAACGCTTTCTGGCGTGACTGCACGCAGCTGCTCCAATTCGTATTCAATTCGATCTGGTTGCCCAAAAAAGGTTTCGTTCGACGCCAATTGCGTTACCTTGCCACGCACGCTTTCCAGGCTGAAAATTGCATTCGCTTCAGCACGCCCAATCAGGGTCTCAAGCTGAGATTCAGACACGCCCTCTTTGGACCAGTCAGACAAGGTTTCCATCAATTCATCATAAAGCGGCTTCAGCTTGCCTTTCTCTCCGGAATTGCCCATCAAATAAACACTCATGGAACACGCGAGCTCAGCACAGTTGTGATACGCACCTGCATTGACAGCTTTACCCGTCTGAACAAACTGTTGGTACAACACACTATTTTTGCCATCGCCTAATATTGTGGAAAGCATTTCCAAAGAGGCATCGGACTCGTGCCCCTGATATTCGGTTGGCCAAGACACCACTAACATTGGTTGTTGAATGCGATCTTCCAGCGTGATGAATTTATCTTCCGTCAAGTTGGCGGGCTGCTTTTCTGCGGCTTTAACTTCTGGACCTACAGGAATGGTACCGAAGTACTTATTGATCCATTGAAGTGTCTCTTCGGTATCGAAATCGCCACCGATAGTCAGCGTTGCATTATTAGGACCGTACCATTTTAGAAAGAACGCTTTCAGGTCGTTGACGTTTACACGATCAAGATCTTCGACATAACCGATCGGCTGCCATGAATAAGGATGACCTTCTGGGTACATGGCTTCGCCGATGCGTTCCCACATTAGACCGTAAGGGCGGTTATCGTAGTTTTGGGCGCGTTCGTTTTTAACGGTATCACGTTGAATTTCAAACTTTCTTTGAGAAACCGCATCAAGCAGGAACCCCATTCGGTCGGACTCTAGCCACAGGATTTTCTCTAACTGGTTCGCCGGAACGGTTTCAAAATAGTTGGTGCGGTCGCGGTTCGTCGTACCATTTAAGGTTCCACCCGCTTCAGTGATCAACCTGAAATGCTCTTGATCACCTACGTTTTCACTTCCCTGAAACATCATGTGCTCAAAGAAATGAGCGAACCCTGACTTTCCGATTTCTTCTCTGGCACTGCCCACGTGATATGTCACATCAACATGCACTAGAGGATCTGACCCATCAGGAGCCAGAATAACGGTTAAGCCGTTGTCCAGTACGTATTTACTGTAGGGAATAACAACCTTGTCAGATTGTGGTTTAACTTCTTCAACAAGGGTGATCCCTTCTGGTACAGAAGAGAAAAATGAAACAGGTGCAAGAGAGGAACAGCCCGCAATGAACACGGACGCAGCTGCACCAAACCAGATTTTTCTCATGAATGCTCCTTAAAAACCTGCGAATGCCGCCGCAATAACGCTATAGCGTATTGCTTTACCTATGGCGATGAGAATTAAACAAGGCAAAAACTTCATTCTGAGCCACCCTGCCGCAAGGCATAATGGGTCGCCAATAATGGGAAGCCAGCTAAATAGAAGAGTGATATAGCCATATTGCTTTAGCCACTGTAAAGCTTTATGACCATGTTTTTCCGATTGGGTTCGATTTGGTAAGAAAAGTCCTATCCAATAGTTAGTTAAACCGCCCAGCGTGTTGCCAATGGTGACGACAAATATCAACTGAGCTACTGGATATTGATTGAGTTTTAACGCAGCAACTAAGCTGGCTTCTGAGCCTCCCGGTAGGAGAGTTGCCCCCAAAAAACCTGTTGAAAATAAGACCCAGAGTACAGATTGGCTAAACCATTCGGTCAAGCCATCTAGCATTTCATATCAAGCAGTATCTTGCCTCTGGTGTGCCCGGTTTCAACTTGATCATGAGCTTTGGCAACATCAGTGTATGGGAAGATCTGCTGGACTTCGGTTTTCAAAATACCAACACCGACCATGTACAGCATGGTATCCATCTGCTCGATGTCTGGATCAACCAACATACCTGTGGCTTCAAAGCCCAGCATTTTGGCTTTTTCGCAGATCAAATCTACAGTGATGGTAGGAACCGTCACAACTCGAGCGTTGTCTTTGAGGCATTTGAGTGCATCAAGCGCCGCATCGCCACCGACAAGATCAATCAACACGTCTACGTCTTCGACACGCTCAGAAACAGGGGCAAACTGATAGTTGATGGCGTGAGCGCCAAGCGTGGCAAGGTAATCCAGATTATCTTCGCCACAAGTGGTAAATACCTCGGCTTGCGCCGCAACGGCTATCTGAACAGCAAGGTGGCCAACACCGCCTGCTCCCGCCAGAATCAATACGCGATCATTAGCGGTAACACCCGCCAAGTTCAAAGCCTGTGCGGCAGTTTGACCGGCAACAGGTAACACCGCAGCAGCTTCTAGGGTGACGCTATCTGGCACAAGACTGAGTGAGTCTTCTTTTACACAAATATATTGACTATATCCGCCAGCATCGGCAGGAAACCCAACTAAACCCGCAACAAAGTTTCCGACTTCAAAGGTCTTGGTTCCGGTACCACATTTCTCGACCACACCTGAGACGTCGTAACCTGGGGTCCAGGGTAGGTTGTCTTTATTAGCTTCGGCTGCCCAACCCAACCCTTTACGCGTTTTCACATCAATGGGATTCACACCTGCGAAATGGACTTTTACCAGCACTTCACCTTCTGCGGGTTCTGGGATAGCCTCACTTTGAATGGCTAATACGTCAGTCTCACCAAACTGGGTTATCACCACTTTTTTGTTGTCCGTCATACACAAGTTCCCTTGATGCTCAAAAAAATGAAAGGGATGCAGAAGCATCCCTTTGACTATAAACCATTTTACAACGATTGGTTAACCACCAGATCGCAAATTCGTTGAACGTTATCCCACTAATGCTAATAAGATACCCGCAGCAACAGCACTTCCCAGTACCCCAGCAACGTTTGGTCCCATTGCGTGCATCAGCAGGAAGTTCTGTGGATTCGACTCAAGCCCCACCTTATTAACCACTCGCGCAGCCATAGGTACAGCAGATACACCAGCTGCGCCAATCAATGGGTTGATGTCTTCTTTCGAGAACTTATTCAATAACTTAGCCATCATAACACCAGCGCCCGTACCGATACTGAATGCCACAGCACCTAACCCCAAGATACCCAGAGTTTCAAAGTTCAGGAACTGCTCTGCCTGCAGCTTGGAACCCACACCCAGTCCAAGGAAGATGGTCACGATATTGATAAGCTCGTTTTGTGCTGTGTTCGACAGACGATCGACCACGCCCGCTTCTCGCATCAGGTTCCCCAAGCAGAACATACCCACTAGTGGTGTTGCAGCAGGGAGGAACAGGATCGTCATAACCAGTACAGCAAGCGGGAATAACACCTTCTCCACTTTACTAACGTGACGAAGCTGAGCCATCTGGATCTTACGTTCTTCTGGATTGGTCAGCGCTTTCATGATTGGTGGCTGAATAATCGGCACCAACGCCATGTAGCTGTATGCCGCCACCGCAATCGCACCAAGCAGATCAGGCGATAGCTGACTTGCCAGGAAGATAGCCGTTGGACCATCCGCACCACCGATGATGGCGATGGAGGATGCATCCTGCATGGAAAACTCCATTCCAGGCACATAGTTAAGCAAGATGGCACCAAACAACGTGGCGAAAATACCAAACTGAGCCGCCGCCCCTAGCCACAAGGTTTTCGGGTTAGCAATCAAGGCACCAAAGTCCGTCATCGCCCCTACGCCCATAAAGATGAGCAGTGGGAATACTCCGGATTCGATCCCGATGTAGTAAACGTAATAAAGCAGACCGCCTTCATCGGTGAAACCCGCATTGGGGATATTTGCCAACACGGCACCAAACCCAATCGGAAGCAAGAGCAAAGGCTCAAAGCCTTTGGCAATAGCTAGATAAAGCAGAATACAACCTACAAGGATCATGCATAGCTGACCAAACTCGAAGTTAGCGATCCCTGTTTCAGCCCATAAGGTCAACAATCCTTCCATGATGCTCCCTTACGCAAGGCTTAGTAGAGGCGCGCCAACTGTCACGGCATCACCTTCTTTCACGTGGATATCCTGAACGACTCCACCACGTGCAGCTCGTACTTCGGTTTCCATCTTCATGGCTTCCAGAATCAAAAGCACATCGCCTTCTGATACCTCAGAACCCGGCAAAACATTCACCTTGAAAATGTTACCAGCGAGAGGAGCAGGCACAGCTTCACCTGCAGATGGAGCAGGTGCCGCTGCTGGAGCAGCCTGAGGCGCTGACGCAGGAACGACAGAAGTAAGCTGACCTTGAGGACCAACTTCAACATCGTATACCTGACCGTCCACTTTCACGCTGTACGCTTCAACGCTGCCTACCGTATTAGCCGCTGGTGCCGCTTCAGGTGCAGGAGTCGATTCATTTCCTGGTGCAGGTTCAAATGCGTCTGGGTTGTTACGGTTTTTCAGGAACTTCAAACCAACTTGTGGGAACAGCGCGTAAGTAAGTACGTCATCGACTGTGTCATCCGCAAGGGAGATGCCATCTTCTTTTGCTTTGGCCAGTAATTCATCGGTAAGCGTGTGAAGCTCTGCTTCCAGAAGATCCGCTGGTCGGCAAGTTACAGGCTCTGCACCTTCAAGCACCTTAGCCTGAAGTTCAGCATTCAGTTCTGCTGGCGCCGCGCCGTACTCGCCTTTTAGTAGGCCTGCAGTCTCTTTAGTGATGCTCTTGTAGCGTTCGCCAGTTAGAACATTGATCACAGACTGTGTCCCTACAATCTGAGAAGTAGGTGTTACTAATGGAATGTAGCCAAGATCTTTACGAACGCGAGGGATCTCTTCCAATACCTCATCTAAGCGATCCGCTGCACCCTGCTCTTTCAACTGACCTTCCATATTCGTCAACATGCCACCAGGAACCTGGGCAATAAGAATACGAGAGTCTACGCCTTTCAGTTGACCTTCCCATTTTGCGTATTTCTTACGCACTTCACGGAAATAAGCAGCAATCGGCTCAAGTTGGTCAAGTTTCAGGTTGGTGTCGCGTTCAGTGCCTTCCAGCATTGCAACGACTGTTTCCGTTGGCGTGTGACCGTAAGTACAACTCATTGAAGAGATTGCCGTATCCAGAATATCGACACCGGCTTCGATTGCTTTCACTGCCGTTGCAGTAGAAAGACCCGTTGTAGCATGACAGTGAAGTGCCAGTGGTACATCACAAGAGGCTTTGATGCGGCTGATCAGTTCTTCTGCTTCATATGGTTTGAGAAGACCAGACATATCTTTGATACATAAAGAGTGACAACCCAGATCTTCCAATTCTTTGGCAAGATCCACCCAAGTATCCGCGTTATGAACCGGGCTGGTTGTATAAGAAAGTGTGCCTTGAGCGTGCGCGCCTACATCCACAGTCGCTTTTACTGCTTTCTGGAAGTTACGTACATCGTTCATTGCATCAAAGATACGGAACACGTCCATGCCATTTGCATGAGCGCGCTCGACAAATTTCTCGACTACATCATCGGCATAATGACGGTAGCCCAGTAGGTTTTGACCGCGCAATAGCATCTGCATTGGCGTATTTGGCATTGCCTTTTTTAGTTCGCGCAGGCGCTCCCAAGGATCTTCCCCTAAAAAGCGGATACACGCATCGAATGTTGCGCCACCCCAAGTTTCCAGTGACCAGTACCCAACTTTATCTAGTTCCGCCGCGATGGGTAACATATCTTCAATACGCATGCGCGTGGCAAACAAAGACTGGTGTGCGTCGCGCAGCACCACGTCAGTAAGAGCAAGTGGTTTAGACATGCTGATTAACTCCTTTTAATTTTTATCCGACATTACTTCGCAGCGGACGTACGATGCTGGTGAATTGCAGCGGAAATAGCAGCAACCACTTGCGGCTGTACGCCAGAAGTACTGGATTGAATTTTTTTTGCTTGTACTGGTGCAATATTCGGCTGGGGTGCTTCTTCAGGCACCAACTTGGACATTAGCCGAACAAGAAAAACGAGAATGGTTAGGAAGATAAATACCACGGCCATGCCAGTAAGCATAAGAACCGCTGCATCTCCTAGCAGGCTTCCAATATTAGTCATGTTGCTTCCTTTCTATGTCATCCTGACAATGCTTATGCTCACCTTCCCTCAATATGGTGGACATAAGTGGTCTAGGATTATCGCGATTGGTAAAATTTTGTCAATTTTGTTTAATAATGTAACCAAGATCCTGCACAAACATGCGACTTTTTTGAGTACTTATTACATACAAATACGCCACATATCCGGAATTTCACCATAGTTACTATGGCTTTTACCAAACATAATGAAATTCTGTATCGAATACTGAGAGGAAGTTAAAAAAATAATTTTTATTCTTTTAAAACAATAGGATGTAATAATAAAGATAAAAAAATGCTACAGAATTGTTAAAGACATAAAAAAGCCTCGCGATTGCGAGGCTTAAGAAATGATGGCGCGCTCGGAAGGATTCGAACCTTCGACCGCCTGGTTCGTAGCCAGGTACTCTATCCAGCTGAGCTACGAGCGCGCTGTTTTCGATATCACTTTGAGTAATATCAGGACTGTAAAGCCCTAAATAGTGGCGCGTCCTGGAGGATTCGAACCTCCGACCGCCTGGTTCGTAGCCAGGTACTCTATCCAGCTGAGCTAAGGA
>NZ_AFWJ01000320.1 GCF_000222685.1 Vibrio nigripulchritudo ATCC 27043 | reverse complement strand
AGAGGGCAGAATAGAAAAAAGCGAGCCAATTGGCTCGCCTGTGGTTTTCAGAGTTTAGGGTCAACAGATCCCAGCTATTTTGGCTGAATCTGCTTAAGCGCTGTCGCAATTGCTGCGTCAAGCTGGCTATCGATTCCGTTCTCTACTTCTGAAGGCAGATTGAATGCCTGAACGTCCGGTATCAGCTCCAGATTTTCATAGTAGCGACCATCCGGCGTTTTGAGTGGTAGGAATGGGTACACGTAACTGATGTCTGGGTAAACAGCCGACCCTGCTGTGTTCACCGCGGTTCCGGTGCCCGGTACAGGCTCACCCACGATAGGACCCACTTTCAGATCTTGGTAGTACTGGCTGAATGCAGAACCTTCGGAATAAGACGAAGCATTAGCAAGAACGACTGACTGTTTCAGCCAGCTACGGCGACCTGCATCGGAAGCTGGCTTGCCTTTTCTTGGCACCAGATCAGCAACTTTCTGAGCCGTCAGAAATTCAATAAGCGTATCGGCAAGGAAGCCACCGCCATTGAATCGAACGTCAATGATTAAGGTTTCCGTGTTACGTAATCGCCCTAACGCTTCTGCTCTAAGATGCTCAAAGCTGGCGGAGTTCATTTCAGGCAGATAAACATACCCGACTTTGCCGTCGCTTTTCTCAAGAACGTAATTACGGCGTTCTAGTTCCCAGCGTTTCGCAATGATCGAATATTGCTCGTAGCTGTCGATAGGTGTGATTTCCTGATGCCAGTGGCGTCCTTCAACTCGTTGTAAGGTGACAGAAACCGGCACCTGCGCCTTATTATTTAACTGCTTTGCAAGGCTCGCTAAATTAGAGACAGGGTTGCCATTGATTGCGATGACTCGGTCTCCGGGTTTGAGTACGATGTCTTCCACATCCGCAGGACCTCCAGGCAAGATCTCACTGATAACAAGCCCCTGAGAGCTGGAATCTTCATTCGCAGGTTCGTTACCTGAAATGTTTTCTGCAAAGATCAGCCCAAGGGAAGCGGTATCGTCGTAGCGCATGGTTTCCGGCGCATACCCGTAAGCGCCAGTGTGAGACGCATTGAGTTCACCACTCAGCTCGCTTAATACTTCAGCGAAGTCCAGATCATTGTTGATGTGTGGCAAAAACTTACGGTAGTTCTTGCTATAGAAATCCCAATCTACGTTGCCCATGTCCGGGCGATAGTACTGCTCTTTGGTCTGGCGCACGATCTGGTCAAATGCGGCAACGCGTCTCGGCTCTGCCTCAAATTCAACTGGCAGATCGATGGGGTAACGTATGCGTTTCCCAGAGTCAACGTCCACTTCGATAATGTCGTATTCGGTAAGCAGATAAGCGAACTCCTGATTTTCAGTCACGTAGACAGCGTAAGCTTCTGGCTGGTTAGAAAATACCGAGTAGGTCTCCTGAGTTCGGATATTGTAAATGAGTCCGTTGGTTTTATAGTCGCCTGATAGGTCGGGTTCTACGTCTACTACCAGCAAGTTATCACCCAGAAGATGAGCGCCCAGCACCATCTTTGAAAACGGCAGGTGGAAAGCTTCTCGGTATTCAATGTTGTTTTCGTTGAATGCGTAGCTTGGAACCTGTTCGCCTTCTTCCGGTAATTCGAGATCGTCTTTGAAGTCTTTCTTCGCCCGGCTGTTAACAAACACACCGCTTATCGTGAGGTCGAGATCATCTCCCGATACAGACTTCACTCCGTATTTGGTGGTTGCCCAATATAAAACGCGTCCGTCGGCACTCCAGCTAGGCATCGCGTTAATAAATCCGCTTTGGGAGACATTCACCGAAGGGCTGCTGCCATCGGCTTTAACCACATGAATTTGGTTAGAGTACGGAGTAGGAGATAGGTGCACCGCCAGCTGGGAAGAATCTGGTGACCAGGCGTAATCGATGCCGTTGAAATTACTGATCAGGTCAGGAGCAATCAGCTCTATGCCAAGATCGACTGATTTGTCCTCACTCACCATTGCGTCTTTGACTTTCTCGACAACGGACTCTTCTTCGCTCTCGCTTAAATCCAGAACGTGAATGGCTCGACCATTAACCACAAAAGCAAGTTTGTTTCCATCTGGGGAATATTTAGGGTGCGTGATGTTGTGATCGTCAGACACCAGTAGCGGGGCTTCTTCGCGGGTTATAGCATCAGACAGCAGCTCTTCTTCCGTGTCAGAAAACGTGGTGTAAAGCCCCCATTTCCCATCACGCAGGGCGCTATAAACTGCGCCATAACCGTCTGGGGTGAAATTAACGTGTTTTTCTTCTTCAATGGTTTTGGTTAACGCTTTCACTTCAGAGGTTTCTGCGTTGTAAGCATAAACGTCACCATACGAGTTCAGAAGAAACTCACCCGGATCGTATTCCGAAGGTGCGAACCTCGTGGTTTTGTTGGTGTAAATGAATTGGCTTGGTTCTGGCGTAAAGTGGTGAATGTTGATGCTCACTTTACGGGCGTCAGATTCCCCATTTTTAAGCGTGTATATTTCCCCGTTGTAAGAAAACGCGAGGTTATCGCTGTCGTCCACCGTCAGGTGACGAACAGGGTGTGTATCGAAATGCGTAATCTGGGTTTTCTCAGCGGTGGTTAAGTCATATAGCCAGACATTGAAATTGCCATCAGCCTCACTCAGATAATAAAAACCAGTCTGGTCAGTGTTCCAGGCTGGGCGTTGCGCCGCCACTCGGTTTTCTGTGAGTTGCTTGTGTTCTCCGCTCGCTTTGTCGTAAAGCCAAATGTTCGGCACAGCGAAAGAGCGTTGGTGTTTACGAAACGGCTGATCTTTATGAGGAGAGTTATACAGCAGCTTGCTCTCATCCCGATTCCAAACTGCATGTTTGGCGGGTACTGCCAGCGTAGCAGAGGCGTTTTGCGAATCCAGTTCAACGCGGTACAAATGGTTGCCTAACGGACTCAGCGACCATTCAGGCAAGCTGTAAAAATCCTGTTCCTTACTGGAAATTCGCGTTGTACTGAAAAGCAGTGCGTCGCCGTTTTCAGTAAACGAAGTAGGAATATCCGACCCAGAATGGTAAGTGTGACGAATCATCTTTCCGTTTTTAAGAGACACGGTAAACACGTCGTCATTGCCATATGGGTTAGCGGCGAATGCCAGCGTTTGATTGTCTGGTCCCCACATCAAACTGTGAGGGTAGAAATCGCCGCTCGTAATGGCGCGGGCTTCGCCCCCTTCACTGGATACAAGGTAAATTTTGCTTTTGTAGGTAAAAGCCAGCTGTTTGCCGTCTGGCGAGAGTGCTGTGTGTCTTAACCACAGTGGAGCATCTGATTGAGAAGAGTCTGCTGACGCTGTTTGCGTCGCGTGGGCAGATGAAAAAGCGCCAGAAATCAACGCAGCAAGCAGCGTGAAGCGCATAGATTGACCCATGTCTGTTTCCTTCTATTTATAGAATTTATAGTTATTAAGTTTTTGATAGTTATTATCTATTCTGGACGATTGGTCAACCTTATCAGCGCATTTATTGACGGTAAAAAATGAAAAAGGCAAACACATGCCTTGCCTTATCTAACGCCTCACAGCCCCCATTTAACAGTTCTTCGATAACTACCCGACATTCCTAATTTTCGTCAACGCAGATCTCTAGAACCCAGCTTTCGATATCCGGTTATTAAGCAGGTCACACTGCGTTGGTATTCCATATTGATGAATCTATCAATTTTAATAACAAAAACCACAGTAAGACAGTGGGTATGATGTGGATCAAAATGGAACTACCACTTTAGGAGTACACCTGAAGTGAATCGTGTGATTGTGTGAGTAAGTGTTTCAAATTATGAAAAACAAAAAACGTTATATCACGGTATTAATCGCAATGGGTGTACTGATCGGTTGGGCTCTTTTAGGAGGCTCAGCAGCTGTCATGCACTACACCTCCAGCACTTCATTTTGTTTGTCTTGCCACTCGATGCAAATTCCCTATGAGGAATATCAGGGGTCGGTGCATTTCACCAATGGAAAGGGCATACGCGCGGAATGTTCCGATTGCCATATCCCGAATCAACCCATCGATTACATCATTACCAAAATTCGGGCAACGAAAGACATTTACCACGAGTTTGTGACCGGGAAAATTGGCGATGAAGAGCTGTATGAAACCCACCGCGTTGCCATGGCTGAAACCGCATGGGAACAAATGCGAGCCAATGACTCAGCTACTTGCCGATCTTGCCATGAGTTCGGTGCAATGGATCTGTACGAGCAGACGGAAGACGCCGCCAAAATGCATCAATACGGAATAGAAAATTCCCAAACCTGTATTGATTGTCACAAAGGTGTCGCTCACTTTGCCCCGGAGCCAGAAATGGACAGCGAAGCGTTTGAACGTTTAATGGCATTGACTGATCAGACACCAGATTCCGCAAAATATGTGTACACCGTTTCTGATGCAGAAATCGGAGAGTACGGTTCAATCCGACCTACCACCAAACTCGAAGTTATTGCCCAGACCCCAACCTCCCGAGAGGTTCGCCTAGAGGCTTATCAGATGAAAGGGGCAGAACAGGTGATTTACCTGGGAAGAGGGCAGCGAGCGATAGTCGCCATGCTCTCTGAACAAGGGCAGGCAGCGGTCAAACATGGCAATTATGAACCTGATCAATACGGGAACGAGTGGCGAACCGCTACGCTCACCGCAACCACGAGTGCACCAGTGCTGGATTCTCCGGAACCCATATGGGCGTATGCCACGGAGCTCGACAACGTTTACTGCGCGACATGCCATTCCAAGATCCCGGCTAATCATTTTACGGTCAATGCATGGGGACCAGTAGCCAAGAGCATGGGCGAACGAACCGACATTTCAGAACCTGATTTGGAAATACTTACCAAGTTCTTCCAGCACCACGCCAAAGACGTGGCTGGGCACTAAATAGAGAAGGATAGCATTATGACTGAATTAACACGTCGAGGTTTCCTTAAAGGAACCAGTATGACCGCAGGCGCACTGGCGTTCACTTCGTTTACTCCTTTGTCGGCACTGGCGAAGACGAAGCGAGGCTCTGGTGTGCTGACTGCTGGTCGAATGGGACCTATCTTGTGTGAAGTAAAAGATGGAAAACTGATCTCGACCAAGAATGCGCTGGCTCAAACCGTTGCAAACAGCTTGCAGGTGACGGGACCGGATCAGGTGCACACCAAAGCTCGCGTAAAGTATCCGATGGTTCGTAAAGGGTATCTTGCCAATCCGTCGGCACCAGCCGGAGAGCGAGGAAAGGACGAGTTTGTCCGCGTATCCTGGGATGACGCTTACGCTTTGATCCATGAACAGCACATGCGAATCCGGCAGGCTCATGGAGCTGAATCGGTCTTTGCGGGTTCTTACGGCTGGCGATCCAGCGGTGTATTGCACAAAGCTCAGACACTTTTGCAGCGCTACATGAGCATGGCGGGTGGCTACTCAGGGCATCTTGGGGATTATTCGACAGGGGCGGCTCAAGTTATCATGCCGCACGTTATGGGTTCCATCGAAGTGTACGAGCAACAAACCACTTACCCAGTCGTGCTCGAACACAGTGATGTGGTGGTGCTCTGGGGAATGAACCCTTTAAATACGCTCAAGATTGCCTGGACTTCAACAGACTGTCAGGGGCTAGAATTTTTCCACCAGTTGAAGAAATCGGGCAAAACGCTGATCGCCATCGATCCAATGCGTTCCGAAACCATTGATTTTTTAGGTGACAGCGTTCAATGGATTGCGCCTCACCCAATGACTGATGTCGCAATGATGATGGGGATTGCCCATACACTGGTCAAAAATAACAAACACGACAAAGCATTTCTTAGCAAGTACACCACCGGATATGACCGTTTTGAAAGCTATCTTCTCGGTAAAGAAGATGGCGTTGAAAAATCCGCAGCGTGGGCTTCGGGTATCTGTGGCGTACCCGCGAAGCAGCTAGAAGTGTTGGCAGATATTTTCAGCAAACACCGCACATTGTTAATGTCTGGATGGGGAATCCAGCGCCAGCAATACGGAGAACAGCGCCACTGGATGCTGGTAACGCTTGCTTCAATGCTAGGGCAGATTGGTTTACCGGGCGGTGGATTTGGGTTGTCTTATCACTATTCCAATGGAGGAAACCCAACGCGTGATGCTGCGGTACTTCCTGCCATATCCGCGTCTGTTGGCGGCGGTTCATCAGCCGGGAACGACTGGGCAGTCTCTGGTGCGGTGAATGCGTTCCCAGTAGCACGAATTGTTGAAGCTCTGGAAAATCCGGGTAAATCTTTTAAACATAACGGTCACGATCTCACGTTCCCAGATATCAAAATGATCTGGTGGGCAGGTGGCGCGAACTTCACGCATCATCAAGACAGCAACCGACTGATTAAGGCGTGGCAAAAACCAGAGCTGATCGTCATATCCGAGCCGTACTGGACTGCCGCGGCTAAGCATGCAGATATTGTCCTGCCCATTACAACCTCTTTCGAACGAAACGATATGACGATGACAGGGGACTACAGTAACCAGCATCTCGTACCGATGAAGCAGGCGGTGGAACCTCAGGGAGAAGCCCGAAACGACTTCGATGTATTTGCCGATATGGCTGAAAAACTGAAATCCGGTGGGAAAGACGTTTTCACTGAAGGCAAAGACGAAATGGGGTGGCTCAAATCGTTTTACGAGACAGCCCAAAAAGCCGGGCGCACGGCGCGTATCCGCATGCCAAAATTTGGTCAGTTCTGGAGCAAGAATGAGCTGATTGAAATGAAGTTCAACAAGAAAGCTGCGAAGTTTGTCCGTCATGCTGATTTTCGTAAAGATCCTGTTCTCAACCCGTTGGGTACGCCCAGTGGAAAGATTGAGATATTCTCAAAAACCATCGAAAGCTATGCCTTGGAAGATTGCCCGGCACACCCAACTTGGCTAGAACCAACGGAGTACACTGGGAATGCGAAAGACGGCGAGTTGCAACTCGTTACCGCCCATGCCGCTCATCGCTTACATAGCCAGTTTAACTACGCTGCGATTCGTGAAGACTACGCCATTGCCAATCGCGAGCCGATCTCCATCCATACTGAGGATGCCAAGGCAAGAGGCATCAAGCAAGGAGATTTGGTACGTGCATTCAATGACCGTGGTCAGGTGCTGGTGGGCGCATTAGTCACTGACGGGATCAAGCAAGGTTCTGTATGTATTCACGAAGGAGGGTGGCTAGACCTCGACCACAAATCGGGCTTGTGCAAAAACGGTTGTGCCAACGTGCTGACCTTAGACATTCCAACCTCTCGGTTAGCCAACGGCTGCGCTGCCAATTCATCCTTAGTGAGAATTGAAAAATACGAAGGTCCAGCGCTCGAACTAACGGCTTTCACACCACCAAAAAATGCCTGACGTTGAAACCTAAAAAAACAGAAGCCAGCATCTGCTGGCTTCTGGTTTTTGCGCATAACTCAGCCTTGCTGAGTGTGTTTTTAGAAAACACCATTGGAATTACGAACTGCGCTGCCAGCGACTAGGGTATAAAAGCGCATAAAGGTATCGAGCGGCTGAATCGCATCCCAGTGTTCTTCGATGTCTGAGCCATTGATTCTCCACGTATCGACGATGTTCATGCCTTTTTTGTCGTTGCCTCGATGGGATTTCTTGATTGTCGCGTGAGAATGCAGGGTTACATAATCACCATCAACATAAACGCTTTTCACATCGTAAGAGAACTCCGGGAAACGACCAGTAAACTTCTTAACGTACTCAATCACACCCATCATTTTGTCTGGAATTCCACGGTTGTGCTGAACATAGTTGGAGTTGTCGTATTTGCTTTTTACATACTCGAAGTCGTGGTTATTCATAATGTTTTGGACAAAATCCATGATGAGTTCGGCGTTGCTGTTTTCTTTTTCTGTCCAGGAGTCGCGTTTAAATTTGTTTTTATCAATGATTACTGTATCCATTCTTCTCTCCAACTGTTTAACTTGTTTTTCTTTCAATCAATTCTGATAACCACGACTCCATTCGCTCCGCCTGCTCAGAAACAATGGACTCGTCTTCAAATGTTTGTGCGAGCAAAGCAGCACCTTGACTCTGCGTTATAAGGTGCACGGCATACTGGTCCGCATGGCTTTGAAAACCGAGCTCTTCAAACTGCTTTGATAACCAGTTTCGAAACAAGGCGAAGAACCTTTTCATCTCATTCTGAAAAGGGTGAGTCAGCTTATTGAGCTCTGCCGTCAATGAACCAATAGGGCAACCAAATTTCTGGGTTTGAGATTGGGTAGCCACTGCCGACTGAATAAAGCTGCGAATCCTAAGTTCCGGCTGTTTGTACTCCGTTTCCCATGACACCAACGCTTCTTCAACCATTACCAAACGCTGGTTCAATACCGCTTCGAGAATGTCGTCTTTGGTTTTGTAGTGGTGATAAAAATTACCTTTTGAGATCCCCACTTCATTAGCGATCTGAGAAAGAGCGGTGTGCTCGTATCCCTGCTCGTAAAACAGCGTATTCGCAGCTTCAATGATCTTCAGTTTTGTCTTACCCAATCGCATATATGGTCTCTCTAAAATAAACTAGGTCGCATGTCCTATTTTAAATTTAGGACGCTCGACCTAGTTTGTCAACGAGTAAATTTTAAAAGAATTTGCTTCTATAGTTTTAAACGTTCCAGATAGGTGCGAGGATGGGGGCTTTGGTGTACTCACTGTTTTTGGCAGGCTTCACGTTTTTTTAATGTGAGAGTGCTTCTACTTTCTATATGAGAGCTTACTAACACGCCATATGTGACACTTAATGTATTCTAAGCCCAAGCGATTAAGAGGATTCAATTAATGTCAAAAAGCTCTAAGCTTCATAATGAAGATAAACTGGTTAAAAAAGCGCTTGAGATTGCTGGGAAGATGGCAAAGATGCAAGGCTTTGACCTTCCTCAGTCACCACAACCCGTAAAAGTAAAAGCGATTTACCTATTCTTGGTCGATGCCAAGCAAATCACGCCACTACCCGAGAGCAAGTTGGACGGCGCAAACATCAAACACAGGCTGGCACTCTGGATTCATAACGCGTTGCCAGACAACGACCCGCTAAAATAAAAATTATATTGAAATAACAAAAAGGCGAACCGATTGGTTCGCCTTTTTGATCTTGGTTTCCGTTCTATTTCAATTGCCGTAATTGATGAGTTTCGTGTTTTCTTAAAGTGAGTATCCCGTTATTGGGACTGCATTGCAGAGATCCGATAAACAGAACATCGCCATTGATCAGCATAAACGGACCCTTCTAGCAAAAGGGGATAACGACAGATAACTCGGAAGCGGGAATTCAATCTTGGTTAGGTTGAATTATTGATGAGATCAAGGCAGCGTCCATGCTGCTCTAAGATCAAAAACGTTGGGGCTGAGCCCACGCATACATCGTGTCGGATGATCAGAACATGTATTTATTGATGCCTGCTTTCGTCCAGTCTTGAATCGAGTTCGGGTCGAATGACTCTTTGTCTGGAACTCCAGTGCTCTCATTTTGGGAAGAGATCAACGTCGCCGTGGATTTGATGGTGTCGATTTTGACTGCACGACCATCATCAAACGTGAGCCGATAGCCGATAAACACAGACTGGAACATTCCGTTCCCTTCGAATTCTTCAAGAAGATTTTTCACGTCGACCAAGTGGTAACGCTTGTTGCCGTCCTCAAGAAAGAAATCCGTGGTTGTCTGAACCGCGCTATCTTTGAATAAGTGAGAGATTGTGCAAGCAGAAGATAAATCAAAAACGATCATGTCGTATGTACCTTTATTAGTTACGGTTTTTATTTATTTTGTGATTTATATCACTCGAAAATATCATTGTGGTCTGACCTTGATCCGCGGTTATAAATATTTCTTCACAAGGTGAGTTTTGTGATTTGAACCAAACAAAGAATAAATCAAACTAATCAGTAAGTTAGATAATTTTAGTTCTTTGCCAGCTACTGGGAATTAAGTCACTTTGTGTCTCTGAGAAATATTTTGTTACATTTGCGCTTGGGATCGTTCCCATTTCTGACAAAGAAAAACACGCTACGAATGCGTTTGGTCTGAGTTTGGGAATTGGTAGAAAACTAAAAATAAAGGCAGGCAAGTAGAAAAGTAATTGATAGGTTTTGTGTTTTCTTAAAGTGAGTGTTCCTTTGAGTTAAAAAGCGCTTGAGATTGCTGGGAAGATGGCAAAGGTGCAAGGCTTTGACCTTCCTCAGTCACCACAACCCGTAAAAGTAAAAGCGATTTACCTATTCTTGGTCGATGCCAAGCAAATTACGCCACTACCTGAAAGCAAGCTCGACGGTGCAAACATCAAACACAGGCTGGCACTCTGGATTCATAACGCATTGCCAGACAACGACCCGCTAAAATAAAATTATATTGAAATAACAAAAAGGCGAACCGACTGGTTTGCCTTTTTGATCTTGGTATTACATTGCGAACTAGATTGAAGTTCGTGGGTAAGAAATGAGTAGGACATTGGCTAACACATTTTTGCCCTAACCCGGTTCTGATCTCGTCGCTTCGGCAATAGAACTAAGCAATGTGCAAAATATGCATATTGCTTCTCAAACAACTATCCAGTATTCCTCGGTATTTGAACTGTTGCAATAGTTGCCTGAGCAACGAGAAAGCTGTTAATGCAGATTCTGCAACAACTCATGTCTGCCCCAAAATTGTTTAAAGCACATGATTTACAAAATCTAGGGTATGCGTTTGCCCCTACTAGAAGTTATCCGAACTCAGCATATCTCCGAGTGGTTTTGCTTAATTCTTTATACCATTCTACAGGTAATCCAAAAGTGGCTAATTGAGTAAAGCCTCCGACAAACTGTTGTCAAAAAGTGAGCTGTGTAGGTATTGAGTTGAAAAATGAATGTAATCGACACTATATAATCAAAACTGCCAAATCATGCATGAGTCTTTACAGCTGGTCTATTTAAGTTCCTGTCCGTGATGCTTCCTAGAATAAACTCACAACAGTTAATTACTAGTCTGAGATGAATTCCGCCGTGGCTTCCTCTATTGGTTCTGGTAAGTGCTTTCTTAACCGAGAACTCCATTCTTTTCTAGCAACTGATTTTGATACTTCAAGATGCCATACATGTCTTTTAAGCTGTGATTTAATAGCTTCGTTCCATGTATCGCTATTAGGTTCAGCATCTAACACTTGTTCAAAACAAAAGAGCATCTGAGCGATAAACCAACGGTACTTTGAATAAGTGGCTGGGTCACTCGTTATATCTATCTTAGTACCTCTGGCTAGCTCTGGGTGCTCCAAACATAGATTTAAGTAACTTTGATATGAAGCGTATGCTGTAGCTCTTCTCGCTTCATTGCGTGAAGACAATATCTGGATGATGGCAAATACAAGTGCGAAGAAAGCGATTATCATGACGAATATATTGGCTCGTGCATCCCAGAACTCAAAACTTAAAAATTGTGCTACACCAAAATCAAAACACATACTTATCTCCTAAAAGTGTTTTATTCTATATCTCAACGACTTATTACTTTTTCGCAATCATAACCTGGGGGTAAGTGCTTGAATGAATCCCCTGCACCTGGTCTAGATTTATACTGAAACTCCCTTAGCTTTTGTATATCTATATCGGTCGTTAAAACACAAGTATTGTTTCCACCTTTAACGTAAATCATTGTTTTGTTGTATGTTTTACTTGGTCTAAGTACGCATGAACCGCCATATTGAGACGTATTGGACTGAACTACATAGCAATGAAGGTCTCTGACAGCAGACTCCAAGATATGTTGGTAGTAGTTAGTATCCTTGTTCCATACACACGCGAAGATCATATCAACTTCAGATTTGAATAGAGTTCTGTGTTCTATGTCAGATAACTCGAAACAGTTGTATGTGGTGAAACTTACTCCGTTCCAATTTACTTTATGGTAATAGTTCTTTGGTTTATGCAGCATGTTTGCGGGTGTAAGTCTTAGTGAATGAATAAGCTCTAATTCACTAGGAGCGTAGTGGTTTTTAAGCCTAACGGAAATTGCACACGACTTATATTTGTTCGAAGCTTTGAATGGAAGTACTTCAATGATTAAATTATAAACTTGGTTGCCTACGACCCAATGCTCTAACCCAAATATTAACCCTATCTGATGTCTGCGAGAGTGAGCTACCATAAAAGGAAGCCAAGTGACTGGTATAGCTACTTCTGGCATGATTAAGAGTTCTGCCTGCTCTTTGATCGCTGAGTTTAGTAGCTGATATAACCTCTTTTGGCGTTCGTAGCTCACATTGGAACGCTTGTCTTTCCTCAAAGATGAATCGATATCTCGCTCATCTACAACCATGTTGGCTAACGCAAGTCTTATGCTTTGCTTGCTCTTACCACTCCCGACAATAAAAGTAGACTTAACGTTGCTCTTATCGTCTAGTGGCTCAAAATCAACAGGTAGTTTCTGGGAATAAATCTTTTCCTCGTAGGATATTAGGGAATTTTTTTGCCATTCTACTAGCTGTTTTTCTGTGTGAAGAGCATCGGGTAGTTTGAATAGTTGCCACTCATCTAAGTGGATAAACCTAGGTGACATTTTTATTTTCTCAGCACACAAAGCAACATTTTCAAATTCTAGAAACGAGTCTTCGTTCGTAAGGTCTCCGTTGAAATCAGAAAAATTGGCTAATGGCCATGAAACTAAATGATGTCGAAGCAAATTTGATTTTCTAAATGACCATGAGTAATGGGCTAGTTGCTTTTCAAATATAAAGACCGCTAGTTTGTCTTTGCCGCTACTTAAAAATACTTTATGCGCCTCATCAGTACCTTCTTCTGACGGTTCAGCGATATCTAGCAAGGCGACCGTAAGAGATAGAGATAGATGGTTATATAACTCCATATCTTTGTGGAGTTTAGTCGTCAATCTTTTTCTAACCTTTTTGCTTTTAGGATGGATAACCCGAATCTTCTTGATTTCAGATTCTAATGTGTTCACGAATCTAAATATAAAATCATATCTTTTGGTTACCAGAGCATATTGGTAGACTTTTTCCCAAAGACGGTTGAATTGAAGGGCATTAGCTCCTCTAAAGAAAAGTTGAATGTCAGGTATGACAGTGCTGTTATAGTCTAACTTACAGAGCCTATGCGCAGTTATATGGCTCGATAAATATTTCGATAACTCAGTTTCATTTTCAGCCAGACCAACGATACTCCTCAGCTTATTAGCTGAACCATCATACAGAACATCATAAGCAAATTTATCCAGTTCTTTATCAATGTGCTCGGTAGGTAAAAACTTAAAAGCACTACTTCTTTCTTCTAGCTCTTGTTTGAATATGTCTAGTCCAGCTTTACTGTGGTTTTTGTCGAAGTACTGGAGTATTAGTTTATCCCTTTGAATCGGAAGCTTGTTCTGATCGATAGTAATGAAATAGTCAGCTTTTGGACCTTTATTTCGTTTCAATAGGTTGTTGAAATAGTGTTCAATAAAGCTTTCAATTGGGTTTTGTTGTTCAAAGTTTGGTCGTCTAAAAACTAGCAGGATATCGTCTACGTAACGGCCATAGTAAGAGGGTCTAACTTTATTAGAGATATCCTCATCAAATTCAGATAGATACCAGTTGGCGATGATGGCGGACGAAGCCATGCCTATAGGCAGCCAAAATTTTTCCTGGCAATCAGGGTGAGTCAATGTTGCGGACTTATAAGTAATAGAATTGTATGTATAGTGGACTTTTTCCAAGGCTTCGGTCAATAACTTAGCCAATTCTAAGTCGAAAAAACTATCCTTATTTTGTTCAATGAAGTCAGATATTAAGTTGAAATCGAAATCAACGTGATAGAAGTATGATTTCAAGTCGAGAGATAGAAGAGCAACATCTTCTTCCTTGTCCGCGAGGTTTGATGCTATTTCAATAGCTTGATCTCGCCACTGATTGTATTGGTCTACATAACGCTTAAAGATATCCTTAGTGTAATGTGAAGGCTTATCCTCTGTGTCATTGCTGGTCAGGAAGCTTTTGAGCCTATTCCCATAACAGTCATCAGACAGTTTACTATCCATTACAGAGCCAACTACGGTACACCACAACATCTCTATAACATGAAGCTCAACCGGGGCGTTGATAAAGTAGTTTACTTTTTCAACTTGATACTGAGGTGAAGATGTAATGTTTGAAATGAACAGGCCATTTCTCTCATTATGCTGGTTTTGTTTGATATCTTCAGTTCTTGATACTGACTTCGGTAACAAATGATAGGAAATTTCGTCCAACCAATCTTTAAAATCATTAGTGACCACTGGATTTTTGCTTTTTAGAACTGAAAGTATCTTTTGAAGAGATGTGTCAAGATCTGTACTTTCGAAGGCAGCTACTCTTTGTTTCAAAAATAGGTTGAGATTATCTTGATAAGCGTAGCTCTTGAGTGAAAGATATGCGCTTCTAATAGTTTCTATATCCAACTTCATGCTCTTCATGTCTCAGTATTGATTTGTGTTAATTCATTGTAGTTATGCAATGGTTTTATGCGCTTATGTTATCATATGTCTCGCAATTTTAATCAAAAGCTTAGATACTTCTAATGACTAAACTTTGCCCTATACTGTGGCGTTTGGAGTGGCTAAATCAGTTTTCCCCCTTTCTGTTCGACAAACTCATCACGCAAGCAGCGTGACGCAACTTTCATGATGAAGGTCTTCCGCAATTGACCGTGTATATTTGTTCGGGAATTGAGAATATTCCATACTTAAAGTAATTCATGATTATCTAAATTAGAAAAAGTGCTAGCAAAATTCTGAGATAGAAGCTTTACTCACACACAAAACAAAAAGGCGAACCAATCGGTTCGCCTTTAAAATTTTTACAGAAACTAATATTTAGTCTTCATAGCTCTCAATACTTGGGCAAGAGCAAATCAGGTTACGGTCGCCGTATACGTTGTCTACGCGGTTAACCGTTGGCCAGTATTTCGATGCTTTTGCTTGTACAGATGGGAAGCACGCTAGCTCGCGAGAGTAAGGGCGGTTCCATTCTGCTTCAGACAGGTCGGCTTGAGTGTGAGGTGCGTTAACCAGTGGGTTGTTGTCCAGTGGCCATTCGCCGTCTTTCACTTTTGCCATTTCTTCGCGGATTGCGATCATCGCGTCACAGAAACGGTCTAGCTCAGCCAAATCTTCAGATTCAGTGGGTTCAACCATTAGTGTGCCAGCAACTGGGAACGACATGGTTGGCGCGTGGAAACCGTAGTCCATCAAACGCTTGGCGATGTCTTCTTCGCTGATGCCTGTGTCTTCTTTTAGCGGGCGAATGTCGATAATACATTCGTGCGCTACGCGACCGTTTGTGCCACGGTAAAGAACAGGGTAATGAGGGCGCAGGCGCTCCATTACGTAGTTGGCGTTCAGAATCGCAACTTTGGTTGCGTCTGTCAGACCTTCTGTGCCCATCATGGCGATGTAAGCCCACGAGATTGGCAGGATAGAAGCACTACCTAAGTCAGCGGCAGATACTGCGTAATCTTTACCTTCTACACCGTTTTCAACGTGACCTGGTAGGAAAGGTGCAAGGTGTGATTTAACACCGATTGGACCCATACCCGGACCGCCACCACCGTGTGGAATACAGAACGTTTTGTGCAGGTTCAGGTGAGATACGTCTGAACCGATGAAGCCAGGTGAAGTCAGACCAACCTGAGCGTTCATGTTGGCACCATCAAGGTAAACCTGACCGCCAGCCGTGTGAACCATTTCACACACTTCTTTCACTTGTTCTTCGTAAACACCGTGAGTAGAAGGGTAGGTGATCATGATGCTGGACAGGTTGTCTTTGTGCTTCTCGATTTTCGCTGCCAAATCTTCAACATCGATGTTGCCGTCGTCATCACACTTAACGATGACAACTTTCATCGACATCATGGAAGCAGTCGCTGGGTTCGTACCGTGTGCTGAACTTGGGATCAGGCATACGTTACGGTGACCTTCGCCACGGCTTGCATGGTAGCGTTGAATCGCGATAAGACCTGCGTATTCACCGGATGCACCAGAGTTTGGTTGCAATGAGAACTCGTCGTAGCCAGTGATTTCACATAGCTTCTGTTTTAGATCTTGAGCAAGGGCTGTGTAACCTGCTGCCTGGTCTAGAGGTGCGAATGGGTGAATCGCGCCAAATTCAGGCCAGGTAACTGGAATCATTTCAGCCGCTGCGTTCAGCTTCATTGTGCAACTGCCCAGCGGAATCATGCCGTGAGTTAGTGAGAAGTCTTTGTTCTCAAGCTGCTTCAGGTAACGCATCATCTGCGTTTCGCTGTGGTGTGTATTGAATACTGGGTGAGTCAGGTACTCAGACTCACGACGGCACGCTTCTGGAATCGCTGCAAACTCGTTGCCTTCAATTTCAGTAGACAGAGTTTCTACCTTCTCTTCCACACCGAACACGCCAAATAGCGCTTCAACGTCTTGAGTGGTGGTGGTTTCATCGAAGCTGATACCGATTTGACCATCCAGCTTGCGAAGGTTGATGTTTGCGTGCAATGCTTTTTCAAGCAGGGCGTCAGTTTTGTCGCCTGTGTTCAGCGTGATGGTATCGAAGAAGCTGTTATGAGCAAGCTCGTAACCGGCTTTCGTCAGACCAGCCGCCAGAATCGCAGTCATGTGGTGCGTACGGCGCGCGATGGTACGTAGACCTTCTGCACCGTGGAATACTGCGAAGAACGACGCCATGTTCGCTAGCAGTGCCTGCGCAGTACAAATGTTCGATGTGGCTTTTTCGCGGCGAATGTGTTGCTCACGAGTCTGCATTGCCATACGCAGAGCTTGGTTGCCTTTTGAATCGATAGAAACACCGATTACACGACCTGGCATAGTACGCTTATGTTTGTCACGGGTTGCCATGAATGCAGCGTGTGGACCGCCGTATCCCATTGGAACACCGAAACGCTGGGCGCTGCCGATAACGACGTCTGCGCCCATTTCACCTGCTGGCTTCAACAAAGCACAGGCTAGAAGATCGGTTGCTACAGTCACTAGCGTTTTCTTCGCTTGTGCAGCGGCGATAACCTCGGTAAGGTCGCGAACCTCACCAGTGGTGCCCGGGTACTGAACCAACGCACCGAATACGTCGTGATCAGATAGAGATTCAACAGAACCTGTCACCACCTCAAAACCGATAAACTCTGCACGTGTTTGGATCACGGAAAGGGTTTGAGGGTGCACATCGTCGGCAACGAAGAACACGTTGCTCTTGCTTTTACCTGCGCGCTTACACAGAGTCATCGCTTCTGCCGCTGCCGTTGCTTCATCCAGCAGTGAGGCGTTCGCGATTTCCATGCCCGTTAAGTCCATCACCATTTGTTGGTAATTCAACAAAGCTTCAAGACGGCCCTGAGAAATCTCAGGCTGATAAGGGGTGTAAGCTGTGTACCAACCTGGATTTTCCAGCACGTTACGTAAAATCACATTTGGTGTGAAGGTGTTGTAGTAACCCTGACCAATGAAAGTACGCTTGATTTGGTTTTGGTTGGCAAATTGTTTCATCGCCTCAAGCATGTTTGCTTCGCTCATAGGAGCAGCTTCGCTCATTGGCGATTCAAGGCGAATTTGAGCAGGAACGGTTTCTTCAATCAGAGCGTCCAGGCTGGATGACTTGATGGCATCCAGCATGTGTTGTTGCTCTGCATTGTTCGGGCCGTTATGGCGTGCAATGAACTCGTTGTCCGTGCTTAGGTGGTGAAGTAACTCTGTCATAATCTCTATCTACCGCGACTCGTCGATTATTTATTCGTCTTCAATACTGTTAAGGTATTCTTCTGAATCTTTCAGGTTGTCCAGTTCAGAAGCATCTTGCAGCTTCACTTTAACGATCCAACCGCCTTCATACGGTTCTTCGTTAATTAGCTCTGGGCTGTCTTCCAGCTCTTCGTTGATTTCAAGGATTTCACCCGTAATTGGTGCGTAGATGTCTGACGCAGCTTTTACAGATTCAACCAAAGAAAAGCTGTCGCCAGCTTCAATGTCGTCGCCTGCGTCTGGCAGGTCTACGAATACGACGTCGCCAAGCATTTGCTGAGCGTGCTCTGAGATACCGATAGTTACGGTGCCGTCACCATTGTCTTTAACCCACTCGTGGCTATCAGCAAACTTCAGTGTATTATCCATTGAATTATCTCCAAAAAATTCCTAGGGATGTTTAATATTATTGGTAGAGTGGGAAGCGATTGCAGAGCTCTTTCACTTGTTTCTTAACGCGTTGCTCGATTTCTGCGTTGCCTTCAGGGCTTTCAACTAAGCCGTCAAGTACATCACCGATCCACTCTCCGATCTGTTTAAATTCTTCATTACCGAAACCGCGGCTTGTTCCGGCAGGCGTACCTAAGCGAATGCCTGATGTAATCATAGGCTTCTCTGAATCAAATGGTATGCCGTTTTTGTTACATGTGATGCCAGCGCGCTCCAACGCTTCTTCCGTCTGATTGCCTTTCAGTCCTTTCGGGCGAAGGTCAACCAGCATCAGATGAGTGTCGGTGCCACCAGTCACTATGTCACAGCCACGATTTTGCAACACTTCGGCTAAAACTTTTGCGTTACTAACCACAGTATCAATGTAAGTTTTGAATTCCGGTCCCAAAGCTTCACCAAACGCGACGGCTTTTGCTGCGATTACGTGCATGAGAGGACCGCCCTGCAAACCAGGGAATACTGCGGAGTTGATTTTTTTGATGATGTCTTCGTGATTGGTCAGAATCATCCCACCGCGAGGACCGCGAAGTGTTTTGTGAGTTGTTGTAGTGACAACATGAGCGTGTGGCAGTGGGCTTGGGTGTGCGCCAGTTGCGATAAGACCAGCAATGTGCGCCATATCTACCATTAGAATTGCGCCCACTTCGTCCGCGATTTCACGGAATTTAGCAAAATCAATCACGCGAGGAATGGCGCTGCCACCAGCAATGATCATTTTTGGTTGGTGTTCTTTTGCCAGAGCACGAACATCTTCGTAATTGATTTCAAGTGTTTCTTTGTCCACGCCATATTGAACGGCGTTGAACCATTTGCCTGAAAGGGCAGGGCGAGCACCGTGAGTCAGGTGGCCGCCAGCGTCCAGTGACATGCCTAAAATGGTGTCGCCTGGCTGAAGAAGTGCCAGTTTAACTGCACCATTGGCTTGTGCGCCGGAGTGGGGTTGTACGTTTGCAAATTCACAGTTGAACAGTTTTTTCGCTCGTTCGATAGCAATCGCTTCAACGGTATCAACGTGTTCACATCCGCCGTAGTAACGACGACCCGGATAACCTTCTGCGTATTTGTTGGTCAGGCATGTGCCTTGTGCCTGCATTACGGCTTTAGAGACGATGTTTTCAGAAGCAATAAGCTCAATCTGATCGTTCTGGCGAGCATTTTCTGCCTGAATTCCGGCAAAGACAGCGTCATCGGTTGCAGAGAGGTTAGTAGAGAAGAAGTTCTCCAGGCTGTGGTTTTGGTAAGACTTGTTGTTCATGGCAGATAACCTTCCATTTGTCTGACTTAATGTGACTCTAAGCGGTCAACTTTAGTTAGATAAGCCAGGCTTCCTTTGTTTCTCTGTTTCTATCTTTTGTGTTTAAAGCAGAAACAGCGCGAATCTGTGAACTTTCGATTTCTGCTGTTTACTACGTGACCAATCTGGCTGAGGTGGCAATCTGAATTGCGATTTAGCCAAACGTTTGCTTTTTCGGTGCGGATTGTAGGGTAAGTTGCACTCGAATGGCAGAATATTTTTTGTTTGTAAATGGTCTATTGCGTAATACGTCAGAAATGTGCGAGAAAGTTCTCCATCTAACAAGGCTGTAACATAGCGTTAGTTGAGAAGACAATCAATCAAAAATTTCCTATTGGAAACATGTTTTCCGAAATTGCTACATGGCGCACTGTTTAATTTCATCCGGCTACTTTCATGTTCAGGCGTCTCTGTGCACAATAAAAGAACAACATTAGGAAGTATGAAAATAAGAGGGACGCATGTCTGAAGACATCTACGATGAGTACCCATCTGTTACGCTTGCAAAAGAGAATCAGGACGAAAATATAGAGCCTCTAAAACTGGGCAAGCGGCTAAAAGAAATTCGCATGAAACTTGGGTTAACCCTAGAAGATGCAAGCAAGCGTACTGGCCTTGCGCGTTCGACGCTTTCTAAGATAGAAAACGAACAAATATCTCCTACCTTTCAAGCTATGCAAAAGCTCGCGAATGGCTTGAAGATAGATATGCCGCAACTCTTTGAACCACCTAGAAAAAAGGTAGCAACAGGGCGTCGGGATCTGACTCGTTCCGGTGAGGGTAAACCACACCCAACACCAACCTATGAACACGAACTGCTGGCGACTCAACTTTCCAATAAGAAAATGATGCCATTTAAGAGCCGAATCCGAGCGCGGGATTTTGACGATTACAGCGACTGGGTGAGGCACGATGGCGAAGAGTTTTTATTGATCTTAGAAGGGGAAGTACTCTTCTATTCTGAGTTCTATGAACCCGTGCCTATGACGGTCGGAGACAGCGTGTATTACGATGCCAATATGGGTCATATGCTGGTCTCTACCAGTGACGAAGATGCACAGATTTTGTGGGTCACAGCAAAATAATTCGAATTCTTAAAAGTTTCCTATAGTGAAAGCAAACGTTTGCTTTGCTTCTCTAACCCTCTAATTTTGCGGGCATTTCCTTCCATTTAACTGATTTTTTCATTAATACAACCATGTGAAATAGTTGTGAAATGTCACAAAAATGTTGGTCTTGCACGCAAAGCTGGTTTAAAACCAAGTCAACTTTATCTACTATTGGAAACAAATCTTAACTTCGTGGAAACAAAAAGCGTAACCACCAGGTGAGAAAGTCACAACAGGGAAGGGGGAAACACGCCATTTTCGCGTTTCTTTCCACCTTTCAGACAACCAAGGAAAAGCAGAGAGCTTCTTCCGAAACCAGTTAAACGTCTAAATTGTCAGCCAGGGTTTGGCGATATGGAGAATACAATGACAGAACTACTGAAAACCCCACTACACGCACTGCACGTGGAAGTAGGCGCGAAGATGGTGCCATTCGCAGGTTATGATATGCCTGTACAGTACCCATTGGGTGTAAAGAAAGAGCACCTGCATACTCGTGATGCGGCGGGTTTGTTCGATGTCTCTCATATGGGGCAGCTTAGACTGCACGGTGCAGATACTGCAAAAGCGCTAGAAGCGTTAGTACCTGTCGATATTGTTGATCTTCCTGTTGGCAACCAGCGTTATGCTTTCTTCACCAATGAAGAAGGCGGCAT
>NZ_AFWJ01000321.1 GCF_000222685.1 Vibrio nigripulchritudo ATCC 27043 | reverse complement strand
CATTGAAACAGGGTCACCTCCAGTTTCGTGTTCTTTGGCACTGACCGGAGTGTCTTCATCACTGGTTGCGTTCTCATTTTGCTCCTCTTCAGCTTTTGCCGTCCGAAGGTCGTTTTTCTTCTTCCGGTTCACTGTATTCCAACTCAATGGGAACAGATGACGAAATGGGTGGTGCACTCACTTCAACACTACAGAATAATTGCTGTTGATAGAGTAGTTTCCCGAGGTGCTTTGCTTGAGCAGGGAGACGCTCTTCAGGTTTTAACGGAGAAAGAGATTGGAAACCGGAAACATTGTTCAGTTCACCTAGTAATTGCAATGATTGGGAGTCTGAACGAGAAAAGAACTGCGCAACAAAGTTGATGGCTTCGTTTTCACTCTGGAATACCTTTGCTGTACCTTTCCCTTGATTCTGAGATGAGAATGTAAATTTCTCAGTTCCTCGTTGGATTGTATTGCTAAAATTTTCCCTAATCATTGATACCTAAGCTCTTTATAACTGCCATGTAAATGAGGCGGCTGCTCTAAAATTGTTATCAGAGACGTCCATTTGAAAATGACAAAAGCCATTCACAGGATCTTTCTCTTGCACATTTGAAGTGTGAATCACTTTCCATAAGCCACTGTTAGCGCCTAAATCACCAAATGTTGTCTCGAGAAATTTGAACTCTGTGTTTTCATTTAAATATTTATGTAAATGGTGTATTTCGCTGTTCCAGTCAGATACGGCATCTTTAGGAACTGCAAAAGGTAATGAGAGATGGCTATAACGCTGCTTTGCTCGCTTCGCACTGGCTCTGAATATAAAGCGAGTACTTTCTCCAACTTGCTTATCAAGAGTAGATACATCAATGAGCCCCCAACCGTAATTCAAGCCGTTTTTACTTTTCTTAACTTTGACTAAGAAAAAGCTGTCGTTGCACGCCACCTCTTTTGGCTCTTCTTCTTGCTCCTTTTTAAGGAACGCTGCATCTGTATCTATCCCTAAAACCCAGACTCCTGATTCGTGCTCATCCAGCAAACGGCTTAGCTTCTTAAAAGACATCAGAAATGACGCCCTGCCAAAGGGGTAGATAAGTTTTGGTGCACTGCTTTGCAGGGGACCAAAGTACTGCTTTAAATCTGTATACAACACGCTGTAATCTTCCCCACTTTCTTTTTCAGGAAGCAAAACGACGCAAGGAGCAGATTCTTTATTCTGCTCCAAGTAATTGATATTCCGTTTAGCGATGTTGCGCAGGCGTTCTATCTTACTTTCAGATTGACCTTTAATAATTCGGTTAGCCACACCACAAAAATCTTTCGAGTCTTCCCAGTCAGATGAGAATTCACTCTCGCCTTTCAGAACATCCACCAAATCATGTTTTCCAACTTTGAGAACCAGTGGTTCAAATGTCAGTGGCATTCAACTTCCAACTTATTGCACTTCTAATAAATTGAACTTTCTGTCGTCCAAATAAGGTTTTCTACTTAGTTCAGAGCGATCTTTCCGGCTTTCAAATCTATCGCTGATCCGTTTATGGCGACTTGGTTGCCTTTGATGTTTATTTCACCAGAACTCGACATAGTGATGGACGCGCCACCAACCTTTAGTTCAATGCTTTTTCCTGCGGTAAGAGAGAGAATTTCACCAACATCGACACTTAAATTCTTACCGACGTTATGTGCTTCATTGTTGGTGACTGTTTGTACTTTGTCGTTTTCAACAAGTATGTCTGCGTTGTTTTCCACAACCGATTGATAGTCTTTCTCTGCGTGAAGATACAAAAGCTCTTTTCCTGGCTTGTCTTCAAAGCGCACCTCATTAAAGTTGCTAGCGCCTCCTTTTACAGAGCGACTCTTGATACCACTTTGCGTTTTCTTGTCGGGCAGAGCATATGGGGTCCCATTAGCACCGTTGTAAAGCACACCCATAACAATCGGTTGATCAGGATCGCCGTTAACAAACTCGACGATCACTTCCTGCCCTACGCGAGGAAGAAAAGTACTTCCCCATCCGTTACCCGCGCTCTGCTGCGCAACACGGATCCAGCAAGAACTTTGTGCGTCTCGTTTACCTTCACGATCCCAGTGGAACTGGACCTTTATTCGACCATGCTTATCAACGTGAATGTCGCCTTCACTCGGACCCGTTACTATGGCAGTCTGAATACCTTGGATTCTAGGCTTCGCTTTAGGCAGCGGTGGACGGAAAAGTTTTTTCACATCCATGCAGTAGAATTGTACTTCTACTCCCTGCCCTGCATTTCCGTGACTACCTGTCTGGTTAAACACCGAAGCATTCACAGAGACATGGGTCAGAACAAACTCTTTACCGACAAACGCTTTGTCTTCATGGGCATCAAACTTAAAAGTTTGACCCGTGGTAAAAGTACGACAGCTTGCCGTACCTGAAAAAATTTGGCTTTCACGTTGAAGCGATTCAAGAATGTGCTGGTTCTTGTATGCATATTTATCGCCTGTTTCCTCTTCCCCCATGTATTCGTAGTATTCACTCATTGGAGGTGTGTAAGAGGCAGGCTTCATCTGAACGTTATGACTAGGAAGGCTATTCGGCTTCAACATATCAAAGCCGGACAAACAACTCGCTTTTGTCGTGATCGATTGCGTTTCCTGCCAGGAAGAAACATGTGCAAATTCTGAACTGCCAGTGCTATGAGAAATAGCCGCTTCAGTACTAGGTTGGTAGAAACTTAAATCATCAAATAACTCTAGCTTGTGACCAGATTCTTCATGGATAAAACTAAAACTAATACCTTCTTCTGATAAAAGTCTTAGAATAAATTCAAGATCGCTTTCGTTATATTGAACTTTGAATGTATATTTTGGATAGGTTTTATTTAATTTCAGTGCAAACTCTACAGCATGCTCGCCTAATATTAATGAAATTATTTCTTTTACATCTTTATTTTGGAAAATTCGATTATTTTTCCGAAACTCACAAAGTGCCAGTCTAGGGCGAATTGTTAGTTCAATATCTTTATAATTTTCACCTTCGTGCCCAGAAGTAACTCGGCTGCCTAAAATACGAGCATTGGTAACTACACCATGAAAATATCTTGGGTCTTCTGTAACAAGTGCGTTGTTATCCATAAGAATAACTGCTGGCTTGCCGATAACTTGGGATAAATCCCCTTGAGTGCCATTGAAATAGGCTAAAGCTTGTAGTGAGAAAAGTTCTGAAAGTCCTTCGTAATATTGGAAGCTATTCAGAATAATTGAGTCGTACCCAAATGCTGTAGAGATCTTTATAAAGTTATTACTTTGTGTCGCTTTTTTCATTACAAACTTCTTACTGATTGAAACAAGTGCGGGGCATCGCTGCCCCGCAACATGAATTACATTTGCTGACCTTTAACGCCGCTGTAACCGTAAACAAGAGGAGCAACAGTGTTGTTCTTGTCGTCAGTTGGAGTAACAGTCATCATCATTTCAGTGTAAGAAATAGTGATTGTTTCAACTGGACGGTCGTCTTGGATAGACACAGCGTAGTTAGAAATCATTGCATCAGTTAGTTCGATCTTCATGATTTCTTCCACTTTTTCACCTTGCTTAGTGATGTGGAAAACAGCTGGTTTACCTTTACCGATAGTCGCTTCTTTGAACAGGTCTGGAGAAGCACGGTCTTGAAGTTTAGTAATAGTCAAGTCGTAAAGACGAGTAGAACTTGCTTCACGGTCTTGTGCTGTACCAGTGTAAGAAGTAATTTCACGACCAACGCTCCAATCAACAGAAAGTAGAGTGATCAGATCCTTGTACTGCTCAGCAGTAGCTTCACCTTTAATATCAGCGTATTTAAGGTATGTATTTGACTGCATGCTAATCTCCTATAGCATTGATTATTTCAACTCAATTTAATGAGCAAGGAATTATCCCAATACAGAAATTTGTATTGGGAAGTTAATTACAATTAAGTCATTTACGACTAATTAAATATGCGTTTTTATAACTTATATTCAATCATTTTAATAGCTTAAATTAAGGAAAAAACACTTAATTTGAATTGCACCGCATTTAATTCTATTTAATGACAAATGAGTTATTTAATCTTGATAGATATATTATCCAGCTCGCCTTTAATAACTAATTTATTAATAGATTTATCTTCCGATATAGCGATAAGTACCTCATCTGAAATCTTAGGCAGTAGGCTATTTTGAATAATTGTCTGTATTGCTCGAGCGCCACTACCCTCTTCATTACAATTGTCGATAAGTGCACCTACGAGCTCATCAGAATATTCAAACTCTGCGCTGTAATTAGCTGCCAGGCGCTTACCAATTTTGTTCAGCTGTATTTTCGCGATTTCAGTCAGAACATCACGATTTAGAGGCACATATGGAATCACATTAACTCGACCGAGGAATGCAGGTTTGAAGCTTTCTAGCAAGTCATCACGCAAAGCGGTTCTCAACCCATCAATATCTGGGGCAAGCTCAGGATCCTGGAACAGCTCCATGGTGGTATCAGTGCCAGCGTTCGAAGTCATGATAATTATGGTATTGCGAAAATCAATGTCGCGCCCTTCACCATCTTTTATGGTTCCTTTATCAAAGACTTGATAGAACACATCCTGAACCCCAGGGTGCGCTTTTTCCATCTCATCAAGCAAAATAACGCTGTATGGCTTTCTTCTGACAGCCTCAGTCAGAACACCACCTTCACCGTACCCTACGTAGCCTGGAGGGGATCCCAGAAGCAGAGAAACTTTATGTTCCTCTTTAAATTCCGACATGTTGATAACCGTTACGTTATCCTCGCTGCCATAAACCTGCTCTGCGATTGCCAGTGCAGATTCCGTCTTACCGACACCACTCGGTCCGGTCAGGAAGAAAATACCATTAGGCTTGGTTTCTTCATTAAGCTGGGCGCGAGCAGTCTTGATGACTTCAGACATAGTATGCAAAGCGTGATCTTGACCGACAACCCTTTCGCATAGCTTCTCTTTTAATGTCAGAAGACTGTTAATCTCATCATTCTGAAGTTTGCCAAGTGGAATACCTGTCCAGTCTGATACGATTTCAGAAACTAACGCCTCATTAACGTGTGAGAATACAAGTGGCGTCTTGTTTTCTGCTAGCGTCGCTTCGACTTCAACCAGCTTTTCTAAGGCACCTTCGATTTTGTCTTCCAGAACTTCTGTTTTTAATTGCTTAGACTGGCTAACTAACTCAGATTCTTTTTCCCAAACTGATTTAAGCTCAGAAATCTCCGCTTTTAACTCATCACTTTCACTGCTTAAAGCGGCAAGGACATCAGTATGCGAATGACCTAGAGCCTGCTCTTTTTCCAACTGCTCAATTTGAGCAACTTTTTGTTCGAGCGTTTTTTCAAGAGCTTCTAGCTGCCCAGGCATTGCCGACTGGCTAAGCGCTACACGGGAACAGGCAGTATCTAAAACAGACACGGCTTTGTCCGGAAGTTGGCGACCATGTATGTATCGATCTGATAGATACACAGCGGCTTTTAATGCTTCATTGGTAATGTGGACACCGTGGTGACCTTCCATGACAGGAACTAACCCACGGAGCATTTCCACTGCGAGTTCTGGAGCTGGTTCTTCAACTTGAACAACCTGAAACCGACGAGTTAAAGCGGCGTCTTTCTCTACGTATTTTTTGTATTCTGCCCATGTAGTCGCGGCAATAGTACGTAGCTCTCCACGAGCTAAGGCTGGTTTGAGAATATTTGCAGCATCACTTTGCCCTGCCTGACCACCACTTCCGATTAAGCCATGTGCTTCGTCTATAAACATAATGATAGGTGTAGGCGAATCGTTCACTTCTTTGACCACAGACTTAAGTCGGTTTTCAAATTCACCTTTCATGCCTGCACCTGCCTGAAGCAAAGCCAGATCCAGAGACTTAATTGAAACCCCTTGTAGCGCAGGTGGTACATCTCCCTGAACCACTTTTAACGCCAAACCTTCAACTACAGCTGTTTTACCTACACCTGCTTCGCCTGTCAGAATCGGGTTGTTCTGACGACGTCTTAGCAAGATGTCGATCATCAGGCGAATCTCATTATCTCGACCTACAACTGGATCGATTTCACCTGCCTTTGCTTGATCTGTCAGGTCAATGGTGAACTGGTCAAGTGCCTTAGTCGACGCTTTTTGCGCTGGCGCAGCTTGCTGAGTCTTGCGATCGGCGCTGTGCCAGAAATGCAGCAAAGCTTCGGGGCTAATTTTATCGAGCTCCTGACCAAAGGCAGAGGTAACAGCAAACAACGTATCGTCGTTTAACAGCGCATATAACAGGTGAATTACATCAATCTGCTCATCTGAGAACTCGATGCTGGACACCATCCAAGCACTCTTCAGAATAGTCACTGTATGCGCTGACAAGCCTGGTACAGTCTGGCAGCCTGTTTTCAGTTTCTCTAAGCTGTTTTGAATATCATCTTCAAGCTTGAAGACGTTCAATCCAAACTCTTCAGATACAGTCTGAATTACCGTACCTTGCTGTTGCAAGATAGTAATTAACCAGTGGGTCATTTCAATACTGTGGTGAGTTCGGCTACTCGCCAGTGCCGCTGCCTGCTCTAGTGATGCTTTTGCATCTGGAGTTAGCCTCTCCACTAGTGCAGCTAAAGATAGTGATGTCATGGATATTTCCTTATATATCGCCTAACTGATGTTGCTTAAATTCGGATAGTGATAGTGTTGTTTTCAGATCGTTTGTGTGGAGCGAGTACACTGCCAAGCGCTAGCCTGCCCCCACCTTTTTTGAGTTGCACTTTGGGCAAATGCTTATATTCAGCCGTCAGAGTCCATTCAATTGATGCGGTTTCGCCCAGTAAATCCTGACAAAGCGCTTTTATTTCTGTGATTCGCTCACCTTTGGGCATCATGCCGTGTACTTGGTCCTGCCCTTTTGCGGTGAATTCAACGGTAAATCCAGCATTTACGTTCCAGGCCTTTTGCCCCAGGCTCGCCCCTCGTCCAAGTTCGGAAAACTGCCCTTCTGGCATCTTCTTCGAACACAAACGTGTTTGCTCATCGCTGGTTAGCTGCATCCACTTCCCTTTAAAGTCATGAATTTCGACTTCACAACCGGAAAGGGATTCCAGGCAAGCCTGGATGGCACCCCGGCTTTTGACTGGTTTGCCAAAAAGCCCACCCCAATGGATAGCCCTGTCACCAAGGTTGCCAGTAAGGGACGTCAACACCTGATCCCAAGGTGAGAACGTATTCTGGGATACTCTTCGATGCTGAACTGTTGGCTGAAAGTTTTGCCAGGTTCGGTAGAAAAGTGACAAGATTCGGTGGTTGAAAATGTCCAGAAAGTCCTGAAGCGTTGGATCATCCGCTTTCAACCTTTGTAGGATCAACTCACTGTAGTGCTTGGGCAGAACACCATTTTCTCCTGTCAGCCCAATCAGATTGGTCATTACAATCAAACTCTGATTGTGCTTAGGCTTTATTTTGGTGAATTCTCCAATCTCATAACCCAATTGCTGCGCAACTTTGAGTTCGATATTTTCCTGACTTGGAAGATGATCCGTTCCTAAGTTCGACTCAGATTTCAGAAGAAATTGCTCAATCAAATGAAGCGATTCGAACAGTTTTTCTTTATCAAGGCTTTCCAGAAACTTTTCTTGCTTCATAGCAACACCTTGTCACCGCACAAAGCAGGCCAACGATGAAAAACGTCTCCTGAACTCTTTAACCGAATACAGAGCTTGGTAAATGTATTGATCTCGGCATACTGTGCAAAGAACGTCGACAATACATTGCCCAGGAAGAAGATTTGCTCTTCCGATTGGGCACTGTCAGAAACTTCAAGAGTAATTTCGGTGCCATGACAGAAACCCACTCGCCCTTTCTGATTCACTCGCCCAGTTGCGGGCTTGGCGTCCATAGATACGATTGAATCAATCATGGCTTTAGATTCTGGTGACGCTTTGAATGCATAGAGATTAAGAGTTTCTCGTAACGTTTTTAGTCCATCAGAACCAGAGAAATGAGACAGAGTCAGTAGCTTGGCAAATTGCCAGCGGGAACTTGCATCCATGGACGGACGAATCGTTTCTGTTGGTGCAACCAGACACTTAGTGCTGTCGAAGTTATCTTTTACGTCCGGTAAGTTGACGTTGGGCATTCCACCACCAAAAGGAAGCTTCTTAGGCAGGTTCCGATTACAACACCATGCCTGAGCTGACATCACCCAATTGTCTTTGCTGTCGGGTGTAAACAGTTTGTGTTCTTTATCGACAAATGAAACATAGACATCTCGTCCAGGCTCATCAAACCCACCAGCCCAGCTTTTATCTTCACGGCGCATCGTCCAGTAAATTTCGTGTTCAGAAAGGTAGTTTGTATGTTCCCCTGCGTAAAACGGCGGCAGGCTCTGATATTTCATCTGCCAGCTACGAACACCTATCTCCTGAATACCAATCACTTCGGTTGTGTCGGGTTCGAGGTGCTCTGGATAAAGCGGGAACTCGTACTCCGATGCTACAATTCGAGTCGGCTCCATCGCGTGGCTGAACATGTTTATCACCGGTGTGCAGCCAAGAAGAACGGTGTCTTTTGTCACCTGCTTCTCAAGCCAGTCACAACTTTGATCAAAGTAAATCCAGAATTCAGCCTCGTCTTGATCGCCAAACCAAGCGGATTCCAGGTTAAGCAAATCAGCAAACAGGAATTTTTCTGGGAACAGGAAGTATTCAACCAATAAGCGGCTACCAACAAAACTTCTTTTGCTGTAAGGCACAACGGAGTGTTCTGCCTCGTAACCCACAGGTTTAATATGGCGTGGAGTTAACTGACGCCGAGTTTCATCATCCACAACTACAGCCATACCGATGGCTGACTGAAGGAAGAACTGAAGTAATTTGTAAGTGACCTGAGGTTGCCCGTTAAAGAACAGGCGCAGAGAGTCAAAGTTCAGCCCATTGATCTCAATTTCTTTACTAGCCCCTTTCAGAGTGAGTTTGAGTACCGATTTAGCTTCTTTTTCAATATCGAGCAACTGCCCTCTAAAGGGTGCATTTTCAAACGACGCTTCACTGATATTTAACGGGAGCACGTCGGTTTCATAACATGTTCTGAACTGACAAGCCTTAAACCCAGGGGCATCAAAAGTAACCGACTCACCTTTCTTTACTGTTACCTTAGATGTCGCCGACTCATCGCTGTCAATTTTAACCACACTCATCGATGGAATCGGAGCGTGGAAGTCGGGAAATAACTGACCAATAAGTGCTTCCGTCAATTGAGGGAAACTGTTATCCAGACTCTGACGAATCTGTGCAGTAAGAAAAGCGCAGCCTTCCATGATTCTGGCAACGTGAGGATCTTCAACCTGTTCCTCGCTCAATTTCAGCCGTGCCGCGATTTTCGGATAAGTTGCACCAAACTCTTGACCTTTGTGTCGTAGATACGCGAGCTCACGGTTGTAATACTTTAAGAATTCATCACTCATGCCGATTCACTCACCGTTATTCCTAAACTTACCGGTTCTACTTCGGAATCTAACACCAGTTCATGGTGCTTTTTACCTAGCTCATAGACGGCATTAATCCGCAGGCGCAAAATCCTGTCTAGCTGTTCTTTGTCTTCAATAATCGCAACAAGAACTTCCTTGAACCGAGGTTCAAACTCTAAGATTGTTTCTCTCACAATTCTGCACAGGTGCTGCTGCCCATCCTTGCTACTGAAAGGCATCGAAGAAAAATCTGGCAAGCCATAAGTTAAAAGTGACTGCCGTAACTCTGGTAAGTCGTTATCAACTTTTACCCAACTCAGACGAGTATTGAGCAACGCTTCTACGTCTCTTATCAGTCCTTTCACTACCTGTTGATTACTCAGTGGAAACTGAGTATCAACAGTCGTACTCGGGTCTAAATCGATAAGCTTGTCTAGCAAAGAAACGCCATTGCCAACATGGGATCTATTTTCCATCCGCTATCTACTACGCTTCAGCTTCTTGCTTTTCTTTCTCGATATTTTCGATGGTGGCTAATGGCAGTGCACTTTCACCCGCTAGCCAGACTTTTTGTCCATGACCGACAAACACCTTGTCTTCAACGACTGGATGCCAATCCGTCTCTTTTCCTAGCTTGTTCGCGTCTCTGTCGCTACGAGAATATGTCAGAGGTATATGAGCTTCACCTTCCGTGATGCCTTTAATAGAGAACTCGACTGGTCTCCAGATGGTTTCCAACAAGTTGCTGACAGGTTTAATGTTCAGGTATTCAACCTGATCAAGTGGTGCCAGATAGTAGTTACCTGTTGAGCTATAGAGTTCGATAAAGCCGTTTAATGAATCATCGATATCACGCACATCCAGATACTCAGTACCGTTAATGGTCAGTGTCGTTTCTGGTCTCAAAGATTCAAGTTCTTCACTCAGACGTTCTACTTCTTCTTCATTCCCCTCGTGAATAGCAAGATTCAATTGGGTCAATGCGGCGTACTGCTGTTCATTGGAACCTAAGAAGTTTGCAGTAGCTCCACCTTGCACAAAATCAACTCGTGCTTGCGCGGCTTTTACAAGATGGCGAATCTGGCTTGCACCAGCCAGGAATTCCGGGAAGAGTTTTGTAGCCTGCATCAGTTGTTCGTCAGCTCGTTCTAACTGCCCGTCAATACAAAGCAGCTCAATAAAATAGCTTCTGAGAGCGGCATCTTTTGGGTTTGACTTGATTGACTGGATGACCGAATCCAGTGTTTCCTGCAATTTTGCTTGACGTACTAATTGCTGCCAATCTGACATGAGACTTTCCTTATTTATATCGTTTTGTCCGGAGCAAGCTCGGTGATTAATCTGACACTTGAAACCATCTGATCGAGTTGGAAATGTGGTCTCAAATGAATGATCGAGTAGTAATGCCCAGGACTGCCTTGTTTTTCTTTAACCTGAATTTTTGCTTCGTTGAGCGGGTACTTAGCCCTCAACTCATCTGAAGCTTCATCTGACGCTGTTGTGTACTGATGTAACCAACGTTGGAAATCGCCCTCAATACTCGCTGCATTTTGATAGCTACCCACTTTGTCGCGTCCCATTACCTTGATGTAGTGAGCAATGCGCGCGACGCACAATGTGTATTGCAACATCGAAGACAGCCTTGAGTTCACAGTGATTCCCTTTTCTTCATACACTTTTGGCTTGTGCAATGAAGAGTTAGAAGTAAAGGCAATCAGTGGGCTGTCTGATACCGGTGAAAGCGGAATAAATCCACAGTCTGATAGCGCCAACTCTCTTGATTCAGAGATTTGATAATTCACTGGGGAACGGTGTCTTTTCGCTTTACCCGGGAATTGCATCTGGCTACCTACAGGTGGAAGTATCACTCCCTGTCCGTAACTTCCTGCTTTCAATCCTCTGATATGGGCAAACCATCCCGACTCGCTGTAGGCTCTTAGCACTGTGGCGGCAAAACAAAACGAAGCGCTGCCCCACAGCATATCGCTTTCTGAATTGGTCACCTTTTCTTTAAACGCAAAAGCATCCAGTCGACTGCCATCGTATTTGTACGGCTGGCGCATAAGAACATAAGGCACCGTAACAGCGACGAATTTGGCATCTTCACTGTCACGGACTGCCTGCCAGTTCTTATATTCCATTTGGTCAAATTGCGCATGCACATCCAATATCGTCGCCAGTTCTGAAAACGCATCAACTCCGAATAAACTAGGAGTTGCTGAAATCAAAACCGGGCAGAATGCGGCTGCCGCTGTCTGGCTGATCTTCCGAACCAGTGTCATGTCTCTATCAAGCTTGTTGGTTCCCGCTTGATGAGAGATGCAATAATTCCCCACAATCAGACCAAATGGCTCCCCTCCGGGAGTAGAAAATTCATTTTGGTAAACAAGTTTGAACAAACCACTTTGGTCAAACTCGATAGCTCGCTGACTATCCCGTCTGAGCTCTTCCCAACTGCACGATAAAATCTTTATCTTGGAGCTTTGCTCGGAGCCAAAACTGTCTTTTTGATTCACCAGATATTCGACGCCACGCCAACCCGCTTCAAAAGCCTGGAACTCCTCGTGATGAAGAATCGCGTTTATCTGCTCATTCAATTGCTGATCAATCAGATCAATAACACTCAGTAAACTTTGATGCATCTCTTCAACACTGCGAATGTTGTTTGCGTCGCACCAATATTTCAGAGATTGTGAATCGGACTGTAAGTCAAGAAAACGGTCAAGCCAGATAGCATCCAAGGTTGGGTCTTGGGGTGTCTGTACATCGTGAATCAACAGCTCTGGTTCTACAAAATGAAATTCTGTCATGATGATATGGCTGACCCGAGGGTCAGCCGTCTATCCTATTAACCGCCTGACTCAGGGATCTTCGCAACAAGACGAAGAGACGTAGTCAGTTCTTCCATTTGTAGCCATGGTTTCAACCACGCTACAGCGTTGTAAGCACCTGGGCTTCCAGGAATTTCTTTAACCTGTACTTTTGCATCAGCCAGAGGGTACTTAGCACGGATTTCCTGACCGCCACCTTCTGATGCGTTAACGTAAGACAGGATCCAACGGTTTAGCCATGACTCAACGTCTTCTGCTTCCATGAAGCTACCGATCTTGTCACGTGCCATAACCTTCAGATAATGAGCGAAGCGCGAAGTCGCCATCATGTATGGAAGACGTGCAGAAATTGCCGCGTTTGCCGTTGCTTCAGGGCTGTCGTACTTAGCTGGCTTCTGACACGTTTGAGCACCAAAGAACACCGCGTAGTTGGTGTTTTTATAGTGACAAAGAGGCAAAAAGCCCAGTTTACTAAGCTCTGCTTCTCGACGGTCAGTAATGCCAATTTCTGTTGGACATTTCATATCCGGGTCGCCATCGTCACTCTGGAAGAAGTGCGTTGGTAAGTTTTCTACGCGGCCACCGCCTTCAGCACCACGAATAGCAGTACAGAAGCCATATTTAGCGAACGCATCGGTCAGTTTTGCACCCATTACGTAAGACGAGTTCATCCAGCAGTAATCATTGTGGTTTGCGTTGATCGCAATGCCAGATACTGGGTCAACTTCAAACTCTTCATAGCCAAATTCTTCAACCGGAGCTGTTGCTTCACCGTATGGCAAACGAGCAAGCACTTTTGGCATAGTCAGAGAAACAAAGCGAGAGTCCGCACTTTCACGGAAAGAACGCCACTGCGTGTATTCCAGAGATTCAAATACTTTTTCCAAATCACGTGGTTTAGAAAGTTCTGTCCACTCATCAAACCCGAATAGCGCAGGAGATGCCGCTGAAAGGAACGGAGCAAAGCCCGCTGCTGCGACGTTAGACATCAGACCAAGAGTCTCAATGTCTTCTGGGTGGTTAGTAAACTCGTAGTCACCAATCAGTGCACCGTAAGGTTCACCACCAGCACTACCAAACTCTGATTCGTATACTTTCTTAAAGATCTGGCTTTGGTCAAACTCAACCGCTTTACTTAAGTCTTTATGAAGCTCTTTCTTCGTCATACTCATCAGACGAATTTTTAGCGTTGCGCTTGTTTCTGAATTTGAAGTCAAATATTGCAGTCCACGCCAAGTACCCTCAAGCTTCTGAAGTTCAGGGTGATGCATTACCGCAGCCAACTGCTTTGAAATTTGAGTATCTAAAGCTGCTATCGCTTCACGGAAAGTTACGGTCAAGTTCTTGTTCCAGGTTACCGTACCTTTCATCGCTTCTTCAGTTAGCGTTTTGATCAGCTCTTCCGCACGTGAAGCTTCTGTCTGCTTAGTCGCACCAATCGCCTGCTCTAGAAAAGAAGCACTCTGTTCACCAACGGTAGGGTCTAACTGCTGTTCAGTTTGAGTACTCATTACTCATCTCCCTCCTTCTTATCACCTTCATTGAGGTTCAGTTCACCAGCCAACTTCTCTAAGTTGTCTGTGTTATTCAATACGGACTCCAGTACGTCTTCCAGCTCTTCAGAACGGTCTACTTTCGTCATCAAGTCACGAAGTTTGTTTCGGGTTTCCATTAGCTTACGTAAAGGATCAACCTGATTTACGATGGAAGCTGGCTCGAAGTCCTTCATGGAATTGAAGCGCAGATCAACGGTAAACGTTGAGTCATCATCAGCAAGCTTGTTATCCACTTTAAACGACAGAGTCGGGCTCATTTTCTTTAGAACGTCGTCAAAGTTATCGCGATCAATCTGGATAAAGCGACGGTCTTTAAGCGGCTTTAGCGCTTCAGTGTTGTGTCCCGCAAAATCACCCATTACACCAAGAACAAAAGGCAGTTCTTTTTTAAGTGAAGCATTTTCAGTTTCTACGTCATACGTAATATGAACACGAGGCTTCCTTACTCGTGAAAGTTTCGAGTGGATACTCGTCATAGGATTCTCCCTTATTTGTTATTCGCCATCTTGGTCTACTATGCCAACCAAACGGAAGTAGCCGTTCTTGGCTTCTCCATCAGAAATAAGCTCTGCCAGCAAATCTGGCAGAGGCATATCACACCACCTCACTACCTGTTCGATTGAATACGAAACGGGAGAATGTGGTTCAGTTTCCTTAAAGAACTCCGCAATCTTTTTGAGCTGCTCTATGGCATGCTCTCTCGATGCCAAGTTCGCCGCTAACAGCTGACCTGCAGGTACCGCAACCGTTTCTACTGTTCCGTCTGCAGCCTCTTCAACGACTTCTTCTAATTCTGTTTCTACTGCCACATCTGCTTTAAGCCTGTCACCAGCCAAGTGGTTAAGTGCAGATTGAATGGCTTCAAGCTTCTTCTGGATATGAGAACTTGGCATTACTTCGCCACAAGCATCATCCATGGACTGGCTATATCGATTAAATGCTTCAATGGCTAACGCAAGGTCTTCTCCAAGCTGCTGGTAGAACTCCTTCGAAGACTGACTAACTGCGTCTTGAATCGACTTAAGCTCTACCGCACCGCCATCCAGTTTTTGACGTTTCTTGTCTTCGTCTAAACGTTCCAGATCGACCGCTTGCTGGTACTCCCAGTAGGCGTATGACTGACCCGTATGAGTCTCTGTAAGTGGAATGGAAGACAGAGGAAACAGCAAAGTGCCCTCTTTCTCTATTCCGTTTAGTCCAATGATTGGAGTGACGCGCGTCTCGATTCCATCTTCATCGGGCATCGGATGAAGATGATCCCAGAAGTTTTCAATAAGTTGAGCAGCTAATTGGTAGCCCTCTGCAAATCCTTTGAACCCATAGGCTCGCGTCATCGCCTCAATCACCCATGCAACCAGTTCCAAATCTTTTGAATGGTTGGACAATTGCTCTGGAACGGTTTCAAGAAACGGAATCCAGAGATTGACGTAATTGAGTAGAGGTTCTTCAACGATGATCGCATTGCGTTCTTCATTTCGAGCGACCATACGCTGGTCTTTCAAACGAAAGTAAGCGGACTGGGGGCTTACATCAGAGCGCGGATCGGCACCTGCTGGCGCTTCTTCAGATATTGGAAGAAGTGCTTGTTCGATCCATTCAAAATCGGAGGCTTCGTACATCATTATCGACTCCTTGCGAAAATTGGAACCGTTGCATCATCAGATTGTGCAACCTCAGACGAGTACTCCGCAGCGGTTGCTTTTATCAGTGCGCAGGTTACGTTGTCTTGTGCGCCTTTCACCAAGGCAGAATGCATAAGTGCCAAACCAGACTGAGCAACTGCATCCGCCTGAAGGCTTCTCGCCAGTTCAGCGTTGTTAAGCTCTTTAGTGAGGCCATCACTGCAAAGCAGAAATTGATCGCCAGGTACAAGTTGCCCAGACACCTGATCGACGACAACATCGGGTTCCACTCCTATCGCTCTGGTGATCACATTTGCCAGAGGATGGCTTTCAGCGTCGTCAAAATTCAGCAGCCCTTGATCAACCAAATCCATGACTTGGCTGTGATCGCGTGTTTTTTGGACTAGCTGGTTGTTTCTCATAAGATAGATACGGCTATCGCCTACCCACAAGCAGTGGTAGAACCCATCCTGAATGTACAAGAGCACCAACGTTGTCCCCATGGTTTTCCCATCGAGGTTATTTCTTGCGTAATCGTATATCGCGTAGTTCGCTTCTAGAACGGCTTTTCTCAGGTCATCAATAGAGAAGTCCTGATGTTCATTCGCATACTTTTCGATGGTATCGACCAGCATTTGACTGGCAATATCACCGGCTTCATGACCGCCCATTCCGTCCGCTACAACCCAGACACGCTTTGCAGATAAGTCCAGTAGAGAATCTTCGTTGTAGGGTCTGACCTTCCCTGGGTGCGTTTTTGAAAAGGTAAAGAAATTCCAATTCATTTCGCGTTACTCCTTACCAATTCCATTGATCCCAATTGCCATCTAGCATGGCTGCAAATTGTCCGACGGCCGGCAAGCCATCTGTAAACGTTGAAATTGCCGGAATAGTCTCTGAACCTTCGGTCCACCAGTAGCATGTACGCGGCAACTGAGTCTTGAGTAAATGCTGAAGCAGATGATTGCTTTCAAGCGGAATTTGTTCTTCAAACAACAGGTTTTGAAACTCACCGTTTACCGGTGTTGCTTTAAGCACTGGCGAACGGGTTAAGACTGCTTCCCAGTGCTCATTTGTAAGTAGTGGAGTCCAAGCTTCTAGCTGGAAGTTATCATCAAGCACTTCTAATGCGCGATCCTCCGCGGCTTCGCTCCATTTCCTGTCTTGCCAATAGCTG
The DNA here is from genome assembly GCF_000222685.1 of Vibrio nigripulchritudo ATCC 27043. Taxonomy (GTDB): domain Bacteria; phylum Pseudomonadota; class Gammaproteobacteria; order Enterobacterales; family Vibrionaceae; genus Vibrio; species Vibrio nigripulchritudo. The sequence goes on along the minus strand of NZ_AFWJ01000321.1, from coordinate 3,931 downwards.
ATAGCAGAGCCTTCAACAGGTCTTGCCAGAGTAAAGAAGTAGTATCTTCCAACAGAATCAACACTCGGGATCATGGTGCCAATAACCGTGTTCTCACCACACACATTAGGTGAAAGCGCAAAGTGCCAAATTGGCGCGTTCATGTAGTGCTGTGTCCAGGATTCTTCCATCTGCTCCCGGCTTACAGCAAGCACCGCTTGCTGCCAGTCTTGCCATGATTTTAAGAAGTCTTGTGGAAGGGATTCCTGAATGAAATCCCCTTTAGCCGGCACTTTTCCAAAATATCCCCATTGTGGTGTTATAAGGTTTGAGGACATGTAAATCGCTCCATATCGTTCGACCAGAATGGGTTAATGGTGCTGCTCGGTATTAACTCCAATTGAACTTTGTTCCCCTTGAGATCAATCATGACAATGTTGTCCTTACGTGTTTCAGGACGAGCCTTAAGTGACTGATCGAGCATCTTGTACAGACCCCATTGACCTTCGTAGGTGTGTGAGATCTCTCTGGATGAGTTAGGCGGAATAAAGATAATTCGTGTTTCCGACTTGCTTGAAGGCCAAGACAAATTCTGAGTTCGCTCTGGACCATGGCTGTAAACCAGTTTTTGTGAACCCAGCTCTAACTTGAACTTAGAAATATGTTGGTCCAGATATTTTGGTCTCAAGCCGAACTCAATCTTCACTGAGTTATCGGTTTCGAAGAAAGTCTGTCTGATTTTCTCTGCACGCTGGAACACAGCTAACGTCTCAGGGCTCACTCCAATTTCTTTTTCGAAGCGCCATACACGTCCGGATGTATCGACAAACGGCTCCAAGTAGTCTGAGAAGAAACTGTCTAATGTACCGCCGTAACCAAAGAAGCGTTTGAAGTCTTTCAGGTTCACTTCATTCTTAGCAGAAGGATTGAATGGGTATCGACCTTCAATGCTTCGTTCATAAGCTTTAACCACCTGAGTTTTCCAGATCTGGTTCAAGTGATTCTGAGAACCTTTTTCTGCCAAGCGTGTTGATTCATGTGAAAGACCAACTAACCAACGATTAAACGGAGCAGGCAGAATCTGATTGGTACGCTTAAGTGAACGCGCAACGTCTTCAGTTACTGTTCCATCTAAAATGCTCTTGTATGCCAGTTTCTGGTTGTTACCTGAACTTGATAAGTCGGACAAGTATTCTCTCAATCCAACAAGAGACTGGTTGATCAGTTCAAAATCCTGTTGCTCGATTTTGATGATACCTTCGAACGCTCTTTCTACCTCTTTGCCTGGAAGGTTGATAGCCAGCTCTGTGTTCTCGGTAGGCATGAATCGACCAATAGCGTTTTTCTTGTTGTGCAGCGCAACATCGGCAGCTTTTGTCGCGACTTCAGCAGCCACTTTTTCGTTTTGGCTAAGTGACACTTTCGTTAACGAAACTTCTTTCTGAACTGCTTTCAGGAAAGATTCCACCGGACGCTCAGAACTCGCGAGAATTCGGCTTTGGATCAGACTAAGTTCTAGACTTGGTGTCGACTTAAGAGCAATATCGTTAATCAAAGATTCCCATTCATAGATGTAATCTCTGTAGTAACGCTCGCGTACACCTTTAACCGCAAGATCATGATCTACCGCCTGAATATCGATGTTGTCGCCGTAGACCCAGTTATCTTCCATCAGGTTTTTAACTGTACGTCCAATCTGCATCTGGAAAATACTGTGGAAACCATTAAAGGTGTAGAACCCAGGTATTCCTGCAGAAAGTGGTTTGCCGCTTTTGCGTTCAAACTGACTAAGGCTTTGTGACCCCATAACATCTGTGATTCGGAATGAAGGTACATGGCTCTTAATGAATTGCAGTTTCATACGCTGATAAGCACGCTCTGCCAATGGCAACTGAGTAAGTACATTTCGCGCGTCTTGGACTGCGTCATTGTTCACGTATAGCCCGAGGTCGTCGTTAGCCAACAAGTTCTTGGTATGCATCATCAGAGAAGCACGTTTTTCTTCGTTGAACTCACCTGGGAAGTTGTTCTCGAAATAGAGTTCGAACCAACTTTCGACATGGACGATATCGAAACGCTCCGGATTAAACAGCATCAAGTATGTTTTAAGAGTTTCGTACAAGTATTCCCGGTGAGACTGACTCGCTTCCATCTCACTGATAAGCGCCGATTCCAACAGCTTAGAGAAGTAGCCATTTAACGCCTGGTGATAGGCAGCTTTCGCTGGCTGCCCTATCTTGTCGCCCTGATACAATCCAAACTTCTTAATGCCTTCAACGTCTTCGTAGTATCCGGCATACCCCATAGGTAGCCCCATGATTTCATCGAGCAACTCAAGGGATTCCACTAAGTTGTCTTCGAAATCAAAATCGATTCGCTTCACTTGTTCATCGATATTGGCAATGCGGTCATCGGTTTCAGTGATAAGTTGCTTATTCCATTGGAAACTTTGGAACCAGATTGCGCCAAAAGCAGCCACACTCGCCAAGCTGAATGCCAGTGCACCATGCTTGACCCAACGGTTCTGCTTTTGATGATGACGGTTCACACTGCCAAGGAATTGCTCTCTGAATATAATGTCTTCAAACAGAGAACGAATGAAGAAACTCGCTGACTCTTTAGAGCTGGTTTTAAGCGATAGCTGAGAAAGCCCAAGACCTGATGATGTTTCATTCATTACGCGGTCAATTGGCATGCCTTCCTGAACCGCACTCACGATAAACACACCACGAATCATGGTTGATTCTTCGAAGGCATTCTTAGCAAAGATGTCGCTTAGAAACTCATCGACATTTGCCTGAAGCATTCTTAGCTGTTTTGGAAACTCAAAAATCAGTGCTCGCTTGTCTAGATCAGTTTCCTGCTCTAAACGCTTGTTCATGCGCTTATCAAGGCTTTCCAGAAGATGGTGAAATTCTTTGTTAAACAAAGAAATAACACCTTTCTCATCTTCTGAAGACTCAGGGAACATGAAACCAAGTAATTGATCGCGTTCTTCGTCCTCTAAATCGGCAAAGTATTCATTAAAGCCTGCTATTAGGTCAGCTTTGGTTAGAACAATATAAATAGGGAACTGCATACCAAGCTGATTTTTCAGCTCCTGAATACGCGCCTTAATTGCTCTTGCATGCATACCTCGCTCTGTACGAGTCTGGCTCATTAAGCTGACCAAACTTACTGCCACGATGGCACCATTGATAGGGCGTTTCGTACGGTATTTTTTAAGTAACCCAAGGAAACCCAACCAAGCTTTTGAGTCTTTTTCTGAATGGCTGTCTTGCGTGGTGTAGCGACCAGCCGTATCAATTAATACCGCTTTATTTGTGAACCACCAGTCACAGTGGCGAGTTCCACCAATCCCAGACAAAGGGTCTTGCCCTAAGCTGTCAGAAAGTGGGAACTCCAAACCAGAATTTGCTAGTGCCGTCGTTTTACCTGTTCCCGGTGGACCAATTAAAACGTACCAAGGCAGTTTGTAAATGCTTTGCTTTCCGCGTTTGCCCGTCTTGTGTAAGACTTGAATTGCCTGATCAATTCTCTCTTTGAGCAAGTCAATTTCGGCAGCGGATTCTTCATCGTCTTGCGCATTGACTTCCAGAAGATTCTGAATGCTTTCATCTTCTTCTTTCTTTTCTTTCTTCTGCTGGCGGATGTTCACGACACCCCAGCCAAACATTAGTGCTAGCAGTACCAGAAGACGAGAGGTTTCACTTTTTAAAGGTTCATGACCTGCAACGGCCACGAGCGGGCCAACCAGCCAGATCATAAGTGACAGAGCAATCAGACCAATTAAGCTGACAAACCATTTTTGGCTGACAAATTTCCCTACAGCTTTAAAACTCACTGTTCCTCTCCTCCTACAGCTCTTTGTGCCACTAACAAGTCGATTTCAACACGGTCGGTTTTTCGCTCGATTGCTTCGGTGTCGTTGTCAACAAGTGGTCTTGCGTCT
>NZ_AFWJ01000322.1 GCF_000222685.1 Vibrio nigripulchritudo ATCC 27043 | reverse complement strand
GCTGCACAGCTCATCGATAACACCGGGATTTCAGCTGAAAAAGTTATCACACACTCTCCTGAACAGTTTTTAAACTTCCTTTTATTAAGAGGAAGAAAAAATATTGAAGAATATTCAATGTATTATCGTTCAAAGTAACGCTTTTGTTCATAAAATTATCAAAAAGTGAACTTTTTTCGCGCAAATTAATTTATACTGTACGCTCATCTGTTAATTTCGTTGAGGGTGAAAATGAGTCGTTCGCCTATTGCTCGAGCTGTACAACATCGAAAACTTTTCTGGCTTCTTAGCACCACTCTGATCTTGGTTATCTGCCTTGCTGTGATATTCACGTTTCCGGAGGCCGTAGTCACGACCAGTCTGGCGCTGTTTCTTACTTTATTTGCCTTTTTGCAGCTGGTTCATTTTCATGTCATCAGCACCAGTAAAAAGGTGGCAAAGCTGGAAGAGCAACTAGAAATAGCGCAGGAAGAGAATACATATCAGAGCGATGAAATTCTGGCTCTTAAAGAACGATCAGATAAATATCAGACCTTACTCAACAGCATTCCTGACCTGGCCTGGATAAAAGATACTGATGGACGGTTCCTTGCCGTTAATGCTGAGTTTCAACGAGCATTTGGTGTAAATTATGAAGCGCTGATCGGAAAGACAGACTTTGATCTTTCCCGATATGAAGACGCGGTGCAATACCGTGAAGATGACGAAGAGGTCATGAAAACGCTCACCCCCATCAGGCACGAGTTTCTTGCCACAGCAGTGGATGGGAATCGTTCGTGGATAGAGCTGATCAAAGTGCCTGTCGTAAGAGAAGGTGTCGTTGTTGGCACAGCGGGAACTGCACGCGATATCAGCGAACGAAAAGCCGCAGAGGATAAGCTGGCTTTTCTTGCCCACCACGACATGCTGACCCACCTTAAAAACCGCTACTCGCTTGAACAGGATTTGGATGCATTAATCGCCGCAAAAGCTCCGTTTATCGTCGCTTTTGTGGATCTGGATAACTTTAAGATCGTAAACGACTCTATCGGTCATGCGGCAGGAGATGCGGCACTAAAAGCGGCGGCTGAGAAACTGCGTCTGGCAGTAGGTAAAAAAGGTGATGTATATCGCCACAGCGGCGATGAGTTTGTTGTGGTGATTCAAGATGACACCCAGGAAGCCAGTGTAGAGCGTTGGTCTAGCTACTTGCTAAAGCAAATTAGTATGACGTTTAAGAAAGACAGCTATGAATTCGATTTTTCGGCATCTATTGGTATGTCTGTGTTTCCTTTGCACGGGGAGACACATACCGAACTGCTGAGAAACGCAGACATTGCTATGTATCAGGCTAAGATCGCGGGTAAGCAAAGTGCTCAGGTCTTTTCTTCTCGTTTTGAGGGACTGGCTCTGAACCAGTGGAACATGGAAAAACGCCTGAGAAATGCCATTGATCAGAACCAGCTGTTTGTTCGTTATCAGCCTATGGTGAATAGCGATACGGGTTCGATTGTTGGAATGGAAGCTCTGATTCGCTGGCAGGATCCGGAAAAAGGTGAAATTGGTCCAGGTGAATTTATACCGTTTGCCGAACAGTCCGGTCTGATTTCAGAAATTGGTCTGTACGTTATTAAAATGGTTCTGAATCAACTGGCTGAATGGCTGGCGAAAGGAATCGACTGTAAACCCGTATCTGTCAACGTATCCGGCATTCAGTTTTACCATCACAATCTTTTGGTCGAAGTGGAAAAACTTCTGAAAGAAACCCAGGTTCCGGCTCATCTTCTCGAGCTTGAACTGACGGAATCCATACTGATGAAAGATGAAGAGAGGCTGATTGGCACTCTCAATAAATTCCGGGAGCTAGGACTTAACCTGAGTGTTGATGACTTTGGAACCGGCTATTCAAACCTTGCTTATCTTTCCCGTTATCCCATCGGAAAACTAAAAGTGGATCGTTCCTTCGTTCACCAAATTCAAATGCACAAAGACAAACAAATCATCACTCGGACAATCATTGAACTTGCGCGAAACTTAGGCATGGATGTGGTTGCAGAAGGGGTAGAGAATACGCTGGAACTCGCTTTGGTAAGAGAGCTTGGTTGCCAGTCAATTCAGGGGTTCTTGTTCTCTAAACCGCTGCTATTAGAAGAGATCGAAGATTTGCTCACATCCGATTACAAATTCTTACCATAAGCACTGTGATCGTGGTTGTGTAAGTTCTCCTTTCTTTTGAATCTTTTGTTAATAGGAGATACCCTTCATACCGTAAAATAAGGAAGGGTTATGATCCATCGCACCCCATTTAAAACAGGAATGTTATTTGCTTGTGCCCTAAGTTGGGTACTGGTGACATTAATGCCTGTCATAAATGCGCACGGCAGCAATGCTGGTGTGTGGGCGATGCTATGTACCGTTAACGGATTTGAGTTAGTTCAGATCGAAGAAGGACAGGAGGTGAAAACCCACAGTGGGAAGCCTTGTCCATTTAGCCATTATTCCACCTTTCATCATAACAATCTTCCAACTACACCCATCTTCCAACTACTGAGTTTTGCAATTGAAAACCAATACGTTTATTTGGCTCTAAACGTGCGTTATCAATTGCATACCCCACGAGCACCACCTGCATATTTTTCCTGAACACACAATTATTACAATAATATACGCACTCGCATGTATCTGAAGTTACTCGGCTTTAGGTAAGCAGAGTGTTTTAGCGTTAAAAGGAAAAATTATTATGTTGGGAAGCACTCAAACAGCTCAACAAAAGGACTTCGCACGTTCGAAGAACCTCTATTTTCTCACTTGGAGATGGCACTTTTATGCAGGGTTATTTGTCATCCCGTTTATGTTGATACTGTCTCTTACAGGCATTGTGATGTTGTTCGATGACGAGCTTGAAAGCGCTCGCTACGGCGACATGCTGATTGTTGAACCTAAATCGAATTCTATTCCGGTATCACAGCAGCTTAGTATTGTTGAGAGCTATGCAGAGGGCACAGTTACTCAATTTGTACCAGCACATAGCGAGACAGCACCAAACCGATTCTCAGTAAGGTTTGAAGACGGGTCAAACCGTTTTGTTCTTGTTGATCCATATACTGGCGACATCAAAGGCGAAATTGATCGTGGTGAAAGCTGGTACGCGTTAGCAAATGACATTCACAGCACTTTACTCGTCGGAGACACTGGCGGCTACCTGATCGAAATTTCTGCCAGTCTGTCCATTATTCTATTGGTGACTGGTATTTACCTTTGGTTGCCGTCGGACAACGCTTCTAAAGCGGGCTTTCTGAAAATTCGTATGCAAAGTGGAACCCGCATTTTCATGCGAGATCTGCATGCAAACTTAGGTGGTGTGCTTTCATTAGTTCTATTGTTCTTTCTGGTTTCCGGGCTTGCGTGGGCAGGTATTTGGGGTGGGAAATTTGTGCAACCATGGAGCAGTTTTCCCGCTCAAAAATGGTCGGATGTTCCTTTATCGGATAAAACGCACGCCAGCTTAAATCATGGAACCGAAGAAGAAGTACCATGGGGGTTAGAGCAAACGCCGTTACCCGAATCGAAAGGTCATGAGCATCATGGTGGTCACGGTGACCATGCCCATCACATCAACACGGCAACTGTATCTATCGATAAGGTCGTGGATACTGCGAGTAAACTTGGCATGACTCAATACAAATTGAATCTGCCGAAGAGTGAAACTGGCGTGTTTACGCTTGGTGCGAACACCATGAGTGGTGATATAACCGATCCAACACAGGATCGCACGACACACATCGACCAGTACTCAGGTGAAATCCTCGCAGATGTGACATGGGAAGACTACAACTGGATGGCTAAGTTTATGGCGTCTGGCATTGCACTCCATACAGGTGAAGTCAGTATCATTAACAAGCTTTTGAATGTGTTCTTCTGTCTTGCGTTCGTCGCGGTTAGCGTAACAGGTGCGCTAATGTGGTGGAAACGTCGACCAGCAGGTAAGAAAAAACTGGGAGCACCACCTTCCTTTCAAAAAGGGGGAATCTGGAAGCTAGGAGCCGCAACCGTTGTTTTGGTAGGCTTTGCCTTTCCACTTGCAGGCGCGACGATAGTGACTGTTTTGATTGTTGATGCCTTATTGCTAAAAGCGATGCCAAAACTGCACCACTGGTTTGCTTAATCTTCATGTACAGAATTAAGTTTTAAACCACACAGTAATTACATTTTTAAGCCCCAAACTTTTGGGGCTTTTTTGATCTTGTGTTTTAGACACTAAATTTTCTACCCAATTTAAATTGAGAGAAGTATTTGATGTTGAGTTTTAATGAATAGCTCAGGTGACCAATGGAAAGTTTGGACTGGATTATTATTGAGGCTTTTAGAGAGGAAAGGCAGGAGAAAAAGCACACTAATTAATAGGAGAAACAACCTAGTCGAAAAAGAACATGAATATTTCTCATGTTAAATGTGAAAGAAAACCATTTTTACTCAATTTGGTATCTGGGTATAAAACACATTCTACTCCCGAGCATAGTGGATAATACAGTTGAAGCTATTTGCTTCGTTTGACGCAAATCAAGAATCTGTGAAAAGTTCAGGCTGGGAAAATAAGAAAGAATATTGGGAAGACCTGAAACCCGTGAAAACTCTCAGGTCTTTCCTCAAGAATTGGAAATCAGATCACCATGAATAAAGACTTTGCATTCACAATCAAAAGCATTTGTTTTGATGAGAATTACCATCCTTCAGACAGTACGCGTATCACAACTAATTTTGCTAACCTAGCAAGAGGCGATAGCCGTCAAGCTAACCTACGTAACGCGTTGAAGATGATCGACAACAGCTTTAATGCTCTGGCAAGTTGGGATAACCCGAAAGGTGATCGTTATTCTGTTGAGCTTGAAATCGTATCCGTAGATATGGATATTGAAGGCAGTGGGCAGGCTTTCCCATCAATAGAAATTCTGAAGACAAACATTGTTGACCATAAAACGAATGAACGTATTGAAGGTATCGTTGGAAACAACTTCTCATCTTACGTTCGCGATTATGATTTCAGCGTATTGCTACTGGATCATAACAAGAACCAAGATCAGTTCAGCGTACCGGCTAACTTTGGTGAACTGCACGGTAAGCTATTCAAGAGCTTCATTAAATCCGACACTTACAAGCAACATTTCAATAAGCCACCGGTTATCTGCCTAAGTGTATCTGACAACAAAACGTATCACCGTACTGAAAATCAACACCCGGTATTAGGTTTTGAATACGAGCCAAACGAATCGTCTTTGACCGAGCAATACTTCAAAAAAATGGGTCTGCAAGTACGTTACTTCATGCCGCCTAACAGTGTTGCACCGTTGGCTTTCTACTTCTTTGGTGATCTGCTTAATGATTACACCAACCTTGAGCTGATCAGTACTATCAGCACCATGGAAACTTTCCAGAAAATCTACCGACCAGAGATTTACAATGCGAATGCAGCGGCAGGCAAGCATTATCAGCCAAACCTGAAAAACCTGGATCACTCTCTGACTCAGATTGTTTATGACAGAGAGGAGCGCAGCAGACTGGCTATCGAGCAAGGGAAATTTGCGGAAGAGAACTTCATCAAGCCTTATCAAAATGTTCTTGAGCAATGGTCTGCAAACTACGCTTAATAGTTAAGGGAAAAACAAAAGTATGACGAAAATTCTATTACCTACTTCAACGGCTGGTAGCTTACCTAAGCCTTCTTGGCTGGCACAACCTGAGAAACTTTGGTCTCCCTGGAAGCTAGAAGATCAGGAACTGATTGATGGAAAGCAGGACGCGTTGCGCGTATCTCTGCAAGAACAAGTACAAACAGGCATAGACATTGTCAGTGATGGCGAGCAAACACGTCAGCACTTCGTGACCACATTTATTGAGCATCTCGATGGAGTTGACTTCGAGAAGCGCGAGACGGTGAAAATCCGTGACCGCTATGATGCGAGTGTACCAACCGTTGTTGGCGCTGTTAGCCGTCAGAAACCAGTCTTTGTTGAAGATGCAAAGTTTCTGCGTGAGCAAACAGATAAACCGATCAAATGGGCTTTGCCAGGTCCTATGACGATGATCGACACGCTTTACGATGCTCATTACAAGAGTCGCGAAAAGCTGGCTTGGGAATTTGCCAAAATTCTAAATCAGGAAGCCAAAGAACTTGAGGCGGCTGGTGTAGATATTATCCAGTTTGACGAACCTGCATTTAACGTATTTTTTGATGAAGTTAATGACTGGGGGATCGCAACCCTGGAAAGAGCAATCGAAGGGCTTAAATGTGAAACCGCTGTCCATATTTGTTACGGCTATGGCATCAAAGCCAACACAGATTGGAAGAAAACACTCGGCTCTGAGTGGCGCCAATATGAAGAAGTGTTTCCTAAGCTGCAAACATCCGACATCGATATCATTTCTTTAGAGTGTCAAAACTCGCGAGTGCCTATGGATCTTATTGAACTTATTCGTGGTAAGAAAGTGATGGTTGGGGCGATTGATGTGGCAACTAATGCCATTGAAACACCGGAAGAAGTTGCGGACACGCTTCGAAAAGCCCTCCAGTTTGTCGATGCTGACAAGCTTTATCCTTCAACCAACTGCGGTATGGCTCCTCTATCCCGTGAGGTTGCGAGAGGCAAACTCAATGCTCTAAGCGCAGGTGCAGAAATTCTTCGTAAAGAACTGACCTCCTAAGGTATTAAACATAAAAAGGGCTGTTTTTTAGCAGCCCTTTTCTATTTAAATGCATTAGAAACAAAAATATCACGCACCCATTTTAAATATAAATTTGTTAATAAGATTTACTCCCTCCTTTTATCTAATCATCTTATCTTTTCTTGAAATTCTACCCTTCTGAAACTATTGCAAACCTTTTGCGCCAAATTAGCTCTTGGATCCAAATTCACTAAAATAGCCTTGAGTAAAAAGTCCTATTTAGTAGTCTGCCTTTTTGGTAAAAAGCTCAACGAAATCATTGCACAACATAGGTAAGGAAAGCTGAACTAATACCTGGTTCAATTACAATTTTCGAAATCTTTGTTTGCTTTATCTAATGATATTTTTATCTAAAATAAATATTTCTATAAATTCACAAGGATGAAACTAATGAGAAAGTTATCTGTAATTACATTGGCGGTTGCTTCATTTGGTGCTTTTAATGCCTATGCGGGATCAATATCCACTGCAGAAGTTGAAGCCGCACAAATAGGTTGGGGAGAGGGGATCGTTAAAATAGGAAAAGCAAGTGATCCAAGAGAAGCTGCGATAAAGCATCTTGAAGAATTCTATGCTTTTGGTGAAGGACAGGTTCTGTTTAAACCTACTTTGGCGTCTGTAGACCAGTTCCGTGGAACACAGAAAGAAGCTTTGTCCTATTTTATCGGTCAGGATCTTGCAGAAGATAAAGGCTTCGCTTTGGCACCTTATATTAAGGTTCGTTGGGAAAACGAAGGAATTATTACTGATGGTGATTCTGCAATGGCAATGGGCAATTACTTCTTCACCAAAACAAATGGTGAAGAAGTAAAAGTTGAGTACTCATTTGGCTATATCAAAGATGAAGAAGGCAACGTTAAGATAAATCTTCATCACTCTTCTCTGCCATTTAGCCCTAAGTAATCTATCCCTCTTTCAAAAAGCACTGGTATACAGCAAAATGTACCAGTGCTTTTTTACTTTAAAAATCAAAGGAAGATTAAATGAAAAAGTTAATTACCATTGCTCTTTTTGTATTTGCAAGCTCCGCAAATGGTGCTGGAACTTACATAGTTAAAGACGCAACCATCACGTCAGTGGCAAACACAAGTGGTAACGGAGACAACTTTACTGTTTGGGTAGAGGGCGGTACGGGTGTATGTGCTAATAAAAGCATAAATTTTCCAAGGACTGCCACAAGTTCAAATGAGATTTTTTCTCGGGCTTATTCGACAGCACTTACTGCATTTGCATCAGGGCATAAGGTTTGGATACACGATTATGCAGGTGCAAGCTGTACTAATGCTGCTTACATTCGCGTGATCAAATAACGAGGGAAATTATGAAAATTCACTATTTAGAAATAGTCACTCCTGATGTTGATTCGGTGTGTAAAGCGTATGAACTCGCTCAAAAGATCAGTTTTGGTGGAGCAGATGAGCTACTCGGTGGCGCGAGAACAGGTGTTTTATCTGATGGCTGTATTGTCGGAGTCAGAGCACCACTGCGGGAAACAGAAACACCGGTGACTCGCCCGTACTGGTTGGTTGAAGATATTGAACAGGCAGCTATCGATGTTAAGGAGCAAGGTGCGGAAATTGCGGTTCCGCCATTAGAGATTCCTGGTAAAGGGACGTTTGCAATATACATTTTGGGATCGATAGAGCAAGGTTTGTGGCAACTTTAATAGACCTTTTGGTTACCTGTTATTACTGGGCAGAGTCATTCGATGTAGACGTAGTTAAGCCCATCAAATATACGATAGATTGAACATTCACCTGCGGCGGGAGCCGAGAATGCAATACTCATTAAGAAAAGCAAACGATGGAGATGTTGGGTTTCTGCTCGACCTACGTGAGATCACCATGGGCAAATACTTGCGAGAAGCTGGAATGCCCGTGACTCGTGAAGCCTACATCAACCGTATACGTTATGACTTCGAGCACGCAAGGATCATATTGGTAAATGGGGTTTCTGCAGGTTTGATCAAAGCGAAATTCAAAAAGGAAGAGAATGAGTGGTACTTGGTTCAAATTCAAATCCATCCGAATTTTCAGAATCAGAGCATTGCAAGTCGCCTGATTTCAAACCTTATTGATAAAGCCAAGTCCACTAATGCTGTGGTTGGACTTAGTGTATTAAAAACTAACCCTGCAAAAGAATTGTACGTGAGATTAGGCTTTGTCGATGTAGGTGAAACCGATTTTGAGTACCTGATGCAGTACGAATGAACTTCAAAATACACTAAAGCTTATTCGTGAGTGATGTCCGGTTCCCTGAAAGCTAAAGCGCCTCTGATTCCAACTCCTGTTTTACAAATTCAATGAAGCTAGAGACCTTTGCCGACATGTGTTTTCGGCTGGGGTAGATTAAGTACATATTGATCTGAACCTTCGGGTAATCCGCGAACAGTTCTACCAATTCCCCCGTTTCAAACTCGTCGCCAAGATTAAACTTCGGCATCCGTGTTATTCCCAGCCCTTCTTTGCACATTTCCAATTCAAGCTGAGGACTGTTTGTCAGAAGTTTACTCTTTACTTTCACCGACTTCTTAGTGCCGTCCTTTTCCCAATATGTCCACAGAGATGGGTTCTTTATCAAGCGATAGCAGATCGCCATATGATCTTTGAGTTCAGAAGGATGTTTAGGCGTACCATAGGATTTTAAATAATCAGGAGAGGCAAAAGTGGCGCTATCACTGGTCAGAATTTTTTGACTAATCAGAGTCGAATCTTCCAATTGACTAGAAGTCCCTCGAATCGACACATCAATACCCTCGGCAATCATATCGACTTTGTGATCACTTAGGTCTACGTCTAGGTTTACCTCGGGGTACTGTGCTGAATACTTTGCCAAAATAGGGCGAATGCGCGACAAGCCAAAAGTGATTGGGCAACTGATTTTCAACGTTCCTCTGGGCTCAGCGTTTTTTCCGCTCAATGTTTCTTCAAGTTCTTCAACATCCTGTATTAGTTGTTGGCAGCGTTCGAAATACATTTCTCCTTCTGGTGTCAGGCTTAACGTGCGAGTTGTTCGATGTAATAACCGAGCTTTTAGTCTTTCTTCCAGTTTATTGATTTCTTTGCTGATGTAAGAAGTGGAATGCCCGGTGCTTTCTGCAGCTTTAGTAAAGCTTCCTCTAGAAACCACCTCGGAAAAAATAACCATTCCATCAAGAAGTTGTGTATCTGATGCCATTGCCTATGCTCAAGAAAGTATTAAGTGTCATATGGAAATAATGAATTTTCAAATGAAGTATTAATCATTAAATAGAATTAATCTATAGTTTACCTAAATCAAAACGAAACAGAATCTAAGAAGTCGGCGGAGTTAACAATACGTAAAGTATTCTCCTTTAAGGCTTCAAGTGAATAGGAAGGAAAGATTATGAAAATTGTCGCATTTGCAGCTACCAGCAGCCGTGATTCTATCAACAAGCAGCTAGTTACTTACGCATCAGGCTTGGTGTCAGGTGCCGATGTTGAAATTCTAGACATCAATGATTTTGAACTTCCGTTGTTCAGCACGGACAGAGAAAAAGAGCTGGGTCAGCCTGATCTTGCCAAAGCATTCTTTAACAAATTGGGTGAAGCCGACGCCATCGTGATTTCTTTTGCTGAACACAACGGATCCTACACGGCAGCATACAAAAACCTGTTTGACTGGACATCTCGCATCGACATGAAGTTGTTCCAAAACAAACCTATGGTGCTTCTGGCGACGTCTCCTGGTCCAGGTGGTGCACGCAATGTGTTAGCAACCGCAGTGAGTGGTGCTCCTCACTTTGCTGGGAATGTGGTTGGGCAATTCTCGCTTCCAAGTTTTTACGACACCTTCGATATGGAGAAGGGTGAAGTAAAAGATGAATCGACTAATGCGGAATTGGTAGAGCTGATGAACAAACTGTCCGCTTAGAGTTGGTTAAAACGTAAGAAGGAACTTGCGTTTCAAATACACAGGGAGGTTCGTATGGAATCACCAATCTTATCCAAACCTGTCAGACCTGCGCTGGTTGCAATGGCGGCACCTGCCGCTTTTGGCATGTTAATGACATTCATGTTTCAACTTGTGGATACCTACTTTGTTGGTCAGTTGGGCACACAACCTCTCGCCGCCATGAGTTTTGCTTATCCTGTCTATTTTCTGGTTATCAGCCTGTTTATGGGAACGGCAGCGGGCGTTTCTGCTGCCGTAGGAAAAGCGCTTGGCGAGCAAAATAGCGAAAAAGCGAGGATCATCGCTTCTATATCTATCCTCTTTTTTCTACTGACAGCCATGGGGTTAGGGGCTTTAGGTTTGTTGAGTGCAGATCAGGTATTCACTTTACTTGGTACGCCACCAGATACCTTGCCACTGGTTAAGGAATATATGATCCCTCTGTTTATAGGGATGTGGGCGTTGGTAGGGACGCTAGTAGCGAATGCCGCTTTAATGGCAAAAGGTGTGATGGTTTCATCCACGATCATCATGGCGATTGGTGGTCTAACGAACCTCGTTTTTGACTACCTGCTCATTTTTGGAGTAGGACCGTTTCCAGAAATGCATTTGGAGGGGGCGGCACTTGCCACGGTGATTTCGTGGTTAGTGATTCTTGTTTTAATGGTAAGTCTGGCGTTTAAAGAGTCCCTTTTTAGTTTTCGTGTTTTGTTTACCTTTGTTCAATCCTTAAAAGAGCTAAAACCAGTTTTTCGAATCGGTATCCCAGCGATTGCTGCACAGGTGCTTACACCATTTGCGGTGGCAATCATCACTCGTGCTTTATCTACCCATGGAGAGGCTGCTGTTGCGGCTTATGGCATTGTCACGCGCATAGAGTCTTTGGTTCTTACCGGGATACTGGCGCTCAGTGTGGTGATGACACCTTTTGTCGCGCAAAACTATGGTGCAAAAAAGCAGGACAGGCTGGATAAAGTGATCGCAATATCAGGAAGAATGACCGTTTATTGGGGATTACTATTCTTTGCTATTGTGGCACTGGCTTCGGCGCCAATCCTCTCCATATTCAGCGATCAACCAGAAGTATTGGCGTTTGGGTCTAGCTACTTCTACTTTGTCGGTCTGACGTTTCCAGCGTACGGTCTGGCGCTGATTACTACTTCATTCTTTAATGGGGTAGAGCAGCCACTGTCTTCACTCAGAATTACCTTGATGCGTTCGATTATTCTGACGATTCCTTTGGCATGGATTGGATCTTATTTCGGTGTTTCTTACGTATGGGCAGGAATTGCCACCGCCAATCTCATCGCCGCCTGGTATGCGGGAAGAAAGCTTAATTTGTGGCTAAAGACTCAAGATTCATCGCTGATAGGGCACAACCCACTTTCTGATTACAAAAGAGATTTTCAGGTGTTGCTCGGAAAGCGATAGCTATTACTCGGCAAGCTTTTCTACGATGTAATCGATAAACACGCGGAGCCTTGCGGGCATGTACTTAGTTTGCGCGTATTGCATGGCAACGGCTCCGTGGTAGTTACTTTTAAGCGTCCAGTCTGAAAGCACCTCTACCACACTGCCATCACGTAAGGCTTCTTTTACCACAAAGTCATGGAAGATCCCTATCCCCAAACCACTTTTCACCCCGGCCAGTCGCATTTGCGAATGGTTGACTGCATACCGACCAGACACAGCCACCGTAAAAAACTCATCGTCTTTTAGAAAATCCCAAATGTGATCGTTCGGGGTTTCGGCTAAATACAGGCAATCGTGTTTTTCAAGCTGAGTTGGATGATTGGGTGTCCCTTTCTCGGTCAGGTAGGCAGGGCTCGCACACAAGACGAGGTTGGTTTTTCGAATCTCTTTCAGAACCTGATTTTCATGAGGTTTGTCCGTTAGTCGAAATGCGATATCAATGTTTTGATTCAAATCGATGTCGCCATCCACGGCGCGAAGTTTAAGCTGGATGTCGGGGTAATGTTCCAGAAACGGTAGGATATGGGGTTGTAAAACCGAATTCAAATACGCTTCCGGTGCTGCAACTGTAATGCTCCCTGCAAGTTCGGTGTGGTCTGCTTCTGATATGGCGATAGCTTGCTGCGCAGCGTTTACCATGGCAACGCTTTGCTCGTACACCTTCTTTCCTGATTCGGTAATAGCCAGAGAGCGCGTCGTTCTTTCAAAAAGCTTCACCGAAAGCGCATGTTCCAGGCGAGTGATCAACTTACTGAGTGCTGAAGGCGTCACATTCAATTTTTTCGCCGCCGCGGTAAAACTGCCTTCATCTACAACTAAAATAAAAGCAGCGAGATCGGGGAGCAGGGCAATAAGCTTTTGGTTAAGCATTAAGCAAGTGTTCCTTTATTTGTGCCTGTGATTCACGAATGGTTTTCCATTGTGAGGGATAATAGTCGTTAATGAGTTCATTTAAAATAAAAAGAATCCGCAGCAAAGCGGAACAACAATAACGAAGAAGGAATGAGAACATGTCTTCTGCATTTTACCAGCACATACAAACCCAAATCGAAGAAGTAAAAAACGAAGGGTTGTACAAGTCTGAACGCATCATCACTTCTGCTCAAAAAGCAGCAGTATCCATCTCTACAGGCGAAGAAGTATTAAACTTCTGCGCGAATAACTACCTTGGCTTAGCTAACCATCCTGACCTGATTGAATCAGCGAAAGAAGGAATGGATCAGCATGGTTTCGGTATGGCGTCGGTTCGCTTTATTTGTGGTACCCAAGATTCCCACAAAGTACTGGAGCAGAAGCTTTCCACGTTTCTAGGCAAAGAAGATACGATTCTTTACACCTCTTGTTTCGACGCAAACGCCGGTTTATTTGAAACCATTCTTGGCAAAGAAGATGCGATCATTTCCGATGCACTAAACCACGCCTCTATCATCGACGGTGTTCGTTTATGTAAAGCTATGCGCTTCCGTTATGCGAACAACAATATGGAAGAGCTAGAGCAACAACTGATCGCTGCGAAAGAAGCGGGTGCTCGTCATACACTTATTGTGACAGACGGTGTGTTCTCAATGGATGGCGTTGTTGCAAACCTACCTGCAATCTGTGACCTGGCTGAAAAGTACGATGCGCTAGTGATGGTAGACGATTCTCACGCAGTAGGATTCATGGGTGAAAACGGTGCCGGTACGCATGAATATCACAACGTGATCGACCGTATCGATATCATCACTGGTACGCTTGGCAAAGCCATGGGTGGTGCGTCTGGTGGCTATACGTCCGGTAAGAAAGAAGTGATCGACTGGCTACGTCAGCGTTCTCGTCCTTACTTGTTCTCGAACTCCGTTGCACCTGCCATTGTGTCAGCATCTATCCGTGTTCTTGACCTATTAGCCGAAAGTGGTGATCTACGTACTCGCCTTTGGGAAAATGCAGAACACTTCCGCGCACGCATGACCGAAGCTGGATTTACCTTAGCCGGAGCTGATCACGCGATTATCCCAATTATGCTAGGTGACGCAAAAGTGGCGGCAGAGTTCGCTGAACGTGCGCTTGCCAAAGGCATCTATGTTGTTGGCTTCTCATTCCCTGTGGTTCCAAAAGGGCAAGCTCGAATCCGTACTCAAATGTCGGCAGCACACTCTAAAGAGCAGCTAGACAAAGCTATTGATGCGTTTATCGAAGTAGGTCGTGATATGGGGATCATCAAATAATGAAAATTAAAGCACTAGCGAAGCTAAAGCCAGAAGAAGGTATTTGGATGACCGAGGTAGAAAAGCCTGAAATCGGTCACAATGACATTCTAATCAAAATCAAGAAATCCTCGATTTGTGGTACTGACGTACACATCTACAACTGGGATGAGTGGTCGCAAAAAACGATTCCAGTACCTATGGTTGTGGGGCACGAATACGTAGGTGAAGTTGTTGAGATCGGTCAGGAAGTACGTGGCTTCGAGATTGGAGACCGAGTGTCTGGTGAAGGTCATATTACCTGTGGGCATTGTCGAAACTGTCGTGGTGGGCGTACCCATTTGTGCCGCAACACAGAAGGTGTTGGGGTTAACCGTACGGGTAGTTTTGCTGAATACCTTGTTCTGCCTGCGTTTAATGCGTTTAAGATTCCTGATGAAATTTCTGATGATCTGGCTGCAGTCTTCGACCCGTTTGGTAACGCGGTTCATACCGCTTTGTCCTTCGACTTGGTCGGTGAAGATGTATTGATCACAGGTGCTGGCCCTATCGGCATTATGGCGGCAGCGGTTGCAAAACACGTTGGTGCGCGTCACGTTGTGATTACAGACATCAACGAATACCGTTTGGATTTGGCACGTAAAATGGGCGTGACTCGTGCAGTGAATGTCGCGGAAGAAAAGCTGGAAGACGTGATGGCTGAGCTTGGCATGACTGAAGGCTTCGATGTTGGTCTTGAAATGTCTGGCGTTCAAGTCGCATTCAGTACCATGCTAGAAACCATGAACCACGGCGGTCGAATTGCACTTCTGGGTATTCCACCGTCCAATATGGCGATCGACTGGAATCAGGTTATCTTCAAAGGTTTGGTGATTAAAGGCATTTACGGACGTGAAATGTTCGAAACCTGGTACAAGATGGCGAGCCTGATTCAATCTGGTTTAGACCTCACACCAATCATTACCCACCACTACAATATTGATGACTTCCAGAAAGGCTTCGATATCATGCGAAGCGGGCAATCTGGTAAGGTCATTCTTGATTGGGAATAACTGGTTAGATTCGTAAAAAATGGCAGCTTCGGCTGCCATTTTTTATGCCTGTGATTTTATATTCGCAATAGTACTCGCAACCTTGCGCCATGTTTAATACCATACAATCAAAGTTAATTTTAGGAAGTAATACCCCATGTCTTTTCCTCCTTGCCCTAGCTGCACGTCCGAATATGTCTACCAAGATCAAAGTAACTTGGTTTGCCCAGAGTGCTTCCACGAGTGGAATCCTGACGAGCTTCTTGCTGAAGAATCCATCACCGTAAAAGACGCAAACGGAGCCTTGCTGCAAGAAGGCGATAAAGTCACGATGATCAAAGATCTGAAAGTCAAAGGCAGTTCTCAGGTACTCAAGATTGGTACCAAAGCGCTAGTTCGCCGAATTGTCGATGGTAAGGACCATCAACTGGACTGCAAAGTCGACGGTGCTGGTGAGATGATGATTACGGCTCACTTTGTAAAGAAAGCTTAGAGCTTTTTCTATCTATAAAAACAAGGAAAGTAGAAATGAAATACCTGTTTTCAGTTGCGCTGATTATGGCATCCATTTTTTCTAATGTTGCAAATGCTGCATTCATAGATTGTGGATTGCAAGAGCTACAGCAAGTTATGATTCAAGCAGATCGTGATGACGGTAATGCTCACGCAAATTCACTAGTTATCAAACTGAAAGACAATTCCTGCAATGGGCGTTCTTATCTTTATTTAAAAAACAACCATCCAGCGTATTCTGGAATGGTGTCCATTGCTCTTGCTGCGAAAGCAAACAATCAAAGCCTTAGAGTATATGTAAATAGCAGTCGTGTTTTAGGTTCTGCAACGCAAATTTCTATACTTCTGAACGAGTGATATCTTGAAGTTACCACTAGAGAGCGAGCTATTTCGCTCTTTTTTCTAAAATAACTCTCTGATTTATATTATTGAAATGAAAGCGTTACTTTGCAGATTGCATATAATCCAAAGGAAGGAAATTTGAAAGTAAGAAAGGCGATATTTGAAGATGCTCCCATTCTCCTGGATCTAATAAACAAAAAAGCCGATTTTGATCGCTCTATGAGAGGGTTTGAAGGAGAAATCACCACCTCAGTTGAAAGAATTCAAAAAACATTTTTTAACTCAGAGCCTTTTGCTCATGCAATCATATTGGAAGTGAGTGATGAACCGATCGGTTTTGCGATTTTTCATTATCGATACTCCTCATTTAGTGGTTTGCCTTCAGTCTGGCTTGATGATTTATTGGTTTTGAATACAGAGCGTTCAAAAGGTCATGGCAGCAAAGTAATGACTTTCTTAAAAGGACTAGCCCAAGAACAAGGGGTATCCCACATTTCATGGACGGCAAGCCCCATCAACACTAGAGCACACCAATTTTATCTCAACTTGGGAGCTAAAATTGAACGGATGGATGGCGACCGACCGTTTTTCCGTTGGGACATTTAGTCAGCATTTACTAAGGCAGAGAATTGTTGCGAATGTATTGAAATGTCAGTGAGGGCACACCGATACCAGCCGATGATTTTCTGAACGCTTTGGATAGGGTATAAGAGTGCAAGGCGCTTTTCCTATTTGCGGCAATAACATAAATCGGCTGGGTGAAGATGATTAATACAATTTTCTTGGATTTTGATGGAGTAATCAGACATTGGGACAGTTCCGGCATAAGTCAGAGTGAATCAAAGCTTGGGCTTAAGCAGGGGACTTTGTTTAGTACTGCGTTTTCCAATGATTTTCTATTTCCAGCGATAACCGGAAAAACTACACACGACAATTGGCAAGAAAGTGTGTTTAGAAAGCTATCATCTAACCACTCCGAAATTATTGCCCAAGAACTTATAAAAGCGTGGAAAGAAGCTCAATCTACAATTGACCTAACCTTCTTACGCGACATAAAAAATGCGGCTCCAGAATGCCAGTTGGTACTAACCACCAATGCGACATCAATCTTAAGAGATGAATTACAGGCTGCGAATTTAGACTCCTATTTTGCTCACATAGTTAATTCGTTTGAAATTGGAGTATCGAAACCTGATGCCGAATACTT
Source organism: Vibrio nigripulchritudo ATCC 27043 (assembly GCF_000222685.1). Classification (GTDB taxonomy): domain Bacteria; phylum Pseudomonadota; class Gammaproteobacteria; order Enterobacterales; family Vibrionaceae; genus Vibrio; species Vibrio nigripulchritudo. The sequence goes on along the minus strand of NZ_AFWJ01000322.1, from coordinate 75,863 downwards.
CATTGAAGCCATGAAGTTGAGTGAATGTATCGCTCAACAAGTCATATTTATTGATGACAGTGAAAATAACCCCCTTGTTGCCAGAGAGTTAGGCATTCAATCCCACCACTATAGAAATGCCAGAGAGGCTCTCCAGTTTGTTAAACAGCAACTGACAAAAGCAAACCCAAAAGAATAAAACAGGGAGTCACAGTGGAAACTACTTACATACTGGGTATCGCTTCGTTTTCACCTCGGCAGTTGCAGGTGTCTTCGGTTTTGGCGGCGGGCTATTGCTGATTTCCATACTTCCCGCATTTTTAGCGCCTCATCTTATTGTTCCTGTTCACGGCGTAACCCAGTTAGCTAGCAATGTTTCCCGAATGTATTTTTCCTGGAGCAGTGTGCGCTGGGATTTTCTCCCCAAATTTATTGCTGGCTCGTTACTGGGCGTGATTGCTTTTGGCTTCCTGATCGTTAGCATGCCAACGGAATACATTCCTTTGGCAATTGGAATTTATATCCTGTTGAATATTTGGAGTAAGCGATTTTCAACCTTCATAGGTCAATACGAAAGCTACTACGTTATTGGCTTTTTGCAGTCAGGTCTAGGATTGGTTGTTGGAGCAACAGGACCGTTTGCATTGAGCGTACTTACCAAAGATCTAGAAGATAAAAACCAGATTATTGCGACGAGCGCATTGTTCATGACCATCAGTCATCTGAGCAAGATATTGGTGTTTGGGATCATTGGTTTTTCGCTGACTGGAAACTTAGCTTTATTGACCGTTATGGTTATCTGCTCCGTTTTGGGTTCGTTTATTGGCACCCAGTTAAGACGAACGACAAACAATGAGAAATGGATTTACGCGATTAAAGTATTACTTACGATTATGGCGATAAAGATGATCGCAACCGTACTAATGTAAGCAACTCGTGGTGTATTTGAAACTTACTCTCGCTTACTTGTTTCTGCTAACAAATCAGATTGAAGCTAAGTTAAAATCACCCTGATTTTGATTGAGGGTTAGCTATGATTCGATACTTACAAAGAAGACGTACCAAGAAGGTGTTAAAACGTCTTTCACCGTTACTGATGAAAGGATATGGAAGTCGCGACTACTACACCGTTGGTCAGGTTGAAGCAAACAGTATCGAGTTGTGTAAACGCCAAAAACAAATAGCTTTAGCATTGTTTTGTGAGTACTCGTCGCTCAAGTTCGACTCGGATAAAGCAAAACATGCTGTCGCTGCAATCAGGCAAGACATTGCGAATGACTATTTTGAAGGTCGGGACTATAACGCGAGAGATATCCTGAACTTGTTGGGTGGCTCTGGGTGGAAAGGCGGAAACATGGACGACAACCTATCCCACCATTTTGGAATGCACGCACGATACTAAGTCGCCGTATATTCTCGCTTTTTAAATCTCCCTGAAGGTGGCTCATGCCACCTTTTTCTATTCCTTACAGCCAGAAAAACAGATCGAACAGTCACAACCCAGTGGTGCAAATTGACGATACGTTTGTTCTTGATATGCTGATGGTTGTTTATAAAAAATATAGGCGCACCTATGAAAACTGCATTGATAACAGGAGGTTCCAAAGGCATTGGGCTGGAAATGGTTAACCGATGGGTGAATAAGGGCTACAAGGTGGTAACTTGTTCCAGAAGCAGTTCAAGTTGGGATAGTGCCGTTTCGAAACATCCGGAATTGAAGGATGTTGATTACCAAAGCTTAGACATCACTGACGAACGCGGTTTAGATCATTGGTATCAATACATCGCCCAAACCTACGGAAAAATAGACATCGCGGTGAACAATGCATCTCCTGCAATTGCATCTCTTGGAGAGTTCAGCTCGGTAGAAATAGAAGATCTTAAGTCTACGCTAGACAACGATTTCTGGGCGCAAGCACTGAATATTCGGTATCAGATTAAAATGATGTCTGCTGGCTCTACCATGGTTAATGTAAGCTCAATAAATGGACTAAGACCTACTCCAAATGCCACTATGTACTGCGCAGCTAAACACGCGATTGAGGGGCTAACACAGTCTCTGGCGTTAGAAAACATCGAAAAAGGTATTCGAATCAATGCTGTTGCTCCAGGTGTTACCTGGACACCGAGATGGGAAGAGCGAGCCAAGAAAGATGAACAACTTCGTGACAATGTTTTGTCTCAAGTGCCCATTCAACGATTTGCCAGAATATCTGAAATCGCAGACGCCATAGATTTCCTGCTATCTGATAAATCGAGCTATATCGTTGGTCATACGTTGGTGGTCGATGGAGGAATCTCGCTAAAATAACTCAAAGGAAGGAGTCATGAGATGATAAAGCAAGTAGGTAATACCAAAATACTTCCCAAACACAAAGCAACCTGCCACTGCGGAGCAGTCGTACTGGAGCTTACACTACCATATGGCATTGATAACCCAAGGCGGTGCGACTGTTCTATCTGCCGCCGTAAAGGGGCGATTGTGGCATCAGTGGACTTGGATGGAATAAAGATCCTCAAAGGTGAGGACGTACTCAAGCTTTATCAATTCAACACTCAAACCGCTAAGCACTACTTTTGCTCAAATTGCGGAATTTATACCCACCATCAAAGGCGCTCTAATCCTCACGAATACGGATTCAATGTTGGGTGCTTAGAAGGCGTCAACCCATTTGATCTTGGTGAGGTGGTAACCAATGATGGCGTGAACCACCCAGCGGACCGTTAAATTCGACTGCGCTAAAAATTACACATTAAATCAGGAGAGAATGTGTCAGACTTTTATCTGAAGAACGAATTGCTGGCTTCATATTTTGAAAAACAATGGCTAGATGTGTTTTCAGGGAATGTTCCAAATGGAGTGCTTGATAGTGACTCAAAAAATGTCCCGGTCACGTTTGCTGAATCCCAATTTCATTTGCAAGTAACTCAATTTATTCACCAGGCAGTACAAGAGAGAATCTCACCGATTTCTATGCTGGAAGTAGGACCTGCCATGGGGCGAACCTGCTACGAGCTTATTCAGTGGATGCCATTTGTTACTCAGGTTACTTTGGTAGAGCCTTCAGAACTATTGTTATCTCACTTAGAGAAATTTCTCCTCAACGGAGGTGAATATTCATTTCCCCTTATTAAAGGAGGAGCGAATAGAGGGAAATTGACTGTAGATACCACGCCCATTGCAAACCAGTGCGCCCACGTAGATTTTGAACTATTAAATCTTCCCTTTGGGGTGGAAACTCTGGAATCACAACATGATTTAGTCGTTTGTTTAAATGTGCTCGACCAATGCGAATCACCAGCCGAAATCGTTAATGCATTGAAGGATGCAGTCGCTCCGGGAGGCGCACTTGTTCTCTCGTGCACCTATCAATGGAATAAGAAGCACCTTAAGAATGAAGGCGAAGCTGTAGATGATATTAACGGGTACTTTGATGAAGGCTGGCAATGTCTTGACGAGAAGGAACTGGAATACAAAATACGAATAAACGAACGATTTTCCTACCTGTTCCTTTCCCACACTGTGATTTATCAGCGAAAGTCTTAATATCCTGTCAATTCCATATAACCCGAGCCAGAGTGCGACCCGCTAAATTGCACAGGACCTTCCCAATAAGGGATGGTAAGAGGCATTTTGGCATTCGGGTTTAGGGCTGAAACCGTCAGGTTAATCTTGTGATCTGGAACCTGAATTTGCCATTCTGTCGGATAAGATCTTCCATCAATCGCGGTTTGCGAAGCCACGCGTAAGGTTATCTGCTCTTGGTCGATTGTTTTACCGCTGCCATCTTTGTTCATCAGTTTGGCATGAGCATAGTTAGTATCGCCTGATTCAGAATCTCTCAACTGAAAAACAACCAGACTGGTGTCTTCACTTAATCTAAGCGCAAACCAGTCCCAGCCTTGTTGAGAACCAAGCAGAAACTGAGAGCTCCACTCACGGTCAATCCAACCTTTACCCGTTACTTTCCTGATCTCGCCATCAATAAGCACTTCACCATCAACTTGGATAAAAGGCTGGCTGTAATAATAGGAAGCCACTTCGCCATTCTTGTCTTTCTGGCTGTACCCATTTTTACCTTGCTTTTGGTAAGGCGAATTGCTGGTTAAGGTTAACGAATATTCGAACCGATCGGATTTAACGTTAAGCGAGGCGGGGAAAAGATCACGGGTAGAAGACTTCCATTGCCAGTCATCAAGAAATACGCGCAGCGGAACGGTTTCAACCCCAGAGAGCTGAGGATGTGCACGAGACCACTTTTCATCGGCAAGGTGAGAATCTGATGTGGTAACGGCGCTGTGCGCCATATATATCTGGTTACCGGACCAGCTACTTTTTTCAGCTTGTTCAAAAGGGGAAACAGCAATACGAAATTGTGTCCATTGAATGCCGAGTCGGTTCCCGTGGTTGTCTTCTAAATTGGCGGTGAAGTACCACCATTCGTGACGAAAATCTGGGTGCGCACGGTGATCATCAGGCAGCCTTATCTCAACGCCTTCAGTCACCTCAGCGAACTGATGGTTTTGTTCCCCCAGCCATAATCCCATTCCTTGTTGGGGTTTATCTTCACACCCCGTCAGAAAAAGTAAAATCAAGCTTATTGAGGCTGTTTTAAACCAAGTACTCATCAAAGCACCTCGCTTTGTAAGCTGGAGATAAGAGGGCGGCTCACTAAGCGCCATAAGGGTAATGCCGTTGCGATGAGCGCCGAAGAAAGGGTAACAAGTACAAGGACCAAGGTGTCACTCCAGCTCCATAAGTAATTAAGGCTCCAGCCAAACGCGCGAAGCGTAATGATGTCGGTAAGTACGTAACCCACAATGGCACCCAGAGGCAATGCGACCATAAGGGTGAACGCGACTAACGCCGCTATCTGACCCAGAACTAACCCCATTAGTTTGGCTCGGCTAACTCCAATTGCGTGGAGCCGAGCAATGGCGGCTTTGCGAGCTTCGAGCAACATAAAACATGCACTGAATAACCCGATAACCGCGACCAGCAGTGTGACTCCATTTAGAGCACTGGTTATAGAGAAGGTACGTGAGAATATCTCTAGCGCGATGGATTTGATTTCTGCCTGATCATAGAGCTGGCTTGAATGAAGTTCCAGCCTTTGGATTAGTGCTTTCTGAACCTGCTCGATATTGCCAGATACTTTCACTCCAAGGCTGGTGGGGGTAGGTGAAAACCCAAGTTGATTCCATAGATCTGGAGAAATCAAAACTTCACCATTTGGTGAACCATAGTCATGGAAAATTGCACCCACTTTAAACGCCTTGTTGGACAAAGCATCGACAACAAAATCACTTTCTAACTCCAGGTTGAGTTTAACGGCGGTGGGTTCGCTGATGGCAACGACTTTGCCTGCATAAAAGTTATCCCAAAAATCAGGTGTATGAGATTTAAAAACCATGGTTTGCTCAAGCGTGGACGGATCTTTAGTGCCTAGCAAAGTTGGTAACCCCAGAATTTTTTCGTCGACATAATACTGTTTATAAACTTTATCGACGCCCTCAAACTGATATAGCGCCTGTTCAACTTCAGCCATTTTGCTCTGAGATGGGCTGACATAGATATCGGCATGCAGTCTTTGCTCTAACCATTGTTTTAATGTGAGCTCGAAGCTGCCGACTAAGGTATTCATCCCTATGTTTGCGGTGACTGCCAAAAGTAACGCCATCATAGCGAGTGAAAGCGGGGCAATCAGCTCTTTCAGTTCCGCAAAAAGATAGAGCATGAGACCAGACGTGGTTTTCCTGACAGCCCAACGCGAAAGGGTACTCATCGCTTTAGGTAGGAACAGTGGAATGGAGACGATCAACACACCCAGCCAGACCATGGTGAAGCGAAAATAATCGCTAGCCCATAGCCCAATCAGTGCGGAAGCGGACAAAACGACTGCAATGAAGAACAGTCGGTTTTCATTCGAGTTTTCTGGCGTCTGATACAATCCACTGTGAGAAGAAAGGGGTTGATTCACACGCTGTTTAAAGTGCTGCCAGCACGCCGCTAATGTAGCTACAAGCGTTAAACCCAAAGCTTGTAACCACCAGTGCCAGAACCAGGTTCCGGGAAGCAGAGTCGCGCCGTAAAGTTGCTCTAACGTCAGAGCGATCATTGGGTGAAGCCAGTGGCTCAATTGAATGCCCATGACGAAACCGAGTGACGATCCTAAGGTAACCAGGAAGATCAGTTCGATAAGCAGACTTGCAAAAACGGTTTCCTGGGTGATACCCGCTTGCTGTATCTGAACCAGCAAGCGATTTCGCTTGAGTAAACTGTATTTCACCCCGTTGTAGGCGATAAACAGCCCAACCAGAAACGCCAGCATACTCATGGCTGTTAGGTTCAGGTGAAAGCTATCGGTAAGTGAACCGAGGTCGGTGCTTTGTGTGTTAGTGACCCATTGCGCTTTTTGGTCAAGGAACCTTTCCCAATTTGATGCTTCGGTTCCCTGCTTATCAAAAACAGCGATATAACTAAGCTTGCCTTCTTTTTTCATCAGTTGCTGCGCGAACCCTATATCCATTAGCATTCTGCTACCCAGTTGCCATTGGTCGGGAACCGCAATGACATCCGTTTCTACTCCTTCCAGAATGAGTTGACTGACTCCACCCATGCTTTCGTGATGCGACTGGCTGACAAGGACCATTGGCTCACCAGTAAGAAGCCTTGCTAAAGGCAATTTTGAATCAAACAGAGAGACAGATGAGCTTTTAGTTACTGTGTTTTCGCGAGATGAAACTTGCTTATTAAACTGAGAAGTTATGGCAGAGATTAAATCACTGCCTTGTATTGACCAACGACGTCCCTGATTGTCTCTCACGCGTCCTTCAATAACAGGTAAGGCTTGGCTCAACCCTGCCTGACGCACTGAAAAATAGACTGACTCGGGCAGATAATGTTGACCGGAAAGAGGGAGGATGAGGCTCTGCGCCTGTCCGCTAAGCTGCTCTGTTGATTCGGCATAACTGCGTTTGGCATTGAGATTAATGGCTTGCACCGCGACAAATAAAGTTACCGCTAGAACAATGCCAATCAATATTGCAACGGCTTGAAGTGGCGCCTGCCGGTAATGTGCGACGAAAATGGCAAGTGTGGAGCGAATATGCCTGTTCTCATTTAGACTCATGCAGACACCCGCTGACAAGGTGGTAACGGTGCTGCATGAATTCGGCACACGTCTCGCTATGAGTGACTAAAACGATGGCAGTATTCGCTTGTTGGGCGATGTTTTTCAGTAAGCCCATTACCTCCAGTTCTACGCTTTGATCTAAGTTACCAGTTGGCTCGTCTGCTAAAAGGAGTTGAGGCTGGTGGGCAAGAGCCCGGGCAATGGCAACTCGTTGTTGCTGACCACCGGAAAGTGCAGACACATGACGATTGAGGAGCTCGCTGATCGACAGCTTGTCCACCAGATAATCACACCAGTCGTTCCACTGTTTACCGTTTAGTTGAAGTGGAAACGCGATGTTCTGCTGAACGTTAAGGGGAGTCAGTAGATTAAACTGTTGAAACACCACCCCGAGTTTTTGATAGCGGAAACGGCTCCACTGAGCTTCCTTCCATTCAGAGGTGTTGTCGCCATCAATCCATAGCTCTCCGGCAGAAAGCGGTTCAAACCCCGCCATGATATTAAGAAGTGTGCTTTTTCCACTTCCGCTGCTTCCGGTTAATGCAACACTTGAAGCTGAGGAAAGCGCATAGTTAACATCATTCAATACATGGTGTGCTTCTTTACCATCCACAAAGTGTTTGGACGCATTTTTAAGTTCAACAAGTGGTTGTCCCAATCCGTGGCTCCCTGTAATTGAAGGCATTGATATCAATACGAAGTTTGTCTGCCAATGGTGTCAGATATTGATTTGAATTTATACCCAGACAAAAAAAGAGAAGAGCGATAGATCACCTTATTTGTATCAAACCCGAGCCAGCAAACAGGATTTCTGGCTGGGTGGCCAGCTATGAGACGAAATCCACATCATTAGTGGGTGATTTGACCAATAATCGAATCAAAATACAAAAAAGGAAGTAAGCAATGTTACTGATGATATTAGGATTACTGATGTGGAGTGCGATTCATTTTGTTCCCACTCTCGCGCCGCAGTTAAAAAGAAACATGATTAATCAGGTCGGAGAAAACGGCTACAAAGGAATATTCTCTCTCTTAGTTGTCGCTGGTTTGTTGATGATCATATTTGGTTGGCGAAGCACCATTCCAAACTATCTTTACGTGTTAGGTCCTGAATTTAGAGGGCTGACCATGTTGCTCATGCTGGTGGGCTTTATTCTGTTTGGCGCTGCGCAGGGTAAAACCAGAATTAAGCGCTTTATACGTCACCCTCAATTGATGAGTGTGATTGTCTGGGCGGTGGCACATTTGATCAGTAACGGTGAGCAACGTTCGGTGTTGTTATTTGGTGGTTTAGCTTTGTGGGCAGTTATCGAAATAATTGTGATTAACAAAAGAGATGGGGAGTGGGTGAAACCAGATATTCCCCCTGTTTCTCAGGAACTGAAAACGCATGTTATCAGCCTGATTTTATACTTTATTACCGCATTTTTCCTGCATGTTTATCTGTCTGGTATACCACTGCGATAACGCAAAAAATCGTATTGACGTACTCTCAATACAGGCATACTATCCGCCTGTATTGGGGAGTAGTCTACTAAGAACTCTTAGTTTGTATGTCGTCATCCCGTTAAGCGTTCGCTTTTCCGGCATATAAAGGTTTAAGCCCTTAACCAGCTTTCACTCTGACGAGACCAACGCATTCAAGGAGCAGTGTTCTAGCCTGTAACGGTTTGAACATTTGCAGGTTTGCGGGGGTAGTCGTATCTGTCTCTTCCGCATGTTTGTTTGTGGAATGAGGTGTGTTTTGAGTCCTATCACTTATTTTGCATTTGGTGCACTGACTTTATTGTTGGTGTGTGTCGATATCTGGCAAACCCGAGGCGGTCAGGTCACGGTAAAAAAAGCCGCGATCTGGAGTGTAATCTGGGTTTTGGTCGCAATGGCATTTGGTGTTTCTATTCTGTTTTTCTGGGAATGGTATGCGCCTGAAAGTCACTACAGTTCAGGGAAAGCGGCAACGGCGTTCTTCACCGGTTATCTGCTTGAAAAATCACTGAGCGTCGACAACTTGTTTGTTTTCGCGATCATTTTTCATCAGTATCTGGTTCCGGCAGAATTGAGACCCAGAGCTCTGTTGTGGGGGGTTATTGGGGCTTTGGTGCTAAGAGCTGCCATGATCGCGGTAGGCGCTCAGCTATTAGAGCAATTCCATTGGATACTGTATGTGTTTGCCGCCTTCCTAATCTGGACGGGTTACAAACTGACTCAGCCTGAAGAGGAAGGAGGATTAAGCCCGCTTCCTGAGCGAGTAATTCGAAAGGTAGCAAGAGTCTCAAACGAATTTCATGGTAACGCATTGGTTCGTCGCAACAAACTAGGCTTAGTGCTGACGCCAATGGCGATTGTGATTGCAGTTATTGCAATGATGGACGTGATGTTCGCGCTGGATTCGATTCCGGCGATTTTTGCGGTAACTCGCGAACCATTTTTGGTACTGGCGGCAAATGTGTTTGCGTTGTTGGGGCTGCGATCTCTGTACTTCGTATTGCAGGGTATGATGGACAAATTTGTTTATCTTAAGCCTGCACTGGCGTTCATAATGATATTTATCGGCATCAAAATGTTGCTAGTAGAAACAGCATGGGCAATTCCTACGTACGTTTCGTTGGGAGTACTGGTGTCGGTTATGGGAACGGCAATTGTGGCGTCGGTGATGAAAAACAGAGGAAACTGGGAAGGGAACCAGGAGGAATCAATTAGCTAGACAGAAATGTCGAGCATTGTGCCTATCATGTCGTTGGAGCGTGTTACTACACTTGCTCCAACACTGTTATAGCTTTTTGCCTGATTCAGTTTGGTGGCAGCTTCTACGTAGTCGGATTCTTGGCGATCTTGCCTTTCGCTGGCAATTTCTTCGCGTTTGATATCGCGCTCTTCATCTGCGGTCGGGAGTTTGTTGAAAGACTCTTCGTAAACTTCAGCTTGTTCTTCTTTCGCTAGTTCAGTTTCACGGGCTTCTTCAGCACGCTCAGAGGCTTGGACTTCTTCATTAGGTTGGGATTCGCGAATGCGTTCTTCTGCTGCCACTTCTTCGAGGCGCGCTCTTTCAAGACGAGCTTCTTCGTTTAGCTCCTCTGTCGCCTGCTTAGCCATGGTTCTCGATTGTTGGAGAATGACATGACCTGAATGTATGGATGAGACTGGCATGGGTAGGTACCTCGAGATCTACTTAAAGGTTAAACTTTAGCCAGTAAAAGTTCAACTTTCGTTTAGAGATTAATCTCTAAAAAGGCGGAGAATGGCATCTAGTTCCTCTTCGGTTAACTCAACTTGTTGATTGTTCTTGTCTAGCTTCCCTTCAATCTCTATCTGTAAGTCTTTAAGTTGCGCAGGCGTCAACTCAAGAACCTTGCTCCTTAACTGTTCGTACTGATGCTGTGGCATTTTTCTATTCCCGATTTTGATAGTTTTCAATGTCTCATTTGCACCGATATTGAAACTTTGTGCGCCAAATATTAACGCAACCTACATTAAGAGCATCGAAATCTTGATTTGTTCAATTTTTGTCAGGAATTGCTCGAATAATATGGGTAATGTGATCTTTACCCAGAAATCAAAAGGGGCTATTGAAGAAAGCCGAGCAAATTCGTTGCTCGGCTAAGGAGTTACTGGACTCTTACAGCGAACTTTGAGGCTAACGAATGGAGCTCAGGTAGCATTCGATAGACAAGATGAAGTTGTTGCAGAACTAATCGGGCGGAGCTTTCGTCTTCTTCGCGCCATTCACTCAGACGCTTTTCTATATCTGTTTCTTCAATAGTGGAAAAATCACAGTCTTCGCACTGATCATTCAACTGCTGGTGCAGTATTTCCAAATGTTTGTGTATGGCTCGGTGAGAATCCAACACCAATTGGTGAATGGTTTCGTCTTCTAATCGTGTTCTGTGCGCACCCAAGGCGGACACATAGCTAAGCATGGCATGATTCAGAGTCAGAAAACGGAAACTCTCATCAACGGCGGCTTGGTATTTCCCCGGCTCTATCAGCATATTACTGATAGATGAACTCAGGTTTGCATCTTTGTTGTGTGCGTCTCGGCGGGCAATGCGATAGGCGAGGGTGTCTTTCTTTCCTACGCGATACTGCCCGATGATTTGTGCCAGATAGCTTTGATTTGCGAGAACCGATTCCGCCATAACTTTGTGCAATCGCTTTGAATGCCAGTCCGGAAGAATAAAGGCGACGGCAACGACGGCTAATGCGCAACCTATCAGAGTATCTGCTAGCCTTGGCAGAACGACAGCAAACCCTTCGCCCAACTGGTTAAAGCAGAACAGAACCAACAGGGTAATAAAAGCGGTCGCGAATCCGTAATTGTTGATGCGAAAAGCGAAAAACAGAATGCCCGAAAGCACAATAAACACCAACTGGCTTTCCTGAGACGGGAAGAAGGTTAACAGGAACACCCCTACCAACAACCCAGCTATAGTACCAATAACTCGTGCTGTCAGTTTTTGTCTGGTCGCACTGTAGTTGGGTTGGCAGACAAATAAAGTGGTTAGAAGTATCCAGTACCCCTTATCAATACTGAATGCCTGAATTAACCCATATCCAGCGGTAAGGGCTATCGACATTCTCACTGCGTGGCGAAACAGAATCGAATTTGGTGTCAGGTTGCTCTTAATCCTCAACCACATCGCTTTCGGTGTGTGCGCTGTGGTGTCATCCAGCACGTCGTCGTTCTCGTTCTGTTTTACATCAGGGTTACTGACATTACTTAACTGCTTCTCAACGGTTGAGAGGTTTCTGAACAAATAAGAAAGCTGACTGAGTGACAGCGACCAGTCGCGACGTTTCTGGTCCTGAAGATATTGCATGGAGTCGTTGAGTTCGTTCAGCGCTTGCGTGTTTTGAGGGTCGTGCTGATATTGTGTGCCAAGGTTCAGTGATTTTGCGATATGGCGACACGCTTTTGCCTGTGTTTGCAATAGATGTTTAAAGCGGAACAGTACGTCGCTGTGGTTAAATTGCTCAGCAAGATCCTGATAACGGTAGTGAGTTGAACTGACGCGCTCGTGAATATCTTGTGCGAGAAAATAGATGTTCAGGAAACGGTCACTCGGTCCGTCAATGTGCCCCCGTTTTGAACGCGAGAGCAAGGTTGCTTTGCACTGATTAAGCGCGGTTACCGTTGCAGCGTTCAGGCTGGCTTCTTTGATTCGGTGTGGCTGAGGCGTCAGGTTGGTCACCGGGTGAAACAACTCGCTTTTGGAGTCCAGATAATTAGCTAATTGTTCAAATACGTTGGCTAAGCTCTGCTGAACGGGCTGCATTGGCCAGAAGACCTGCCAGATCATCGAAATGAAGTAATACCAAGCTGCTCCGGCAAGCAACATAACAGGCTGGAACCAGATGTTTGGGCTTTCATGCGCACCAAGCATGGTGTAAATCGCGATCAGCAAAGAGCCAAAAGCAATGCTGGCGTATCGAGGACCAATGGCACCAAGCATGATAAAGGCAAAGGTAGAAACAAACAGGCCAATAGCGAACAGGACTGGTTGGTCAAACAGGAACTCTATAGAAAAGGCGGCGATGGCAAAACAGATAAACGTGAGAATAAGAGCACGCATTCTCCCCCAGAAACTGTCGTCTGTTTCCGCAAGGGCGGCGGCAATAATGCCTAGAATAAGAGGGATAATGGCAGTGTTTTGCTCGTAAAACCAACAGGGAATCACAATCCCTAAAAGTGCAATCGCAATACGAACGCTGTAATTGATGGTTTTGTTTGCCCAATAGTGGCGAAAAATCGTTGTTAATGGCACGGGATAAGTTTTTCTTCTTATAAAGGAATCCGTAAGTTACATGATTCGACCTTAGCAGGGATATGACCCAGCACCAAGAAAAAGCACGGTTGTTGAAGAAATACTCAATAGCGCAACGATTTAAGTTGACTTTACGTTGTTCTGATTCGCTACGTGATCTAAGATTCTTACTCCATTCGATTATAGGTTTAATACATGCAAGTCACGGCGTCGCGGTCAGCCAAATTTTTAATACAAAGCGAATACAATGAAGTCTGTATTGAAGGCGATAAGCTGATACTTAACTCGGCGCAAAGTGAAGAGCACATTCCTTTTTCTGTATGGGACGGCTCCATTACCCTCAAACGAGGTCTTATGTGGGGGAGCCTGGTCTTCCATGCTCATGCCAAAAATAATAAACAACAAGCCTGGTTAGTTCAGGGATTACCCTGGGAGGACTGCAATCGCTTCGTAAAGCAAGCTCAGCATGAATACTCCAGTTGGCATTACAACCAATGTAAGAGCCTGAACGAAAAACTCCCAAGTTGGCAGGAAACGTTGGATCTTATGCGAAGCCAGCCTGCTTACCTGCCTACTTCCCAATTGAATAACTGGAAAAATGTCGTTTCTGAAGATTTCGCTTTACTCAATATGAACCTTGAGGAAGCCCAGCAGCGTATGCCCGATGCAATGACAAGCGTGTCCGACTGGCTAATCAACGGTGAATCGAATCAGAAAACAAGAAATCTGGAATGGTTGGAAAAAGAAAGAGAATACTGGCAGGTTCTTTTTGCTCAGGTGGAATCCAGCCCGCTCAACTTATCCCAGCAGCAAGCCGTATTAATGAACAATGATCATAATCTCGTATTAGCCGGGGCAGGGACAGGCAAAACCAGTGTATTAACCGCGCGAGTCTCCTATTTACTGCAAAGCCATCAGGCAAAACCGGAAGACATGTTAATGGTGGCATTTGGTCGTGATGCTGCCAGCGAAATGCGTCAGCGTCTGGAAACAAAGCTGGGCAGTGACGGACAAGCAATCAATGTAAAAACCTTCCACCAGCTTGGGCTGGATATTATTCGCCATGTAGAAAATGAAAGTGTCGAAATAACGCCATTGGCAACCAATGACAACATGAAACAAGCGTGGTGTGTGCAGTGGCTAAAACAACATTGGGCAACACAGAATCAGTTTAAGCGCTGGCAGAAGCACCTTTCGCAATGGCCAATTGCATACCTGAAAGGGGATGAAGAACTTGGGTCTCAGTCCGAAAACCCTAAGTTGATCGCGTGGCTTGAAAAACAGTTAGAGCAACTGTGTGCGATGAATTTCGGCAAGAAACAAATCCAGCAACGCATTGTTGATCATGATGAGTATCCAAGGCTAAACAGTGAACTTCAACTAGTCTGGCCGTGTTATCAGGCATGGCAACAAATGCTCAAAGATAACAGTCAAATTGATTTTCACACCATGATCACTAAGGCGACTAAGTATGTGGCGTCTGGAAAATATCGTCCGCAGTGGCGATACGTTATGGTCGATGAGTATCAGGATATTTCTCCGGCTCGGCTTGAGCTGTTGGAAGCCATTTGTCATCAACCCAAAACTAAGGAACAAGCCTCTTTGTACGCCGTTGGGGACGACTGGCAAGCGATTTACCGCTTTGCTGGGGCAGACGTTAGCCTTACAACTGATTTCGATAAACGTTTCCCGGGTGCATCGATCCACTATCTGGACACCACTTACCGGTTCAACAATATAATTGGTGAAGTTTCTTCCAAGTTTGTTCAGCAAAATCCGGATCAAATTCAAAAAACTGTGACTAGTCATAAGACCATCAAACAAAAGTCGGTGGTTTTGTTGCATATGTCTATACTTGAGAAATCGCTTCTTGAATTAGACCAAAAACAAACTTCAAAGAAAGAAGTACTGCTACTGGGACGCAATCACTACCACTGTCCGGAGCAATTAAAGGACTGGCAAAAGTCCTGCTCTAATTTGGATATTCGGTTTATGACGTGTCATGCAAGTAAAGGTCAGGAAGCGGACTTTGTATTTATTTTAAGTGTCGATGAAGGTCAGTTTCCGGCAACAGAACGTCAACACCACCTCGATAGTGCACTAATACAAACCCAAGACACCTATGCCCATGCAGAAGAACGCAGACTGTTTTATGTTGCGCTGACTCGGGCGAAATCGAAAGCGTGGGTAATGTACGGAGTGCATCCGTCTACTTTTGTAGAAGAGTTGCGAGAAGGAGGTTACCCCGTCGTTAAAAAATAAAGGCTAGGGTAATCATGAACATTGGCATCTACATCTACGAATACGCAGAACCTATCGACTTTACCGGTCCATACGAAGTGTTTGCAACGGCAAACAAGTACGCAGCGAACTATGACGCTCAATTCCTACCATATCTGATCAGTGAGTCCGGTGACGCTGTAACGGCTAGGCACGGTTATCAGGTAGTTCCCCATCGTTCAATTCATAATCATCCGGAATTGGATGTGCTCATCGTTTCGGGTGGGGTTTACGCTCATGAAATGAAAAACATGAGGGCTATTAACTGGATTCAGGAACAGGCGTCGAAAGTGAAAATTGTCGCTTCGGTCTGTAATGGTGTCTTTTTACTGGCGCAGGCTAAACTGCTGTCTGATCGCAGAGTCACGGCGCATGAGCAGCATTTGGACGATCTTGCTCAGCAATTCCCAGATGTGAAGCTTGTGAAAAATACTCGTTGGGTAGAGGATGGAGAAATCATCACTTCTGCTGGTATGTCTGCGGGGATCGATATGAGCTTACAGCTGGTTTCCCGGCTTTCTAAGTTGGAACTGGCAAAGAAAACCGCAGACCAGCTCGACTTTAAATGGAGAAGCAAGCATGTCGTCGCCTATTGATTTTGAACATCACTCAATAAACTACATTGAATTCGCAGCGACCGATCTGGAAGCGACCAAAACGTTTTTTGAGGAGACGCTCGATTGGGTATTTACCGACTATGGAGAAGAGTACACGGCGTTTAGTGCAAAAGGTTTGATGGGTGGTTTCTTTAAGTCGGAGTTGGTTTCCTCTTCAGTCGATGGTGCACCTTTGTTGGTGTTGTTCAGTAAAGATCTGGAGAACTCTTTTGATTTAGTGCAATCGAAAGGTGTCGAAATCACCAAACCCATTTTCAGTTTTCCGGGTGGAAGACGTTTTCAGTTTAAAGAACCAAGTGGTAACGAGCTCGCCGTTTGGGGTGAATGAAAAAGCGTTTAAGCATTGAAATTCGTTACGATTTATTCGCGAATCGGATATGCACTAACTTTATTATCTATGAGACAATGGGCTGTGCTTAACTAGTTTAAGCTCAGCCCTTTCTCGTTGTGTTGGCACGAAAAAGTGAAAGGAATATATCAATAAATAAAAAAGGAAAGGAATATGTCGTTGTTCAGCCGATTACTTCTCAGTTTTATGGCGCTCGCTCCAATCTCTGCTCAGGCGGTGCATCAACACTATGTGCTCGATCCAAAAGTCTCATCCGTTAACTTCTCTACTATTAAGCTGCAGTACTTTTTGGAACCCGCAAAGTTTGAGGTGATCAGCGGTAATATCAATGCAGATGGTGAGTTCAAAATCGATATCGACTTATCGTCTGTTGATACCGGAGTAAAGATTCGTAACCAGCGTGTTAGCGACCTGTTCTTTAAAACAGATGAATACCCTAAGGCAATGCTGACTGGAACAATTGATTTGGCGGAGGTGTCGGCACTGACGGAGCCCACAATCAAAAAAGTGAAAGGTAAGCTTGAGTTTTATGGCAGTAGCAAAAGCGTGAAAATGTCTTTGCTTGTGGTTAACACGCCGCAATACATCGCAGTAAGTACAGTATCTCCTGTTGTTGTGAATGCGGTGAGTTTTGGTGTCCCAAATACCAACGTAGAAGAGTTGGCGAAAACAGTAGGGGGAATTCCAATTTCTCCAGCAGTCGCCGTGAATGCTGCGTTAGTATTTAAACGCAAATAAACTGAAATCGGGTTAAATAACCTCTAAAACGTTAAGAATTAGCAGAACGCCGAGTTTAAAGACTCGGCGTTTTCTTTGTTAATTACTTAGTTTTGGCTCAGGCTTTCGAAGACTGGTCTAAGTTCGCTTCGCCAGGTAGGCATCATAATCTGGAATCTCGATATCCACTTCTTCTGTTAACAGGCTAGAAGCGAATAAGAAATTAGCCGTCGCGCGGTTTGTCGCAACTGGGATATTCCAGACACTCGCAATTCGCAGAAGGGCTTTCACATCCGGGTCGTGTGGAACTGAGTTAAGCGGATCCCAGAAAAAGATAAGTACATCAATTTTGCCTTCAGAAATCAGCGCACCCAGCTGTTGATCTCCCCCCATTGGACCGCTGATTAGGCTTTTTATCGCTAGCCCGGTTTCCTTACTCAGCATGTGCCCGGTTGTCCCCGTCGCATAGAGAAAATGCCCTTGCAGTTTGTCTTTATTCTCTGTAACCCAGCGCAGCAATTCAGGTTTGCAGTTATCGTGAGCGACCAGAGCAACATTTTTATGTGCAGGCATTGTTCTTGTTGTTTTTTGCATTCTTTACTCCTTGAATCATACCCAAAACGAATAGAGCAACTGGGTATATACCCAAGTAACCTCAAGATGCTAGGTTCAGCGAGAGTTAAGTGGCTTTTGGACAAGACACCGATTTGAAGATCTAGTGGTTCTAAATCAAGAATCGGTAACGCAGTACAAAAGCCAGTTAAACTCGCCCTTGGGAGCTCATATTCTGTTCCATTTCATCGCCAAAGAACTTGGAAAGGACGGGTCATTCCGCTGAGTTCCTTTCCTTGAACTGAAACAGTATATGAAGCTCTGAATCCTGCATCTTGAAGTCACTTGGGTATATTAGTATTCTGCCAACATTTTGTGACAATTAACAATAAGCATTCTGAGAATGTTAGCTCAGGAGCTCTTAAGCCTATAAATGGTTCTCTTCTTCAACCATGTAAATAGGTCGGTATTCGGCGGGAGACAACGAGTCCGCAATAACGGTTTTGCTGATCTGCTCTGGTGTAAGAGGCTCGATAACCGGGACAAAATTGGATTTGAAAGGCTCATTTCTCAGGTAATGAGTTGCTTGCTGGATAGAGATTCTGCCTTGCTGAACCATCTTATCTGTGGGTGCAAACTGAACACGATCGCGGCGAAGACCCCGGTAAATACCGTGGCTCAGATAGGTCGAGATTAATCCGATATCGGTTCTTTTGGCGTTTCTCAACTCACTGATTGCGGCTTCAATTGCAACTGCGCTGCCTACAATGTAGTCCACTTGCTCGGACTCTAAAACTTGTTGAACTAGGTTACGCTGTAACTCCTTGTCATTGTCTTCCCATAGGGAAACAACCACTTCAACATCGCTACTTTTTATTGCGTCATGAAACCCCCGTTCTACAGGCTTTGTTCCACCTCTTTGCTCTGGTCCCGGAAGCCAGGCTACCTGAACTTTTCCACTGCCTTTGGGATGTTTCTTTTTCAGGTAGTTACCCGTTTTGAATCCCATGTCATACCAGTCGACCCCAACATAACCGTGAACCGACTTTGAGGCGTTGCTATCAGTATTTAACTGATTGACAGTGACGAACACGGGAGTCTGCCGCACTAAATCTGCGAGAGTATGTTTGTAAGCATCGGGAGCCACTGTGCCAAGCACTATCGCATCTGCGCCCCAATTTCGGCACTCATCAATTTGCTGAGTCTGGCGCGTCAGATTGGGGTAGCCACCAGACTCCAGCACCTTAAGATTTACTCCTTGATTCTTGGCTTCTTCCACCATGCCGTAGTTGACCGAGAGCCAGTAGGAATCTTTTAAGTGAGGATAAATCGCACATATTTTTTCTGCAGCGTGCGAAGGAAAGGCTGATAAGATCAAACTTCCGGTTACCAAGATAGGGTAACGTAAGGACGGTGTTCGGAATCTCCAGCTTAGGTGTTTAAAGCAATCTGGCATTTTTTCGCTTTCTTTTTGGAATCTGGGTGCAAACACTGCAAAATATAACCAAATAACAATAAAAAACCTAATGTTAATCCGGTTCGTTATACCCAATTTTCTTTCGCTATGAGGCAAAAATGCTGCTATCCCCGTCGAGTATAGGTCGCAGGCTTTTATATTCATTCATCGCTATCGCATCGCTAATGGTTATGGCTTCCCTTATTGGTATTGCAGGGTTCTCACTGGTAGCAAAAACCGAGCGCCAGCTAGCCGACAATGCTATTCCAGCCATGTTAGAAGCCCGTCAGGTTTCAGAGCTCAGTTCCCGAATCGTCTATTCTGCGCAGCTCCTTGCCAATTCAGAAAGCCCGACAGAAGTGAAAAGGTATGGTCAGACGCTGTTTGCAGAACTGAATCAGCTACTTACTCACATTAAATTGCTCGGTTCAGACGCGTTCGATTCAACATTACTGGATAGACTAGAATCCAATGTTCAGAACATCATCGACAATTTGGCTGAGCTCGGTCTTGCTGTGGAAAAGCGACTCAAACTGAATGACGACATTGGGGATTCAGTTGAGTATATGCGCCTGAAAGCCGACGAACTGGAAGGGCTGGCGCGCACTCAGGTACTGAACTCCAGCACGGTTGCAGTAGCCAATGTCGCTCACGTATATGACTTGCTGGAAAGTAATAATTCAGGAGCGGCATACAACGCCCTGGATACGCTGGTTGAAGTGGATATGGATCTGACTGAACGCCTGCATGAGCTTCATTTGCTGGCGCTTCGTCTGCTTACTCAAATCGAAGAAGTGAAAAGCGTGACGGTGTTTTCGCGGATTCAGGAGCTTAAAAATCAGTTCGATTCTAACCTGACGATCATGGAACGACGGGTTCGTTCAGTTGAAGATCCAACTCGCTCAGTGAAAATGAGTGGGTTAATTGATGAACTTCAGGCAAACAGCCAGATTTTTGAAAAGTTGATGCAGCGTTATCAGAATGAAGAGCTGGCAAGCAGCCTGAATGCGAGAACGCACGGTTTGTTTGCTGAACTGAACAACATTGTCGGGCGACTGGTGGATGAGTCGAATCAGAGCTCAACGGAGGCGATTGAGAATGTGTCGAAGACGCTCAGTATGGCGCAATGGACGCTGATTTTGTCTATCAATGCTCGGGCTTTCTATTGTTGGAATTATTATCTGGAAGTGGTGTATCAGTCGGTTGTTGTGCGTCTGAACCAGTATTCCAGTGCTTTGCTCAATGTTGCCGAAGGCAAACTGGAACTCGACATTGATGTTAAAGGCAAAGATGAGCTGGCAGACATGGGGCGTGCGATCATTGTCGCCCGAGATACTGCGAAAACCTTAAAGGTAGTGGCAGAAGGCGAGGCAGAAGCTAAACAGGAGCTGGAACGCCACAAAGAGCATCTTGAAGAGATCGTTGATCAGCGTACACAGGAACTCAAACACACCAATCAGAAACTGAACGTAGAAGTCTTGAATCATGCTAAAGCCAGAAACGAAGCAGAGCGTGCGAACCGTGCAAAATCTGCTTTTCTGGCTACCATAAGCCACGAAATCCGCACTCCTTTGAATGGTGTTCTGGGAACAGCCAGCCTGCTAAAAGAAACTTCGCTTTCAGAAGAGCAGCTCAAATACACCGACATCATTAATCGCAGCGGCAGTAGCCTGTTAAGTATTATTAACGATGTACTGGATTATTCAAAAATTGAAGCCGGGCACTTAAAAGTTGCTCAACATAACTTTGACTTGGTGAGCATGGTTGGTGACATCTCTCAATTGCTTTCCAGCCGCGCAACCGAGAAGGGGCTAAACCTCTATCAGGAAGTTGACCCTGAGATCGGGCGGTACTTTCTCGGGGATTCCGTGCGAATCTCTCAGGTTCTGACCAACCTTATCGGTAATGCGATTAAATTTACGGATCGAGGCGAAGTGGATGTGTATGTGGGGAGAGATACCAATCGACCTAATCACATCTACTTTGAAGTTTCGGATACTGGTATCGGTATTGAAGAGACGGCTCTGGATACTCTGTTTGAAGCATTTACCCAAGCCAGTGGTGGTGAAGGCAAGGTCGGTGGGACAGGGCTTGGTTTAGCCATCTGCAAAAAGTTAATACAGGCTATGTGTGGTGTGATTGGCGTGCATTCTGAACCCGGAGAGGGAAGTCGGTTCTGGTTCAGCCTGCCATTACCGGTTGGGGAAGAACCTGAAGATTCACAAGAACCTGCAATACTCAGCACATGCCGAAAGGCAAACGTTCTTCTGGTTGAAGATAACCCAGTGAACTGTTTAGTGGCAGAAGGGTTTCTGGAGCATTTAGGTCATACAGTGACGACAGCGACGACGGGCGAAGACGCCAAGTTGTTAATGAGGAAGCACAGTTTTGATATCGGATTACTGGACATTAACTTGCCTGACTGCAACGGAGTCGATCTTCTGGCTGAGTTACGACGCATTGAACAGAAGAACTTAGCTGAAACCGGAGGGGAACTGACGCCGATGATTGCCGTCTCTGCTCATGTTTTTAGTGAGGAAGTGGCAGAATATCTGGCTTCTGGTTTTGATGCCTTTGTTCCTAAACCAATAGAGAAAGAGTTTTTGGCGAATACACTCGCTCAAGTACTTGAAGGTCAAGTGCCTGATGTCGCCGTTGGAATCCGGGAGTCTGAGTTTAGTTCAACTGAACCAAAGTTGGTGACAGAAAATGCGACCCCTGAATTTGATTTGCTGGATGTTTCGGTGATCAGGCAGGATGCCAGCGTGTTGGGTAAAGAAAAGGTAATGAGCTGGATTGAGATTTTCAAACAATCATCAGCTCAGGATTGGGAAAACATTTGTCTGGCGTTTGAAGCGGGAGATGAAACTGAAGTGAAATCCCACGCGCATAAATTGAAAGGATCCGCCGCCAGTTTAGGTTTAACAGCGTTGCGAGAAGCCCTTGCCGAGATAGAGAGTTCTTCAGACCTATTGGCATTGTTGAGAAGAGAGAGGGACGCTATTAAGTCTTTGCTGGATAACTCAGTTGAGGCGCTACAGACTCTGGAACTGTAGCCTGATAGCAAAGCTCAACAGACATTAGAGCCAGTGCCAGAAAAATTAAAACCCCGATGTTCATTGTCGGGGTTTTGATTTCAATGCTGATTAAATCAGCTCGGAACATAACTATTTATCGCCTGCGAGCAGCCCACTTAAGGCGTAAGGGTCATCCTCCATTCCAAAGGCGATTCGACCCCGCAGTTGTTCCAGTTCATTCTCTAGCTGATACATTTGGTCGAAATTACCTTCGGAACAAGCGATGTAGATTTGTTGTTCCAAGTCCTCAATTTTATCTTGAATACTCATCTTAAACCCTCCTGTGAGGAATGTTTTTCAGAGTGATTTACCAACATCGGTTAGTAAATCTCACAAAGATTATAGCCAACGATTTTAAAGTGGATCAGCGGATTCGGTTCAGGCGACAATACCTCAAAAACACAAACCAATAACTTACAAAAAGGCATGTGGACGAATCATTCGAAGATCCAATCACTTAGCAAGAAATGAAAATTACGCAAATTTTTTTATCATTTTTTCTTGGAATAGTTCACATAGCAGACCTCGGCATTCACACCCAGTTGCTGGAATTTCTGTAGCCAGCGAATTTGGTTTTGCTGAAGTTTATCGCCAGGTCCTTTGACTTCGATAAATTTGAGCTCTCCATTTTTAAAGGCAACCAGATCGGGCTGACCCGCACGGAAATTTCGCATGTCTGAAAGCATCACACGAAACAATTCAACCAACTGTTCTTCAGGTAGCGCAATGCTAGCCTGTGTGATGTGCTCTGGGGTAAACACGTCCCAAATGACATATGGGTTCGCTATGCCATACTTTTGGTTGTAGCGCTCTATGAGGGGCTCATAACCCAAAGTTAAAAACCGTTGAATATCGGTCTCAATCAGCTCAGACCGGTTTTCACTGAATTCCGGGCGATAGAGGTCTAGAGGACGGTACTGGTAGGCGTGGTTAAAGGCCCCCTGAACGGGCGCGTAGATCGAATCCCAAAATACCAGTCCAAACAACCCATTCAGAAAACAGTTTTCTAAATAGTAAGTCTCCCAACCAGACTGGTTGTAGTGGATTTGAGTGGCTACCTCGACGCGTTGTTCAGACAAATCCAGTTCAATGTATACCTCTTCAAACTTCGGCTTCGTTGCTGGAGAAGGCTTATCACCAAGCTTTTTCACTAGCTTTCGTTCAATTCGTTGGGCAACTTCCCATTCATCCACATCGTAAGGTGAGCTCAGCATATCTTGGATGAGAGCTAGGGCTTGTTTGTCTAACCCCATTTTTTCCCACATGCGGACACGTCGTTCCCGACTTGGTGGCAAAGCGTTTTCGCTGAAATGCGCAATCGCTTCGTCAAATTGCTCGTGGCGTTCTAAGTCTCTAGCCAGTTTATTGATGAGGTGAGAGCGTTTTTTATCGACATCCTGATGACCACTTTTGGATGGTAATGCATTGAGCCAATGCTGAATATGTTCAAGAGGGGCTTTTCGATATTCATAATACTGATTACCAATATCACCAATTTGGAGCAGTGAGAGCAGCTCATCCCTATGGTTGAAGTAGCGAAGCTTCCGACTCAATGGGTAGCTTTCAAAACGATTCAGCCCTAAATCAGACAAGACAAACTGGGTGAAATCCTGATGTGTGTTAGTAAAAAACAGCGCCGTAAAGATCGGCATCAACTCGGCATGAAGTAACTGAATACAGGTAAATGGCAATGTCGCTATATCGACTTCTTCATCGGGCAATAGGTTGATTAAATCAGATTTGGGAAGCTGCTTATTCAGGTCAGGGTAGAGGGCTGAGATTTCAGGCTTTGTGAGCAGCGAATGAGCCAGTTGTTTGCAATTCAGTTCGTCAGGAAGAAAGATAAGCTTGTGTTCACTAAGCTGAGCCAGACACGCTGTGATATCCCAAATTTCTCGGTATACCAGTTTATCACTTCGAAACCACTCTCCCTTGCGCGAAAGCAGACGGATCAGCAGGCATTGAGACGCTTTATCTAGTTTGTTGTACGACTCAATCCAGCTCTTTTCTTCATCGGCAAGAAGATCATCATAAGTCTGAACAGCGTTATTCAACAAAAGCTGGAAATTGGTGTGATAGTAATCAACGGGTAATTCAGGTGGTTGTGAAAGCATATTCGTCGCATAAAAAAAGAGCTTACCGTTAAGGGTAAGCTCTTTCTCTGTAGAGATTCAAATCTAATTAAGCGGCTGTTTTAAGCTCTGCTGCTTTCGCTTCGCTGATTGGCTTAGTGATAAGAGCCAGTACCACACAAACACCCATCATTACGGCTGAAATCGTGTACGCCAGACCGAAGCCTCCGCCATTAGTCATAGAGTAACCCACAACCGCTGCACCGATAGCACCACCGATACCCCATGAGGTGTAAAGCACGCCATAGTTGGTGCCGTAGTTTTTCAAACCGTAGTATTCCGCAGTAATAGATGGGAATACCGCCAGAAGCGTGCCGTAGCCGACTGCTGCAATGGCAGTACCGATGATCAGCGTGAATTCTGAAGTAAAGGTTGCAAACAGAACCATGTTGATGCCCTGAAGAACAAACGCAAGAAGCAAAGTGCGAACACCACCGATTTTGTCGGAAAGGATACCCGCCGCAACACGACCGCCTGAGTTAAATACCGCAAGGATAGAAGCCAGGTAAACTGCATTTGGCAGGTTCGCCTGAACGCTTGCTATGTTGGTGATGTTACCAATGATCATCAGACCTGCTGACGCTGCAAAAGCGTACATGATCCACAAAGAGTAGAACTGAGGCGTTTTCAGCATGTTCTTCCAGGAAATATCAACAGGCTTCTTCGTAGCTACTGGCGCTTTACCTGCTTTTACTTTTGGCTCTTCAGGCGTGTAACCCGCTGGTGGGTTGTTAATGGTGCATGCAAGCGGAACAGCAATGATCAAAACACCAATACCCAGAATCATAAAGCTGGAGTTGATGCCGTAAGAAGAAATCAGCGCAGAAGTTACCGGAGCAAGGTAAACCGCGGCAAGGCCAAAGCCCGCTGCAATCAGACCGTTAACCAGACCTTTCTTAGAAGAATGGAACCACTTCATTGCAGAAGGAGACAAACACGCGTAGCCAAAACCGATACCCGCACCTGTGATAACGCCAAACGTAATGTTTAGCATTAGTACAGAATCCGCGAAGCTTGAACCGATCATACCAAGACCAGTCAGGGCGGTACCAAGAATCAGGATATTACGTGGACCCATACGGTCTTGCAGTACACCAGCAACAAGAAGACAGATAGAGAATGTGATCGTTGCGATTGCGTAAGGCTGAGAGGCGTCTGATGCACTCCAACCGAAGTCACTGACCAAGGCTTTGTTGAATACGCTCCACGCATACAAGATACCCAAACAAAGATTGATACAGAATCCGGCAAGAAGAATTCGCATCGCTTTATCGATTTTATTCATTTCTCTTCTCAATACACCCGCGAGGGGAAGTTGGTTACTAAAAAATTTTTTGTCTTTATCAAAAAAAGACACAAGAACTGCGCGCGGATTATAAACAATCTCAATGTGATTGGAATCCCTTTTTCAACATAAAGTTGGAGAAATTTCGAGATCGGGGTGGAGTAGGCTGGATATAGGTATTGACAATGTTGCGAGGCTGTTAACTTAACGTTGGTCTAACTGTAAAAATCGTTATCCGTAGTGACGATGCAGTTTTTTCCAAGACGTTTTGCTTCATACAGTGCGCGGTCTGCCCGCTGGATCATAAGGCTGTAATCAGAGTCAGAATCACAGGAACAGGCGACACCAAAAGAAGCCGTGGTGGCTTCTTCAAAGTTCCACTTATTGATTTCCGATTTTATCGCTTGGGCATAACACAATGCTTGTTCATAGTTGTAATCGCTCATACAGATAATGAACTCTTCACCGCCCCAGCGAGCACTAAAAGCGTGGCTGCCTAATACTTCATTTAAAACTGCCGCAAAGGCACGTAGCGTCTTATCGCCACCAGCGTGACCGTGCTTATCATTGACGGACTTAAAATCATCAAGATCAATGAGGATGCAGCTCATCGACTGATCCAGCTTATAGCGGCTTTCTAATGTCGAAGTCATGAAACGGCGGTTATGCAGACCCGTTAAAGAGTCATGATTCGCTTGGTACGTCAGTTTTTCTTCCAGAATAAGCTGCTCGGTCACGTCTAATACCGATACCTGAACGGCTGGCTGACCGTCCCAGTCAATCACTCGTTCAGAGAGCTTGAAATAAGCGGTAGAACCGTCGAGTCGGAAGTTTCGAACGGTGACATTCTGGCTCGTATTTTCGCCTGCCAGCAGCATGTCGTATCGGGAACGTGCTACATCCTGATACTTTTCAGGAATATGAGAAAAGATGGTACCTGTCGAAATCAGAGCATCGACGCTCGGATAACCGAGCATTTTTGCATAAGTCTGATTCACCAGAAGTGGTTTGAAGTCACGGTGTACCAAGATGCCCTGAAGGGAGCCTTCCACCAGCTCTCGGTAGCGTCGTTCGTTTTCCTGCAACTGAAGCATTGCTTCTTCCTGAGCCGACATATCGATGATCGTAACTTGAAGTGCAGGCTTACCTTCCCACTCAATGACATGGTCGATAGCCAGAACCGAAAACTCTCTGCCGTAGCGATCCACATTTATAGAGGAGTGCATTCTTGGACGCTGCTGATTCGCAAGGATTCTTTGGTAGGTATTCAGAGCTTCTTGATGATCACAGGGAGCGATAAGATCAAGCAAGCTATCTAGCTGGTAGATATCTTCTGGGGAATCGAACCCATAAATTTTGGCGAATGCTAAGTCAACGTAGAGCGCTTTAAAATTGCGCTGAATGACCACGCCATAAGTACTATCAAACAAAACGAAGCTCTGGTGGTTTATAAAACACTAATGGTATCTCACAAAGCTGGGGTACATGTGATGATCGAGCTCCCGAAAATAGAATTTCCCTTAAATTAGTGATGAGAAATTTAAATGTTAATTAACTGTAACAAAAGCATTAAATAATTACTTTTAACTAGCAATATCAATACTTGAGGGTGTAACTAAATGTTTCTGCTGTTAACTGTTTGTAAACGCGTGCTTAATGTACGAAAAACAATGCAGTTTTATCGTGTTTTTTACTTGAAATTGGGCAATAAATGCGCAAAATAGCGACTGAAAACTAAGATTTTGAATATGAAAGGACGCATTCTCTTTATTTAAGTGAAGGTGAATATATGAAACTGATTTTAATAATGCTCGCTTCGATTTCTGCAGGTGTTGCTTCTGCGGATCATTTTCATTCTTTCATGTTGGGTCTGGCGGTATCAGCGCTAGCAGTAGGTAGCTGCTACTGGTTCTCTTTCCGTAGCTCTCGCTTCCCGGCATTTGCTGTTTTCCTGTTATTGTGCGGCATGCTTTCAAAGCTCACGATCACCGTCGTTGGTGTTATGGTCGGTGTGAATAAAGGCTTAATGACATCGCCACTGGTGTTTGCATTAACTTACCTTTATTTCTCTTTAGTCATCACTTATCTGTGGTTCAGCTATCGCCAGAGTATCACCAAGAAGCCGGGTCAGATTGCAGAAGCAGAAGCTTAATTTGCAAAAACGGTAAAAAAGAATTTTTTGAAGAAGCCTTCCCAAGTGGAAGGCTTTTTTGTGCTCACTATTTGGCTCACATTGTGTGGATGGTATGCAACATGTGATGAAATTGTTCAAAAAGCGAGCCAGCGGTGCAAATAGCATAAAATACGCTTATTAATTAATCAGTTACACAATATGCCGTTCCTTACGCCATTTATATCCTATATTGTATATAGAAGTGGTGGGAATCTTGCGCTGATTTAATCTTTAGATGTGTTAAAGTTCACCATTCTGTTTAAAGATACCCAAGTGATAATTTATCGAAAAACGTAATATGTTCTGGGTATTAGCAATTATTTTTAAGTATGCTTTTCATACGCGACCTATGGTGAATTAATGTCATTTCCTATATTGATCTGTGACGACTCCGCGCTAGCCCGTAAACAGATGGCACGTTCACTACCTGCTTCTTTAGGAGCAGATATAACCTTTGCTGTCCATGGATTAGACGCATTAGAACAACTTCAAACGCGTGAATTCAAACTTATGTTCCTAGACCTGACGATGCCTGAGCTGGATGGATACGGCACGTTAGAAGAAATCGGGAAACGTGGAATCGATATTAAAGTGGTGGTGGTATCGGGGGATATTCAGCCAAAAGCTAAAGAGAAAGTCATGTCTTTGGGGGCGAAAGCCTTCATTCAAAAGCCCATCAATAAAGATGCTTTGAAAGATGTGCTTAAAAGCCTTATTGAGCCGCCCACACAACCTCAAACCTATATGCCTTCGCCTGTTGAGTTACCAGTACTCAAGAGGCGTGATATTTACATGGAAGTGGCTAACGTTGCCATTGGTCGGGCAGCGGATGCGCTTGCTCGTCATTTTGATGTATTCGTTCATCTCCCTTTACCTAACGTCAATATTTTTGAAGTGAGCGAATTGCATATGGCGCTTAGGGACCTTGCTGATAACGATCAGGTATCCGGTGTCTGTCAGGGGTTCAGTGGAGAGGGTATTGCAGGTGAAGCATTGGTTTTGCTGAGTGATTCATCCGTCAGTGACATTAACAAACTGATGCAGGTGCCTGCCGACAACGAGCACGAAGAGCTCGAACTTCTGATGGACGTATCCAATATATTGGTGGGCTCTTTCCTTAATGGATTGGGCGAGCAATCAGAAGTGCGCTTTTTCCAGAGTTCACCCGTTCTTTTAGGGCAACACATTCCTATTGATTCCATTATTCAGAGCACAGCGGGTGCGTTTACTAAAACCATGACCTTCGAAGTAAGCTACAACATCGACGGCACTAACATTAAGTGTGACCTGCTGTTTATGTTTGTAGACGAATCTCTTCCTTTGTTGGATAACAAACTGGCGTACTTGATGGAGGATGAGTTGTAATGCTGAATCTACCTGCAGAATTTGAACAGTTCCACTGGATGGTGGACATGGTACAGAACGTCGAAATGGGCTTGGTGGTGTTGGATGAGAATTACAACATTCAAGTCTGGAACGGCTTTATGACCCATCACAGTGGAAAACAGGCACACGAAGCAATAGGCAAGTCCCTGTTTGAAGTGTTCCCGGAAATCCCAAAAGAGTGGTTTGTGTTGAAAGCCAAACCTGTTTACAACCTGGGTTGTCGCAGCTTTATTACCTGGCGTCAGCGTCCATACCTGTTCCGCTGCCGCAATGTGCGCCCGATTACCCAGCAAGCCGAATTCATGTATCAGAACATCACTTTAAACCCGATGCGTACGCCGACTGGTCAGGTGAAATCTATGTTCCTGTCCATACAAGATGCGACCGCCGAAGCCGTTATCGCAGGCGTAGCAGAAAGCTAATCAGCCACCATTAAAAAGCCCAGCCATTTAAATTAGGCTGGGCTTTTTGCTTTTTCAAAGACTTAAGCCTTTACTTCATTCTGGCTGCTACCAGTATTGAGCACATCCGACACACTTTGCAGAGTCACGGAAGCGATACTTCTTAGTGCATCATCGGTTAAGAACGCCTGATGACCCGTAAAGATCACATTGTGGCATGCCGATAGGCGGCGGAACACGTCGTCGACGATGACATCGTTTGATTTGTCCTGGAAGAACAACTCTTTCTCGTTGTCGTACACATCCAGACCCAAAGAACCAATCTTGCCAGATTTCAATGCTTCAATTGCAGCAGCAGAATCCAGAAGATCTCCACGACTGGTGTTTACAATCATCACACCATCTTTCATCTTCGAGAACGCATCGGCGTTGAGCATGTTGCGATTTTCAGGAGTGGAAGGGCAATGCAGGCTGATCACG
Organism: Vibrio nigripulchritudo ATCC 27043; assembly: GCF_000222685.1. Classification (GTDB taxonomy): domain Bacteria; phylum Pseudomonadota; class Gammaproteobacteria; order Enterobacterales; family Vibrionaceae; genus Vibrio; species Vibrio nigripulchritudo. The sequence continues at coordinate 46,081 of NZ_AFWJ01000322.1, read as the reverse complement.
TCAGCGTGCTTGTACACTTCTTCTAATTCCGTGTATTTCACACCCAAATCAATAGCCGCAGGGTTTTGATACGGGTCGTAACACAGAATCTCCATGCCCAGACCTTTCAGAATTCGCATGGTGGCGAGACCAATCTTGCCCGAGCCGACAATACCAGCGGTTTTACCGTGGAAGTTAAAGCCAACCAAGCCTTCAAGGGAAAAGTTAGCATCACGAGTGCGCTGGTATGCTTTGTGGTAACGGCGATTCAAGCACAACATCATGCCCACGGCATGCTCGGCAATGGATTCTGGTGAATACGCAGGTACGCGTACGACTTTTAAGCCAAGGGCTTCAGCAGTTTGCAGATCTACACGGTCGAAACCCGCACAGCGCATCGCTACTACTTTAACGCCTGTGTCTGCGAGTTGCTGTAGAACCGGGGCAGACAAGTCGTCGTTTACAAATGCGCATACAACATCACAGCCCGAAGCCAAACGTGCGGTTTGCTCGGTTAATCGAAAATCATGAAACTCGAATTGATACGAATAACGTTCGTTTTCTTGGTTAAAACTGCGTTCGTCATAAGACTTGGAACTGAAAAATGCGATCTTAAGCATGACTATACTCCTCGTTATAGAGTTAGTTATTAGTATAAGTGAGTACCCTAGACTTGCGTGATGCATCAAAAAGCGGGGTACTTACGTATACTTACACGGTGCGAACATGCTGATTGCGTTATTAATACGCTCGTTCAAAACAAAAATAAACCCCAAATTTACTGAGCGTTAACTGTTTGTTATTAAAGAAAATAATAGAGATTAATGAGGTGATTTCTAAATAAAATTAGGAAGATAAACCAGAAAATGGAAAGGTTTCAGATATGAATTCTTCGGTAAGGTAACACAAAAAAATTACAAATATTAGTCTTGTCAGGAATCTTTTAGTGCCTATAATGCTGAAAACCGGAGCGTCTGCCAACGCTCCGGTTTTTTTGTGTCCGAAAAACGTGAAACTCTTCTGCCAAAGAGATTCGCGTCTGAAAGGTGGCCTGCCAGCCAACTTTCTACGGGCATGCAATACATAGCTAAAGGAAATTGCATACCATGCGTATCGAACATGAACTCAAGTTAGGTTTTAAAGATGTCCTGTTTCGCCCGAAACGTTCAACCCTAAAAAGCCGTTCCCAAGTAAATTTAACCCGCGAGTTTACCTTCAAGCACAGTGGTCGTCAATGGTCTGGTGTCCCTGTGATCGCTGCCAATATGGATTCTGTCGGCACCTTTGAAATGGCGCAAGCCCTGGCTGCCAATGGAGTCATGACCGCTGTTCACAAACACTACTCTGTGGAAGACTGGGCTGAGTTTGTTAAATCTGCCGACAAAAGCGTGCTCAACAACCTAATGGTGAGCACAGGCACATCCGACGCCGACTTCCGGAAAACGAAAGACATTCTTGCCTTAAGCGATGAGCTTATCTTCATTTGTATCGACATTGCCAACGGATACTCGGAGCACCTGTGCGAATACGTATCTAAAGTGCGTGCCGCATTCCCTGATAAAGTCATTTCCGCAGGTAACGTCGTGACTGGCGACATGACCGAAGAGCTAATCCTAGCGGGTGCCGACATTGTAAAAGTAGGCATTGGTCCGGGTAGTGTGTGCACTACACGAGTTAAAACAGGTGTTGGTTACCCACAGCTTTCCGCCATTATCGAATGTGGCGATGCAGCGCACGGTTTAGGCGGCACCATCATTGGTGACGGCGGTTGTACCTGTGCTGGCGACGTATCTAAAGCCTTCGGTGGCGGTGCCGATTTTGTCATGCTAGGCGGCATGCTGGCGGGTCACGAGGAATCGGGCGGCGATCTGGTTGAAAAAGACGGCAAGACGTTTATGAAGTTCTATGGCATGTCTTCCCAATCTGCGATGGATAAACACTCCGGCGGTGTTGCAAAATACCGTGCAGCAGAAGGCAAAACCGTATTGCTTCCATTCCGTGGTCCAGTTGAAAACACCATCCAAGACATTCTTGGCGGCGTGCGCTCAACCTGTACTTACGTAGGCGCAGCTAAACTTAAAGAACTGACCAAACGCACCACCTTTATCCGAGTGCAAGAACAAGAAAACAACGTATACGGAAAAGAGTAACTAAGCTTTTATACGATAGCTAAGGCAGGGAATCTACCCTGCCTTATTTCTATGTTGAGGTGTAATGTGCTTATCGATAAAGAGTAAGCAAACTCATACCATTAAATGGTTGGTCAAATGGAGCCTCTTTACTAAGCGCAATCACTTTATCAAAATCTATATGAGCTACTGCTTCGAGCTCCGAGTGTGAAGCATAGAGGCGTCTTAATATCAACCAGTCTTTCATAACCGATTGATCTCCAGTATTTGATGTGTACTGAACTACAGAATCTGAATAGCTTTTCAACTCCAGCGCATAACACCGTTCGTCCGCTATTTTAGCGAGCATGATGATGACCTCACCTCTATCTTTCTTCGATAAACCGTTAAACCACTTGTTTGTAATTTCGGCTTTATCAAATGACTCCTTTCGATCTTTATTGCAAAGAGCAATTTTATTGTTCAACACGCTATAATTTTCTTTAACTAGTTCTTTAAGGTACATCTCATAAGAGGTAGCTGAGATTGATGAGCTCAGGACGACTGAGATACCAGTAAACCACTTAAAGAGCGTTATAAACACATGTCCAAAATTCATATTCTTATAGTTCATATGAGATTTAAAGTTAAAGGCTAGCAGGGTAACGATCTATAAAAGATGGCTTTCTCGAAGAAACTTGACTCTGATTCAACGTAGGCAAGTTTTCGCCAGAAAAACATGATTTATTCTTGGTTGCATATTGTTTTTTCAACTCCTTCTATTTTGGGAATCGATACAAAATGCATATCAGGTTATAGAAATTCCTTTCATAAACTGGCTTATGCAATTGCGCTTTTACATTTGTTTTCGATTATGGGTTTTTGTTTGAAATGTTATGTTATAACATTATGCGCGAAAGCAATGGATAATCGACAAAATGAAAAATATTAATGCAATTATCGAACACGTAGAGCAGGGCTGTAAGGCGAATGGAAAGCAGCTAACAGCAAAGCGAGAATTGGTGCTTCGCGCTCTGGTTCACTCTAATAGGGCGTTGTCTGCTTATGAGTTAGTGGATTACTGCAAAGAACAGTTCAACCAGATCATTCCGGCTATGTCGGTCTACCGTATCTTAGAATTTCTGGAAGGTGAGCACTTGGCTCATAAGATTCAGGTCTCGAACAAGTACGTTGCGTGTTCTCATATTCTGCGCGACTGCGAACACGGCGTTTCTCAGTTTTTCATTTGCTCTAAATGCGAAAAAATCACCGAACATACCATAGACCCTGAAGTGATCGTCGGTCTTCAATCTACTGCTCGCAAAGAGGGTTTTACAGTAGTCAGCCCCCAACTAGAGATTAGCTGTGTGTGCGACGAGTGCGCAAAGCAATCTTAATCAATTCGTTTATGCAGCAGTGGTAATGCACACCACCTACCAATTTGAATTTATTTTAAGCCTCACCATTAAAGGAGATGTCGAAACGCTATGTCAGCAACGCTAATCAAGAATGCCCGCGTGGTAAATGAAGGAACCATCACAGAAACGGATTTGCGGATCGTCGGTCAGCGAATTGAAAAAATAGAAGCCGACATAACGGCGCAGCCTTCCGATAATATCGTCGACGCAAAGGGGGCATATCTGCTTCCGGGAATGATTGATGATCAGGTTCACTTTCGCGAGCCGGGGTTAACTCATAAAGGCTCGATCGCAACAGAATCTCGCGCTGCAGTGGCGGGTGGTATCACCAGTTATATGGAAATGCCCAACGTTAGTCCGGCGACCACAACCATTGAAGCATTAGAAAAGAAATACGCGATTGCTGCTCAAAACTCGGTGGCGAACTATTCTTTTTACCTTGGAGCCACTGAAGACAATCTTGAACAGATTAAACGCTTAGATCCTAAAAATCACTGTGGCGTAAAAGTGTTTATGGGTGCGTCGACTGGCGACTTGCTGGTTGAACATCCACAAGCGTTGGATGCTATTTTCCGTGATGCACCAGTATTAATTGTGACTCATTGTGAAAGTGGACCTGTGATCAGTAAAAACCGAGAGCACCTCCTTAGTAAAAAGCCGATTTTCACCATAGAAGATCACCCTGTTTTACGAGACGATGAAGCGTGCTTTGCATCTTCTTCTTATGCCGTAGATTTGGCGAAGAAATACCAAAGCCAGTTGCACGTTCTGCACATCACTACTGCTAAAGAGCTGGCGCTTTTCGAATCGGGACCAATTCAAAACAAACACGTTACTGCTGAAGCATGTGTGCATCATTTGTGGTTCAGTAATCAGGATTACACCACGCTAGGTAACCAGATTAAATGTAACCCTGCCATTAAGTACCAGAGTGATAGAGATGCGCTGATACAGGCTCTTCATACCAATCAAATCGATATTATTGCGACCGATCATGCTCCTCACACCTGGGAAGAGAAGCAGGTGGACTACAATCAGGCACCAGCGGGATTACCTCTGGTTCAGCATGCTTTGCTTACGTTATTGGATCATGTGCATCACGGTCGAATGAATATCGAACAGGTGGTAGAGAAAACCGCACACAACCTAGCCATTCGTTACGCGATTCAGGATCGTGGGTTTATCCGAGAGGGTTACTTCGCTGATTTGGTACTGGTTGATGCCCAAACTTCAACCAAGGTAACGAGCGAGAACATCCTATATCACTGTGAGTGGTCTCCGTTTAAAGGGCATGAATTCACATCTCGGATCAAAAATACCTGGGTGAATGGCGGTTTGGTTTATGCCAACGATTCTCTGATTGATGTGCAATCGCCGGCGATGCGTATGTCATTTGACAGGTAAGTGATCTATTCAGGCAGTACCGTTTAGTATAAAAACGGACTGCAAAAGAGGACTGACTCGCTAGGTGATTTACCTGGCGAGTCAAAAGAAGGAGAGTGGCAAGTGAGCTCTGACAACATAGATAATTTGGGTGTGCCTACCAATATCATTACTGGATTTTTAGGCGTAGGTAAAACCTCTGCGATTCTCCATATGATGAAAAATAAGCCCTGTAACGAGCGCTGGGCAGTGCTGGTTAATGAGTTCGGAGAAATTGGTGTAGATGGAAGCTTGATTCAGGGTAATCACGATGAAAAACAGCAGGTTTTTATCCGTGAAGTACCGGGTGGTTGTATGTGCTGTGCAGCTGGATTGCCAATGCAGATCGCACTGAATCAGTTGTTATCAGAAGCAAAACCAGATCGCCTTTTGATTGAACCGACTGGGCTTGGTCATCCAAAAGAAGTGCTTCAAGTGCTTTCGTCTGAACATTACCGCAAAGTTTTGTCGTTGCAAAAAAACATCACGCTGGTGGATGCGCGGAAACTGTCAGATTCGATATACACCCAACACGATACCTTCAACCAACAAATAGAGATTGCCGATACCGTGGTGGGTCATAAGTTGGACCTGTATCAGGGCGATGAAATGGAAACGTTGGAAGAGTATGTCGCTAAGGTTGGGCGACCAAATACCCGAGTTATCTTTGCGCAGCATGGCGACATTCCTTTCGCTGAATTTGAAGGGGAGACGACTGTCCACTCGCAACCTCCGCATCACCACCATCATGGTCACAGTAAACCACTGGCGTCGGAGCTTCCTATACCAGAAAGCGGTGTATTGAAAGCAACAAACCAAGGGGAGGGTTTTCACAGTGTGGGGTGGCGCTTTTCTCCTGAGAAGATCTTTAATCGCAATACGCTCTTAGCGTTGCTTGCTGGTCTTAATGTAGAACGTATGAAAGCGGTATTCATCACAGAGAGCGGCATATTCGGATACAACATGACGTCGGATGGGCTGGCAGAAGCCGAGCTTGATGACTGTTATGAAAGCAGAATAGAGCTGATCTCAACTAAGGTTGATGAAAGTTTTGAATCTCAGCTTTTAGGTTGTGTTCACGGATAGATAAATTAAGCATCTGCGAGTTAGATAATGGTCGCAGATGCTTTTTAATGTGGGTTTTAGCTTGTTTTAGCTCACCTTAACCTGCTTTTTCTTCGCTAATGCCATGGCAATATTGCTCTTGCAATAAGCACTTTCATTAATGAAATGCGGGTATACATCATGTTTTCCTTCCCAAGAATAATCGCCCCCTGCGAATGTCGATAAGATAGGTTCTCCGGGTTTTACTGCTTCGAAATCTCTGCCGCAAATCGTCGGGTGAACGGTCGCAATGCGCATGCCGGTTTCATCGAGTGGAATTTTCACTTCTTCAAATAGATAGAAAGCGTCATAGTTGTTTAGGGCAGGAAGCCTGTTGATGTTGTGATTTTCGACAAAATCCAGCACCGCCGTTAACATGGTTTTCATCAAATCCAGAGTGTCTGACTTCAGTGAGCCATGTGCCTGAGCACCAACTTCTATCATCACGCCATGCTGCCCAAGTGTGCATAGGTAAGGATGTTCATCCCACGATTGCTGAGATTCAAAAAGAATATAGGCATTGGGCATTCGTTGTTTAACGTAGGCTCCCATTTGTTGATAGAAAGGAGAATCAGCAAGCAGAATAAGCGTTGCACCCATATTGCTGGTGGTATTGTGCAAATCAATTACCAACTGATTGCTTTGCTCTGAGTATTTGTCTTTTAACTGCTTGGCTAAGTTTATCTCATGGGAGTCTGGTTCTTCTTCTGGTGTGGCTGAGGAAAAGAGTCGGTTTAAATCGTGATCAACAAAGCGACAGTTCTGTTCCATTGAGAGTGGGTTTGCGATGATGGATTCGAACGAAAACGAATCCCGGCTTGCGGGATACAAGCCATCCTTAATCAGTTTATGAAGGTATATGCCAGAAAGTTCGTTGCCATGAGTACCTGAAACGAGAAGTACTTGGTTAACTTTGTCCATGAGGTAGAAATTCCATTCTGAATTGAGTCAAAAGCGGTGTGTTGTTCGCTGTAATGAGATGTTTGGTGAAATTGTATAGTTTGGTGATGTTATATCATAACATTTATTTGGTGTGTGGATATTCACAGAAATCACAAAGCCTTGGATTAGATAAACGTAACCCGTTGCAACATTAGTCAATATTCTACTTTGCACATATTTGGGAAGATGTCTATATGTGTGCAGTTACGCAAAATCAAGGAGCGAAGATGAGTATTTGGAGTCTGTCTGACACCTTTAGTTTTCAAAGTCGGGATGTAAAGTATGGCATTCAGGGTGAAGGTGAACCTGTGGTACTTGTTCACGGCACGCCTTGGTCTTCATTTAATCTCAGACACTTGATACAAAAGCTTTCTACTCAATACCGAGTGCACTATTTCGATTTGTTAGGGTACGGCGAATCCGATAAAAGCGATGCTGATGTTTCACTTGGTATACAGAATCAGCTTCTGGATGCTTTGATTGAATACTGGCAACTGGACTCGCCCTATATAGTAGGGCATGACTTTGGTGGCACGACGGTTCTTCGCAACCATCTTCTTGATAACCGAGACTATCGAAAAATAGCGGTTATCGACCCGGTAGCCTTGTCACCCTGGGGTTCACCGTTCTTTAAACATATCGAGCAACATGAAAGCGCGTTTGCTGGCGTCCCGGACTATATTCACACCGCCATTGTTGAAGCTTATATAAAGACGGCGGCTTATCAACAACTGAGTGAAGAGACCATTGAAGGAATACTGGCACCCTGGACAGGCGAACAAGGTAAACCCGCATTTTACCGACAAATAGCGCAAGCGGATTCAAAGTTTACCGATGAGTTTCAGGATAGGTTTGCAGACGCTAAGGCACCCGTTTTAGTTTTGTGGGGTGAAGAGGATCAATGGATACCCTGTGATCAAGCATACACACTGCAAAGCAAGATCCCGGGGGCAAAGCTTGTGACCGTGCCTGAAGCTGGGCACCTTGTGATTGAGGAAAACCCCTCAGCGTTAGCAAAAGCCATTCTGGAATTCTTTGAAGACTAAACGCGAGCTGGTGTACGGCTCTATCGATTCACGCAAAGAAAAACGCAGTGCATTTCGCACTGCGTTTTTGTTTCAACTCTTACAAGCTATCAACCTAGACCCAATTCAAGGCTATTTGTAAAGGTGCTCAGCCTCTTTAAACATATTGGTTATTTCTCTTGTTCGGGCGATACCGCGTTTGTCCAAGATCCAGTCCTGAATGCCTTTATAAGCCTCACGAAAGGTGCGGTTTTTGAGTTGCCAGTCGGTTGAGACTTGCTTGCCATCTACCGTGACTTGCGCCCGAAGAGCTTCGACGACTTCCTCTCCGTAGCGTCTTTTTCGTTTGCTTAAGCCCTTAACAGAGCCGTCGGCATGAAATATCTGGTTCACATCGAGCGAGAGTCGAATATCTCTTACCCTTCGTTTTTCATTGAGCTGTTCTTGAAATGCGTAGGCAGACTTCTCGGCCTTCTTGGGCGAGTCGAATTTAGAAAAAGGGAAGTATTTTTGTACGTTAAGGACTTTGTCTTGAACTCTGTAGCCTTTCGGCGAAGTTTTAGTTGGGTAAAGCATGACCGTCATCGATGGAGTCTCTTTCTTAACACTCTATTTATTATGTCCAATCCGAGAATTGGTTAATTACAGGCAAAATGTGTGAGGCGAGAAGCTTGCTTCCATAAGCTCCTGACTACAACACGTTATACAGTTAAGTCTACACCATAATCAGGAAGTTCAAGTTAATGTTTGGTTAGTTGTTGTCAGGTGTTTAAAAAAAGGTCGTTTTTTATTAAACACAACAAGGGATTGGTTGGATTCGAAAAATGGCAAGCTTTTTTATTGAACCGTTTATCTGATTCTCATATCAATGTTAAAAGAAGTATTAAAAGTTCACGTTGGTAACGAATTGTGGCATTTTAGCTCTCCCTAAATTGTTTTTTGTCGCTAAAACTGGCGAATTTGTAAGTGGTTCGGAGTCGTTTTGGAAGAAAAAATTAAGTTTATTGCCAGTGATATGGATGGCACTTTGCTAGATAGCGCTAAGCAGCTACCCCAAGAATTTTACGATGTTTTTGACTCGCTAAAGCAAAGCGAAGTTTTGTTTGCTGCGGCATCCGGCAGGCAGTATTACAGTTTGCTGAGTATGTTTGAATCGGTTGCCGACGACATGATTTTCATTGCTGAAAATGGCGCGTTTGTAATGCATCAGGGCAAAGAGCTATACAGCTGTGTGATACCCAAAGACGAAGTGCACAGTATTATTCGCACGGTTCGTGATATTCCGAATTCCGATGTTGTTCTCTGTGGTAAAAATTCTGCCTATATCGAAACCGCTGAGTCTAGCAAATTCGAAGAGATTCAGAATTATTACCATCGAGTAGAATGCGTCGAAGACTTGCTTGAAGTGGATGATGAGTTCATCAAAATAGCGATCCTGAACTACGAAGGCACAGAAGAGCACGTTTACCCTGTGGTGGCTGAAAAGTTTGGGGATACTCATCAGGTCGTCGTTAGTGCGAAAATCTGGCTAGATTTTATGCACAAAGAAGCGTCTAAGGGAACGGCGATCAGGCACTTACAAGGGTTGTTTGATTTTAACTTTGAGCAAAGCATGAGTTTCGGCGATTACTTTAATGATGTGGAAATGCTCAAAGAGACTTACCACAGCTATGCGATGGAAAATGCCCACCCTGAGATCAAAAGTCTCGCCCGTTTCACCGCTCCTCACCAAGATGAACAAGGCGTTCTAACCGTTATCAAAGAGAAAGTTCTGAACCAGAACTAGATATTTGATGCAGCGCGTACGTGTGGTTTGGCTCAGAAGTAAAGCAGGGGTGTAATGGAAGTTTCGCTTAAACAGATTGAAGAAAGTTCGCGCCATATTCTGGAGAACCTTTTTCCCTATTACATTTACGATATGTCTGAATTTATGGGCTGGAACCCAAATGAAGAAGGGCTATTCACTTACCCTTCTTCAAATTTTGATGTGTATTGGGAGCGCGAAGATCACACGCCTTTCTTCATTTATGTTGAGGATGAGTTAGCAGGCTTTGTATTGGTTCGAAAATACCCCAATAATCAAGCCGTGTTTGATGTCGCTCAGTTCTTTGTATTGCGTAAATTTAAGCGTATGGGCGTGGGCAAAAAGGCTTTGCATACCGTGGTCAATCGTTTCCCGGGGGACTGGCAAATTCGTGTGCTAATCGGTAATCACGGCGCGCTTAAATTCTGGCAATCCGCGGTGGAAAACTTAGTCGGCAACGCTTATTCGCTTTCCAAAGACGTAGATACCGACCTCGAAATGCACTTTATCCGGTTTCAGTTTTAACTATTCCAACTACAGTCGCTACAGGCAGCGGTGTCTAACATTCAATCTTATATATCTCTGTTGTTATCCAGCCACACTTTCAATTTGTTACTGTGGGATAGCATTTGACTCATGTCGTCCTCAGTCCAATCATCAAAACATTCGTTCATCATGGGCAGAAAGCTGCTAAATGCACTTTGAACCTTTGCGAGACCTTTCTCGTTAATTCTGACCCATTTTTTCCTGCCATCTTGTTCATCTTTTTGAATGTCGACCAATCCCATGTCGAACAATTTATTGACCACCTTTGTAATCCCTGGCTGGTTCATCTGCATCACCTGAGCAAGCTGACTAATGGTCTGTTCTCGCTCTGGCTGATGAGAAAAGTGGTTGAGCAGATTGAACTGAGACTGGTTTAGCCCAAGTGGTGCTAAAGCCTTTCCAAGCCAAGAGTCTGTTAGCTGATTAATTATTCCCAACGAAATCATTATCTTAAATGATAAGTTCTGCTTTTCTGTCAACATTTTGATTAAAATCTCTTGATTAATATTCCATGGAATATATATTTATTCCGTGGAATGTATTTTAGCAAACTAGTCAGAAAGGGTATAGCAATGAACAGAAGAAACTTCATTAAAGTCTTAGGTGCAGGCGCAGTTGTTGTGGCCGCAGGTCCTGTCGTAGTGGGTCAGCTTTCCAGCACCACTGGCTCGTTGCTCAGACCTACTCAGACGTATTCTGATTTGAGAAAGACACTTATCAGCTATGCAATGCTCTGCCCAAACCCCCACAACACTCAACCTTGGAAAGTAGCGCTGGAGGGTGAAGACACCATTCTGCTTTACGTAGACAGCGAACGCTTGCTGCCTCAGACTGATCCAATCCACCGCCAGATTCACATTGGGCATGGCACATTTATTGAGAGCTTAGTCGTCGCAGCTAGTCACTTTGCTACACGAGCGAACGTCACTTATTTTCCCGACGGGGAATACAACAATCAGGTACTAGAGAACAAGCCAGTGGCTAGAATACGATTAGTTGCTGATTCTAATGTTAAACCTGATCCGTTATTCAATCTGCTCGTTACCCGTCAGTCGAATAAAACGGTATACGATGAACAAAGACTTTCTGAAACCGAACTTGAGCAGGTACTTGATTCAGTCAAAGGGACTGAGTTCCTGCTCAAATTGATTCAAAGTGCGGAACAGAATGAAACCATGCGAAACTTTTTGAACAACGCTATGGTCATTGAAGAGCAAAATAGTCAACGCAGCCTTGAGACCATTAATATGTTTCGATTTAACGACGAAGAGTTAAAGCGTTATCGCGACGGATTTGGTCTTCCGCAGAACGGTGTTACTGGTGCCAAGCGTTGGTTGGCTGAGCAGTTTTTTGTTTCGCGAGAAAGTGCGTTAAAAGATCCAGCAGCTTTTGGGAAAGAGGGAGTGAAGTTGACAAAATCGGTGACAAAGAGCACCCGATACTTTGCAATGCTGGTGAGTAAAGACAACCGACGTTTGACTCAATTAGAAGTAGGGCGACTTTACAACCGAATCAACTTGCTTACCGAGTCACTGGGCATTGCACAACATCCCATGAGCCAGATCTTACAAGAATATCAAGATATGTTGCCTTTACAGCGTGACTTCAAATCGTATTTCAATATTCCAGAAGCTCATACAGTGCAAATGCTTTTTCGCTTGGGGAAAGCTAAAAGAACTCCTGAATCACCGCGAAGAGAAGTCACTGATATCTTGATTTAATGCTTGTACATATGGAGATAAAAATAGCGACCGAGCAGGGTCGCTATTCAATCTTGTTCAGGAAGTGATTCTTTGGCTGTGGTTTCTATCTGGCGGCGTGGGCAATCGGTCTGGAATACTGTCTTCGCCATAAATAATGATTTCTGCCTGTTGATGAACGTAATCCAACTCGCGTTGTCTTTCTCTCAGGCAGACTGCCTTTGTCGGACTATGGGGTGCGTCGACGAGCGAACGAATTTCGTGTCGTAGCGCTACCGCACGGTTCATGAGTTCATCAAATTTTTCGTTTTGATTCGCCGGTTCTGACATTGTGTTCATGGTGAGCCCTTGTTCTATTTTTGGGTTCTTACTCTAACCATACCCTGTACGATCACCCTAGCTCTACTCTGGTGTGTTACCAAATATGACTAAATTATAAACAACTCAATTATCGCGATGATTTGATTGTACTTTTGGCGATCAGAAAATTTGAAGATTTTTTGAGCTTCATCGTTCACGTGTATTTGTCAGAATTTCGAATATGAGTTCCAGTCACAAAGTGAGAATGAACATGTTGTTCGGTATGGGTTTACAACGATTTCTAGCCAGTTAATTTTCTAAATTGCGATGAAAAATCACTCAACTTGCGAGAAGCTTGGCAATTTTGTGTAACGTTAAGAGTGTGTTTATCTATTCGTGACATACTCTCCACCCCTTACTGATAATTTTAGGCTTTGAGTGGTTTTCTCGTGTCCGATTCAGATTTCCCCAAAAACTTGTTTGCACCTCATTCTCAGGACAAGTCTCCTGAGTCGTCGATTGCCCAGTCAGAGGCGAAGAGGCGTAAGAAGCAGGCTCAACTACTGGACTCTGATTATCTGGACAAGCTCTCAGGCGCTTCCGATGATGAATACATCGGGCTTGCCGAAGAATACGCCTACAAGGGCTCTCCTGTTGCACAAGTTGCGTTAGGGGAGATAAAACTTCACGGTAATGGATTAGAGAAAAGCACCGCTGAGGCGATCTTCTGGCTTAAACGAGCTTTATCCAGTCAGAATGCCGATGCTGCACTAAAACTGCATACTGTTTACTCTCAGGGTTTAGGCGTCCGTCCTGACCCGATAAAAGCAAGAAAATACATCAAAATTGCTGCGGATTCTGGCTTGCCCAATGCTCTGTTTGTTTTCGCCCAAATGCTGATTGAAGGCGAAGGTGGTGATAAAGATGAAGATGCAGCAATTGAGTACATGTACCGTGCTGCTAAAAACGGCTACAAAGATGCCATTGTTTTTCTGTCTGAAAACGAACTGACAATTTTTTAAGAGCTGTATAAAGTCTTTTAAGTCGTATCATTCAAAAGGGTCGCGTTTGCGACCCTTTTTAATTTGTCGTTATTGGAATCACTCAAAGCGACTATTCGACGATGGGATAAACGCCGTTTTCATCATGAACTTCACTGCCAGTGATCGGTGGGTTAAAGACACAAGCCATGACCATCTCTTTGTCTTTGTAAGCTCTCAGGTAATGCTCATCATGCTTATCCAGGATGTATAGCGTACCTGGCTTTATTGGGTAAGTTTTACCGCCAATCACTTCAATTTCTCCCTCACCGCTCATGCAATACACGGATTCAAGATGATTTTTGTAGTGAATATGAGTTTCGGTGTTTTCGTAGATGGTTGTGATATGGAAAGAAAAGCCCATTTTGTCATCTTTAAGCAGCATTCTTACGCTTTCCCAGTTCTCTGAGACCACGCGTCGTTCGCTGTTCTGACATTCTTCCAAAGTACGTACAATCATTCTGGTTTCCTTACGATGCTTTTCTTACGTTGTTATGAGCGATGAATTCCACGGCTGCGTCAAAAATTTGCAAACCCTGGTCAAGTTCTTCCTCGGTTATAGTAAGAGGGCAGAAGAACTTAACGACTTCGTCGTTTGGACCCGCTGTCTCTATGATCATGCCTCTTTCGAAACACTGTTGAGTGATTTGAGCGGCAATTTCAGGTGCTTTACATTCAATCCCGATCATCATTCCTCTTCCCTTAATTCTTTTAAAGAGATGAGAGTATTGAATTAAAACTCGCTCCAAATGAGAGTTGACTTGAAGAGAGCGAGAGGTGATTTGATGCTGAAACTGATCATCCGCCCAATATAGTTCAAGTGCTTTTGCCGCAGTGACGAATGCGTGATTATTCCCACGGAAAGTGCCGTTGTGTTCGCCCGGGTTCCAGATATCGAGTTCAGGCTTAAGAAGTACAATTGCCATCGGAAGACCAAAGCCACTGATAGACTTTGACAGAGTGACAAGATCCGGCTTGATCCCAGAAGGTTCAAAACTGAAGAATGTGCCCGTACGTCCACAACCTGCCTGAATATCATCCACAATCATCAATATTCCGTGTGCACGGCAAATTTGCTCCAGATGCTGAAGCCATTCATTACTTGCCGCATTCAAACCGCCTTCGCCCTGAACAACTTCGAGAAGAACGGCAGCTGGTTTTTCAATACCACTCGAGTTGTCTGACAGCATCATTTCAAAAAGTGCTAAGCCGTCAATATCCGCGTAGTTCTCATAAGGTACGCGGGTTACACCATGTAAAACGGTCCCGGCTCCACCGCGGTGATGCTGATTACCAGTTGCAGCTAATGCGCCCATTGAACAACCGTGGAATCCGTTAGTAAAGGCAACGATGTTATGTCGCCCCGTTACTTTCCTGGCTAGCTTTAAGGCTGCTTCGACCGCGTTAGTTCCGGTTGGTCCGGTAAACTGGATTTTGTAATCCATCTTTCGGGGAGTAAGGATGAATTGTTCGAAAGCACGCAAAAAATTCCCTTTGGCTTCTGAATGCATGTCCAGACCATGTGCAAGACCATCGTCGGCTATGTAACTCAATAAAGTGTCTTTTAAAATTGGGTGATTGTGCCCGTAATTAAGGGAGCCTGCGCCAGCTAGAAAATCCAGGTACTTCTCGTTTTCAGTTTCTAGCCAGCAACCATAAGCTTTGTTAAAGACAACTGGGAAATTATTTGAATAGGATCTAACTCTAGATTCCTTTTTCTTAAAAATATCCATCGTGGGACTGATTTTTCCTTGGGTTAAATTTTTAATAAAGGGATGCGATACAAGTACTCAGTATCATGCTTGCCGTTAAAGTGGTCGGCTTCATCCAAAAAAATTGATTTGCTTCCGTTGTCGCCATTCTCTTTGTCTAATTTTTTAAACAGGCTCCATGACGCCTGATTGGATTCAGTTATTGTGGTTTCAACGTATTCGATGCCTTTTAAACTCTCTCTTTCCAACAGGTTTCTTAGCATTGCAAACGCGAGTCCTTTACCTCTGTGTGAAGGGGCAACCGCGACTTGCCAAACAAATAGCTCATTAGGGGAGTTAGGTTTTCGGTAGCCAGAAATAAATCCTGCAAGATCACCTTTGTATTCCGCTAAGACACAGGTCTCTTTGAAATGAAAGGACTGAAGAAAATTACAATATGAAGAGTTGGTATCTAGTGGCGGACACTTCGCAATAAGCTGGTGGATATTGTCGCCATCGGTCTTATCTGGTGTACGGAAGATCCATGTGCCTTTAGTTTTTTCTAATATCTCTGGGAAGGCTACCCAAGGTGCTGCAACTGTCATTTGATGCCACATAATCCTTTAGAGGTCTAAACATTATTGCTCGAGAAAAGGGTACATTAATTAGAGCTCAAATCAAGTTTATAAGAAAATGATCACAAAAATATGATCTCAAGCCCAGTAATTAATGAAATAAAGCATGTCTATTAATGTTTCGTGTTCAAACAAAAAGTTAACGAAGTTGTCATTATGATGTGTTAATCGGTATTTCTTGGCTTAGGAAAGGCGCTAAAAGCGCTGTCGGAATAGGAGAGGTTGTAGGGCATTGTGTTTTTCCTCAATGCCCTTATGTTCAGGTGTTTTTGCGAATGTGGGGTTAGAAAAGAAGGTCGGTTTTTGCCGCGCAGATAAAGTCGTTGCGGTGCAGCCCTTTGATGGAGTGACTCCACCATTGAACGGTTACTTTGCCCCATTCTGTCGTAAGGGCGGGGTGATGACCTTCGCTTTCTGCCATTTCTCCGACTAGATTGGTGAAAGCGAGCGCCTGTTTAAAGTTTTTGAATTTGTATATGCGCTCAAGCTGATTGATTCCATCGATTTCAATAAGGTTCCATTCAGGAATTTGTAGAAGTAACTGCTCTGCCTCTTGCTTTTCAACTCTTGGTGCATCCATTCGGCAGGCTTCGCAACTCGATTCTGAAAGTGTTTCTGACATCATTATTCCTTTTAGCTTTCAAGTTCATACATAGGTTTGTGCAACCCAAGTGATTTTGCACGTTTCACCAACGACATGATATCGAGATCAGCCAGTTCAAAGAGCTGTTCGATGCCATCTAAATAAAAATATTTGGGTTGCATAATATCGATTCGGTAAGGTGTTCGCAGTACTTCAATAGGATCAAGTGGAGCGATCACGGGTTTTCCACTGTACACGTATTGGGTTTCGCCGGGGCTTGAGAGAATACCGCCGCCATAAATGCTCAGACCGTTCTGGTTTTTTATCAGCCCAAACTCCACCGTGAACCAGTAAAGCCGAGCAAGAAACACCCGATCTTCTTTCGATGCGTTCAATCCAAGTTTGCCGTACTTCTCTGTAAACGTCGCGAACGCGGGGTGGGTGAGCATTGCGCAGTGACCGAAAATTTCATGAAAAATGTCCGGTTCCTGAAGATATTCCATGTCATCTTTTGTTCGGATAAAGGTAGCGACGGGAAAACGCTTGTTGGCTAGGAGCTCAAAAAAACGATCAAAACTGATTAATGCGGGAACTGCTTCGCATTGCCAGCCAGTTGCTGGTTTGAGTACAGCGTTAATTTCTTCCAGTTGTGGCAGCCGATCAGACGGGAGATTCAATTTATCAAGCCCGTCCATATACTCGTCACAGGCTTTGTTCTGAATACAGCCTAACTGGCGCTCTACAAGCTGATGCCAAACGCTATTTTCTTCATCCGTCCATTGAATGATTCCGTTCTCATCTGCCGACTTTGAACGGTATTGGCTTTGCTTAGTCATAAGTCACCATGATGTTGCAAATATGTTGCATTTGTTATGGTAACTATCAATGAAATCTGATTTATCGTCTACAAAACAAACGATTTGTAAAAATATTAACCTGTAACAATATTTTTACAACTTGATGCGAAGGCGAGAAGTAATGGGTATTTGTGGCTAGGAAAGTGCGCCCTTTCACACTATGAAAATTCAGGCAATTTGTTTAACGATTAAAGGGAAATAATTCTATTGATATGTGTGTTATTTGTGTAGAATCTCGCGCGCTTAATCAATTGTGAGAATATCCCGATATTGTGAATGTTTTGGCTTGAACTCATTCGCACTGATTCTCATGCAACACAATCAGATTAATTGGATTTCGTTTTGAAAAAACAGTTTGCCTTAGTTTTTGCCAGCGTTGCAGCTTTGTCTGCAGGTGTTAACGCAAAAGAGCGTCCAGAGACATATCACTTATTTACTGCCAAAGTTGGCGGATCCAGTTTCCAGTCTAAGGTCGCAGCCGTTGGGGATTACGAGTTAGCAGGTAGAGCGCTTTCTCTCGATTATTCTCGTATGACTTCATCATGGACGAAGAGTCAGAAACTGCATTTAGGTGTTTCTTTCTCGGGAGATATTCACTACAACTCGAAGAAAAAATCTGATACTTCAAAACTTTACGAAGTCGAAGAGATCAGTTCTCTAACGCTAAACCTGGCACCAAAAGTGAGCTATTCACTGACGGAGTGCGTTGAGATTTATGGTATTGCAGGTCTTTCATACGGTTTTGTTGAAGCTCTGGAATATAAAAAGACCAGCGTGGTTGATAAAGATTCAAAACCTCGTGCAAAAGGTGCGGGTTACGTTTGGTCGGTAGGGGCGTCTTACAAGCTGGATAACGACTTTGAATTCGGTGCCGAGCTGCGTGGCAACCATTTAACATTGAAGAAAGATGGTAAGCAGGGCGATGCCGATCTGTACGGCATGTTTGTTACCATGGGTTACCAGTTCTAACTTTCCCTTTTTAGAATTTTAAAGAAAGCGCCGTCTATCAGATGGCGCTTTTTAGTTGATGCTGCTTCGTCCAGAATATAATGTCTTCAAGAGTCTGAGCTCTGCCGTTGATAAAGCCCTGAACATAGTCGCAGTTCGCGGTATCCAAAAGTACCATCAACTCAGTTTCTTCAACCCCTTCCGCAATGACTGTGCAATTTAAACCATGAGCGAGTGAGATAGATGATTTCACAATCGCGTGGTCTGCTTCGCTTCGATGCATCCCAGACACAAAGGATTTATCGATTTTAATTTGATCTATGGGCAGTTCTCTCAACAAGGTAAGAGAAGAATACCCAGTACCAAAATCGTCGAGACTGATTTTAAAGCCAATTTCACGCAGAGCCTGAAGCACTTGCTTGGTGTTTTTCAAATCTTTGAGCATGTTGCTTTCGGTGACTTCCAGCACAAGACGGTTGGCATTGAGCTGGTCACTTTTTACCAGCTGTTCGAGGTTGTTAAACAGGGCGCGGCTATTAAGATCCTTGGCGGAAAGGTTGAGATGAATACTGGCATCAATGCCCGATTCGTGAAAAAGCTGCATATCAAGGATCACCTGATTCACAACCCAGTCGGTAATGTCCCTAATGATGTGGGATTGCTCTGCAATCGGAATAAACACTTCCGGGGAGATAAAGGTGCCATTGGCTTGGGGCCAACGTATTAATGCCTCATACCCGTAAAGGGAATTGTAGCGTGTGTTAACGATTGGCTGGTAATGCAATTCAAATTCCTGATTGTGCAAAGCGGAAGTCAGTTGGCTAGAAATATCCAGTTGCTCTTTGGCTTTGTCCGCCAAATCGCTTGAATAGAAATAGAGACCACAACCGGAGTTTTTCGCTTCGTACATTGCGACATCTGCCTGCTTTAGGATCTGGTCTTTCTCGGTACTGTATTCCGGATAGATACTTACCCCAGTACTGATAGAAGCGATGATGCTGTATTCGCCAAGATTAAACGGATGGCTCAACTCTTCAGTGATAACTGTATAAAGTTCTTCAATCGGTCTGCGCCCACCGGTTCTCAAAATAACGACAAACTCGTCCCCTCCGATGCGGGAAAAAAAAGCCTGTTTGGGCAGTATCATGCTGAGTCTTTGGGAAATTTGCCGTAGCAGCATGTCACCAAACTGGTGACCCATGGCGTCGTTGACGTACTTAAAGTTATTCACGTCGAATAGCAGCACAGAAAATGGTGTTCTGCGCTCTATGCGCTTGTCCAGTTGCTGCATGCAATAATGGCGGTTGGGCAATTGGGTAAGGGAATCGTGCATGGCGTTGTAACGTTCAAGCTGAGCTATGTCATCAATTTTTCCGATGCTTTTGAGCGAATAGTTAACCACCAAAGCTACGAACAGGCTCCCGCCGAACAAAATGGCAGACATGCCAAGTTCGACAAACGTAATAGTTCGAATACTGAGGAGGTAGAAGAGAAACAGGGAATAACCGATCATAAAAGCAATGATCAATGTGAGAAGAATTTGCCAGCCGATTTCATGGGTTTTTTGGCAAATCTGAACAGCAGGTTTGAGCCCTAAGCCCAAAAACACAATTCCCAGAAAGACCAATAAATCCGCAAATAGAATCACACTCATCCCTTAATTACAGCAGCCTGAAGGCATGACTCAATTGGGCTGCAGGCGCAATTGTTCTGGTCTCAGGCAATGTTTACAGATCAAGTATAGACAACCTGTTCCAACATATTTCATAAAATGGTCAACAAGGAGTTGCGTTGCTTTTTGTTTATATTAGTTGTGATTCATATAGTGATATTTAATTTGTGACTCTAACTAAATTTATTTCTGCGCTAGATCAACAAATCCTCAAATCAGATGTGGAAGAGACTAAAAGAAAGTTGAAAGATTAAAAAATTATTGAATAATGGCTTAAGTCTCGATGAAAGCATAATGCTTCAGATATTTAGCTAAAAACAGGATACGTACCTTATGTCTAATTCCTTTGTTCTGGTTATCAATTCAGGCAGTTCATCCCTTAAGTTTGCTGTGATCAATTCCGAAACCGGAGAAGCAATCGTAAGTGGTTTAGGGGAGTGTTTCGGGTTGCCAGAAGCCGAAATCAGTTGGAAATATCAAGGGAATAAAACAGAAGAAGCCATCACAGCTCCTGAACAGCACCATCAGCATGCCATCAACCGCATTGTAGCCTTGATTGAAGAGTATCAACTGAGTGACAAGATCGTTGCTGTTGGGCACCGAATTGTTCATGGTGGTGAGCGCTTTACACAAACTGTGCGAATTAATCAGGATGTTCTGGAAGAAATTGAAGCTCTGGCTGATCTGGCCCCGCTGCATAACCCAGCAGGCGCAACCGGTATTCGTGCAGCAATGAATGCCTTTCCGGCGTTGCCTCAATTCGCTGTATTCGACACCGCATTCCACCAAACCATGCCTCAGAAAGCCTTCACAGGCGCAATCTCTAACGAGTTGTACAAAGAATATGGTATTCGTCGATACGGTTTCCACGGAACCAGCCACTACTACGTGAGCCGTGAAGCAGCAAAAATGCTAAACAAGCCAGTAAACGAATCCAGCTTTATCTCGGTTCACCTAGGAAACGGTGCATCTGTCTGTGCAATCAGCAATGGGGAATCGGTGGACACCTCTATGGGCTTTACACCTCTTGCTGGGTTAATGATGGGAACTCGTTCTGGCGACCTGGACCCAGGCATCATTGAATTTCTGATGAAGAAAGGCTGGAGCCAGGAAAAAGTATTCGAGACTCTGAATAAGAAATCTGGCTTCTTGGGAGTGTCTGGGCTTACTTCTGATGCACGAGGCATTTTAGACGCCATGGAAGAAGGGCATGAAGGTGCGAAACTGGCATTTGAAGTGTTCACCTATCGCGTTGCCAAGTACATTGGTTCTTACCTGATTCCACTTAATGATCTGGATGCCATCATCTTCACGGGCGGTATTGGTGAAAACTCTCTGCCTATTCGCCGTGAAATCTTGAAAAACCTGAAGCTTCTTGGTTTTGTCGAAGACGAGAACGGTAATGAAGCGGCACGCTTTGGCGAGTCAGGCATCATTGGTAAATCGGATACACTTGATGCGGTGGCAATGGTGATTCCAACTAACGAAGAATTTGTGATTGCTCAGCAGTCGGTTGAACTGCTGTAAATTGACTTGAAATTGATATGAAAAAGGCGAGCTCAGACAGCTCGCTTTTTTTGATCTTGACCGCACTAATGTGTGATGTTTTCCGTGCGATATTCAGACGGCGTCATACCCACCTTGTTCTTAAACAGCCTCGAAAAATACTGTGGATACTCAAAACCCAGAGAATAGGCGATTGTTGCTACGGAATCCTTAGTGGATAGCAGAAGGTCTTTCGATCGTTCAATCAGTGCTTTGTGAATCCAGTCTTTCGTGGTGTTCCCCGTTTCAGCTTTTAGCGCATCACTTAAGTAACGGCTCGTCATATTCATACTTTGCGCCAGTTCCTCCACCTCTGGAATGCTTGATGATTCATCGACCACTGACTGGATTCGGGCTTCAAGTAGTTTTGAAAACCTATCGTAAACGGAGGTATCCAGCTCTTTTCGCATCAAAAACTGGCGATAATAATAGCGATTTGAATACATAAGAAGAGTGCTCAACTGCGACAGAATCAGTTCTTTAGTAAACGCATCGAGATTATTGTGATATTCCGCTTCGATGGCGTCGAAGATCACCGCCATTTGCTTTTCTTCTTTTGGGGAAAGGTGAAGGGCTTCGTTCACTGAATAGTTAAAGAAGTGATACTTCTTAATTTCCTCCTGCAGTTTATGACCTCGGATGTAGTCTTCGTGAAAGCAAATGGTTCTGGCGACAGAATCCACTTTTATGCCCACTCCTGATAACTGCTGTTCAGGAGCAATGAAAAGCATGGTGCCATTGGAGCAATCATACTTTGTTCGTCCGTAAAGCAGTTCACCCGAAGTGATGTGTTTCAGCGAGATTGAATAGAAGTTGGCTGAAATCGTGAAGCCGTCTTCGCAGCTCAACGGATTGTCTTCTTTCTTCGAATTAATTTTGATGACGTCCAGCAAAGGGTGCTCGGGCGGTCGAATCCTCATTAATTCGTTTTGTTCTGTAATACTCGCGAAGTGGTATTTTTTCATGCTAAAACCTGTGTTGTCAGTGGTAGGTTTTACCTACCACTGTAATCGTAGTCGCGTTGATTTACTGTGCCTGACCATCAAAAAATTGGGCAATTTTCTCAGCAGCGACGTTTACGTATTCCTCTACGTCATACAAGTCTACATGACTTGCGCCTAGCACCTTAAAAAGCGCTTTCTCTGAGGTGACTTTTTCATAAAACAGCTCCGTTGATATTGCGGTATCAGCCTTTTCACCCACCACACCCAGGAATGGTTGAACCATGCGGTCTGCGTATTGCTCACCAATGTTAATGGGAGCGGACTCATAGATGTTGCTCAGTACGTAGTTAGAAAACCTTGGATAAGTTTCGGAACCAGCACGTTTTGTCCCATAAAACTCATAGCCTTCTAACTGTGCACCTGGAAGGTTTGGGTTCTTTTCAAGATAGTCAGGATCTTCGTATCCAAATAAGTCGAAAGTTTCAGACTGTTCGGATTCAAACATGCGTTGTCGTGCTTGGTTTGCCGCTGTGATCATACCTTGATAAGCCGCTTTGTCGCTGTAGAACACGTTGTCGGTTGCCAGCATTGCACTGATTGAAGCGAAGGCTTTTACGCGCAAATCTGTAATCAGAACGCTGCTCATAATGTTGCCGCCGCCGCAAATCCCAACGCCATACAACTTGTTTTGGTCTACATAGGGTAGGGAACACAGGTAGGAAATGGCATTACGCAGGTCTTCATGCTTACGGAAGCTATTTTCATCATTTCGAAAACCTTCTTTATAGCTTTCAGATTCGCCTTTGCTGTTGTAATCAAAAGCAAGGTAGACGAAGCCGAGTTTCGCGAAAATCGGACCATACACGGCTGCGGTCTGTTCTTTTATCTGGTGGGCAGGTGGTGTAACTACAATAGTTTTATATTGCTGATTAGGGGCGAATTCCTCTGGAAGATATAAATTGCCGGCAAGTGTTAATCCTAAGCTTTTGAATTCTACTTTCTGTACTTTCATCACGTTATCTCTCTGTCTTGTTGTGTTGATGTGACTATCGTACTTGTGAGGAATTTTTAGTCAGTGCACAAAACTCCGCAATGTGTATACAAAATCCCGATTGAACTAAAACGCTCGGTTCTGTGTCCATTAAGGAATGCACATAAATAAAGAACAACTGCCAATTTCTTAGGTTCAAAAATGTGTTGATATTGTATTTTCGTATACAAGATGCGCGGTTTTGTGCACTGACTGCATAGAAAACCCGGTCTACTATGAAATGCACTTAACCAAGATAGAACGAACCATTGAGAACCATGCATACTCTGACCAAACTGACCGTAATTTTCGCGCTTGTTCTTGCGATTGCAGGCTGTTCTTCAAGCAGTCAAATATCACTTAACCAGTCTTCGCAGTACTACAACTACATTCAGCCAACTTTTACAGATTACTTACAAACAACCGAAGAGTTTCTGGTCAAGAATCGAGAATTCATAAGCTCCGATCGCGAGAAAGAACTCGCCATGAACATGCCGTTTGAGTTGAGACCAGAACAAGAAACGGAAAGAGCCATTCTTCTGGTTCATGGCTTGGGGGATTCGCCATACAGTTTTTCTGACATTGGCAAAACGCTTCAGGAACAAGGGTTCTATGTTCAGACTGTGTTACTTCCTGGGCACGGCAGCAAACCAGCAGATTTGATGCTGCCAAACTACTCAGACTGGCAATTGCTGGTTGACCATTACGCGAACATGTTGAAAACAGAGTATGACGAAGTCTGGTTAGGCGGCTTTTCGACCGGTGGAAACCTGGTGACAATTCATAGCCTTGAGCAAGGGGACATTGACGGGCTGATTTTGTTTTCTCCTGGGTTTCAGTCTCGCACTCCTTTCATAGAGAAGCTTGCGCCGCTAGCGTCTCTGTTTTTTGATGGTTTCAATACTGAAGAAGATAATCTGGCTCGTTATAGTTCAGCCCCTATCAATGGTGCTATTGCCTACACTTCCAGTGCAAATAAGGTGAGGGATTTGCTTTCAAACAATAAAGTGACCATCCCAACGTTCATCGCGGTTAGCGAAGCTGATAGCATTATTGACCCTGACGCGGTTAAGGCACTTTATAAGGAAAATTTCACACACCCGGATAATCAGCTGCTTTGGTACGGTGAGGCTTCTGAAGAAGCAGGATCGGTTACTTCATTGACCATGAAGCTCGATTCGTTCCAGATCAGTACCGCTTCTCATATGAGCCCTTTGTTTGCCCCGGAAAACCCTTATTACGGTCGAAACGGTGAACACAGGATGTGCATGAACAGTTTGGATGAAGACGCGACAGAGTACTGCGAACAGGGAGGAGATGTCTGGTTATCTGCCTGGGGATATGAAGAAAAAGGCAAGGTACACGCTAGGTTAACCTGGAACCCGTATTACGAGGAATTGGCACAAAGCGTATACAGAATTACCAGCAGTCTGTAAATCAGGAGCTGAGAATTACATAAGCTAACGTAATGCCATTGTGTAGGGTTAAGAAAGCGAGCAGTATGCTCGCTTTGTCGTAAGTTTAGGTTACCGTTTGAGGCTGGTGGTTGAGTTTTAGCACGTAAACAAACGATGTGACGATGAGCAGTATTCCGCAACATATGAAGCTTACTTGAATGCCATAGCGGTGCGAGAGCAAGCCAAACCCTAGCGACGTTGCCATGCCGCCCAGTGTTACTGCCAGAGAGCTGACAGAAAGCATGCTAGAGCGCATAGAACTCTCGGTGTTTTCGTTCAGAAGAATGTTTTCTGAATTACACCCCAATGTAAATAAGAAAAAGAACCCAAGGTAGCCAAGTGCAAACATCAAGGTGTTTTGCGACTGAGCAAGGAAGACTAGGGCAATGCCTGCTGCCATTCGACTGTAAAATAATACTGAGAGATGAGAGCCACGCAGCCACTTTGCGACTCGTACTGATGCTAGAGATGCGAGCGCTTCCATCAGAAAATAAAGTGCTGAGATAACCCCAAATAGAATGTATGTCGTGTTTTCAGAATCCATTACGATGCGAAGGAATGGCTGCCAATGATTCTCGACGACACTCAGTGCCATACCCAATACAACTGTCCCCTGAATAACCCGAAAAATAACCGGTGTCTGAAAGCAGTGCTTTAGCGTTTTGAGGCTTAAAGTTAAAACATTAGCCGCGGATTCGAGCTCTTCTTTTGGTTGGTTATTGCTTCCCATGTTGAGCAGCATTGCAGTGATTCCAAACAGCAAAATGGTCAGGGCGATGACGACCACCAAGTTGACTGAAAAAGGGTTATTGGAAGAAGCTATAAACAAGTTACTGATTTGGGGTAAATAACCTCCGGTCAAAGAACCAGCGGCTAAGCCGAGCGTCACAAACACCTGAACCTGAGCCAGATGACCATGATATTGATCTTTGCCTTGAGCGCTCTGATAAGCGTCGTAAAACCACGCGTCTAATGTGCCCGAGTAGATGGCGCGACCACTGCCCAGAAAAAATGCCGCCAGAGAAATAAGCCAGATGTTATCGGCGATGAGCAACAGCGAAACTCCGACAACGCTTACAACAAGAGATGCAAAGTAAGTACGTTTTCTGCCGTAAGCATCTGCCACGCCGCCAAGTGGTACCTCTAGGCAGGCTGTAGTCCCAATCCATATCGCCATTACTATGCCAATATCGAAAAGATCCAACCCTTTCACCTGAAACATCAAGGTAAGAATTGGGATTGTGATGCCTGTGACAAACCAATGTAAGGCTTGTTGTATGCCGAATCTCGTTGTTAGTTGCTTTTTGTCCATAAGAGGGTGTTATATGTTCTTCAAAAACCACTAAAGAATCATAAAGTGACCTTAAGTATCAAAGTTTGTTTGGCTTGGGTGCAAATATGATACTTTTGGGGGCGTGAGAAGATACGAGACTTGAGAAATTATTATGAATGACAGGCTAACAAAAGAAATCTGCACGATTCTGAAGCGAGACTTAAAAAAGTCTAACGTATCCTATGCGCAGTTAGCTGCCGAATTAGATATTTCAGAGGTCAGTGTGAAACGCCTGCTGAATGACGGACAACCGCTCTCTATGCAGAGGCTTGTTGCAATAAGCCAGGTAGTGGGGCGTTCTCTTTCTAACCTTTTCAAAGAAGCAGAGGAAAACATCCACCAGATTCCTTTGTTTTCTCAAGATCAGGATGAAGCGTTTGTACAGTATCCTCCATTGTTTACTTTCTGGAGTGAACTGGCAGCAAACTTATCAGTGGAAGATATTGGTCAGAAATATCAACTTACTGATGCGTCGATACACCTTTATTTAAGGAAACTAGAGCAGCTTGAGCTGGTCGAACTTGGGCTTAACAACGCTTGTAAAATGACTCTGCCTGCACATGCGGCTTTCGAGAAAGGGTCGCGCTTTTCTAGCTTTTTTACTGGTCAAAGGCTCTCTAACCTGCAAAAGAGGGTTCTTGCCTTAAAAGCTGATGAAGAAGATGGGTTTCTTATCTCCTTATGCGCAGAACTCACTAACGAAGAGTTTCAGGAGATCAATCAAAAGTTAGAAGACTGGATGTTCAACAAGCTAAGAGAAAGTCAGGAACTGAGTGCCAGAGAAGGGCTGAAAGTGACACCTTATACCTTTGGTTTTATGGCAGCTAAAGGGAAATACCATGAAGAGTTGCCCGAAATTCCAAATATTACCTCTATACCCTAAATTACAGAGGTGTTTTATCGGTTATTGCGCTAAAACATTTTTCTTAAATATTAAATAAGACACATAACAATTTACACCAGATTCAAATTTGAAGAGTCAACGTAATTTATTAATCAACAAAGCACATATGGCGTGTTTTTTATTTGAAAATCTTGAGTTTCCTTCATAAGTATCTAAACAAAATGTGAGCTTTATTCTGTAGTTTTATAAAAATATCAATAAATCAGTTTTTCTTAGGCTCTAAGCTTTGAATTCATGAAACGTGATAACGGTTACATTGCTGAGAAAATCCGAAGATCTGTGGTTTGATCTTTTGCTTTTTCATTTTTGAACAGTAGATTTTCTTTAGCTTGAACAGTGAGTTACTGAATTTGTAACAAATCTATGGCATAGATCATAAATCATCCAGTTTCAATGAAACGAGGTCTGTTCTGTGCTATAACTTAACGGTCAAAAATCAATTAGAAAAATATGCGTAGGCTAGGGAAACTGATGCAGTTTGAACGTGCAAAAAAGATTTATGAATATGCTGAGCCTAACTTAACAATTGTCGCTTTAATGGGAATTATTGGTTTTCCCGCTTACTATTTTGTCTGGACTTGGCTTGTTCCAGACAGTTATGAAAACCTAGGCTTTCGTGTTATTTGCGGCTTGTTGTTAGTCCCGATTTTACTGAGAAATAAGCTCCCCATATATTTAAAACGTTATCTCCATATTTATTACGTTATTTCACTAGGTGTATGTATTCCTTTCTTTTTTATGTACATGCTCCTTAAAAATGACTGGTCAATGGTTTGGAGCATGTCTCTGATGTCTGGCATATTCCTCCAGATATTACTGATTTACGATACTCGAATAGTTTTCCTCCAAAGCGTGGGTGGCTACGCCGCAGCCTATCTTGCGATCTTTATCGGAGGTGACCAGGTCACGTATTTTGAATGGACGCTGATGCCAGTGTTCTTTTTCACTTATGCATTTGGCACTCTTTTCTACTACCGAAATTTCACTGAAAACGAATCTAGAGTGTCTCTGGCAAAATCGTTTGGTGCAGGGATTGCCCATGAAATGCGTAATCCGCTCAGTGCGGTTTACAGTTCCATTGAAGTAGTGAAACACCTCCTCCCTGAAAGAAATGCGCAGCAGCTTTCGGATTTTTACCCTTTAGATGCGAAGAGCCTTGATGAGATTAACGGGATTCTTGATGATTCTCTGGACGTGATTGACCGAGGCAATGAAACAATCAATCTGCTGCTGACTTCAATTGATGAGCATCGCTTGTCTACTTCAACTTTCCGTCGCCATTCGCTTGGTGAAACTCTGGAGAGCTCTATCGATGGTTTTCATTTTAGTAATGCATCCGACCGAAGCTTGATTCGCCTGACTTATGATAAGTCGGAAGACTTTTTCGGTAGCGACGTCCTGCTTCGCTACGTTATTTTCAACTTGCTGAAAAATGCACTCTACTACAAGCACCGAGTAGGGTTTCGAATAGACATTCAGCTTCATATCGGTGATGAGTACAACTCCATTTTTGTCGGGGACAACGGTCCGGGAATCGACAGCGAAAACATCGATCAGATATTTAGCGACTTTTACACCTCTGGGAAGAAAGGTGGCTTTGGACTAGGTTTGCCTTTCTGCCGTAAGGTAATGAAAGCGTTCAACGGTACGATTCAATGTGAAAGTGAAGTGAACCAAGGTACGCAATTTGAGCTGCGTTTTCCCAAGTACGATTCAGAACGTGTGTTTAACCTGAAAGACGGTGTCATCAAAGAGAAGTCACTTCTGTATGTCGGTAGTGTTGGTGAAACATTGAATGCGCTCCAGTCACATGCGTTCTTCACGGGATACGAGCTGACTCACAGTGAACCCGCAACGCTGGAAATCACGGATACTAAGTTGATACAAGACGTGATTTTGGTGGATCTGGCCAGTTACAGGGAAGACCAAAAGCGCTTCATTTCTTTAGAGAAGAAGCTGTGTAGCTTTGAAGGAAAGATTGTCTACCTGTACGAAGGCAATATCTTAAATTACCTGACCCTTAATCGCATTTTGTCTTACGAAACGTTAGAAGTGAATGCCTTTGTGAAAGGGCTGGCTGTGAAGCTGGATAAACTGTTTTTCGAAAAAGTCTCGAAGAGTGGTGAGGTCACAAGATCATCCAATTACAAGGGCAACACGACATTGCTAATTGTGGACGACAATGCGTCCCTAAGGCTTTATTCCTCGACGTTGCTAGAAAGACAGGGGTATAAAGTACTGCAAGCTGAAAATGGCAGAGAGGCACTGCAACTGCTTAACTCTAACGAAGTTCATTTGATTCTGATGGACTTAGAAATGCCAGAAATGGACGGCATTGAAACAACGCTTGCGATCAGAGACAAAAAATACCAGTACAAAGGGAAAGACATTCCAATCATCTGCTTTACTGGTGAGAAATGTGAAAAAACCCTGAAGTCCATCTCTGAAAGCGGTATGAACGACTACATTCTGAAGCCGGCGTCCAAAGATGTTCTGATCCAGAAGGTGTCGACCTGGGTGTAGTGAGCCTGAAAATAAATCAGAGTGAATGCGTGTGTTAATTATATTTAAACTTCAATATAAATATTTTTGCATATCACTCTGATTACTATATTTTGCAATTTAAATTCTTTTAAACTGCCTGAATTTTAAAATTCAAATCGCTTATTTTTGGATTTCGTTATTTAAAAATCTGTCTATTGTAAGAGTCCTTTTTCTTTCGCCAAGCTACACACAGTAAGCACTTTGTCTAACTCAGAATCACTGACATCGCTATTTACAGACAGGCGAATAACACTCTTATTTTTTGGCGTTGCCGGGCTACAAAAAACCGCACCGAAAATGCCATTAAGTTCGAAAAAGTCTCTGACCTTTTCTGTGTTTTCCTCTGTTCCCGTTTCTATAGCAACAATCTGAGAGTCGCTGTCTGTACTAATATCTAAAGACTTCAAACCAGCAATCAGTCTATGAGATTTATTGAATAAATCCTCGCGTCTTTCGTCGCTTCCCTTAATCAATTCCAGCGTTGCTTTGAGTGCCTCCATTTCGTAAGGAATGATGCCCGAACTGAAGATGGCAGGAAGTGAGATAAAGGGCAGACATTCGTGCACTTTGTGATGGCACAAAATAGCGCCAGCTCGATAAGAAAACGTTTTTGCCAGGCTGGTGGTAACAAAATCAACTTTATCCGTTAACCCTAGCTCAGCCAGCAAACCGGCTCCATGTGGTCCGTGTGTACCAATAGAATGAGATTCGTCGACAATGATCGCGCAGCCTTGCTCATTTGCGACTTCGACAAATTCTTTCAACGGTGCGACCGTTCCGTGAGTACTGTATACCGAGTCTATAACCACAATACCGGGCCCGTATTTCTTTATCTGCTTCAGTAAGTTCTTAGGACGATTGTGTAGGAAGGGGTGGATCTTACTGTTCGCGTTTTGTGCACCATGCCACAAGGACATATGAGCGAAAAAGTCGATGTAAATGTGAGTGTTTTCATCGGCAATGGTCTGAAGAAGCCCTACGTTTGCTGCCCAGCCTGACTGAGTGATAATGCAGTGGTCAAAACCTAGAAAATCAGCAAATTTCTGCTCGAAAGAACCTTCTTCGATGGTTTGGTCCTGAAATACCGCCGACATGATCGGCTCGCGCTTAGCATGGGTAAGCGCACTGATTTGTCTCTCCTTAATATAATCGTGATTACAGATTGCCAAGTAGTCGTTACTACGAAGTACTATCGAATCATCGTTTGGCAGCAAGCCCTGGACGATGTGTTTGCCGTTATTTCGTGAGTAAATGTTCTTCTCGAGGTAGTTCTCAAGTTTATTCTCAATAAAATTCGGCAGCGGTTTAGCTGTTAAGTTACTCATGATATTTCTCTTATGTGGATATTTGTGAGGTCAGCTGACCCTTTTATTAATATCCGGAGAAACTCAGTCGTCATTATGCAATATTTATGTTTTTGGTGCTTGTGGCAAAAATAGCTATCCTTTATTTATCTATTTATTTTCTAAAATACCCTTTCGGGGGTAGATACTTAATAAAATTGAAAAAATTTAATGAGCTTATTCCATTAGTTTCAGAAAAGCCTTTTAAGATTTGCGTAATTTAAAGGGTAGCTCAGGCCAGTACATTTTGAGGTAATTGGCGGAAACCCAGACAACCAATATTGTCGCGATCGTGATTTCGAAAAAACCAAACCAATGTAGCCAGACCCAATTCGGGTGTTCTTCGGCAAACCAGGTGGTTAATCTTTGCATAGCGATTGCACTGATTACGGAAGGAAAGGTAACGGCAGCGATGGAAGGTTGGAATTTAAGCTTCATCAGCTTGATGTAACACAAATAAATCAGCAACGTCATGGTAATGGCGATACCCGACAGCGCGCCTGCCAGAATGGGGTCAGGGTTGGGAAAGTTCACCAGATAAGCGGCAAGTGACAGGTTAACCGGGGCTGCCATGATTGCCAGTGTTGGTCGTGCAACTCTGGGTAGCTTTCCTGCAAATACCAGTCGATACAACACCAAAGGGAGCATGACGAAGTAGATTGCAATGCACACCATTGCCATGTTCTGAGAAAACACCGTATGCCCAAGCGCACTACCTGCCAGCGTAGAGCTGATAACGCCTACCGGATAAAGAAACCAGCTCGGTACAATGTTGGTGAACTTGAAATTGCTGATTTGAAAGGCGAAGAACAGCACCATCATGGTGATGTGCAGTGTTAAAGCAGCAAACCACAGAGGGTTAGCTATCTTGGGAAACAGTATGGCCAGGTAATCACACAGCACCAGTAAAGCCATGCTCATGGGCGCCATTAGGCTTCCCCGGAGCGGGTGTTTGATATCTTGCAGGAAAATCCGGGGAGCACTGATGTATCTCATCAAAACCGGGGCAAGAAGCAAAGAGCCAACAACAGAGCAGAAAGGGCGGATAAATTCACCAAAGGAAGGCAGGTAGAGAGCCCATGCCTGACCGAGACCAATAAAACCAAGTGCGAGTGAAGCTTGAGCGGTTGGGACGTGGTGGAAGTAGATAAAGCGTTTCCAGTCCAATGAAGTCATTCCTTATACTGCAAGATGTTGTAAGACTGACGTATTAAACCCAATCAGGCTTTTTGAGGGAAGTGAAATAATCGAAAAAACATCTTTCCAGAATCTTTTTCAGGAAATCGTTTGCAAAAGTGTGAATTTGGTTAATACTTAAGGAGTAGGGCTCGCGTGACCAATTCCATGAAGGAGAACTTCAGTCCTACATAAAATTTGGTAGGAAACATAAAAACATTAGGAAATCCTCGTAAGTTGTTAGTACCCGACTGGTAGCTAATTCGCAAACTCACGATTGAGAACGAGGTCTGAGGCGTATCACGTAAGTGATGCGCCTTTTTAGTTTGAGCCAAAGTGGAGTTGCGCCAGAACGTTGGTAATTTGATAAGTGTAACAATATAACAATTTGGGTATAATCTTGGGTTTGCTTACCGCTTTGTATTGCCCCTCAAGGAGAAACAATGGTCCCTACCAATATCATCACAGGTTTTCTTGGTGTAGGAAAAACTACCGCGATTTTGAACCTGCTCAAACACAAGCCAGAAGGAGAATCCTGGGCCGTACTGGTCAATGAATTTGGTGAAGTGGGTATCGATGGTGCTTTACTGACCGATCAGGGAGCATTGATTAAGGAAGTACCCGGTGGCTGTATGTGTTGCACCGCGGGGGTTCCTATGTCTGTGGGCATTACTGCTTTACTTAGACAAAAGCCGGATCGACTGATTATTGAACCCACTGGGTTAGGTCATCCAAAGCAGGTGGTGTCTACGCTGACTTCTGACCAATACAAAGATCATATCGATCTTAAAGCCACGATTGCGTTGGTTGATCCTAGAAATCTTCTTGATGAAAAATACACGAGCAATCAGAATTTTGTCGACCAGCTAGACAGCGCAGATATCATAGTTGCCAACAAGGCAGACGAGTGCAGTGAAGATGTCATCAAGCACTTTGAAGCTTGGGCTAAAGAAAGAGAAGCGCTTTCTGACTACATTGTTACTTCTCTGGGCAAGATTAACCTGTCTGCACTGGATACCGATAAGCAACCAACTCAGCCAGTAGAACCTAAGCAATCCAACTCCCATTCACATTCTCATCACCACGCTATAGACGAACCAGAGTTCATTCTTGAACCTGGGCAGGCGTTTATAAGAAAAGAAAACAAAGGACAGGGTTACTACAGCTGTGGATGGATATTTGGTGCCGAGCACCTATTCGACTTCGATATGCTGATGAGCATGCTAAGCGATCTGACCGCTGAGCGCGTAAAGGGCGTAATCAACACCAGTAAAGGTTGTTTTGCTGTTAACAATGCAAATGGTGTTATGTCCTATAACGAACTGAGCCTGGAAGGATTTGAGACGCGGATTGAAGTGATCGATTCTCAGTTAATGCCATGGGATCAACTGGAAGTGGTTCTGTTAAAAATTGCTGGAATGGAAAATTACAAATAGCTTGTTAAAAGAGCCTGTCGATAGGGTTATCTTACCCTGACGGCGCAAGGTAAAGGCTCTGGTTTCGCAAACAGATACCCTTGGTAGAAATCGAGACCCAGAGCTTTCATCGCGTTGTACTGTTCCGGCTCTTCCACGCCTTCGATTACGGTTTTCGAACCTATGAACTTGGAAACCCGAACAATATCCAGCAAATCGGACTGCTCGCCCTTCATATAGTTCAGAAGAAGAGAGCGGTCGATTTTCACGATTTCAGGCTTCAACATTTTTAGCCGATTAAAGTCTGAAGACTGCACGCCAAAGTCATCCATCGCTACCTGAAATCCGCTCTGTTGCATCGCAACGGTGGCGTCGACAAGCAATTGGTTGTCGAAAGCGGCACTTTCGACGATCTCCATAACCACCTGTTCGGTTTTCATTCCCAGTTCAATGATTCGCTTTTCAAGCAAACTGGCTTTAATCGCCATGAAGGCATTGTACTCACCAGAGACGGGTAGTACGTTCAGAAAGAGTTTGAGGTGGGTAACGTTGGACTGTGCGAAATTACGTACATGTATGGCACGGCTAAGGCGATCTATGTTGATTTTCTTAGCGATAGAAACCTGATCGGAATTGAACAGGGAGTCAGGGCGAATTGCTTCCCCAGTTTCTTCCGACTTAAACCGCGCCAACGCCTCAAACGCGAAAGGTTTCAGGTCTGGACTCATAATGGGTTGGTAAACGCTGGTTATAAGCAGGTTGTCATATTTGGCATAATGCAAGCCGTCATTGTCGATGAAACAATGGGCGTTAAAGTCTTCCCGGCTATTTAAAATCATAGGCAACCTGGCGAATACTAAAGGTTAAACAACAACCAATAAGCGACCTGCATTTGTAGATCATGCTTTACATCATGGAGCGAAAGCTCAGCGAAAAGTTTTCTCCCATAAGCTTAAGTACTATATCAAATTAATAGCAACTTGATACTGATACTTAACTGAGGTTTGAGCGGTATCTCGCTGAGGTGTCTCAATATTGATATCGATTACATATATCCGATTGCATTAGTGAATGTAACTCTAGTTAAGCATGGCACTATTCGCGTAAATTGCGAGGTTTTGTTGGAGTAAACTTGAGGTGAATGTGGCACTTAAGTTTGTTTTTAATGGTGTGGCGTACCTATAAAAAGTGCGAAAAAAGGCAGCTCGTGGCTGCCTTTTGCTTGTTCCAATAACGCCTTAACGCTTATTTTTGAGGTAGCGCTTGCGTCTTTCTTCTTTCTTCTTGGCTTTTTCTTCCGCTTTGCGTTCTGCTTCTTTCTCTACTTCAATCAGCTCTTGAGTGATCATTTCTGGGCGCTCAAGAGTAATTTTACCAATGGTTCCACTGCGCAATTCATGAAGAAGGATTTCAGAAGCTTTGTGTAAATCGACACGACCACCAGAGCGCAGTGCTCCACGTTTACGACCGATCTCTTCCATCAGCTCTACGTCTGACTCAGGTAACTCGTCTAACTGGTAGCGCTCTCTGAGAAGGTTTGGGTATTGCTCTGCAAGGTACTCGACGGTGTAAAACGCCACTTCGTCGTATTCCATCGCGGTATCTTTTACTGCTCCGGTCGCAGCGAGGCGGAATCCACTGTGAGGGTTTTCCACTTTTGGCCACAAAATTCCCGGCGTATCGGAAAGCACGATACCGTTTTGCAAGTTAATGCGTTGCTGGCGACGGGTCACTGCTGGCTGGTTACCTGTTACCGCAATGGTTCTGCCTGCAAGGGTGTTAATGATGGTGGATTTTCCTACGTTGGGAATCCCCATGATCATAGTGCGAATGTTCTTACCCATCTGTTCACGGTGTGGCGCTAGCTTACGGCAAAGTTCCATGATCTTATGAACTTCTTGAGGGTTAGTGGTGGTGATCGCCATGGCTTTCACCCCTTTTTCCTGCTCAAAATGCTCTATCCATTTCTCCGTCATTTCAGGGTCTGACAAGTCACGTTTGTTAAGCACTTTCACGCATGGTTTGTCTTTGCGTAAAGCAGAGATCATAGGGTTTTCAGAGCTGAAAGGAATTCGGGCATCCAAAACCTCGATGATCACGTCAACTTGTGGAATGACTTCTTCGATCTCTTTGCGGGCTTTGTGCATGTGACCCGGAAACCATTGGATAGACATAGTGAGAACCTAGAGAAATATTGAATTTGCGGTCATTGTAAAGGCAAAACCGCGAGAGTAAAGGAAGTATTGATTCAGGTGTTTGGTTAACGTACTGAGTAGAGCGGCTGAGGGTGAGCTAGGTGATAACCCTGAAACATGTCGATGTTTAATGAGACCATGTTTTCAAACTGCTCGTTAGACTCAATACCTTCAATTACCGTTTTTGCACCAACTTCAGTCGCAACGCTTAGGGCTGACAGTAGTGGTGAGGCGATACCACGCATGAAGTCATCCATCAGGCTCTTATCAATCTTAACAATCGAAGGGTTAAGTAACTTCACTCTGTCTTTAGTTGAAGCTTGTTGACCGTAGTCGTCGACCGCAATACCAAAACCGCTTTGGGTGAGTAGAGAGGTTACTCTGGATAACATGCTGTTATCGTTTACCTTAAGTTCCACAAACTCGATCACTATTTGACGTGTACGAATTTTTAATTCGTCTAGGTGGCTAACAAGTAAAGCGCTGCTCAGATCATGGAACATATTGTGTTCAGGATCGGGTAGGGCGTTGAGAAAGAGTTGTTTCTTGCGATGTTTTGACTGTGCAAAATTCAATATGTGGATGGCGCGGCTGAGAGCTTCAACATCAATGCGCGTTTCAATACTGAATGTGTTCGTATGGAAAAATAAATCCGGTCTTATGGTTTCGCCTTGTTGGTTTGAAATCCGAACCAAAGCTTCAAATCCAATAATGTCTTTACCTGCATTGAAAATAGGCTGGAATACGCTTTTTAATACGAAATCCTCGTATTCCGCGTAATGTTCGCCGGACTCATCCTGTTTAAGACACAGCGTAAAATTCTCTGAATTGGATAAGATCATACTTTCATACAAGCTCACGATATAACGGCGAGCAAACAGTTAAACTTTGGATTTACCTAAATACTATTCACTATTCTGGTCCTAAACTAAATATTGTCAAGCCTATTTATTTCGTATGTATAACCTAATTAATGATACCTGTTATTCACATTAGATAACCTTCTAATTGACTGTTATACATAAGTTTTAATGCATAAAGTATTTGCTAATATAATTATAAAATATCCCCGTTTTGTTTAAAGCTTTTGTGGAAAATACAGTATTCATCACAATATTTATAAATATTTAAAAGTATTAAATATTAAACGAAGCTCACATATAATTAGATATTGGTCGCATTAAATTTGTAACATTACCTTTCTAATATTATTAAATGATCATATTTACGATTTAGATCCAGAATAATAAATAATCTGTTAGAAAGATCTATACTGGATCTTTATTTAGATCTTCGAATATTAACGTTCATCGAAGAAATCTTTATTTCTTATGTATTTCCTCATTAAATGGTATGAGAAAGGTCGGATCAACCAGCTGACGATAGATCTTACAAATCGGATCCCTGTAGGCGTATTTTCATAGATTTTCCCGTTGTAAAGCCAGAGCAACTTGCCAACATGCCAGTAAACAAATGGGAGAGGAGGCATAAATGTTACAATATCCAGGTCGCAACAGATTCGATATGTTCTCCTGGAAAGTTGGTAGTTTTTTCGAAACTTAAAGCTACCAACTGCAGGTTGCCCAAATGTCACAACCCGCTTTATACAGTGTGGATAGCGCTGTTCCAAGTAATCCGCAATTACATTTCCAATCGCACCACCAGATGAGTGTCCGGT
Organism: Vibrio nigripulchritudo ATCC 27043; assembly: GCF_000222685.1. Taxonomy (GTDB): domain Bacteria; phylum Pseudomonadota; class Gammaproteobacteria; order Enterobacterales; family Vibrionaceae; genus Vibrio; species Vibrio nigripulchritudo. Next base: position 8,743 of record NZ_AFWJ01000322.1, on the reverse strand, counting down.
TATAGTTATACGCTTTTTGTCGTTTTCTATAAGGGGTTTAACTATGGCTTCAATTCTCTCCATAACGGAGAGACCAAGGGTATCTTTTTTGTGGGCGGGAGTACTTTCCTGTTCAAGTAGGTAGTGGAAACCGGCGTGAATGGAGTAATTGAGCCCCCAGTTTTTACAAGACTTTAGCCACATGACACTGTTGAGAAGCCAGTCCCATAGATTATGAGAGCCTTTAATGACGATAATGACTTCATCTCGCTCCCGGCTCCAAAGTATCCTCATCAGAACTTTGCCAAATCGATTATTGACGACTCGTTGTCCGTTAGGGTCAAATCCGTAGCGGGTTTGTTTGAATGTCCTTGGATATGCAAGCTCGCATAGGACGGCATAGCGTTCGTACTGGTAGCGTTTAAGTTTTTTCACAACCGTTTCAAGGTTTTTGTTTTAGCTTGAACGCGTTTCATTAAAGCTTTATGACATCGTCTACCTATGCCATTCGAGAATTGAGTATAAATGGATGTATTTGAGGATAGGGTCTTGGTTGTTAGGTCTTCGTAGTGGATGAGCAAAGTTCATATAACAGGGGCTAATGGAGAAACGTTTTTCCAGCTCTTTGTAAATGGATTGTTCCGATTCCCAGAGCATAACACCCTGCTGTTTATAACGGTCTGTATCTTCAGGCAATTCCGTGTTCCACCAGCTGAATATTTCTCGGCTCCACTTACTTTTAGTAAACCAATGATCAGCGATCACAACCAGAAGATCGTTCGGTTGAATGGCGTATCCGTATTCTGCCTGCCATTGATGGATATCTCGCATCAGTTTTTCACGGCAGCTTTTACTTGCACTGATCAAATGGTGGCTGTGTACCCAAACGGTACCAATGTCTGACGACACCCTGAAGTGGAAAGGTTGGTCTGGTACTGGCAAGCTTTCTATGGATTCAAAGTAATTTGGGTGGTCGTATTCTGTGAACTTACTCGCCATTCTACGGGCGAATGCAAGACCGAGATGATGCTCGCTCATGCCTCGGTTATGTACAGTAGGGTAGTGGCTCTCACACAGTTTCAGGCAGTCTTCCTGAAAATCAATCAGTCCTTGAATGACTAGGTCTTTTAACAAGCAAAATTCTCCCAGAGTAAGGAGAATTGACGCTCTCCTTACTTAACTAACCAACGTTTTACTTTATCTTTTCTAAATAATAGTAGTAAAAATGAAGAAGTTAGATACAAAACAGGTTCAATTCCTGTTGATTTAACAGACCAAAGATAATGGATCGGAATCAACAAGACTGCGATATAGACCCAATTATGTAAAGCTTGCCAGCGTTTTTTGAGTTTTCTTTGTGCTTGTTGCGTTGATGTAACTGTAAGAACTAAAAGAATAATCCAGCTAATCGCCCCGACAATCAGATATGGTCTGCTGATAATCTCATCAAAAATTAGCGCCCATTCATAAGCCAGATCAAGGGATATGTAAGTGATTAAGTGGAGGGCAGCCCACATAAAGGTAAATACGCCAAGTAGTCTACGTGTTCGAATCAGCTGACCAGCTTTAAGCCAGCGAACAATAGGAGTCACCAGCATGGTTGCAATCAAGGAGTTTAACGCCGCTTTCCCAGTAAAATGAATGAGTTCGTCCACGGGTTCCGCACCAAGGTGACCATTCAACGCAGCCATGAAAAGCCACACTAGAGAAAACCATTGAACAGCATGAATCAGGGTTTTGACGATCAATATGTGGGCATTACTCAGCGTCATTAATAGTTCCTGTTCAGATCAAGTCCAGTGTACAAGTTCGCGACTTCGTCTTCGTAGCCGTTAAACATCAGCGTATCCTGTCTTGTTGAACTGAATATTTTCCCTTCTCCGATAAAGCGTTCCGACGCCTGACTCCATCTAGGGTGATCCACATTGGGGTTAACGTTCGCGTAAAATCCGTATTCATGCGGCACAAGCTGACTCCAGGTTGTGGGCGGTTGATGTTCAGTCAGGACAATTTTGACTATGGATTTGATGCTTTTAAACCCATACTTCCAAGGAACCATAAGCCTTAGCGGAGCGCCGTTTTGAGGAGCAAGTGTTTTCCCGTAAAGCCCAACAGACATGATCGCTAACGGGTGCATTGCTTCTTGAATGGTCAACCCTTCAACGTATGGGTAATCGATGCCTCCGCCAATACTGCGGGATTTCTGACCGGGCATTCTTTCAGGATCGTAAAGGGTTTGAAACGCTACAAACTTGGCGTTGCCCTTGGGTTTTGCTTTTTCTATCAATTTACTGATGGGGAAACCCAACCAAGGTACGTTCATCGACCACGCTTCTACGCACCGGAAACGGTAGTATCTGTCCTCTACCGCGAATTGATTCAGAATATCAGCAAAATCGATGGTATAAGGTTCATGCACTTCACCACCTATTTCCACTTGCCATGGGTCTGTTTTAAACCCCTTCGCATTTTCTGCTGGCTGATGTTTGGCGGTGCCAAACTCGTAAAAGTTGTTATAGGTAAGAATTTTTTCTTCTGGGGTCAGAGTCAGGGTGCGATTGGTGTACTTAGATGGAACGGATTTAAGAGGCTTACGAGGATCAATGGTTGGTTCCGGCTCTTTTGATTTAAATACATCGAAAATCCCAGCGTTTGCGGTTCCTGCTATAGGAGCTGTCGCAGCAAGAATACCCATCTTTTTCAATATATTCCGGCGTTCATTATAAACTGACTCGGAAGTAATATCGTTGTCTCTCAGCTGCCAAGATTTTGCGATCCGGATTAGCATAGTGGGCTCCTGGTATTGATACAATGCTTTCAATTATAGACCTGAAGGTATTAGAAAAACTTTCATTAGGTCAACAGACCCTAGTACTCATAGGAGAATACGGCAATGACCGATATTAAGATCGAACGCGACAAGAAAAATGAATTAGTAGAAGAACTTCAACGGTATCTGATCGATGAACTGGATACAGAAGTAGGTCAGTTTGAAGCAGAATTTCTTCTAGACTTTTTTGTAGAAAAGGCAGGTCCTGCAATCTATAACCAGGCTTTAATGGACGCAAGAGCTGTAATTGAACGAAAAGTGGTTGACATTGATGATGAACTGTATGGTATTGAAAAATGAAGATTAAGTTTGATTCCCATCCAATTTTTACACTGTAAATTCTGTATCGACCTTCATCATTTGCAATAGTTCATCAAATTTCGTTCAAATTTTTCGAATGAGTCAATCAGTTTGTACTACTTTTTGGTAAGTAAATTTTGGTAAATACTTTGTTGCAGCTGACACAGGTTAGCTAACATGTGACAAACATAAATAATAACGAGTAGCAAAATGAGCAACAAACCAAAAAATTATTCGCTTACTGCAAGGATCATACACTGGGTCTCTGCACTGTCAGTCATAGGGCTGTTTGGTGTGGGTCTCTGGATGGTTGATCTGACCTACTACAGCGAGTGGTACAAGACAGCCCCATACTGGCACAAATCTGTCGGTTTGATCCTCGCGGTTGTAACCTTGTTTCGTTTGGTATGGAAGCATGTCAGCGCTCAGCCTTCTATTGAAGGGAAAGCGTTTGAAGTACTTGCGGCTAAATTGGCTCATATAGCGATGTACTTGTTACTGTTTACCTTGTTTGCATCAGGATATCTAATTTCAACGGCCGATGGTCGTGGAATCGAAGTATTTGATTGGTTTGTAGTGCCTTCTATGGGCGAGTTGTTTGCCAATCAACCAGACATAGCAGGGGCAATCCATTATTACGCGGCTTTCGCTTTAATCGGATTGGTGGTTATTCACGCTGCTGCTGCACTTAAACATCACTTCATCGATAAAGATGACACGCTACGCAAAATGATAGGAGTTTCAAAATGAAAAAATCGATTTTCGCAACAGGATTAGCTTTGGCAATGGCACTGCCATTCGGAGCAAGCGCAGCGGATTACGCCATTGATACTAAAGGTGCACACGCATCAGTGAACTTTAAAGTTCCGCACCTTGGTTACAGCTTTATTAAAGGTCGTTTCAACACGTTTAGCGGCGACTTCTCTTACGATGCAAACAATGTTGCGGCATCTAAAGTTAACGTTGTTATTGATACAACTAGCCTTGATTCAAACCACTCAGAGCGTGATAAGCACTTGCGTAGCTCTGACTTCATCAATACAGGTAAGTTTTCTCAGGCGACTTTCAAGAGTACGAAAGTAACTGATAAAGGTAATGGCAAACTAGCTATCGAAGGTGATCTTACTCTTCATGGTGTAACAAGCCCAATCACTATCGACGCTGATTTCATCGGTGAAGGTAAAGACCCGTGGGGTGGTTACCGTGCTGGTTTTGTTGGAACAACTCGTCTAGAGCTTAAAGACTTCAACATTGCTGTCATGGGTGCATCAAGCTACGTAGACATGGAACTGCATGTAGAAGGCATCCGTAAGTAATTCATATCACATCCCTTCGTGTATGAATGAAGCCCCCAGAAATGGGGGCTTTTTTAATTAACAATGCTAAGCGATTTCTAAATTAGCTTTCTCGGCGTCCTTCTTTTCACCATAGATGGGGCGTAGTGCCTGGATAACATCCATTCTTGTCACCATTCCAATGTATTTTTCACCCTCCAGAACCGGGTAGCACTTCGGCTTATGTGTTTTCATGCTTTTTGCTCTTTCTTCCAGTGATAGGGTGCTAAAGCTGGTCGCGATGCCCATATCGGTTGTTGGGTAAAGCTGGTTTTTGTCTATACACACATACTCAGCAATGTTGAGAAGAGAATCTGAAGCATCTAACGCGACCACATCTCGGCTCATCAGGTCGACGACTTTTTGCCCTTTTGGTGGAATGTAGTCCTGACACCAAAGATCAACCAGTACATCATGGATTGAGAAGAAACCAACAAGGCGATCGTTTTTATCGGTTACTGCCGCACCTTGTAACCCTGATTCAATCAACGTATCAATAGCTTGTGCAGTTGGTGTTTCTGCTGATAGAGAAAAAGCAGGAAGAGTAATGAGTTCCTTGATGGTGACGTTAGTGTTCATAGTGGTTTCCTTAAGCGAAGACGTTGTTAGTGTTGTTGTAATTGGGTGAATCTGGGCGGCTTTGAGTTTTGGACGGCTGTAAATAGACCAGTTTGCAAGCCCGACCAGGACTGCTCCGCCCACAATGTTGCCAAGCGTCACAGGGATGAGGTTTGCGGTAACAAACTGTACCCAGTTCAAATCCGCATACTGAGCGGGAGACGTTCCAACCTGTGTCCAGAATTCCGCTGGAGCAAAAGTCTGAATGCTCATTCCAAGCGGGACCATGAACATATTCGCAACGCTGTGTTCAAAGCCGCTACTGACAAACATGGCGACAGGCAATATCAACATGGCGGCTTTCGTTGCTGCATTGGTGGCGCAGAAAGACAACCAGATAGCCAGACAAACCAGCAGGTTACAAAGCACACCAAGGGCAAAAGCCTGTAACGGAGTGTGGTGTACCTTGTGCTGGGCGATGTTCAGGGCGTTCAGTCCCCATTGCCCATGGTCAAGTTGGTACAAACCAGCAGCGGTAACTAACGCCAGAAGAAGCATTGCTCCGAAGAAGTTGCCTATGTACACCTTGCCCCAGGTAGCCAGCATCTTTTTGGCTGAAATCTGGCGATTTGCCAGCGCTATCGCGGACAAAACAGAACTGGTAAACAACTCACCGCCACCAATAACTATTAAAATAAGACCCAAACTGAATGCGATGCCGCCAGCCAGGCGACTGAGTCCCCAGGACGAATTTTCACTTCCTGTTGTCACAGTGATATAGAAGAGAAAAGCCAGACCGATAAATGCGCCCGCCATCATGGCAAGGTAAATAGTGGTACTTGTGGACTTAGCTGTCTTATTGACTGCGTATTTCTCTGCTTCCCCCATCATTTCAGGTGGGGTATTCATTAACTTCAAATGAGAGTCAGGTGCAGACATATTTGCTCCTTATACTCGTATTCATGACGTGTTCTCCTTTATGAATCTGTGCACTTATCTGCACGGCTCAACACCAGAATAGGGCGAAGCGTAACTCGATAAAAATTGATAATTTTCAGGATCCACATCAGTTTTATTGATAAGCGTTTGGATGCATGTAAAATAGCCAAAAAAAGATATACCCAAACCACCTCAAGATACTGGTTCAGCGAGAATTGCTTGGTTTTCAGACAAGAAATCGATTTGAAGGTCTAGTGGGTCTAAATCAAAAATCGATACCGAAGTATGAAAGCCAAGCAAACTCGCCCTTGGGAGCTCATCTTCTCTTCCATTTCATCGTCTAAGAACTTGGAAAGGACTGGTCATTCCACTGCGTTCTTCTCCTTGAACTGAAAAAGAAGATGAAGCTCTGAACTCAGCATTTTGAGGTGGTTTGGGTATAAGAAAAACAAAGTTCTTCAAAGGAAACCTATGAGATACTCACTCAAACAGTTGGCTGTTTTTGATGCGGTGGCAGACACAGGTAGTGTTAGCCAGGCTGCTGATAACCTTGCCTTAACCCAATCCGCCACTAGCATGTCTCTCGCTCAACTCGAAAAAATGCTCGGTCGCCCCTTGTTCGAAAGGCAAGGTAAAAGGATGATGCTCACCCATTGGGGTACATGGCTTCGCCCTAAAGCTAAAAAGCTATTACAAGACGCGCAGCAGATAGAGTTGGGCTTTTTCGACCAGCATTTGCTGAGTGGAGAAGTGAGGTTGTGCGCAAGTCAGACGCCTGCAGAACACCTTGTTCCCGACCTTATCAGTATTATTGATAACGACTTTCCAGAGATGCGTATTTCGCTGAAAGTGAAAAGTACACGCAGTGTAATAGAGGGTGTGCTTGACTATAAATTCGACCTTGGAATCATAGAGGGGCGCTGTGACGACAATCGAATCAACCAAGAGGTTTGGTGTCGCGATCACCTGACGGTAGTAGCGGCGGCGCATCACCCATTTGCTAAAAGAGAAAAGGTGAGCCTTGCTCAATTGGAGCAGGCGAAATGGGTGCTTCGAGAACACGGGTCCGGTACGCGCAAAGTTTTTGATAGCAACATTCATAATTTAATTGCCGATCTGGATGTATGGCGCGAGTATGAGCACGTCCCTGTATTGCGGAGCATGGTTGCCAATGGTTCTTACTTAACCTGTTTGCCATACCTAGATGTAGAAAGGTTTATCGAATCGGGGCAGCTGGTCGCTTTGAATGTGCCAGAACTTAAAATGGAGCGTACATTGTCGTTTATATGGCGAGCAGACATGGTTGATAACCCACTTATCGATTGCATCAAGCGCGAAGGTTTGAGAATGATGAAAAACAAACCAGCGCTTTTGTAGTTTCGAATGTTTAAGTAACAAAACCGAGCAGCATTGAATTGCTGCTCTTTTTTGTATCAAAAGAATTGATGTATTCGATTGCCTTAACAGAATGATGCAATAACCCCAACTGAGTAATATATAAATGTGATGTAAGTCGTTTGAAGCGGTGATTGGTTTATATAACATCGCTTTTTGACTGCAATACAGGTTTTACAATGAGCGTACTTTTTGCCATTGCTATCACAACAGGCATTCTCTCGGGTATCTGGGGCTGGTTATCGGTTACTCTCGGCTTAATCAGCTGGGCTGGCTTTCTGGGTTGTACAAGCTACTTCGCTTCTCCTCAAGACGGATTGAAAGGGCTTGGAGCCTCAATTCTAACCAATCTCTCTGGCGTCTTCTGGGCAATGGTTATCATCACGTTTTCTGATTTACTGAGTGTCGAAATTTTAGGTTACGTTGTCACTGCAATTGTAGCATTCATCATGTGTATTCAGGCTAAGAAAAGCTGGCTGGGTTATATACCTGGAACCTTTATTGGATGCTGCGCAACGTTTGCAGCAAACGGGGATTGGGGCATCGTTATCCCATCACTGATTTTAGGTGGAGTGTTTGGTTATTCCATGAAAGCCAGTGGACAGTGGCTTCACACTCACCTTAAGCGTGAAGCCCAACCCACTTCTTAACGATTGCCATTAGCAAGGCTAACGACACGTTTAAGCGTCCAGCGAATCAATATAGGCACCAGCTCGGTGCCGTTATCTTCGCAGTAACTCACAATCGCGAGTGCCAGGTCTGGTTTGGCGTACTTTTTGAGTGCCCGGGCGATGACCTTTTTAGGAGGAATAGGGTGATCCAAAGGGATTTTAACCAACTCTTTAAAGAAAGGTTCAAACCCGTTGGCATAAAGAAAATGCTCTATGTCTCTGTCGGGTAGCTCTGTTAACCGGTGTCGCTCCTGTTCGTGATCGAGCAAGCTCCTTACCGAAGCCGCGTACTTTTTACCAGCGGCATCACCGTCGGTAATCACATGCCAGTCTATATTGAACGACTGCGCGACCTTCACGAGTGATTTAAGCCCAGACTGAGCAAACTCAATAATCTGAACCCCCTCGGCTGCCAAGTTGTAATCAAGTAATCGGGCAAGCTCGTTAAATAGCCATACTTCCGTTTCCCCTTCTACCAGTAGCCAGCAACGCGCAAAGAGTGCACTTGAACGATGAAAACGAATGTGGAATCCAATCTTTCGAAGTTCGTCAGCTGAAAGTCTTTTTAGCGAAATAGCGTGCGCAACGGTGCGGTCAGAATGTCGGGACAAGCGACGAATCGAGGAAAGCGGAACGGCTCCAAGCAATTCGGCACTGTTTGTTGTAATGATTTTCTGCATCGGCAGAAGCTGAAAAATACTCCAGGCACGTATTAAGTGCGTTGGGTGCAGGCGTCC
>NZ_AFWJ01000323.1 GCF_000222685.1 Vibrio nigripulchritudo ATCC 27043 | reverse complement strand
GCCACAACAAAAAGCCAGCCTTTGAACAAAGACTGACTTTTTATCATTCTGATGCTTTTAGAGGTTACTTGCTGTCTGAAACCATCATAATCGCGTAGTTTGCGCCAGCTCTGTTTGGCTCTTGAGTATACACTTCACCAAATTTAGCATTAAATACTAATGCAGCATCACCTGAACCCGCCGCGGTAGAGCTCCACAGAACTTCCGTTGTATTACCGCCAGAATCCAGGAAGTTAGGAAACACCTTGGAATTCAACGCTGGTGAATGGCAACCTTTCTCAGTAAGTGATTGTAACTCTTTGATATTCGGTATGCGCCAGTTTGTTACACCCGCAAATTGATAGAGTGAATCTAGAGGCGAGTTAGCGATGTCATTAGCTCTTTGAAGTGCTGGCTGCCATAGAAACTCAGCCGAGTCGCCAGTACATGAAGATTGCGCAGTGTCCCAAGTTTTACCCACTGGGCACCTCATCCAGATTAAGCCTGTCTTCAGATCTTTAACAATACCGGAATCCTCAACAACAAATCTTGAATTTGGAGCTGAACGACTAATATCTAAGCTACATGTTTGGGCAATAACACCAGTTGATACCAGTAACAAAGCGGATGAAAGTAACCATTTTTTCATTATTTTTTCTCCTTGTGCGCTACCAAGCGAGTTGGGAAAACGTAAGACTCAGAAGAATTATCAGAGAAAGAACCGGTATAAATTTCAAGTTGACTGATTCTTCCTGCATTCCAGGAAAGCTTTCTGAGCTTTCCTGTATAGGTAGTCGTATGAGTAGGGCTAACTAGCTGCACAGAGTTGAAGTAAACAACACCCTCTTGTTCAGTACCGTAGCCATTTGCGTAGAAGTTATCAGACCAAACAATACCTTGTTTCACATAAGGAGCATCATCATCAGATCCAATTGTTTGGTTAGGGAAGTACTTTGTGTTTAAACCAGCAATCACTTCACCTGGCTCGTTTGGTGCTTTGTTTTGTAGCTGACTGGTTTCACCAAAATCGATGATACCGAAGATTTCATTACCTGCAGGTAGACGCCAGTTAGATAATCCACAGATTTGCTGTTTATTTAATTCATCTGCATACTGCTGAGTGGTGCAAATACCATCACCAGCCGTCTGGCAAGTAGCTGTTAGTACATCGCCTTCGTAAGAAGAAATACGATCTTTGATTTCCAATGCAAACAGGCGATCTAAGTGCTGGATGGAGGAGGTATCGTTAGATTTCACTTCCCAAATCAATCCGGTGCGTTCATCGGATACGCAAGACCATTCAGTGGCGTCATCCGCCAACTCGTTGCCCTGAGCATCCAGTTTTTTGAATTTAAAACCGTTGTCAGTGTTAGCCTGCTTATCCGTGACATCAAGACCATACATGGCATCCTGACCCGGGTAATCCGATGGGTTTTCGGTCTGGTTTTCAGTGTTTGAAGCATCCGAGAAGAACTTAGTCAGACCGGTATCATTCAATGGCTGTAAAGTGAATTTGGCTTTTGACAGTTCAGTCACTGCTTTAGTCAGATCTTCAGCCGATGCGTTAGCTTCCGTCAACGCTTTGTAGTCTGCTAGCGAAAGTCCAGCGGATGCCAGAACGCTTGAACGGTTCTTATCACCTGCCGCTTGAGAGAGCTTGACCACATTCGCTTCAAGTACACTTAGCTCGTTGGCATTGAGGTTATTTAGCAAAGAGCCAGAAAAGGCGATATTCGCGCGCTTAATTTCGGTTTCTACCTGAGAAACCGCCTGAGTCAGCGTTAAACCGTTATCCATTGCGCCAGAGATCAGTGTCGTGATGCCATTGATAACGTTGTCGCTTTTCATTCGACGATTCGGCGCAGCCAAAACAGTCTGGCTTCCGGCAGATACAGGGTTAACACTGCTTAATGCAGAAGCTTGCGCCACACCTGTGTCCAGTACCGCCAAAATGGGAAAATCATAAATACTCAGGCTGGTACTGGTGATGGTAAAAGCGCCATTGCGTGCAATTGTGCTCGCCTCAGATGCATCACAACGGTAGTTTTGGTTTGCATCCACGCATACTTTTGCGCTTGCAGGGACATTTGCTGTCGTAATGTTGCCAGACAAATTATAAGTCGGAAGGCTGGTTGAGCTGGCAGAATCGCCGCCCGAACCTCCACAACCGGCGAGCAGGAGAGCTGCCGAAAGCAGGGTCAGTTTTTTTTCATAATGAACTCTTAGTAGTACTTGCGGTTCCGAAGCCAGGCTCCGGTAAATAGAATGAGCAAACTTAGCCAGGTAATGGACGCCCCGCCTGAAGATTGCGTCGTCGACGGCTTTTTATTGTTATCTGTCGTCGTATTCTCACATTGATACCCACTCAGTTCGCTGACACCCCATTTCAATAAGGTGCCTGTGTCCTGGTGTGCAAAGTCGGTGATTTCCAGTCGCCAGATGCCATACATGCTGGTTCCTTTCAGGGCATCTAATTCCTTAGAGTTGCCCGCTGCGAAGTAGCGTTTGAACGTATTGCCACTGCTGTATTCATGAGGCTTAATTCGGATAACGACGTTATCTGGGCTAGTCAGCTTGAGTTCGATATCGGTAAGCTTTTCATGCTCCAACTCGAAATAGACCCCAAAGTTGTCTGAGATGGTTTTTTGAGCGTATACGTCATAGCTGAACGACTTAACGCCTAAGTTATTGTTCTGGTCCGCATCGGGAATGGGTGCGTTGACGGAAGTGACTGGTGTGACAAAGTTCGGCTGTCCGTAAACAAGCTGCTCTGTATGCTGCCAGTGGCGAACAGACTGGTTGCTCGTAACCTGATATTGGATGTCTAATGCCAAATCAAAAGGCTTGGCACAAACACCATTTGCCAGACCTGAAATATGAATCTTCTGAACAGCCGAACTGGCATCAGAAAAGCCGACCTCTTTCGCCAAATCGGTACGGGCAACACCATCGATACTGCTTAGTGATAAGGTGCGCTGGATTTGCAGATCAATGCCGTGCTCAGGATCGATAAATTTGGGCGTATTGACCACACGAAATGGCTCTTTAATCAGCCCGTGAATATCAAAATTCGCTTTTAGGATCTGAGCGTATTCCTTGTCCGAATACAGTTTGTTGGCAACAAAAATCATGCTTTCTGCCAGATCATGCATCTTCATGCCACGACCTAAACCATACATGGATTGCAGCACAATGGTGTCAAACTCCGAGAAAGCGACCTGTCCATATTTGGCGACCGATTGTTTCAGTGACTGGAACAAAGGAGTTGACCAAAGCTCATCGCCCAGTTCTCCGCCCACATATTCGTGTGGTCGGTATTCACTTCTTTCAAAGTAGCGAGCACGCTGATTCCAAAGGCTCCGGGTATTTTTCTTGAAACCGAACAATCCATCCCAGTTAGCGAAGGTATCCAGCTCAAAAGATTCGCTCTGCGCGTACTGAACGCGGTAGCTGTATGACCCTGCCCAATAGTCGCCGAAACCTTCTCCGATGGCTCCGGTATGACCATAGCCCCAGTCCGGCACAATCTGATAATGGATGCCATGCCCTAATTCATGGATAACCACATCGGCATCTATTGCGTCTGGCGAGCCTGTAATGCCGAACATGGCAGCTTTAGGACCGAAGTAATATGTCGAGTTATCTTGCGACAGTCCCCTTCCGTCAAAGCTAACAGGTTCAGAAAACAAGTCAGAACCCAGTGAAGACAGGTATTGCAACGAATGATCAAGATGGTAAAACGCCATAATCTGCGCAAATTCCGGCATGTCATAAGTCACTGAACTCAGCGCTGCTTCAGAAGCAAATTCAGCAACACCTTCCTGAGCCAGAAACGAGCTGGTCGGGCTGGTTTCCCAGGCTCCAGTATCCGCATTTTTCTGTTGAAGCTCCTTCGCATCCACCTGACGCACACGCTCGTTTGCCAGATATAACTTGCCACCAGATTCAAGAACAGATACAGGCTTGTTCACGTAACGAATAGAATGCGGGTAGTCTTCCAGGTTTTTCCACAAAGTATCGGGCTGCGGAACCTTATCCATGGTACGAAGATCTGGGTCGAACACATTGACGTTCACAGACTTGATGGAACCTGTTGCCAACTCTGGCGGCTCCAGTGCCTCAAGACGCCTCGGATTTTCTAACTCAATCGCAGTGATGACTAACCCGTTTCGAACAACAGTATCTTCAAGGCTTTTGAATATACGGGTAACACGCTGATCGTTATCCACACTCAGAACGACCGCTCTCTGATGTTTGTATTCACCACCTACCAGCACATCGAAGTTATAGTGCTTGCCAAGTTTACTTTCGGTAACGTAACGCAAATGGAATGAACCAACATCAGCATAACGCTGGCTCACATAGTTCAGTGCTTCACCATCACTGGTCACTGTGGCTGCATTACTCGGGTAGTCCCATTCCCCAGCCATTGCGGATGAAATAGACGCACAAAGCAGGGTTGGCAAGAGGTACTTTTTCATCATGCCTCCCTAAAACTCGTATTTCGCGTTAAGTGTGAAATAGCGACCAGGTTCGGTTGAGAAAGAGGTCTGATGCTTACCTAATCCAGCGATGTCCTGATAACGCGTAAATTGACTGTCCAGCAGGTTGATCACGTTAGCGCTTAGAGTCAGGTCATCCCAAAGGACAACGCTTGCACCTGCGTCCAGTGACTGCCAGGCTTGAGTCTGGTCACACGGCACTTCCACTTGCAGTTCATTATTGCAAACAGGCGTTCTGGTCATTTCAGCAGCCCAGTTCATTCGAAGGTAGCCACTCAATGCATTTTGTTCGTAGTCGAGCTGAACGTTGCCTTCCCATGGAGTCAGAGAACGGATGTAATTGCCATCGCCATCTTTTCCATCGACTACGCCGGCTTTGGTCGACACTGCCCATTGCTCATCAATCTGGTAAGCCACAGAGAATTCCAGCCCCTGCGTAAACACATTTTTCTTGTTTACATACTGGTATAACGAATTGCCGTTTGAATCGCGCCCTATTCGCTTAACATCGATGAAGTTTTTGTACTGAGTGTGGAAAACCGCTGTCGACCAGGACCACTGACCGTCCTGATATTTAGCGCCTAGTTCGTAGGAATCGCTGGTCTCTTTTTCCAGATCTAAATTCGGAATAATGTAGAACGGGTCGAGTAGGTTAAACAGGTGAGGTACAAAGCCGTATACCTTGTCGTAGCTTGGTGCGCGATAGCCATGGTTGTAGCTGATATAACCATTCAGAGAAGGCGTGAATTTGTGGGTAACAGATAAACTTGGCGACCATTCTGAACTGCGGGTATTGCCGATTTCATAGCCACCAATTTCACTTTTTGTTTCCGGTTCCAGATGGTGGAAATCAAAGCGGGCTCCAAGATCGAAAGTCCAGTTGCCGTGGGTTGCTCTGTCTTTGATGTATGAACTGAATCTGTGAGTAACGACTCCTGCAAACGGCGACTTATCCTGCTCGTTCAAGCCATTGGTGTCGAATGTCTTGCGGGTAACCGGGCGGTTGTACGAACGACGGTCTACCTCTACACCGTAAACGATCTGATTCTGCATATCGGCGAAGTCAGTTAGTTTATTGGCGTCCAGATTGATGCCCATCGCGCTGTCATTAAACTCACGATGATCATCTTCATTTCGATACTCCGTGATGCCTCTGTTGTCACGGTATATCGAGTAATTACGATCGCGCTGCGAGGTGGAATCACGCAGGTAACCCTTGGTATTCAGCTCATCGTAAAATGCATTAGAAACAGTATGCTGTGTCCCAAGTTCAACGCCAATCGTCCGGGTAAAGACTTTGTCGTTGTAGTGGCTAACGTCCCATTTTCCATCTGGCTGAACGATATGCGTGCCTTCATCGCGATTAACACGGTTAAGGTAGTAATTTGCTTTGGCTTTAAGAATAAAATCGTCGTGCAGATAATGGTCAACCACCGCATCCAGATTGTAGCCGTCGATATCGCGATTATAGAGATCCTGCTTGTAGTTTCGGGTCTCCTCACCCAACCAGTAGCTGGCGCGAACTAGTGCTTCGGTATCCTGAAAACGAAATGCGGAAAGCGCATAGCTTTTGGTTTTGTTACTGATCTGGGTGTAGGTAGTACCTACCTCGGAATGGAAATCTTTCCCGTGCAGATAGTCTTCTGGCTTCTTGGAAACCAGTACCACAACACCACCAATAGCACCGGAGCCGTGAATGTTGGAGCTCGCCCCTTTCACAACTTCGATTTGCTTGAGGCTGTTGATATCAAAAGTATCGCGACCCGCGCCATCATTGAGATCCAGAGCACCGTAACCGTCCGACATTTTTACACCGTCTTTCACAATGGCGATTCGGTTTCCTGTCATCCCTCGGATCACGATGTTCTGAGGTCGACCCGCTCCGCCAGTAACAGAAACACCCGGTTCGGTGTCTAGCGCGTCATAGAGTTCTGTTGCCCCTTCCTTTTCCACCTTGTCCAGATCAACCACAGAGATGGATCCCGGTACTTCAAACAGAGGAGTGTCGATTTTGTTTGCCGTAACAACGACGGTTTCAACAAACTCCTGTTCATTTTGAGTAGAAACTGTGCCGCTTTCAGCGAAGCAGATATGAGAAAACAACGCAGCCGATACTGCGACAGATAAAGGAGAAAGTTTCATCAATTACTCCGCTGATGAGTGTTGAACAAGTGAAAGGAGAAAAGCGTACTCTTCCGCCTGAAAATTCAGTGCGTGTCGGCGATCCGGTCGGTGACCAGATACAAAATCAGTACGCAGAAGATAAGGGTTGTCTGCCGTGCTCAGCTTTTGCATTCGGGCGATGTATTTTGCCCCTTCCCAGAAAGGCACCCGACGATCCTGATACCCAACGCGCACCAGCACAGGCGGGTAGCTTTGTTTTTAAGGTTTTGGTATGGATCGAAGTTCAGCATCACTTCACGCTGTTTGGCGTCACTTGGGTTACCCCATTCCAAATGCTGCTGATCGCTGAGCGGCAGGGTGCTGTCGGACATGCTATTCACCACATCCAGAAACGGGACCTGCAATACTGCTCCCCCATACAGATCCGGTTTTTGATTAATGGCAGCCGCTACCAAAGTCCCGCCAGCACTGCCACCAATGGCGAGCACAGGACGCTGACCACGCTGGAAGGTTTTCATAAACTGGCTGGCAACATGAAAGTCGTCAATGCCGTTTTGTTTGTTGATGCCGCGACCAGAAATGTGCCAGTCACTACCCAGAAAGCCGCCCCCACGAACATGAGCAATGGCGTAGATCGCGCCCTGATTAAGCACGCTCAGAATTTGCGGCATAAAGTACGGACGCATGGTTACACCGTATGCGCCGTAGCCGTACAAAATAACTGGCGAGTTTTCAGTCAGGGTGTCTTTGCGATATGCGAGAGTAACAGGCACTCGAATCGAACCTTTCTCGACCCAAATTTGTTTAGAGACGTAGTTTTGGGGGTTATGTTCAGGGTAGAAATCTGAAGATAAATCCGAAACGGTTCCGGATTCCACATCCAGTTCCGACCACTTTGGTGGCTGAATCAAAGACATGCTACGAAGGCGAATCCGGTTACTGGAAAAGTCACCGTTGCGTTTAACCCAGGTCACCACGCCATCTTCGCTGAGGGATTTTTTCCACAGCGTTTTACCATTACGAACTGCCGTTAAGTATTTATCCTGACCACGTAGCGTCACCACAACCAATGCCGATTCAAACAGGTAGTAATTATCAATCACTTCACCTGATTCAGGTCGGAATACCAGTTGGAAGTCGCCAGTCTCAGAGCTCATTGACTTTTTCCAGATGGCAAAGCCATTGTTATGGTTTGAATTCAGGAAAATCTGATCGTTAGCAACATCGGCAAAGTATTCTTTGCCGCTTTTTCTCGGTAATAGTGTTTTAGAAAGCGCACCTGTTTTGAGATTAAGCAGAACCTGCTCAACGCTCGACTCATTGTTGGACTGGATTACCGCCCAACGGCTGTCACTCGCCAGATACGCAGAAACAAGCCATGCAGAGTCGCTCTCGGTAAAGACCGGAGTCTGTTTTTTGGATTTAAGATCTATCTGAACCAGCTTGTAAGGGCGTAACGTAGGCAGCTCTTGTTTAATCACAAAAATGGATTGTGAATCCGAACTCCATAGAATCGTCGATTCTGTGCCGTCAGCCACCACGGACTCTGAACCTGTTTCAAGATCCACAACAGAAATACGGTGCTCACTGGTTCCTGTGATGTCTTCAGCCAAGGCGATTTTTGACCCATCAGAACTCAAACGCCAGGCAGCCAAATGGTAATAGTCGTGGTCTTGCTGCCTGCTGGAAAGATCCAGCAATACTTCTTCGGACGCAGACTGTGTGCTTTTCATCAATATGGCACGCTGACCATTTTTGACGCCCAGTTTGTAATACATCCCGCGCATCAAGAGCCAGGGTGAATCGGCTTTGACAACGTCATCGTTCTGCCACTCATCAAGCAGTGCTTGTTTTAGGGTTTCGTTCCCTTTCAGATACTCAGTTGTTGCATTGTTTTGCTCTGACAAAAATTGCTTCACTTCACCGTTGCTGCGTGTGTCGTCTCTAAGCCAGTCGAACTCATCCTGAGCCAAAACGGACATGCAAAACAGACTCGTGAATAAAACAAAAGATGAACGCCAGCGCATAAGCAACCCTAGAGATATTGATGGAACTTATAAAAGGGCGCGCATGGTGCATTCAAATAAAAATGAGATCAATTATCATTTTCATTATTATTTGAAGTGAATCACACAAAACAAGTTCAAATGACCAATTGTCATTCAATCGTAAACTTTTTAGTTTCGAAACAAGAAATCAGAAAAAACATCATGTCCAGAATATTAATTCACTTTATATCCAGATATAGTTAAAACACCCATTATAAAGCGACTTTGTGAGCAGATAATAAAACAAATTACCAGATATGAAACTCCATTAATAACTTGTCACAAACACCACATAACGTGATTTAAATCACACTAATTCCATCAACACTTACTTTGAAAGGTTACTAATCTTAATGAAACTGTTTCATGAAGATTTTCCAAAGTGCCTTACCTTTCAACCTTTCAGGAAATGCGTGTTTTTCATTCGAATTTAGCGTGATTTATATCACTCTTTGTTTGAATACATTTATCAATACTCCCTCCACATCCAGTGACTAGCACCACTCCCTACATCATAAAAATATAAGGATATACCATGAAACTCCGCACGTTAGCCGCACCTTGCGCGCTTGCTTTAGGGCTGGCTTCTACCGCTTATGCTGAAGACAACAAGATCCGCTTTGACGGTTTTCCCGACTTTGACAGCAGCCTGAAGGTCATTCTTCCTGACTTTCAGAAGCAGTCCGGTATTCAGGTGGATTACCTGATGAATAACCACGGTGATCACCACACTAAGCTGACGACCAACTTAGCCACAGGCTCCGGAGCTGGTGATGTGATAGTCGTGGACGTAGAAAAAATCGGTCCGTTTGTGGCTTCCGGTGGTTTGGTCAACCTTTCCAAACAATATGGTGCCGATAAGTATCAGTCTCAGTTTGCTCCCTACGCCTGGGCTCAGGGAAAAGGTGGCGACGGTTCTATGTATGGCATTCCCGTCGATCTGGGCCCTGGGGTGATGTATTACCGCACAGACATTTTTGAGAAAGCAGGAATTGACGTAAAGGAAGCGATCAAAGACTGGGATTCCTATATTGCTGCCGGAGAAACTCTGAAAAAACAAGGTGTCCAGTTAATTGCCTCTGCGGCGGATGTCGCACAGGCAATCATCTTTACCACAGTGCCAGAGGGTGAAGGCTTGTACTTTGACCAAGAAGGCAATCCCGTTGTGACCTCCAAACGATTTGTTCACGCCTTTCAGGTCGCTAAAAAGATTCGGGATAAACAGCTAGACGCACGAATTCTGGCGTGGTCGAACGAATGGTATGAAGGATTCAGAAACGGCACCTTTGCCACTCAACTTTCCGGAGCATGGCTGCTTGGGCATTTGAACAACTGGATTGCACCAGACACCAAGGGTAAGTGGGCGGTATCACACTTGCCAGACGGTATTTACGGTAGCTGGGGAGGATCTTTTCTTTCAATTCCTAAGCAATCCAAGCATCAGGATGAAGCGTGGAAACTGATCGAGTACATGACGGTCAATCGTGATGTTCAGTTGACCCACTTTGAAACCATTGCTGCGTTTCCTGCCAACACCACCACCTACAACGATCCGCTTTTTGAACAGGAAGTGGCGTTCCTTGGTGGTCAGAAAGCACGTCTGCTGTTTGCAGATGTTGCCAAAAACATCAACCCCGTCCAGCCGGGCA
This sequence comes from Vibrio nigripulchritudo ATCC 27043, assembly GCF_000222685.1. GTDB lineage: Bacteria > Pseudomonadota > Gammaproteobacteria > Enterobacterales > Vibrionaceae > Vibrio > Vibrio nigripulchritudo. Next base: position 10,131 of record NZ_AFWJ01000323.1, on the reverse strand, counting down.
AAGGTGATCACGTCGCACGTTCGATCATTCTGGAAAATGCTCTGATGGAAGTGCTGGATGAAAGTAAAGACATAGAAACCGCACTGAAAGAAGCTGAGCGATTGATCAAGCGTCGCACCCGAAACCTGTAAATGAATAGGAGGCGAGTTTCGCCTCCTTAATCTGGAGTAAGCAGGTTATGGACACTGCAAACAGCAAACCCATTGATTTAATTGATCAGCAGCCACCAAATCGGTTCAGGCTAAACAAGCTCACGCCTTACGGATTTTTGTTGCCATTTATCGTGATCTTTTCTGTATTCGGAGTGTTTCCTCTCTTATTTTCCGTCTACCTCTCGTTTCATGCCTGGAACCCGGTAGAAGGTCTGTCAGCCATGAAATTTGTGGGTGTGGAAAACTACGAAATTGCTTTGACTGATCCCTGGTTATGGCGCTCACTGAACAATACCTTGTGGCTGGCCATCACGTCAGGAGTGGTGCAGCATCTGGTTGCGATTCCTGTCGCTTACATTTTGGTTTCGATGGGAGACCGACTTCGCCACTGGCTGACCTCAGCGTACTTTTTGCCTTTCATCACTTCAACGGTGGCGGCTTCGCTGATCTTTTTCAACATGTATTCCCCCAACAGCGGGATTATCAATCAGTCACTGGCATACCTTGCCGACAGCACCTTTTTTGGCTGGGCATTCGCTTGGGTGAATGACTGTCAGCCCATACGCTGGTTAGACGACGCGACTCTGGTAAAACCAGCGATTGCCATCATGGTGTTCTGGAAGTACACCGGCTTCAACATTGTGCTCTACACCACCGGGCTAATGACCATTCCCAAAGATATTCTTGAAGCAGCACGTATGGACGGAGCCAACGCATTTCGAAGATTCTGGAGCGTTTCTCTTCCGATGATCCGCCCTTTTGTGTTCTTTGCCGTCACCATGACCATCATAGGTAACCTACAGTTATTTGAAGAACCTTTTGTTTTAACACGTGGTACGGGGGGAACCGGGCAGTCCGGCTTAACCATCTCTATGTATCTCTACAAAGTGGGATGGGAGTGGTTAGAAATGGGCACAGCGTCTGCCATTTCCTGGCTATTGTTCGCGCTGATTGCGTTTTGCACCTGCATTCAGTTTTTCTTCTTCGGTAAAAAAGGGCTGGGAGAACAATAGATGTCGACACATACACTCAATCCAAATCAACGCTGGATAGAACTGGCGACCAAGGTGTTAATGATTGCTCTGGCAACTGTGCTTGTTGTTTCGGCGCTCATGACGGTGTTTCCATTTTTATGGTCTGCCTTGCTTTCTACCCGCGACCGCACGGAAATCTTTGGCTCTGGCATCAGCTTTGCTATCGGAGATAGTCTGGCTATTAACTACGCCAAGCTGTTAGAAATCATGCCTTTCTGGCAAGCCATGTTTAATTCCATTTACGTAGCGTTTCTGGGTACGGCTATTTCGCTGCTGTTCTGTTCAATGGGCGGCTACGCGTTTGCAGTTTACCAGTTCAAAGGCAAAAACATTCTGTTTGGCATGTTGGTGGGTTCCATGATGATCCCGCCTGTGCTTAGCCTTATCCCCTACTTCATGATCGTGAAGTTCCTTGGGCTGCTGGATAACCATGTTGCGGTCTGGCTACCATTTACTACAACACCATTTGGTATTTTTCTTATGCGCCAGCACGTCGTTGCTTCTATTCCAAAAGAACTGCTGGAAGCCGCAAAGCTCGATGGTGCAGGCGAATTCAGAACGTACTGGAGTGTGGTACTGCCCCTGATGAAACCCGCATTAGCAACCTTAGCCATAGTCCAGTTCGTGTTCTTCTGGAACAGCTTTATGAACCCGCTGGTCGTGCTCACCTCTCCAGAAAATTACGTTATTACTCAGGCTTTACGCAGCGTACAGGGCATCCCAAATACGCCCTGGGGTGCTGTAATGCTTGGCACCACTATTTCCATCCTTCCTTTGGTTACAGCTTATCTGTTTGCCTCAAAGCAAATGATCAGTGGCTTAACCTCCGGAGCCGTTAAAGGATAACTCACCATGAATATGTATCAGCTTCCAAAACATTCCGCCATGCTTTCTAAAGATTTCACTTTTGGCGTGGCCACGTCTTCCTATCAAATAGAAGGCGGCGTGACTCAGGATGGTCGTTGCCCGTCCATCTGGGATACGTTCTGCCTTAAACCTAACGCCGTCGACAATCAGGATAACGGTGATATCGCTTGTGATCATTACCACCTGTGGAAACAGGACATTCAGATGATCAAAGACTTGGGCGTAGATGCGTATCGCCTGTCGATGGCATGGCCACGAATCATCAAGAAGAACGGTGAAACCAATCAGGCTGGGCTGACGTTTTATGAGCAGATCATTGATGAATGTCACGCTCAGGGGTTGCGCGTATTCGTCACCCTTTATCATTGGGATTTGCCTCAGTACCTTGAAGATCGTGGTGGCTGGCTCAACCGGGAAACCGCCTATAAGTTTGCTGAATACGCCGAGGTGGTCAGCGCGTATTTTGGCAACAAAATTGATGTGTACACCACGCTGAACGAACCCTTTGTGTCCGCCTTTCTGGGGTACCGCTGGGGCATTCACGCTCCGGGTATCAAAGGGGAAAAGGAAGGATTTCAGGCTTCACACCACTTGTTACTGGCACACGGATTAGCCATGCCATACCTTCGAAAAAATGCGCCAAAATCGGTGCATGGAATTGTTCTGAATGTGACGCCTGCGTATCCGGAAACAGAGGCTGATCAGAAAGCGGCAGATTACGAAGATGCAGAAAGCTGTCACTGGTTTATGGAGCCCATTTTGAAAGGTCGTTACCCCGACTTGGTTCTGGAAAAACAGGCAAACAACCTTCCTGTTATTTTGGAGAAAGACCTGAAAATCATCAGTGCTCCCATTGATTACCTAGGTATCAATTTTTACACCCGTTCGGTCGTGCGTTTTGATTCGAATCGCAACATTCAGTCGGTCACTCAGGAAAACGCCGAACATACCTACATAGGTTGGGAAATCTACCCTCAGGCGCTGACTGATGTCCTGCTCCGAATCAAACATTACTATCCGGACCTGCCCCCTATTTACATCACTGAAAACGGGGCAGCAGGTAACGATAAACTGGAAAATGGAAGCGTCAATGACGAACAGCGGATGCACTATTACCAGTCTCATTTTAATGCGATAGACAAAGCCATTGAGGCAGGAGTGCAAGTAAGTGGTTACTTTGCCTGGAGCTTAATGGACAACTTTGAATGGGCATTTGGTTATCAGCAACGATTTGGCATTGTACATGTGGATTACTCCACTCAAAAACGTACGTTGAAAAACAGCGCCATTGCCTATCGAAATATGTTGTTAGAGCGTCGGGGAGGACAACAAAATGGCTAAGGTGGAATTCAGAAATCTGAAAAAATCTTTTGGCGATGTCGAAGTCGTCAAGCAATTCGACTTTACCGTGGATGACGGTGAATTCGTGGTCTTTCTTGGTCCTTCTGGCTGCGGGAAATCCACTACTCTGAGGATGTTGGCGGGACTTGAATCTATCTCCTCTGGTGAAATCTTTGTTGGCGATAAACTGATGAACCCGATAGATGCCAAAGACCGGGATCTCGCCATGGTGTTCCAGAGCTACGCCTTATATCCGCATATGACGGTGTACGAAAACATTGCCTTCGCTCTGAAGCTCAAAGGCATGTCTAAGCAGGATATTGATTCCGAAGTACGTAAAGCGGCGACAATGCTAGAATTGGAACCCTTACTGGACAGAAAGCCGAAAGCCCTTTCCGGAGGGCAGCGCCAGCGGGTCGCCATGGGACGTGCGATGGTTCGCACCCCGAAGGTCTTCTTATTTGATGAACCTCTTTCGAATCTGGACGCCAAATTGCGCGGGACCATGCGTGAAGAGATCAAACAGCTGCACCGGGAATTGAAAACCACCACTATCTACGTCACCCACGATCAAATTGAAGCCATGACACTGGCTGATCGGATCGTCATCCTTAAGGATGGATACGTGGCGCAAGTCGGTACGCCAACGGACGTATTTAAACGTCCCGCCAGCAAATTTGTTGCCCAGTTTATTGGTAACCCATCAATGAACATGCTGGATGCCAAGTTGGAGCAGCACGAGAATAACTGGTGCATTCGGCTCGGTTCTTTGATGATACCGCTCCCTGAACGGTTCGAAAAAAACGCCAGCAAAAACTTAGCACTGCATTTTGGTATCCGACCGACAGATATCCACCTTCGACCAGAGCAAACAGGACACGATAACGTATACTCTGTACCTGTAAAAATTCTGGATAAAGAGCTGCTTGGCGCCAGTATTCTGTTGAAAGGCGAACTCGATGGGCAACCACTTACCATTGAAACTCAGGCAGCAGAAGTGGATGTGGACTGCCTGACACTTTACATGGATATAGACGCGATTCACCTTTTCGACGTAATGAGTGAGAAATCGCTGGCGTCTGACTGACTTTGTGCAAATGTTTGAGCTGTATGACTGAATCAAATAGAAAAACGAGAAAGAAAAAAGACGCCACTGTGTATGACGTGGCTAAACGTGCTGGTGTATCCGTCAGCACCGTTTCTCGCTTTTTGAATCGCAGCAGCTATGTTTCAGAATCAAAAAGCTTACGGATAGAAGAAGCACTAAAGAGCACAGGTTACAAACCCAATTTCCAGATCAATCTCGGCGAAAATCGACGCTCCATGACGATTGGCGTGCTGGTTCAGAACCCGGAAAGCCCGCACACCAATCGCATGTTGATCAACATGGAAAGCTTACTGATGGATCATGGGTATTCATTGGTGATTGCATCGGGTCACTGGAAAAACCAAGCCGAGTTGCACGCGCTAGAGTATCTGGCGCGAAGTCAGGTAGACGGGGTGATCATCTTTACTGGCAGCCTCACCGAGAAACAGATCTTAGAATTTAGCGAAGCGTTACCCACAGTCGCAGTTGGTTACCACGTGAATGGGAACAGAGTTCGTTCACTTTGCATCAACAATGAACTTGGTGGTTACATGGCCACCCTGCACCTGCTGCAACAGGGGCATGTGGCTATTGCGCATATTAAAGGGCATGCCAGCCAACCCGATGCTCGTGCCCGCTTTTCGGGCTATCAGAAAGCACTGAAAGAAGCAGGGATAAAGCCGATTAAGGCGATGATCAAACAGGGCGATTTCACTTCTGAAGTTGGTTACGAAAAAACCATCGAGTTGCTGGACTCCAACGTTCATTTTACCGCTCTGTTTGCCGCCAACGATGAAACGGCTTATGGCGCGATGAAAGCCCTGCACGACAGGAATTACCGCATTCCAGAAGACATCTCCATTGTCGGGTTTGATGATCTTCCCACATCCAGATTCTTTACTCCGGCTTTAACGACCTTACGCCAGCCAATAGAGGAACTGGGTGCTGTCAGTGCAGATGCGCTGTTAAAACTGCTGTCCGGAGATGAGTTTGACCCACGAGTTCCCCCAATTGAGCTCATCGTCAGGCAATCCACTAAGTCGCCATTTCGGTAAAATTAACCAGCCGCATCCTATATTGCGTATTCCTCTTTTTCACAATGGAACAGTGTTATGCGGACTGGAAAAATCATTTTATTAGGATTAATCACTTCTCTGTGTTCAACGCTCGCAGTGGCAAACAGTGCGTTAACCTTACCCCGGCAAGATGGCAGCGAAATTCACTACTACCTAAACAAAAAGCAAGCGGTGCCATCCGAGACACTTCTGGTTCTGATTCAGGGTTCTGACTGCAATAGCGTGACCCAGATTAAGATGATTGAAGAAGATCTCCCCGCAGCCGCTCCTACTGCGGATATTCTGACCGTAGAAAAATACGGCATCACCAACAAACTCAGCTACGATGAGGATCCCGAGCGCAAAGACTGCCCAGAAGCCTTTATTCAAAACGATGCCCTGAGTCAGCGTGTGGACGACTACCTAAAAGTTCTGGAGAAAATCAAATCTCAGCATAAATATCAGCAGGTCTATCTGATCGGAGGAAGCGAAGGCGCTTTGGTCGCCAACCTGCTTTCAGCGCATCCAGATCACGTATCAAAAGTCGTGGCATTTAACGGCGGTGGTGCTCGATTTATGGACGACCTGGAACACGCAGTTAAGCTCGAGATTCCGGACAAAAAAGTGTACACCGAAGTAATGCAGGAAATTAATGAGTTCACTCAATTCGTTCTGAATAGCGAGCCTGTTGAATTCAATGTAAGCGGTCATGGCTTTAAGTGGTGGCGCGAGATGCTAGAGCTAAATCAGACTGAGGTATTGAGGCAATCTCAAGTACCGGTTCTTTTAATTCAGTCAGAGGATGACACCAATGTTTCAGTTGAGCTTGCAGAGAAGCAATATAAGACATTAAAAAAGGAAGGAAAATCGAGCATTGAATACCTATCAATTGCTGGACTCGATCACTCCTTTGATGGTTCTGATGGAAAAAGCCAAGCGAATAAAGTGGTTGAAAATATTAAAGAATGGCTGATAGAAAATCCTTAACCAACAAAAAGCTGCTTGAACGCTTAAATTCAAGAAAATCCTGAGAGTCATCTCAGGATTTTTAATAAAGCCAGTGGCAATCCTATAAAATTCATGTAGATAGAAGTATGCATTCATTCTCTTAATTCACAAACCGAATATATGAAGTTGAATGTAGCTAAAAATGCGAGCCCTTGCGGCTAGGCAAGGGTTAGTATCAATAAAAATAGGACTAATCAATAATGAAAAAATATTTAGTTGTTGGCTCTCTCGCGTTAATGGTTACTGGTTGTTTTAGTGAATCCGGTAATTCAAACAGCTCATTTATCAAAGACACACCCACTGAAGATCAAACCTCACAGAACAATCCAGATAACTCGACAACCAACAATTCAAATAACTCAACGCAAAATAACACAGACAATACCGTTCCAGATAACTCCACTGTCTCTACGCTAAACTGCCCGAGTAACTTCGAGTGCTACATGCTTACTGTCCCTAAGGACTATAACGATCTTTCGCTAGGTAATGTAAAAGTTCACTTCGGTATGCAAAAAGCAAGAGTGCCTTCAGAAAGAATTGGAGCTCTAGTCTTCAACTTTGGAGGACCAGGTGGAGCAGCGGTTGATGGTGCAGCTTACATGGCAAGTACTGAGCTTCCAAAAGCCATTACTGACAAATTTGATATCGTTGGGATTGATCCACGAGGCAGTGGTCAAAGTGCTTTCGCTAAAGAACTAACGGAGTGCAGCAACTCTCTGCTCGGTAGCTGCGAATCAGAGTACACAGAATTTGCACAGTACATAGGTACTAATTCACTTGTTAAAGACATCGACAGTTTGAGACAGGCTTTGGGTGATGACAAGCTCAATTTTCTGGGGTATTCCTACGGAACTCGAGTCGGCGCTCTGTACGCAGAAATGTTCCCTAACCAAGTTCGCACTTTGATTCTGGATGCCCCAATGCCACCTAATTCGCAAAATGCGGTTGACCTGTTCAGAGATGGTGCTTTGGGCAGAGATATCATTGCAACTTACCGCCTTAAAACCCCTGCCAGAAAAGCAAAACTGGAAGCGATTATCGAACAAATCTACAACGATGGTTTCTACGACGACAATCATGGCAACAGGCTAAATGCACAGCATGTCGCTCCATTCCTGTATGATTATCTTGCTGCTCGTGACAACCAAGGAGCCTGGCAGAGTGTAGAACAGGCTACGTTTACTTTTTTAGATACCGACGATGCTTCCCAGCTCTTTAACCTAATTTCAATTCCACAAAGCTTTAACGCGAAAGTGGGTTTTAACAATGAAGAAGATCAGAACCGCTATAACGCTTTGTTCAAAGCCGTTGTCTGCACCGATGAAATCACACCAATCACACCAAGTGACGTCGACAATGCAAAAGCTGAGATAGAAGCAATGTCGAAAATCTACGGAGTGAATGATTCTAACTTGGCAGGATTTTGTTCGGAATGGGATAATCCACGCGACCCCATCGCGATTGTAGAGAATATGAGCAATAAACTTACTGGGCAGGACATCATGGTAATTGCAGGAAAATACGATGACGCAACGCCTTATATTTGGGGAGAGAGTATGGAGAGAGCGTTTGGCACTAATGCGACTTTCATTACCATTGATAACCTTGTCGGACACGCGTTCTCTTACACATCCATCCCTTGCCTGGACGAAGAAGTCACACACTATATAGTTAATGCAGACATTAAGACGGCTGATAAGACCTGTGATGTCCACCAGCAGAATAGTAACTTAGGCTATGGCGTTAAAAAGCTATCGCCACTCGACAATATTCAAGGAATAGGTAACTTTACCGAACGCTTCTAACGTAAACACCAAAACCTCAGCAAATGCTGAGGTTTTCTTTTCATATCCCTTATAAGCAGACGCCAAAATTCATTTGCAACATAAACGACACAATCCGATGCAAAATCCCGTTGCGAATTCAGAGTACCTGGCTAATATTCAGCTGCACTGTGATATTAAAAGTAGCGGCTCTGACAATCGCTTACATTCCAACCACTAAGGCTGACTCAATTCTCTGACATAATTATTTCCCCAAAATAGTCTTATCAGGTGTCAGATGAAAATTCTTGTTGTAGATGATCACTCTATCGTCAGACAGTCCATTTACTATTTGCTCAGAGACCGAGGGTATACGCTTCTAAACGCGATAAATGGTCGAGAAGCGGTGAACATTCTTCAGTCTGAAGAGATAGGTTTGGTTATCTTGGATATTGGCATTCCAGAACTGAATGGCTTTGAAGTAATGAAGCGTTACCCACCTTCCCCGTCCACAAAGTTTCTGGTGTTCAGTGCCGTTGAAAATGAGAGCTTGGTGAATTTAACCGCAAACTTTGATGTTTCTGGGTTTATCTCAAAATCCGATGAGCTTCATAAATTTGTAGAAGCCGTTGATACCATCTTACTTGGCGGAAAATACTTCCCAAAAGAACTTGAAGTAAATAACACTAATTCCGATGCCAGCAAAGTCTCATCACTATCTCAACGAGAATTGATGGTGCTGACTTCAATTGCAAAAGGCATGAAAAATCGAGAAATTTCGTCAGAGCTTTATCTAAGTGAAAAAACGGTAAGTACTTATAAAACTCGTCTGATGAAAAAGCTGGAAGTGGGTAATGCCGCAGAGCTGTTTGCTTTCTGTGAACGCAACCGCTCAAGACTACCACCTTTCTAGCGGCTGAATTACAGGTATTAAAAAGCCCAGCAAATGCTGGGCTTTATTAATTCTGGTTCTTAGTAAACCTTACTCGTCGCCGTCGTTACTCGGTGCTGGCTTTTTCTTTTTCACCATAAACACCTGATCACCAACGTCGACATTGGTGTGGAATGACTTATCGCGTTTAACTGGTTTCTTGGCAGTCTTCTTCGCCTGAGGCTTGCGTTTGCCTTTATTCGCCTGACCTTTTCGGTAGTCAGGTTTGCGAGGTTTCAAACCTTTGAATTTGCCCTCTAGCCCTTCCAGCTTGGAGAAAGTCAGGTCTTGCTGAAGGAACGTTTCTACTCGCTTAAAACTGTCCCAGTCTTTCGGACCGACAAGAGAAACCGCGAATCCTTTGTTGCCAGCTCGACCAGTACGACCCACTCGGTGAACGTATTCTTCGGTATGCTTTGGCATATCAAAGTTAATCACGTGCGTGACGCTCGCAATATCCAAACCGCGTGAAGCAACATCCGTCGTCACCAGTATCTTAAATACGTGACGTTCAAACTGGCTCATGATGGTATTACGCTGGGTCTGATTCAGGTTTCCACTCAACGCGACGGCTTTCAGCTTTTTCTCGTTCAACTCTTTGGTTAAACGATCAGTGTCTGCACGCGTGGCGGTAAAGATGATGACCTGACGGTATTCTGCCTCTTCAAGCACGCGCTCCAGAATGGCTTCTTTATGATCCAGGTGGTCACAAAGGTAAAAAGTCTGGGTAATGTCTTTGTGTTCTTCATTCGCACTGCCAACTGAAATACGCTTTGGTAAATCCAGCATTTCAGAGGCAATGTCATTCACTTCAGCGTGATCCAGTGTCGCTGAGAACATCAAAGTCTGGCGGCGACGGTGTTTGCTGCGTTATGGATACGACGCAGCTCAGG
>NZ_AFWJ01000324.1 GCF_000222685.1 Vibrio nigripulchritudo ATCC 27043 | reverse complement strand
CTTGTCTCCTTTATTAATCTGAGAGCAGTTTGCTCAAATCCTCTTTCAGGCTGCTTACTTTCTTGCTTGCCTTCTCACTGCGTGAAGCTTCACTTAGCAGGTATTCAATGGCATCTGACAAAGTACAGCCTAACTCGTTAGCGCGGTTGGACAGTTTTTCCCACACTCGATAATCAAGATCGATGGATTTCTTTTTCGTATGAACCTGCTCAGCGTTGAAATGTCTCTTTCGTTTTGCCCGAATAGCCTGTTTCATCTTGTTATCGAGCTCAGGCGACATATGCCTTTCGATCCACTCAAGAACAAACGTCGGTTCATGTTCAATGCGTTTTAACTGCTCTATGGCTTGATCTGCTTCGCTGGAATCAATGTGTTTGGTAACCGCCTCACCATCTTTCCATTTCTTAATGAGATACTGCCATTTCCAACCACATTCGAGGTTTTCAAGCTGTTGATATTTCATGAACCTGTCCTTAACGTATGCCTGTGTGACAGCGTAACCCAGAACATGCCAAAATACAATCTTATAGCGATCACACTTTGCCCTAACATCCTTCTGGTTTTGTCGATTTTAAGCTCAAAAGACTTCCACTTTTTTAGTGCAGTCGTACGGCTATTCGCTAACTATGTCTGTATTAAAAATCAAACTGTTGCAGTTTGAGCAATTAATTCCTTTTTCAACACTGCATCTTCACGTTGTTTGGGTATATACTTTGGCTCTTTTAAATTTACGAAACACAAAAAATGCAGCAAACTTGGCAGAAAGTTACTCCTCAATACGATGCGTATCATGCGCTTTTCGAACGATTTGAAACCATCCCTTCACAATCCTTCATCGCAATGCAGCCGCGTGTCTCTTCTGCCTTGATCCGCTTTGATAAACTTAGCAACTTAACCCGTGTCCTTCTAGTTAACGCTCCCGACAACGCGATATACCGCCAAACATTAGTCGCTTCGTTTCAGGAGTTACAGCGTATCGGTGAGATCGAAAACAAACCAGTAGTGAAAACCGAATCTCTTGATAGCAAAGTACTTTTTGGGCGCTTTGAATCTAAAGACGGAGAAGTGACAAGAGTTGAAGAAGGTTTGCTGCAACAGGCAAATGGCGGCTACCTGATTGTGTCTGCCAGTCTCCTTTTTGCTAGCTTTTCTAACTGGGCGAAGCTCAAATCCGCTTTATTGGGTGAATCCTATTCACTCGAGCCCACTTCATCAAAAGCTCTGGTCGATGAGATCCCAACTCATAACGTTGATGTAAAACTGATAATTGTTGGAAACCGCAGCCAAATGAGCGACCTGGATTACATGGACGCAGACATTGCCAGCGGATTCTGTATGTTTGCCGAGATTGAGGCAGACTCAAGAATCTCAGACGAGTCTATGGAGAGATACCTAGGTTACGTTCGATCTCTGACAACGGAATTCTCACTGCCTTCTTTATCTGTGTCGGGTATTGAAGAGTTGCTTCGTGCTGGCGCTCGTGAATGTGAGGATCAACAATTCTTTCCCCTTGGTCCTCTTTGGCACAATACACTGTTGAGTGAAGCTGCCATCGAGTCAGGTGGGAAAACAATCGAAGCCGCACACATCAAGGCATCCCTTGCGAAAAAACGCTACAGCGAGTCTTATCTGCCGAATCGTGCTTTAGAAGACATTTTGGATGGTCAGGTCGTTATCGAAACCAAGGGAGAACAAATCGGTCAGGTTAATGGTCTGACGGTTGTGGATGTTGCCGGTCACCCTATTTCCTATGGTGAACCTGCTAGAATCTCCTGTGTGATCCACTTTGGTGATGGCGATATCTCGGATGTCGAACGCAAAGCCGATCTAGCGGGTAACCTTCATGCGAAAGGCATGATGATCATGCAGGCTTTTGTTAGCCGCGCATTGGAACTTGAAGAGCCACTGCCTTACTCTGCCTCTATTGTGTTTGAGCAATCGTATTGCGAAACGGATGGCGATAGCGCCTCTCTTGCTCAGCTATGCTCCTTCTTAAGCGCATTGGCGGAGCAACCAGTGAATCAGCAAGTAGCTGTCACTGGTGCCGTTGACCAATTTGGTCGTGTACAGGCTGTAGGCGGCTTAAACGAAAAAATAGAAGGCTTCTATGATGTATGTGCTCATCAGGGCTTAACTGGTGGTCAGGGCGTGATTTTACCCCTATCCAACCTGAAGCATCTGGCTCTTAAAGATGAGCTGGTAGAAGCGATCAAAGAGAAGAAATTCCACATCTGGACGGTGGAATCCGTAGACCAAGCGTTACCACTTCTGACGGGCAAAGAGTTCCGTGGCGAAGGCGAAGATACCATTCTTGCAAAGATTGAAGAAAGGCTTGCCGGGTCAGATAAACCGGAGCATGGTAATCGTTTGATTGATAGAATAAAACAGTGGTTCGACCATAACTGATCCGACTTGTTTGGCGTACACCTGTTCACTAAGATGCCCCTACGTATTTTTGGAGTAATAAACAATGCAAAACAAACGTGAATCATACAATCGCGAAGAACTTCTAGCGTCTAGCCGTGGTGAGTTGTTCGGTCCTACTGGTCCTCAACTTCCAGCGCCAAACATGTTGATGATGGATCGTGTGACGAAGATGTCTGAAACTGAAGGTGCTTTTGGTAAAGGTCGCATTGAAGCTGAATTGGATATTACTCCAGATTTGTGGTTCTTTGATTGCCACTTCCCAGGTGACCCGGTAATGCCAGGTTGTCTAGGCTTGGATGCGATGTGGCAGCTAGTTGGATTCTTCCTTGGCTGGATTGGTGGCGAAGGTAAAGGTCGTGCTCTTGGTGTTGGTGAAGTGAAATTCACAGGTCAAATCCTGCCAACAGCGAAGAAAGTCACATACGAAATCGACATGAAGCGTGTTGTGAACCGTAAGCTGGTTATGGGTCTTGCAGACGGTCGTGTTTTAGTTGATGGCAAAGAGATCTACGTAGCGAAAGATTTGAAAGTAGGTCTGTTCCAAGACACTTCTGCTTTTTAATCACCCCAGATTCTAAAATACAGTGGCTTGCCCACTGTATTTTTTGATGCAATATATTTAGTTATAGTGCATTAAATGATTTTAAAAAGACCCCTGTCTTAGGGGTCTGTGAGGAAATGGGTGGTTATTTATAGAGACCAGCTTGCTTGTCATCTCTGGCATCACGCCAACCGCCTAGCCAATACGATTTCGCGTCCATCTGCTGATAGGGGCAAGCCTCCTGAGATCGACCATTCAGACCCGCTTTGTATCCTTGAGATTGAGCTCTTTCAAGGCGATCACGCTTCTGTCTCTTCATAGTACAGTCCTCATACAATGTAAATCGTTATCTTACTACTGTTACTTTTAGATGGAGTTTTTATGACTCCGGTATTAAGAATCGTCCAATCGAACTCGATCCTCAAGGCACAAAAAAGGCATGGATCCAATTTTGTGAACCCATGCCCATTATTAACAATTAATTTATTTACGGCGGAAACTAATTAGTGATAGGGCTGCTAAAAGTAAGATCCCTACCCCTGCACCTTTGCGTTCAACTGGATCTTTATCAGCCGATCTTTGCTGAATATTGGCAGCCGTTGCGCCGTTAATCGGAGTAAGTTTAACAGAAACAAGCTTTTCCGTTCCGTCACACGAAGCGTTGTGGCTCGTGGTTTTGTAACCACCAGCACACATCATTGCGGAAGCAGAAATAATGCCAGCATTGTTAATATCATTGGCATCGATGATCCGGAACTGGTTATTATTGCCACTCACGGATCCATCATTAGTTAGATCATCCAACCACCACGCGCGATTTTGGAAAATACCAGAGCGGTTTCCTGTAATGCCGGTTGCTGCATATGGGAAAATAAATCCGCGCTTGCGTCGGATCTTTCCATCAACTTCACGAACGTTTTCTGCGTCGATGCGACCAACGATTTCGTTGAAATCGTTCACTGAACGCATATCACCGCCTGCACCCGCAAAGAAGATTCCTCCAGAAAGGTAAGTCGCAGATGGGCTGCTGGAAGAAGCATTTGCAACCCATAATCGGTTGTTCAGTGAGCCCTCCTCAACAGGAACATCCGTTCGGCTACGTTTGTAATCGTAATTACCGCGTTTTGTGTTGCCGATCACTAAAAGGTTTTGGTTCACATCGGTAGCCACTGAGTTGTGGTAGGTGTAACCATCAGGATTCAGAGTGGTGCCACTAATAGCTCTTGTGGACCAACCCGTTATCTTTTTAGGGTTAGGTACATCTTCAAACTTTGGAACAAAAACAGCGGCTTCTGGAAGCATGTCTGATGAGTTCTTACGGTTGTAGTAACCTACAAGAACAGGTTTGTTTTCCAATGCGTTTCCTGAAACTTTGCCTATTGTGGCAGCGCGCACACTTGCCTGATTTGACTGTGTACCCGATGAGTCTGCTGTCACTTCAGTCACTGTCACTGAGTTTGTATCCGTTACATCCCAAACAACGGCTTTGTTGTTAAAGCGAAGGTTCTGGCACTGAGATCGTGTATGAGGATCTGCGATTGTCTCACAGTCCGACTTTTCGCCGTATAGCGAGAAAGCGGAAGAACCCACTACGTATTTTCTCTCGCCATTACCATCATCATTGTCATAAGCAAATGAATCAAAGGCGCGAGTTACACCCATGGTATCAAGTGGTTGTGACGTCACGATAGGTTCAAGCGCAGCCGTGCCATAGAAGCCGCGGCTTTTGTACTGGCGCGCAAAGTTGCTGTTGCCCGTATGTATATAGCCACTGCTGGAGTTACCAATCGCGGTATCACCGTCAAAGTTATTCACGACGATTTCATTTGTGCCTGTAATGTTCCCAGACACCTCAGAAATTAATGATACGCCACCTGTAACAAAAGCTTTGGTGTTGTTGTTATCAGCAGTAAATGGTGTTGACCAGTTGAAAGAGTTCAGAACGCGGCGAGCACCGCCTGAATCGTTAGTGCCATAGAAAAACCTGTCTGCCCACGCTTCACAAGTGTTGTAGCGAAGGTTGTAATCACAGTACTTACGATATTCGTCGCGGTTGCTGGTTTGGTCGACAAATCTGAATCGATTATCGAACAGAAAGTCCATTTCATCATTGATCCACTGACCTGCTTCACCAATACGTCCGCGAGACGCGACTTTCGGATTAGCAGAAGCACAGTCTTCAGTAAAACAGTTAGTCACTGTGCTAACTTCGCTGATTGCTGAACCGAAGTTTTCGTTCTGAGACTGCTCTACAACTTCAATGCTATACAAAGCAGCCTGTGCAGACGTGGCACCGATAACCAGTGACACTATCGCTGAAAGTTTAAATACTTTATTACGACTCATATTTCTTTCTTATTCCTGTTGCATCGCTTCGAGCTCTTCCCAGCGCTCAAAGGCAATTTCTAATTCCTGTTCCGCAGCGGACAATCTATCCAGTACAGGCTGGGTCTCGTCCACTGACTTGGCGAAAAAGTCAGGATCGTTAACGTTTGCCTGCAAATCTTCGATCTCTTGTTCCAGATCTTCTAATCGTTGCGGTAAGGCTTCAAGCTCTCGCTGTAGCTTATACGATAACTTCTTAGGCTTGTTACGAGCCTGAGACTTTTTGGGACTTTCCTCAACCTGTTTCTCTTTTACTGCTGGTTTTTCAACCTCTCGAACCGCCTTAACTTGCAGACGTTGTTGCTGGGCATCGTGATAGCCACCAACAAACTCTTCTATTTTGCCGTTGCCTTCGAAAATCCAGCTGGTCATCACTGTGTTATCCACAAACTGACGATCGTGGCTGACCAACAACAATGTACCCTGATAGTTGGCAAGCAAATCTTCCAAAAGTTCCAGAGTTTCTATATCCAGGTCGTTAGTTGGTTCATCTAGCACCAATAAGTTGTTCGGACGCAGGAAAATACGAGCCAGCAATAAGCGGTTTTTTTCGCCCCCGGACAAAGCTTTCACCGGAGTTCGGGCACGCTTTGGTGAGAAAAGAAAATCTTGCAGGTAGCTTAATGCATGTCGTTGCCTGCCACCCACCATCACTTCTTGTTTGCCATCAGCCAGGTTGTCGATAACCGACTTCTCTGGATCCAGGATTTCACGATACTGGTCAAAATACGCAACTTCTAACTTAGTACCACAATGAAGACGTCCGGATTCAGGTTCTAAGTCCCCTAACAGCAACTTAAGCACTGTACTCTTGCCACAACCGTTTGGACCAATCAATGCAATTCGATCACCGCGCATGATGTTGAAGCTGAAATCATCAACAATCTTGTTGCCTTCAAAGTTAAAGTTGATGTTTTGGGCTTCAAATACGATTTTTCCTGAACGAGCTGCATCGTCAATCTGGATATTGGCTTTGCCCTGCACTTCTCTGCGCTCACTTCGCTCTTTGCGAAGCGCTTTTAACGCTCTAACACGTCCTTCATTGCGCGTACGTCGCGCTTTAATACCCTGGCGTATCCAAACTTCTTCCTGAGCCAGCTTCTTATCGAATTCTGCATTCTGCATTTCTTCAACGCGAAGCATCTCTTCTTTTTCGACTAGATAATTCTCGTAGTCACCCGGGAAGCTGGCAAGCTGCCCTCGGTCAAGATCAACAATTCGCGTTGCCATCGACTTAATAAATGCGCGGTCGTGCGAAATAAAGATGATTGAACCACGAAAATCCTTCAGGAACCCTTCAAGCCACTCAATGGTGGTAACGTCTAGGTGGTTGGTAGGCTCATCTAAAAGCAGTACGTCTGGATCACAAACCAGAGCCCTTGCCAAAGCAGCTTTGCGCTGCCATCCGCCCGATAAATCGGTGAGAAGAGTGTGCCCATCAAGCTTTAACGCCGCCAGAACGTTCTGAATGCGGTCTTCGAATCGCCAGGCACCAGAGTGTTCAAGGGATTCCTGCGTCTTCGCGAGCTTGTTGATGTTCTTTTCACTTGGGTCCTTAGCAACCAGATCGAGCAGATCTTGGTAGATCTTAAGTTGCTTACCCACTTCAGCCAAGCCTTCAGACACATAATCGAAAACTGTACCTGTCTCGTTGCGCGGCGGATCTTGTTCAAGACGTGATACCACCACGTCTTGAGTAACCTGCATCTTGCCATCGTCGAGAAGAATGTCGCCCGCCAACACCTTCATTAGTGTTGACTTGCCTGCCCCGTTACGACCAACCAGACAAACACGTTCGTTTTCTTGCAATGCAAAGTCTGCATGATCCAGTAATGGGTGGTCGCCAAAAGCCAGCTGACCATTATGAATGGTGATTAATGCCATGTTTGTCTAACCATTGTTGTAATTGTGGTAAATCAAAAGGCCAACCTAATTCAGATTCGCCTGATTCAGAAACAGAAATGACAGGAATTGTGACCCCGTAACGTTGAAATGACTCATCGTCGAATGCGATATCGATGATTTCAACTTGGCTGGCTACCCCAGCCTGTTTAAGAAGGTCATATGCCATCTCACAGAGATGACATCCTTCAGTGCTGTAGAGAGTTATCACATCTTATCCTTGATGAGTGATGATCCAGCAATTGTGAATATGCTTGTTACGCGCGAAATCCAGTGGCAAGGTTTGTGAAGAAATGTTTTCTGCCCTTAACCCAAGTTCGTTGAGTGCGTCCACATCCATTTTGAAATGGCGCTTGTTGTTTGAAAAAACGATAGTTCCGTTACCACGTAACAGGCGCTTTAGATTTTTCATTAACTGAATATGATCACGCTGAACATCGAATGACTGCTCCATGCGCTTAGAGTTAGAGAACGTTGGTGGATCGATGAATATCAGATCAAAGTCTTCTTCCGCCTGCTCTAACCACTGCAGACAGTCCGCCTGAATGAATTCGTGCTCGTTGCCACCCACGCCATTGATGTTCAGGTTCTCCTGGGCCCATTCAAGATAGGTTTTCGACATGTCGACAGTTGTTGTAGATTTTGCTCCACCACAAGCGGCATGAACGGTTGCAGAGCCGGTATAAGCAAAAAGATTAAGGAAATCCTTACCCGCAGCCATCTGACCTAGTTTGCGACGTGTAAGTTTGTGATCCAGGAACAACCCGGTATCAAGATAGTCGTGGAGGTTGACCAGTAGTTCAACACCGTACTCGGTTACCTGCATGAATTCTGAATCCTGACTCAGCTTCTGATACTGGCTGCTGCCTTTCTTTTTCTCACGAACTTTAAGAACAACGTTGTTTGCCTCCACGCCTGTAACCTGAATGGTTGCGCGGATCATATCGGTTAGACGACGTTTGGTTTTCTCTTCAGGAATGTTCTTAGGGGCAGCATACTCCTGAATCACAACATGATCCTGATAGATATCGATCGCTGCGTTGTATTCAGGTAGATCCGCATCGTAGACACGATAGCAGTCCAGTTTTTCTTTACGCGCCCACTTACCTAGCTTACCCAGGTTTTTCTTAAGGCGGTTTGCGAAATCAGGCGCAATCAGAGTCTCGCTGTCTGCTGCTTTAGCTGTATCACCCGGCGCACGCTCTGAGATGCTATAATTTTTTTGGTGACACTGTAACGCACCATTATTCAATTTGAACTGCTTGTCGGCTCTCATTCGCAAACAACTCAGTAATTCATCTGAAGAGGAGAAGATGGACGCTTTGCAACCTCCAAATTCAGTCTTAAGTTGACCACCAAAGGCTGTGTAAAGTGCGATTAGACCAGGGTGAGTACCCAAACGCTCACCATACGGCGGGTTAGAGACAATCACGCCGTTATCAAACGATCCCGGGCGCTTGATCTGAGCCGCGTCCCCTTTCTCGAAATGAATCAGAGACTCTACACCCGCACGTTTCGCATTTTCACGCGCTGTTTTCAGAACGCGGGTATCGTTATCAAAGCCATAAAACTTAGATTCCACCTTTTTGGTGCCTCTGCGCGCTTGTACATTCGCTTCAGATTTGACCTCAGCCCACGTTTCCGGTTCAAAGTCTTTCAGTGATTCAAAACACCAGTATTTGCGGTGAACACCAGGTGCCATATTGGCAGCAATCATTGCGGCTTCAATCAGTAATGTTCCCGAGCCACACATAGGGTCTAGCAGTGGCATGCCCTGTTCCCAGCCACAGCGCGAGACAATCGCCGCCGCGAGCGTTTCACGTAAAGGGGCACGACCAGACTCAGTACGATAGCCTCTGTGATGCAAGCCGGAGCCCACCATATCGAAGCCCACCAGCGCTTTGTCTTTGAATAGACGCACATGAACACGAAGATCTGGTTGATCTTTGCGGATCGAGGGACGAGAAAGGTTTTTCTTGTTAAAGGAATCAACGATTCCGTCTTTAACTTTTAACGCACCATACTGACTGTTGCGAATCTCTCTATTTGTACCATTGAAATCCACAACAAACGTCTTGTTGCTATCAAAGTGAGAAGCCCAATTCACAGCGGTCACAGACAGGTATAAATCCATGTCGTCCTGGCAATTGAATTCAGCAAGTATGCGAACGAATCTCGAAGCTAACCTACTCCATAAACAGACGCGATAAATTTGAGCATTGGTTGCTTTGAATTTTACACCTGCCTGTACAGGTTTTGGATCGCTAATCCCTAGCGTTTTAAGTTCGTCAACAAGCAGGTTTTCAAGTCCGTTAGAAGTGACGGCTAAATACTGATTCATACTGGTCTTTTAATAACAAAAATGAGCTCGATTATACCTGACCTAACTTGGCAGGCCGAACCCATTATGACGAATTATTCTCCCCATCCATTCAATTGACCACTTTTCCATCAAAAACCAACGAGCCATTACATAAAACTACGCTAATTAAGTTGGTAAGTACTTAGTGACAATATAATTGACGTTAAATAAAGGCTCATGTAGATAGTGAATACTTATTTGAATGAATTTTGGTATATACCAGAACCAATTTAGAGCTGAAAGTTAACTACATTCAGGCTTAAAATGGGAACTTTTAGATGAAAAATCGAACGTTAATCCCCAGATTTGAAGAAATATGGAAGGAAAAAAATATTTGATGCGGTTCAAAGTTCTCAAATTTGAGCTCGGTTTTTACTCAACTTGATGAAGAACTAGAGAGAGATTTGTAATGAATGTTTGGTGGTCAGCAAGCAAAAAAAGAGCTGTTGGCAATGCCAGCAGCTCAAAGGAACGATTTCATTAGGGATGTAAAAGCGCGTTTTAGCCTACCAGAGCTATTGGCGCATAGTTGTCGAATACTTCTGCCCTAGCTATGCGGTCATGCATTACTTTGACAGACTGACAAAAACTTAAGGATTTCGAAGACGTCAACTGGAATCCATCTAACTCTACCGAAGCACAGACACTCGCGTTGTCGCAAACTTCAACCACCATAAACAGACCGCTGTTCAACTCATTCTTCAAGTAGACCAGCTCGCCTTGTGAAGGAGCGTGTCCCCCACCTTGGTGATTGAAGAACCAACTCTTAGGTTGAACAGGTTTATGAAAACGATTTGTGGCAACACAATTAAGAATAAGTTGAGCTTGTCTAGGCTCACTCAGAGGCAAAGTGCTTACAGATTCCTTGAATTGCTGGAATACGGATGCGTCGTCGACAGAAAACTCGCTGTCTTTAAATGCACAATCCACCAGAAATTTTTGAGGAATTTCTACTTTGAAGGCCATGTCTCCATCAAGCCCTAATACCAGGGCGCTTACTTCGTTATCAAAGTACCACTTCCAGTTGTCGCTTGGTTTCAACATGTCCTGTCTCTTTAATCTTTATAGTGATCAGTAAGTTAGATTTCAGCCTACTTCACTAAAATCCATTTACTCATTTATTCTACAAAGCGATCGACAAAAAAAAGGGGAAAACTCCCCTTTCATTTTTGTGAATATGATGTGATTTTCAGAAGAAAATTTATAGGTTTTTTACTATATCTCTGACCAGACCAGGACCTTTATAGATAAAGCCAGAATATACTTGTACCAAAGATGCACCAGCCATAAGTTTTTCTTTGGCTGCAACGTACGAGTCGATACCACCCACACCAATGATTGGCAGTTTGTCACCCAACTCTTCGTGTAACTTGCGAACAACTTCTGTGCTTCGAGACTGAACAGGACGACCACTTAAACCACCCGCTTCATTTGCGTGTTTCATCCCATCAACAATAGAACGGTCAAGTGTGGTGTTAGTTGCAATTACACCATCGATTTTATTCTTCACCAGCGAATCACAAATTTGTACGATTTCATCATCGCTTAGGTCCGGAGCAATTTTCAGTGCTAACGGTACATACTTACCATGTTTGATTTCCAATTCCGCTTGCTTGGATTTCAGATCCGAAAGCAATTCGTCCAATGCTTCACCGTATTGCAACGAGCGAAGTCCCGGAGTATTTGGTGAGGAAATGTTCACAGCAATGTAGCCCGCGTACTGATACACTTTTTCCATACAAATCAGGTAGTCTTCACTTCCCTTTTCGATCGGCGTATCTTTATTCTTACCTATGTTGATTCCGATGATTCCGTCGTAAGTTGACTTCTTCACATTTTCAACAAGGTGATCAACCCCCATGTTGTTAAAGCCCATTCGGTTAATGATGCCTTCAGCTTCAACCAAACGGAACAAACGAGGTTTGTCGTTTCCAGGTTGTGGACGTGGTGTGACCGTTCCAACTTCAACAAAACCAAAACCCATCGCACCAAACGCATCAATACACTCACCATTTTTATCCAGACCTGCCGCTAAACCGACTGGATTTTTAAAAGTAAGTCCCATGCATTCGACTGGACGATTAGGAAGTTGCTGACGATAGAAAAGATCGAAAGGTGTGCCGTTGAAACGTTTGAAGTTTTCGATAGCGAGATCGTGTGCCTTTTCGGCATCGAGTTGGAAAAAGCCAGTTCTGGCTAGACGGTAAAGCATTGTGCCTCCGAAAGAAAAAAGCCCCGTTAAACGGGGCTGTATTATTTACTCATTTGAAGCACAATTCAAATTTAATAACGTTAATTCTCTCAGAGCGACGGAAAATTTAGCGAATTCATGGACAGAACCGACCTTAAACTCGTTTAGAATGTTTTCCCAACGAACCAATGACGATTTATTGTTCTCCATCCATTCATCCAGTGCTCTGTCTACTTTCACTTTTCCAGAACTGCAATCACAGTTAAGTACTTGTGCTGTTAACAAACGCTGTTGCCAATCGAGATCTTCTCGGAATGACGCTCTTGCCAACGCTTGCCAGTTATTTTCAACTGCCTGATTGGTGATTTGTTTAAGGAACCAGTGCAATGAAAGACGATCGCCCAATGTGAAGTACATTTTCGCGGCTTCTTCCACTGTTTTACCTTGCTCACGAGCCACTGAGGATATATCCAGTGCTGAGTAGAGACTAGATAAGCGAGCAACATAGTTCGCTACTGAGCGATCAATGCCCTGCGCGATCCACAGGTCAGCAAGATCGTTGTGCTCTTTCACTTCTTCTTCTACCAGAAGCGTATCCAGATTTTTCATGATTGCCTGAACATCATCATGGTACAAAGCAACCAACTCTTTCACTGTCGACTTGTTCGAACGGTTTCTTAGCAACCAGCGGCTCAAGCGACGAAGGATTCGGCGGATCGCATACATCAGATCATACTGTGCGATCGTTGTTGCTGTATTATCAAAATCGCGGATCTGTTTCATTATGCCGCCAAGCTCGAAGATCTCACGCGCAGCAGAATAAGCATTGGCAATATCAACAACTGAAGCGCCCGTCTCTTCCTGCATTCGAGTGATGAAGTTACATCCCATCTCGTTAACCATCTGGTTTGCAAGGCAAGTTGCGATGATTTCGGCTTTCAGTGGGTGGTTAACCATCTGTTCTAAATAGTTACGGCGTAACTCAGATGGGAAGTAGCTAACCAATTGCTGAGCATGGAATTCGTCTTGCGAGATTTCATCACACACCAACTGTTCTTTCAGCACCATTTTGCCGTAAGCGACTAATACTGATAACTCAGGACGCGTCAGTGCCTGACACATTTTCTCACGCTCAAGCAATGTATCGTCATCTGGAATGTATTCCAGTGCACGGTCAAGATAACCTGCTCTCTCCATAGTGTGAATAAAGCGAATTTGCTCTTTCACCAAAGAAGGACCTTGCTGCTCACTGACCGAAATGGACTCTGACTGCCAGTACGCATCTTTCAATACGATTTCAGACACTTCGTCTTCCATCTTATCCAAGATCTGGTTACGTTGTTTAACTGTTAGATCGCCGTTTGCAACCAGACTGTTCAGGAAGATCTTAATGTTCACTTCGTTATCTGAGCAGTCCACACCACCAACGTTATCAACGAAGTCGGTATTGACTCGACCACCATTAAGCGCGTATTCAATACGACCCAATTGAGTCATACCCAAGTTACCGCCCTCACCGACAACTTTGGCTTTCATGTCACGACCATCAATGCGCAATGCATCGTTAGCGCGATCACCTACATCGGTATGAGTTTCACTGGACGCTTTGACGTAAGTACCGATACCACCGTTCCAGAACAGATCAACTTCCATCTGCAAGATCGCTTTGATCAGGTCATTCGGTGCCATCGAACTCTTACGAGTACCCAGCATTTTCTGAATTTCTGGTGTCAGGTCGATAGACTTCGCTCGGCGGGAGAAAATGCCACCGCCTTTAGAGATAAGCTTCTTGTTGTAGTCTTCCCAGCTTGAACGAGGAAGGTTGAACAAGCGATCACGCTCTTTCCAGCTCTTGGCAGAATCTGGATTTGGATCAATGAAGATGTGCAGATGGTTAAACGCTGCCTGCAGACGAATATGCTTAGAAAGCAGCATGCCATTACCAAACACATCACCTGCCATATCACCAACGGCAATACAGGTGAAATCTGTGGTCTGACAGTTAACGCCCATTTCTCGGAAGTGACGTTTCACCGACTCCCAGCCACCTTTCGCGGTGATACCCATGGCTTTGTGGTCGTAACCGTTAGAACCGCCAGAAGCAAACGCGTCACCCAGCCAGAAGTTGTATTCATCTGCAACCGAGTTGGCAAGGTCAGAGAATGTTGCTGTACCTTTATCTGCCGCAACAACTAGGTAAGCATCGTCTTCATCGTGGCGAACCACATTGTCTGGGTATACAAGATTACCTTCAATAATGTTGTCCGATACATCTAGCAAAGCACGAATGAATTGTTTGTAGCAACGCTGACCTTCTGCAAATATCTCATCACGAGTCGTCAGGTTTGGCTGGCGTTTACAGATGAAACCACCTTTTGCACCAACTGGAACGATAACCGTGTTCTTAACTTGCTGCGCTTTCACCAAGCCTAAAATTTCGGTACGGAAATCTTCTTGTCGGTCTGACCAACGCAAACCACCGCGTGCCACTTTACCGCCACGCAGGTGAACACCTTCGATATCTGGGGCATAAACGAAAATCTCAAACGCAGGAACAGGCTGTGGGATTTCCGGAATTTCCGTCGGCTTAAGCTTAAGCGCCAGCCAAGGTTTTGGCAGCCCATTGTCCGCTTTTTGGTAGTAGTTAGTACGAAGCGTTGCAAGGATCATATCCATGTAACGGCGAATGATACGATCATCATCTAAGCTCTCAACCGCATCTAACTGCTCGTTGATCTTGTTGATCAGCTCAGTCTGGTTCTTCTTCGCCCCTTTGAACTTAGGTTCAAAGCGTTTGCTAAACAGATCAACCAGCCCTTTTGCAATATTAGGGTGATGTGCCAGTGTCTCTTCAATGTAGCTCTGGCTAAACGGGAACCCGACTTGGCGCATATAGCGCGCATAGCTTCGAAGAATCGTTACTTCACGCCCGGTCAAACCTGCACCCAATACCAATCGGTTGAAGCCATCGCTTTCCAGCGTGCCAGACCAGATGTCGGCAAACGCTTGCTGGAAACGATCGCGTGCTTCGCGAAGATCGACAGACACATTAGAAGCCAGCAACATTGAGAAATCTAAGATCCAGTATGTCACCCCATTCGACTTGCGAACTTCATACGGTGCTTCACCAATGACACGCAACCCGAGGTTTTCCAACATTGGAAGAACATCAGACAAATGAATAGGTTGTTCGCGATGGTACAACTTAAGGTGTACCGCTTTTGAGTCATGGCTTTCTTCCTGAGGACGGTAGAAAAGCATACCCAAATCTTCTGGTGTATCTAATGCTTCAAGGCGTTCAATATCTGCAACTGCAGAACCTGGCAGCATAGCTTCTTTATAAGAACGAGGGAAAGCTCGCAGATATTCTTTGGATAATGGCAAACCTGTGCTTTCACCAGTGTTGGCAATGATCGCTTCTTGTAGTCGGTCATCCCAGGATGAAGATACTTCCATAAGGTTCTGCTCTATCTCTTTGACATCAATATCGATGTTGTTGTTCTTAACGTGAACAATGTAATGCGTTCTCGCCAGTGGGCTTTCAGAGAAATAAGTGGTGAACTCTACTTCTTGATCGGAATTCAGGTACTGACCAAGAATGCGTTGAGTCTGACGGCGAAGCTGAGTGTTGTATCGCTCTTTAGTCACGTAAACCATGCAGCTAAAGAAACGACCAAATGGGTCTTTGCGAATGAAGAGTCTTAGCAAATCACGATCTTGCATTTGCACAACACCCGACCCCACTTGCAGCAATTCTTGCTCAGTTGCCTGAAGCAGTTCATCACGTGGGAAGTTTTCCAGAATATTGTGAAGCGCTTTGTAAGAGTACGCCCCTTGCAAGTAGCCGCTTGATTCAAGAATACGGTTCGCTTTGTCACGAATCAGAGGAATGTTCGCCACGCTCTGGTTATATACTGCCGACGTATAAAGACCAGTAAATCTGTGTTCACCGATTACTTTGCCATTCTTACCAATCTTCTTGATACCGATGTAATCGGTATAGGCTGGACGGTGAATGTGGGATGCGGTATTACCTTTGGTGACAATCAGCAAGTAAGGCTTTTTGGCTTCCAGCCTCGCCGAATCGGCAAGATCCGAAAGTTTCACAGCGCGGACTCGGCTATCGACAGAGAATATGCCCAACCCTTTTTCTTCAGTTGGGCGCAGTTCGTGATCCCCTTCTACGGCAACAAGGTCGTATTCCTTGTATCCCATAAAGGTGAAGTTGTGATTGCCTAACCACTTTAAGAATGCAATGGTTTCATCAACGCGTTCTTTTTCAACCGGAAGCGCAACGCGTTGATCTTCAATTTCTTTAATTACCTGGTTCAGTTTCGTTGCCATTGGTTTCCAATCAGCAACCACTAAACCGGTATCCGTCAGAATAGAGACAAGTTCATTTTTCAGATCTGTCATCTTGGCTTTGTCTGCCAGCATATCGACTTCGATATGGAAAAGAGACAGGCTGTCTCCTGACTTTTCGTTTACGCCTTTGATGTTATTGTTTTTATCGCGAGCAATTCGAGTGGGACCATGGAGCATTAAGTGACTGGACAGATCTAAGCGAGCTAACGCCATTTTCACCGAGTCCACTAGGAATGGGCTATCAGGTACCACAATTTCAACGATCGTATGGGTAGACTTCCATCCATGTCGGCTTACCGTAGGGTTGAATACTCTTACCGAAATATCCTTCGCCTGTTTCTCACTGATGTGATGCCAAAGGCTGACAACGGCACCATAGAGATCGGACTCATTCCTTTGCACCAGGTCTTCCTGACCTATGGTACTAAACAGGTGTTGAGCAAGTTTTGTCACTAAAGGTTGGTGGGCAAGCTCGAGTTTGTCTTGAATCAGTTTGTAAACTTTTTCAAGAAGAACCGGCACAACGTTTTCTCGTGCGGTCATATTAACGCTCCAATCTTAGAATTTTTTGTAGGGTTATTGCTTGGGTCTTTCGCCCTTACTGCAACTTGGTAATGCCTTAACCTGACTAGAAAAATCAGGCATACATATATTGTAAAAGCAATATTGATAAAAGGTTAAATGAATTGCGTGTGGGAAAGAGAAAAAAGTCTGAATCTGTGATTAAGGTACCTATTTAACTCTCTGAAAACTCGTTGATTCACAGAGCTTCTAACTTGAGAAACTTATTATTCTGGTCAGTTGTTAGTCTAAATCGCCCTTTGACACCAATTTGACTAAGAAACGGTCTGAAACGAGATGCAGGTAATTGGATTTTTAATCCTTGGTCTGTATACACAATTACGGAACTGGCTGCCCCAGAATAGTGATTCAAAAACTCTTGATAGGTGATGTTTAGAGAAAATTGATACTGGTTCATGGATAACAAAAGTGGCAGTAAAAACTGCCACTTATTTTCTTTTACTAATCAGTCTTTATCAAGATTCTAGCGCTTTTGTTACTTTTTCAAAGAGGTCTTTGGCCAGATTGTCGAGTTTGGACAGTTTTTCCAGCTCTTTGCGCATTAATGCCTGACGCTCTTCATCGTAGTTACGGTATTTCAGTAGCGGATCAATCAGGCGAGACGCAACTTGAGGATTACTCTCATTCATTATTGCCAGAATTTCCCCTGCAAATTGGTAACCACTACCATCTTTGTTGTGGAAATTAACTGGGTTACCACCGAAGAATGTCCCTACTAGATTACGAGTGCGGTTAGGGTTTTTCAGGTCAAACGCCTGATGGTTCATCGCATCTCGAATTGTCTCAAGCACATTACTTGCTGGGTTCGTGCCTTGAAGTGCAAACCACTTATCCATCACAAGACCATCATGGCTCCACTTGTTACTGAAGTCATTCATCAATTCTTGACGACAAGCCAACTGCGCAGCGTTCGCAGCCATCAATGCCGCTTGAGTATCCGTCATATTGTTTGCTTCTTGGTAAACTGTTTTCACCAAGTCGTTACCCTGTTCTGTCAACGCCAGGTAATTCAAACAAGTATTGCGGAGCAGTCTCTTGCCAATGGCATCGTGCTCTACCACGTAATTCTTTTGGCTATTACTATGGAAAATCGCACTTAGCTCATCGCTCATGCTAGCTGCAAAAGTTTTGCGAATCGACTCACGAACAAATCGAATAGCATCGACATCAGCTGGTTTAAACCAACCTGCAATTTCAACTTCGCTAGGTACTTTGATCGCTTCAGCAATAAACGCTTGCTCTAATGAATCATCCAGTAGCAAACCGCGGAATGCATCAACAACATTTTCAGGCAGTTCAAATGATTCACCTTTCTGGTGACGGCTTACGTTCAGCTTAATGTATTTTGCCAGTAACATTTGCCCTGCATCCCAACGAGCAAAATCGTTACGCGCGTGAACCATCAAGAAACTCAAATCTTCATCTGAATACTCGTAGTTGAGTTTTACAGGTGCAGAGAACTCACGAAGCATCGAGATGACCGGACGTTCTTCAACATTTTCAAACACAAAGGTTTGTTCTGCTTGAGTGAAGTCCAGAACATTATGAACTTTTTCAGAGTTACAGCGTAACTCAATAACACTGCCATCCTGATTGTAAAGCTCAATATCAAACGGAATATGCAGAGCCTGTTTGTCTTTTTGCTCTAGTGTTGCTGGTGTATGTTGTTTTAGCGTTAACGAAAAAGTGTTTGCTTCAGCGTTGTATTCGGTTTCGGCATCTACCACCGGTGTTCCCGACTGGCTGTACCACAAACGGAAATGCTTGAGATCGACACCGGATGCATCTTCCATCGCTGCGACAAAGTCTTCGCAAGTTGCTGCGGTACCATCATGGCGTTCGAAGTAAAGCTTCATGCCTTTTTGGAAGCCTTCTTCACCAAGTAAAGTATGCATCATACGAATCACTTCACTGCCCTTCTCATAGACAGTCAAAGTATAGAAGTTATTCATTTCTATCACTTTTTCAGGGCGAATCGGATGAGACATTGGACTTGCATCTTCCGCAAACTGAGGACCACGGATAACACGAACGTTGTTGATACGATTGACAGCACGAGAACCCAAGTCAGAAGAAAATTCCTGATCTCGGAATACTGTTAGCCCTTCTTTCAAACTCAGTTGGAACCAGTCACGGCAGGTAACACGGTTTCCCGTCCAGTTGTGGAAGTACTCGTGACCAATTACCGCTTCGATTCCGAGGTAGTCATCATCGGTTGCGGTTTTGTCATTCGCCAAAACGTATTTCGAGTTGAAAACATTCAGACCCTTGTTCTCCATCGCCCCCATGTTGAAGAAATCAACGGCAACGATCATGTAAATATCCAGGTCGTATTCAAGACCAAAGCGCTCTTCATCCCATTTCATCGAATTGATCAGCGAAGTCATCGCAAATGGTGCTCGATCCAGATTTCCTCTGTCGACGTAAATCTCTAAATCGACTTCACGACCAGAAGCGGTGACGTATTTATCACGCAGAACATCAAAATCCCCGGCAACTAACGCAAACAGATATGCAGGTTTTGGATGTGGGTCATTCCATTTTGCAAAGTGGCGACCGTTTTCCAGCTTGCCTTCTTCTACTCGGTTACCGTTACTCAGTAGGTAAGTGTTTTGTTCTTCGTCTGCAATAACGGTTGTTGTGAAAATTGCCAATACATCTGGACGATCTAAATAGTAGGTAATTCGACGGAAACCTTCTGCTTCACACTGAGTACAAAAACCACCACCCGATTTGTATAGCCCTTCCAACGCCGTATTGGTCGATGGATTAATTTCTGTCTGAATAGACAGCTCAAAATCGTTAGTTAACCCATTGATTTCGAGACCACCTTCCACTTCTTGATAATCAGTCCAGTCCTGACCATCAACTTTAACATTCAGTAATTTCAGCTCGTCTCCATCTAGAAACAAGGTTGTGCTGTCTTTGAGCTTTTTAACAGTGGAAACAGCAGTAACGACCGTTGCTGTATCGTGCAAATCGAACGTTAGATCCACGTGTGAAATAGTGAATTCCGGTGACTGGTAATCTTTACGATATTTGGCTTGAGGGTTCTGAGCCATAATTAAATTTCCTTTTAGATATCTTTGTGTTGCATGGCAACAAAACGGCTTAAACGATTGTAGCCTAAATAGGAGTATTTGAACTTAGATCAGGTATGAGCTTGCTTGGTTATTTTTCAGTCGGAGCTGTTGTTCTTAAAGCAAGCCCAGTTAAGCTTGTATTTCGACAGCTGTATCATAAGACAAGACGGCTAAAGAAGATAATGGAAAACTGCAAGTCTCACAAAATGATACCGGAATAGCATACGCTGCTATTCCGGTAAATTAGATGGGGTTATTCTACTCGATTAAGGACGGCGTACATATCTGACGACTGGCTGTCTAAGGTGAGCTGATCATCGACAAGTGTGTAGCGGGAATCGTGTTCGCCGTCACTGTACATTAGGACTAAGTGGTCGCCTTCAATTATATAGATGCCTTCATGAATAGCTT
>NZ_AFWJ01000325.1 GCF_000222685.1 Vibrio nigripulchritudo ATCC 27043 | reverse complement strand
TAGTCGTTACAGCCAGAGCTGAGAGTTTGTATCCTGCCGACCAGCTATGCGCTCTGGTCTCAATGGGAGAGGTTAGAGATATCATCACTTTCCCCCAATCTTTCCATCTCAGCCAGGTATTTTGGCAATACAATTTCCGGTGTATCCAGTTCCGATAGCTTACCTGACTCTATCCAGAGGACCTGGTCGTAGTGCTCAATATCTGCCGGGTCGTGGCTAATATGTATCAAACTACCGGAAAACGAATCTAAGTATCTTTGTAGCTGTTTTTTGGTCGGAATATCTAAACCGGCAAAAGGCTCATCCAGGATAATTAGGTTTGGCTGCATCGCGACCACAGCCATAAGGCATACCAGGTGTTTCTGACCCTGAGAAAGGGCAGAGGTGTGAACATCCGCCCAATGAGTTTTACCAAATTCAGCCAGCACAGAGCGTGCATTGTCATCCGCTTCATTTTTGGACTGACCTAACTGGCGGAGACCAAAAGAAATCTCTTCAATGACTGTCGGGAAAATGATCTGGTGATCTGGGTTCTGGAACAATATGCCGATTTCAGTCAGTGCTCCCTCGCGATCTTTAAAAGGATCGATTTGAGCGACCCTTACCTCGCCGGAATTCGCTTCAATCAATCCAGATAAAACTCGGGACAAAGTAGACTTGCCTGAACCGTTGCGTCCAATTACCCCGAGACGCCTAACCCGAACGTCAAACGACAGGTTATCCAACACCGTTTTTCCCTGTATTTGTAAGCTCACGTTTTCCAGCCTTATCTCACTGATTTTAGGCAGTTTCTCTTGTTCAGGTGTGTGCAGCGTGCTCATGTAGTTCCAAATACAGTTGTAAAAACAGTCAAATTAAAGATGGTGACGGTAACCAGAAAGCGGTGGGATTCATATGAAGCCCTTGGCAAAAGAACATCTTCACCGCGAGCGAATACTAACAAGTTGGTTTAGTAGGGTAAACCACCAAAAAGCTGTGGTATTGGAATGTTTTGTATTTGTGTAGGGACTTGGCTGGAAAGTAATAAAACGACTAGGGGGTTCGCCAGAAAAACAAAAATATCCCCTTAAATCGAGGTGAAAGAATTTACATATGCGTATAATTTCACTTTATATTTATAAAATAAAGCGGAAATTATTAATCATATGAATAATCTCTCATTTTGAGCTCAACGTCATTTCAATTCATTGAAATGACACGAAAAAGAGAATCCATGCGGTTGGTGTTGTTAATCTTGTATGTCATTGATAATAGGCAACTTATGGTTTTCTCAATAGAGTGATTCTTCATGTCTTGGGAGTAACAGACATGCTGCTTTTTACTGTACGCAAACTTTCTATTGTGAAATTCAGCGAGCTGCATTTATCCAAATAACACTGTGTTTATATATGCTTGAAATAGCATATTACTCTTGGAGCCCTACATGAAAAAAAATATGAATCGATGGATTAATGTCTGTTTTGCTTTATCTGCTACAGCCCTCGGTGTGAGTCAGGCGATTGCTGCTAATGACGTCCACTCAGTAGTGTTAGAAAAAGAATACATAAATCAGCCATCAAGTGCCCAGTTCTGGCTAGAAACGGTGGAACACTCTTCGGCTTCCGAAGCTGACCGCCAACGTTATATCAAGCCAGCTAAATTCCGCTTAATTCAGTTAGAACTTGACCAACTTAAATATCACCTAAATCAGACCGTAACTGCTTCTACAGATTTGGTAAATGAAAGGGCAGCAAGCGTCGATCTTTCTATCCCGTTGCCGAATGGGGGTTACGAAACCTTTGTTGTTGCACCAAACCAAGTGCTGCCGGCTGAACTGGCTGCGCGCTACCCCGGGATTAAAACGTTTAGCGGAACAAGCGCGGAGACTAATAATACTCGAATCGTACTGGACTACACGTTGCAAGGGTTTCATGCGATGGTGACATCAGAGAAATACGGTACGTTCTATATCGACCCTTATGAATCAGGAAATACCAGAACATACATCAGCTATTTCAAAAAGGATTATCACAAAACCAAGGACTTGCGCCTTATCGAAGAAACACTGACTCACAGTGATTCTCAGCTTAACAATGCTCCTTCATTCCGATCTGGGCGCTCAGGTTTTGGAACTTCAGATATGTATCCGTTAAGAACATATCGTTTAGCAATAGCAACGACTTATGAATACTCTCGCTTTCATGGTGGGACAAAACAGAGCGTGATGTCAGCCGTTGCAACCACAATCAACCGAGTGAATGAGATCTATGAGCGTGATTTGGCCATACGCTTGCAATTGATCCCTACCACTGATCAGCTATTTTCCCTCGATGTAAACGATTACTACACAAATAATCGCTCAGATTTAATGCAAGGAGAAAGTCAGATCGTCATTGATAACGTGATTGGTCAGCAAGGTTACGATGTTGGTCATCTGTTCAGTGCAACGGGCGGTGGAAGCGCGCTTATCGGTTCTGTCTGTACCCGAGGCAAGGGAAGCGGTGTTTCAGGGCTAGGTATGCCAATGGGCGATGCCTTTGATATCGACATTGTCGCGCATGAGATTGGTCACCAATTTGGTGCCGAACATACCCACAACACAGGGTGTAATCGCGTCTCTTACAATGCGGTGGAGCCGGGAAGCGGGTCAACAATCATGGGTTATGCTGGCGTTTGCGGACCAAATGTTCAAGTGAACTCCGATGCCATGTTCCATAGCTACAGCATCGGGAATGTTCGTCATTTTATGGATCGCGGGTATGGCAGTGGATGCGGAACGTCTGAGATGTCATTAAACACACCTCCAGTCGTCCGTGCAGGACCAGACGTAACTATTCCAAAAGAAACGCCATTTGTTTTGACAGGGTCGGCAGCAGATACAGAAGACCAAGCAAGCTTAACCTACAGTTGGGAACAAATTGACCGGGGTGATTTAGTCGCACGTCCAACCGCGAATCAAGTGACAGGTCCCACATTCAGAGCAAAACTGCCAACCGTATCTCCAACTCGTTACCTGCCGAACCTAGACGCGATTATCAACAACCAGACGCCAACCTGGGAGGTACTTTCTTCCGTGGCACGCAGCTACAAATTTCGGTTAGTAGCTCGGGATAACAATACAGAATCACCTCAAGTTTCATGGGATGAGCGTGTGATTACAGTCGATGGAACTGCGGGTCCATTTTTGGTCAGCGAACCGAATACAAAAATAAACTGGCTTCCCGGTTCAACGCAGACGGTGCGTTGGCAAGTTGCAGGAACCCATTTACCACCAGTGAGTGTAAGTTTGGTAAACATCCTGCTTTCTCTGGATGGCGGCAAAACTTACCCACACACCCTAGCCAAAAACTCCCCTAACACAGGTAAAGCGGAGGTTGTTCTACCGAATTCGATAAGTAACACTGCCCGAATCAAAGTTGAAGCGGTTGATAACATCTTCTTTGATATTTCAAACGTAGATTTCTCAATCTCCGAAGGGATAGGTTTGAATCAGGCTCCGGAGTTCACCTCAGTCGCTCCGGTGAATGCGACCAGTGGTACGGCATATCACTATCAAGTTAGCGCTAAGGATGTGGACAGCCCTGAAATACGATTCAGAGCCAAAACCAAACCTGCATGGCTATCTTTTGATGCGAGCACATTGGTCCTCAGTGGTACACCAACAGATGCAGATATTGGTAGCCATCAGGTGGTACTGCAAGTATCAGACAGCCAGATTGTTACCAGCCAGACCTTCCAGATTACGGTTACAGGTAGCGCAACACAGACTTGTGGCACCGTTGAACCTTGGAGCGCCAGTCAGGTATATGTGACAGGTGATCAAGTTTCCTATGGAAACAAGACCTTTGAAGCGAGATGGTGGACAAAAGGGCAACAGCCTGACGCATCAAAAGTAGATGGCGACTGGAAACTGATTGACCCATGCCAGCCATAGTGAAATAACGTCTTATTGATATTTATAAGGTGTAATAAAATCAGGCGAGCCTAAGCTCGCCTGATTTTTTTATTGTTTCTAAGCAATGAGTTTTAATTGTTCTAACTTTATTTCATTGTCGAGCTTTCCTGTATATTTCCATAAAAGATACTCATCTATAATATAGTCAGCCATCCTTACTACTTCATCTCCCATCGAGCCCGCAATATGACTAGTTAAAAAAATATTATTTGTTGAGTAAAAGAAAGAATTAGCAGGAGGAACAAAAGGGACAGTAACATCCAACAGTGCACAAACATCTTTGCGTTTCAATAAGAAAGTCTCCAAGTCGAATTGATTAACTTGCTCCCCTCTACCAGTATTAATGAATGTGGAGCGATTTCTCATCATCTTTAATAAGTCATAATTGATAATTTCAACTGTTTCGGGTTTATTTGGCATATGATTACTTACCACATGAGAAAGTGAAAATGCTTCAGGTAAGCTAACTTTTCGGACTCCGAAAGCATCTGCGCTCTCATGACTTAGGTAAGGGTCATATACATGAATGGGAATGTTGCAAATTTTTAGTAACTTAGTTAATTCCTTGGCGATATTGCCAAATCCTAGCAATGATACTGATTCTTTAAAGACTCCAGGTCCAGTAGGTATGAAATTCTTGCCAAAGTTTTCTTTATCTTTATATTCTATAAGGTTTTGATAATATCCTTTAAAAGAAAGCAATATTTGTGCAAAAGTAAATTGTGCAACTGGAATGGCATTCGCTGATGCGGCACTTACTACCTTTTTGCCATTTTCTATAAAGTATGGTGC
Organism: Vibrio nigripulchritudo ATCC 27043; assembly: GCF_000222685.1. Classification (GTDB taxonomy): domain Bacteria; phylum Pseudomonadota; class Gammaproteobacteria; order Enterobacterales; family Vibrionaceae; genus Vibrio; species Vibrio nigripulchritudo. The sequence continues at coordinate 15,378 of NZ_AFWJ01000325.1, read as the reverse complement.
AAAGTCATTAACACTTCCTGCCGCATAAAAAAGAACTTTCAGGTTAGGCAGCTTGGCGACTTTCTTTGCTAGTTCAGTTGTTAAACCCCAAGTCCCAAAACCTACTTCAACCTCATTGAGTTCATTTAAATGTTCATCAAAATTATCCGAATTGATAACCTGTTTAATTAAGTTACATTCACTACTGAGATTTTCCATTCTCCCTAGGGAATAAATATAACTTATATTGTTAGTATCATTAGTAAAAAAAGCACCTTTCATTTTCCTAGCTCTCAATTAACTATTTATAAAGAAATTATATAGATCATTAAGTATTAACGGCTTGTAATTTTAATTTATAATTGATTTTAACCAAGACTTAGATCTTAGTCGTTTTATCGAAAACAGTAGCTTCGCTACTTCTTCTAATAACATACATGCATATATATATACAGCAGACCACTCTAACCAGTATGCAGCAATTATTGTAAGAGGTATGCCGAAGACCCACTGACAAATAATGTCTTGGTTCATACAGAATTTAGTATCTCCGGATGCTCGTAATACTCCTATTACCATAGCAATACCAGCTGATTTTATGAGTATTCCAATGAGTAATATATTATAAAAATCATCAAGATAAGATAACATTTCTTCATTCAAATTGGGTGAAATACTCAATATCCAAAGGTTTTATAAAAAATAATATTAGAGAAACAACTATCGCTAATAATATATTAATTATTACGAAGATCCATGCTTGATAATAGGCTTGTTGAAATTTCTTCTTACCAAGTATATTTCCCTGCATGATGGATGCGGCGGTGGCAACACCCATCATTATCGCCATACTATACGTCTCTACAGGCGTAATCATAGCCATTGCGGCTAGTGCATCAGTGCTTATATTTCCAATAATTGAATGATAGATAAATAATGAAGATGGCCACATGAGAGAATTAATGCTAAGAGGGATGCAAATTTTATAAAAAGTTTTTATTTTTTCTTTTTTTGCTTCTAATATATCTCTAATATTAAATGACAATATATGTCCTCTTCCATAGATAAAGATTATTGCAGCAATGCACTCAATTATGGCGCTTAGCACTGTGCCCCATGCAGCACCTTCCACTCCCAGTGCAGGAAAACCGAGATTACCAAATATAAGTATGTAGTTTAGTATAATATTAAGAATAATACCTAGTGCATTGAATCCCGTTGCAATACTAGCTTGTCCAATTGAACGTAGTCCTGCAGAAAAAATTCCACTAATAGAAATTGCTAACATACTAGTACATATTATTTTTAGATAATCGCTTCCTATTTTTATAACCTCATGGTTACTCGATGCAAACCCCATTATTTCTTTTGAAAAAAAGTAGTAATTTAACGCGACAATAAAAGAAAGAGGTAGACAAAATATTGCTGTCAGTGCTGTTGCTTGGCGAACTCCTGATTTATTGCTTGCTCCGCTGTACTGTGCGGTAAAAATGGCGCCACAACTACATATACTGAATAGAAAGAGATTACCTATCATTATTCCACGTAATGCAACCCCCATAGAGGCAACTTCTGTAGAGCCGATTTGGCTAAGCATAACAACATCAATAATGTTTCTAGAAGAAAGAAGCATTGAATATAGAGATATAGGTATGGCTAACGATATCAGTCGACTAAAAAATTTTTTTGTTGCAAATAATCCAAAATTACAAGATATTTTCATTTCTCAACCAGTTTAATAAAACTGAGTTGCATAATAAATAAAACGACGTTTTAAGTCAATGATTTGTAAATTGATAAAATGACGATTTTATAGGGTATTGAATGGTAAAATAAGGGTAGATAAATGATGCTTATATAGATAACTTAAAGGATGATAAATTTTATAAATTGTAAATATTAATTAATGTAGTGATTAGAAATTTGCAATATACTCAAGATACTCGGTTCAGCGAGAATTAACTGGCTTTCAGACAAGAAACCGATTTGAAGATCTAGTGGCTCTAAATCAAGAATCGGTAACGCAGTATGAAAGCCAGCTAAACTCGCCCTTGGGAGCCCATATTCTGTCCCATTTCATCGTCAAAGAACTTGGAAAGGACCAGTCATTCCGCTGCGTTTTTTTCCTTGAACTGAAACAGAATATGAGGCTCTGAATCCTGTATCTTGAGATCACTTGGGTATAAGCCTTAGACGTAGGACTATTTTTAGTGTTGAAGGTGATCTCTAACAGAAGTCCACTGGCTGTCAGAGTCCCGTGACTCCAGAGAAGAATAGACAAATGCCATGCCTTCTGCACCTTCTTCAACACTAGGGTAGGAAAGACAAAGAGGGTCGGGTGATTCGCCTTGCTCTAGAGCCACGATATGATGTGCCAAATCGAAATAGAGGTTGGCGAACGCTTCGCGATACCCTTCGGGGTGACCAATGGCGACGTGAGAAACTCGCTCCGCTTCAGGAAGTAACCCTTTACCGCCTTTTGTTAAGACGTAGGCAGGGGCATCAATGGGGCGAACCAGTAGCTCGTTGGGTTGCTCTTGATTCCACTCCAGCCCTCCTTTGGTACCATAAATGGTAAAGCTTAACCCGTGCACGCCACCAGCGGCTGCCTGAGTGACAAACAGTTGCCCGCGAGCCTGATTAGCGTAGCGAAGCTGAATGCCACAGTAATCATGGGCTTCCCGACCATCGACCAAAGCCGTCACATCCGCACTTAAAGCTTGTGGCACCATGCCGGATACGTAACTCAAGAGGTGATAACTATGAGTGGCAATATCCCCCAGAATCAGTGACGGACCAGCAAGTTCAGGCTTCATGTGCCAGTTTGTGCCGTCTTTTTCGCTGGGTGTCAGTTCCGCCAAATGTCCCTGAATGTATTGGCTCTGAAGCATTTTAATTTCGCCAAGTATGCCGTGTTCTATCATTGCTCTGGCTTGCCGAACCATAGGGTATCCAGTGTATCCGTATGCCACGCAATAACATTTTCCGGCTTCTTTGGCTTTGCTCACCAACGCATCGGCTTCCTCCGCGTTCATGGTTAATGGCTTTTCGCACATCACGTGAAAGCCATGCTCCAGAGCCTGAACGGATAAGTCATAGTGCGAATTGTTTGGCGTCATAATGGCAATCACATCGGCACCGTCTTCGCGCTTGTTTTCAGAAGAAAAGAGCGCTTCGGGCGAACCATAACCTCTTAGCCCCATAGACTCCGCCGCCTGTATAGAGCGTTCCGGATTGGAGGATACTACTCCCGCGACCACTTCAAACTCTTCATGCATGGTGGCGGCACTTCGGTGAATCGAACCGATAAAAGAATCGGGGCCGCCTCCGATCACTGCCAGCCTTAGTCTTCGTCCTAATTTTTGAATAGATACGCTCATCAGGTTTTCCTTAATCCGGGGCGAGAAGGGTTAATACGCGTTCCACTTCCTGTTGCAAAGCGGGCATAGCGGACAGAGCAAATCGATTGCGGTCAAAGTGCTTATCCTGTTCCATCAAATCACGAATGCGTTTACCCATAGCCATGCGTAGCGTGGTGCCGACATTGAACTTAGCAACACTGGTACGTTTCAGCTTCATTAAGTCGTCAGGGTGAATACCAGTTGTACCGTGAATCACCAAGGGAATCGGCATGTCTTGCTCAATTTCCTGTAACAATTCAAAGTGAATGGGGCAATCGGCTTCGGTTTTCCTGTGAACATTGCCGACCGAAACTGCGAGCACGTCTGCACCGCTCTCTTTAGCATAGCGCCAGGCTTCTTGCGGTGATGTGAGTTCTGAACGAATATGATCTCGTCCTTCCTCATAAGGAACCGATCCAAGTTCGCCTTCTAACGATACGCCCATAGAGCGGGCAACCCGACTCACCTGATACGTTCGCGACAGATTTTCTTCGAAAGGAAGCTGAGAACCGTCAAACATGACCGATGTAAATCCCGCTTTCATCGCTTTAAAGACCACTGCCTCCTCGTAGCAATGGTCCAAGTGAACCACCACTGGCACCGAGCTCTGCTCAGCTAAAGGGACAAGAATCCCTGCCATAACGTCCACGCCTGCAAGGTCGACCATGTCTTTATTAACGGCGAGAATCACAGGGCGTTCCACGGCTTCCGCACCTTTTACAATGGCGATGGCTTCTTCGATACCGAACACATTGCAACAGGCAACCGCGCCAGAACTTGCTGAGGCTTGTGGCAGTATCTCGTTGAGTGATACAAGCATGTGTTTTCTACCTTATTTGAATTTCGCGACCATATCTTTGATGCCGGGAATGGTGTGCACCTGATATTCGTGGTGAGGGTCGAAGTACTGGATCAGGGACTTGCTGCTTTCACCCACAATGATGGTGAAGTAATACATTTCGTATCCCGGAGCAGCAACGCTGGGGTGGTAGCCTTTGTCGATAGCGATCACGCTGCCTGTTTTCACGTGATAGACCGGACCCTGATCGTCTTCGTGCTCATACAGAAACTGGGCACCAAACCCCTGTCCGGGATTAAAGCGGAACTGATAGACTTCTTCATAACGCGTTTCTGTTGGCGGTCGTTCTTCATCGTGTTTGTGAGACGGGAACCCAGACCAGCCACCTGCACCGACGGTGAACAGCTCGCTAACCAGCAAGCGACCGCGTTGATCCGCGTTTTTCTGCCCCAGAATGTGTTTGATCTTGCGGTGAGTTTTGGTGTCATCGCTGCCGTACTGTACTTTGTCGACCTCATTTGGGGTGACGGCAAAAGGCTGAAGTTTGGGTCTGTCTTTATCATCGTATCGGCCACCAGCGATAAGCACATCGGCGGTATTAGAAATACAGGTGATGACGGCTTCGAATCCAACAGGCACATAGACGCCAGAAGGATCGCCATCCCAGACCGATTCGCGCTGCCCAATCGCAGGGAAGCTCTCTCCATTTACTGTGATATCACAGGTTCCGCCAGCCAGAACCACAACACTCTCGTAGTTTTCTAAACGATAAGTGTGGCTCTCTCCCTGTTTAAGAGAAACGGGATTGAAATAACACAGTGGAGTAGTGTCGTCGTTGACGTCGATGACTGGCTGATTCTGATTATCGAATGGTGGAATATGCTTACCCATGACACGACTCCTTGTGAGATAAGAGGGAAAACTGAGGTGAAAAGTCATAACGATGCGCTTTCATAAATGCCAGCAGTTCAGGCAGTTCTGCCATCGCTTCGGAGCAGGTGTTGCCCATCACGTTTATGGCGGCGTTCGCGGCACCTAACGCTATGCTGTCTTCAAGTGGCTGCCCACGTAGCAAACCAAATAGCAGTGCTCCGGCAAACGCGTCTCCGGCTCCATAAGGTTTTTTGGCTTCTACCTGAAAAATGCCCTGAGAGAACGAAGTGAGTGACTGATTCGCGTCCAGCCCAAATACTTTGCAGCCATGTTCGCCTGCTTTAGCCACAATCATCTCTGGCTTTTTTGCAAGTAACTGGTTTGCGATGCCTGCCATAGCGTCGCTGTCTTTTGAATGAAGATCGGATGCCATCATCACCTGAAATTCTTCTTCATTCCCGATGATGACATCGCTCAGATCCGCGGCTTTCTGATAGCAACTCGCTGCTTCTTCCGCGCTTTGCCAGCTATACGCTCGATAATCCAGATCCAGTACCACTTTGCAGTGTTCAGCCGCGGCTTTTTTCATTGCCAGATAAGAGGATTCTCTTGATGGCGACTGAGACAATGCTGTACCAGACACCACAAGTGCACGAATCTGACTAAAATCAATCGCAGAGATGTGTGATTCATTCAGTGCCAGATCGGCGGCAAGGTTCCGATAGATCACAACTTCAGGCTTAGGATCGTATTCTGCCAATGCAAGACTGGTTCGATGTTCGCCACCTACAGTGAACAGGAAATCGGTGTTGATTCCTTGCTTCTCCATTGCCTTACGAACAAATTCACCGACGCCATCTTTCGAGACGCAACTTAAAATTGCAGCGTTGGCACCCAGCTTCGAAACGGCAAATGCGATATTGGCGGGCGAGCCACCAACAGCCTTGTGATAAGTGGAAGTGGTCGCCAGCGTTGCACCAAAATCACTGGCGTACAGATCCATGCCCGCCCGCCCCAGGCATATTGCCTCGATAGGACGGTTGTGGCTGGCAGACCAGTCATGCAATACCAGTTCGCTACTCATTGCAGTTCACCCACATTGCACCGTTATCGGCGGATTTAACGCACGACTCGACAAACTTAACGCCGCTGATCCCGGCGTTTATGTCTGGATACCAGTGGTTATCAAGAAACGCCTTATCGTTACGTTCAAACGCATCGATGGCTAATGCAAATCTGTGATACAGGTTTGCCCAGGATTCAAAGAACCCTTCACCATGACCGCCACCGATTCGGGAACTGTTGACGCCTGCCACATCGTTGTAGAGGTAAGGCATACCGCGTTCCAGCACCTGAGCTGGTTCGCCCTGAACCTCATAACGTAGCTGGTTAGGGTATTCATCCCACCACTCAATGCTGGCCTTTTCTCCAACTACCCGAATTTTTTGCTGGTGCATGGAGCCGGAGTTGATGGCGCTCGCCCACATGGTGCCCACTGCGCCGTTATTGAAGTTCATGATCACGTGTGCGTTGTCTTCAAGTGGCGCGCGAGACTCAATAAAAGACTGTTTGCTGCACAGTAAAGACGTGACTTCCAGCCCTGTGATTAATTCTGCGAGGTAAAAGGCGTGTGTACCGCAGTCCCCAATGATAAAGCTGGGACCAGAGACTTCAGGGTTCATGCGCCATTTTGCTCCGGGGGAATGCTTCTCTACTTCAACATTGTGATAACCGTGAGCAAACTGCATTTGGATGACTCGCACACTGCCTATGTCGCCGCGCTGAACCATTTCACGTGCCTGTTGCACCATCACATGCCCTGTGTAGCCGTACATCACGGCAAGCATGAGATTGTTTTCACTGGCGATATTTTTGAGTTCAAGTGCCTCATTTGACTGGAAAGTTACGGGTTTTTCACAAATTACATGCAGACCCGCTTCCAACGCAGCTTTGGCAATTTCGTAGTGCGTGGCATTTGGGGTGGCAATCGACACCGCCTGAATACCATCTTCACGTCTGGCTTCCTGCTCGAACATCACTTTGTAATTCGCGTAGCAGCGACTCTCTTCCAGACCAAGGTTGGTGCCGAAATCAATGCAACGCTGGTGGTCGATGTCCAACGAACCGGCAACAAAATGAAATAGCCTGTCACGCGCAGCCGCAGCTCGGTGTGAATAGCCGATTTCGCTGCCACGACCACCTCCTATCAGTCCCCAGCGAATTGGGGACGTTAATCGTGTTTCTTCATTAAACATTCACTGGCTCCTATACCCCACGGCGTTGATGACGGCGACCTTCATCCCAGGTCGCTTTGGCTTTAACTACTTCCTGACGGTCGGTTACTTCTGGTAAGCCAACTTCCCACCACGCATCCACCGATGACCAGACTGTCGGGTCAATATCAACGACCAACACATAGGTACGATCCGCTTCTTTTGCTCGGTTAAAGGCGTCTTCAAATTCCGACAGGGAGCCGACTTTTTCAGACAAAGCACCAAGCCCTTGTGCGTGTTTCACAAAGTCCACTCTTGGCAGCTCTGCGTCTTCGCGTACCGTGGTGCAGTCTTTAAGCAGGTTATTGAAACTCTCGTTACCTGTGTTGTTTTGCAGTTTGTTGATAACGGCAAAGCCAGCGTTGTCGCAAACCACCACTATCATCTTGTGACCAGTGAGCACGGAGCTATAAATGTCGGAGTTAAGCATCAGGTAAGAACCGTCACCGACCAGCACAATGGCATCATGATCAGGGCGAGCCATTTTGGCTCCCCAGCCGGCAGCCACTTCGTAGCCCATACAAGAGAAACCAAATTCAATGTCGAGTTGCCCCGGCTTACTGGCGAGCCAGTTCATATTCAGCTCTGCTGGAAGCCCACCCGCGGCAGTAATGATTCTGTCATCGGGGGAAGCGAGCTGGTTTACCTGACCTACGACTTGTGCGTAAGACGGCGCGGCAGTGTCAGTTGGCTCGGTGCGACTTGCGACAATATCCAGCCATTTCTGACGTTCCTGTCTTGTATAGATTGACCAGGTTTTGTCGATCTTCCAATTGGTCAACATGGGATATAGCTGGTCAATCGCTGCTTTGGCATCTGCCTGAACCGGGCACGACCAATGCTTGATGGCATCAAAACGACATGTATTAATGCTCACGAGTTTCATGTCTTCACGACGGAAAACCGTCCAAGAACCTGTAGTGAAATCCTGTAGTCGTGTACCGATAGCAATCACTAAATCGGCGCGCTCAGCGATATTGTTGGCGCTGTCTGAGCCTGTAGCACCGATGGGACCACAGTTAAGCGGGTGGTTCGCAGGTAACAGAGTTCTGCCCGCAATAGTTTCTAGCACCGGAATGTCGTATTTTTCAGCGAAGCTTTGCAACTCAGCTTGAGCACCGCTGTAAAACACGCCACCACCTGCCACGATCACTGGTTGCTTACTTTGCTTGATCAGGTTGGATGCGGCTTCTAGATCTTCAAATTCTGGCTGCGGTCTTCGAATTCGATGGACTTTCTTTTCGAAAAAGATTTCTGGGAAATCCCAGGCATCACCCTGAACATCTTGCGGTAACGCCAGAAAAACAGGACCACAATCACCAGGGTCTAACAAAGTAGCGAGAGCTTGGGGCAAAGATGCCACTAGTTGCGCAGGGCTGGTAATGCGATCCCAGTAACGCGTTACGGTTTTGAAAGCATCGTTTACCGTTAGCGTCGGGTTACTGAAATGTTCCGTCTGCTGTAAAACCGGATCAGGAAGGCGAGAGTTAAAAGTGTCTCCTGAAAGAAGAAGCAAAGGCAGTCGGTTGGTATGTGCGACGCCCGCGGCAGTCACCATGTTGGTTGCCCCCGGACCGACAGAAGAGGTCGCAATTCCTATGCGTTTGCGTTGATTCGCTCGGGCGTATGCAATAGCAGCCATAGCCATCGACTGTTCGTTCTGCCCGCGCCAGGTTGGAAATACATCCTGATTTTCTAGCAATTGCTGACCAAGGCAGGTTACGTTGCCGTGCCCGAAAATGGCAAAGGCGCAGCCAAATAAAGACTCTTCCTTTCCATCAATCTCTATGTATTGCGCTGCTAAGTACTTTACCAGTGCTTGTGCTGTTGTGAGCCTAACCGTTGTCATCTTTACGCTCCTTGTCTACTCACGATTTGTATTGATCAAATAATAGCCATACTCTGAAAATGTTTTCAATATGTTTATTGCTTGTTAATTAAAAAATGAGCTTTATTTATATCAATATGAGATCTATGAGCACAAAATTGGTTAATAAATGGACTTTTTAAGTTGACACATTGAAAACATTTCCATTATTGTTTGTTTATTGTTAATTAAATGTGAATTTTGTTTGTGCTTTTTCACACGGAGAAACGACAGTGGAACTAAAGCTTGCAAATGCCCCATGCTCTTGGGGAATAGAATTTCCGGATAACCCAGACAACCCAACGTGGGAGAGAGTGCTGAATGAAATCAGCCTGTCTGGTTACAAAGCGACGGAATTGGGACCTTTGGGATACCTTCCTCAGGATCAACAGATATTGGAGAAAGAGCTGTCACAAAGGGAGCTGGACTTGATTGCTGGTACGTTATTTGTGCATCTGCATCGTCAGGACAATCGCGAAGCCATTTACTCTCAAACCCGAAAAGTCTGCCAGATACTGCAACAGCAAAACGCAAAATATCTGGTGGTTATAGATCATGTATCTTCGCCCAGAACCGATCAGGCAGGGCAGGTAGACACAGCCACGCGCCTCTCTCCTGAAAGCTGGTCCTTCATGATGGACACGCTGAAAGAAGTCGGACGTATTTGTGCTGACTACGGCATTACGCCAACTCTTCATCCCCATGCCGGGACTTACATTGAGTATCGCGATGAGCTTGATCGCGCCATGAACGATTTGCCACCAGAGTTAATGTCTCTGTGTGTGGATACCGGTCACTGCATCTACGCTGGCATGGACCCTTGTGAGGTACTTTCCACCTATCGAGACCGCGTGAAGTATCTACACTTTAAAGACATTAATGCCGCCGTTCATAAAGAGTCGGTAGCAAATGGTGTCGACTTTTATTCAGCCATTGGTAACAACATATTCTGTCCGCTTGGCGAAGGGTGTGTCGATTTTGACGCCGTTAAACACACATTGATTGAAATTGATTTCAAAGGGTGGGTGACGGTAGAGCAGGACACCGACCCTAAAGCCAAGAGCGACGCCAAAACGGATGCGGAAAGAAGCCGAACGTTTATAGAACAAACCATCTTAGCCTGAGCTGCGATGACAAAGCAGTTCGAGGATAGCGCGAATTAAGATTTGGAGAAATTGTATGACAGGGAAAGTAGAAGCGGAGGCAGTACCCATGACTTCGAAAGGTGATGAAAGGGTTCGCAAGGTTTCAACCTTGAACCGATTGCTGTCACGACCTGAGCTGGGGGCAGTATCAGGCACGATATTGGTCTTCCTATTTTTTGCAATCGTCGCCTGGGATTCAGGCATGTTCAACGCCGACGGCATAATGAACTGGACAACGGTTTCGGCGCAGCTCGGCATTATTGCTGTCGGAGCCTGCCTGTTGATGATCGCCGGTGAGTTCGATTTGTCTATCGGTTCCATGATTGGTTTTGCGGGCATGATGATTGCGATCCCTTCCGTGTATTGGGGGTGGCCAGTCTGGCTAGCCATCATCTTTGCGTTTGTGGGTGCAATGGCGATTGGTTTTGTTAACGGGTATATCGTGGTGAAAACCGGGTTGCCGTCCTTTATTGTGTCACTGGCTTTCTTGTTCATTCTGCGCGGTCTAACCATTGCACTTTCAATTATGTTGACCAATAAAACCATTCTTTCTGGTGTGTCTGAAGTGGCGGAAGGAGACATTCTGGCCGCGGCATTTGGCGGGCAGATAGGAACGGGTTTCTTCCAATGGCTCGCCAATATAGGGATGATTGAAACTTACTCCGATGGCTCTCCTATCGTGTCGGGCATTCCTATGGTGGTTGTCTGGTGGTTCCTTATTACTGCAGTTTGTTCATTCGTCCTTTTGAGAACCCGATTTGGTAACTGGATTTTTGCCGCAGGCGGCGATGCCAATGCAGCCAAAAACGTGGGTGTACCTACCGAGAAAGTCAAAATTTCCCTTTTCATGTTTACCGCATTTTGCGCCACGGTATTTGCGGCGTGTCAGGTGCTTGAATTTGGTTCGGCTGCTGCAGACCGAGGGCTGTTGAAAGAGTTTGAAGCCATCATTGCTGCCGTTATCGGAGGAGCACTGCTTACCGGAGGATACGGTTCGGTTATCGGCGCATTCTTCGGTGCTCTGATATTTGGTGTGGTGCAGATGGGCATTTTCTTTACCGGAGTGGATTCAGACTGGTTCCGGGTATTCCTAGGGGTGATGCTGCTTATTGCCGTTCTGTTCAATAACTTCATTCGCAAGAAAGTGACCAACGCACGCTAAGACGTTTCAAGGAGTGAAATATGGATAAGTACATTCTCGAACTAAAAAACGTCAGCCGCTATTTCGGATCGGTGATTGCGTTAAAAGACATTGATATGAAAGTCAAAATGGGTGAAGTGCATTGTCTGCTTGGTGATAACGGAGCAGGTAAGTCCACGCTTATTAAAACTCTGGCAGGCGTGCATAAACCTTCCGAAGGTCAGTTTTTAATGAACGGCAGCCCGGTGAAATTTGAATCACCAAGAGATGCGCTGGATGCCGGGATTGCAACGGTTTATCAGGATCTAGCTTTAGTTCCATTGATGAGCGTAACGCGCAACTTCTTTATGGGACGAGAGCTGACCAAGAAAATAGGACCTTTTGAAGTCTTCGACACAAAACGCGCGAATGAAATCGCTCGCGATGGACTGGCTGATATGGGGATCGACGTGCGAGATCCGGAACACCCAATCGGCACCATGTCAGGGGGTGAAAGACAATGTCTGGCAATAGCCAGAGCCATCCACTTTGGCGCAAAAGTGCTGATTCTGGATGAGCCCACTGCGGCGCTCGGGGTGAAACAGTCGGCCAATGTTCTAAAAGTGGTTGCGAGAGCCAGAGGGAAAGGGCTGGCGGTGATTTTGATTACCCATAACGTCCACCACGCTTACCCCGTTGCAGACCGATTTACTTTATTGAACCGTGGGCGCAGCTTGGGCTCATGGAAAAAAGATGACATCTCCCGTGAGGAGATATTGGAAATGATGTCAGGTGGAGAGGAATTAGAAACCCTTGAAGCAGAACTGGCAGAGTTTGCCAGAGCAGATGCCGCAGCATCGGCTTGATAACCGAGATCAGCAAATCTCGAACTATTAAAGCTCTGTCATTCAAACGAAAACAGAGGTGAAGGAATTGGATGACTTTCACCTCATTCACAACACATGGAGATATCCGGATGAACAACCTACTGAGCAATATCGCGAAAAAGGCATCTGTATTGGCATTAGCACTTTGCAGTACTGCAATTGCATTTTTGCCTTCAACGGCTTCAGCGGAAGAACGTTTCGTGCTGGTGAGCCACGCACCTGATGCTGATTCGTGGTGGAACACAATCAAAACCGCGATCAAAGAAGCGGGTCAGAACATGGACGTATCGGTTGAATATCGTAACCCGCCTACTGGTGATTTAGCCGATATGGCTCGCATCATCGAGCAGGCTGTTGCGTCTAATCCGCAGGGCATCATTACCACCTTAGCCGATTATGATGTGCTTAAAGGTCCGCTTGAAAAAGCGAAGAAAAAAGGCATCCCTGTTGTCACCATCAACTCTGGTACCAAAGAGCAGAGTGAAAAAGTCGGGGCATTGCTGCACGTTGGTCAACCGGAATACGACGCTGGTTTTGGGGCGGGTAAACGCGCTAAGGCAGACGGCATCAAAAACTTCCTTTGTGTGAACCACTACATCACGAACCCAGCGTCTGTAGAGCGTTGTCAGGGTTTCGCTGATGCGCTAGGTGTCGATCTGGGCGGTCAGATGATTGATTCAGGGCAGGATCCAACAGGCATCGAGAAAAAAGTGCTGGCTTTCCTACGTAAAAATCCAAACACAGAAGCGATTCTTACTCTGGGACCAACATCGGCACACCCAACACTTCGTGCATTGGAGAAAAACCGTCAGCTAGGCAAAATCTACTTCGGTTCATTCGATCTAAGTAACGAAATCGCTCAGGGTATTAAAGATGGCAACATCAAGTGGGCGATTGACCAGCAGCCATACCTGCAAGGTTACCTGCCAGTTATGGTGTTGACGCTATTCAACCGTTACGGCGTTATGCCATCAAACCACATTAACTCTGGTCCTGGTTTTGTCACGCTGGACAACCTGGCACTGGTAGAAAAACTGGCTGGTGAATATCGTTAATCAAAGTCGATGCCTATAGCGGGCAAAGCCTTAAGTTTAGGCTCACAGGTTGCGTTAGCCGGTAGGGGCGAACGACGTAACGAATGTTGGTTGTGGTAGGGAGCAACCAACATTCACCATGACACCAGCTTTGTGAGCCGTTTTAAATAAACCAGCAAAGAAATAGCGTGATTAAGATTTTGAAAACATTTTCAGTTAGACTGCGCTATCAGGGACGAAAGATGTAAATAACGGGAAAGCGAATGGATACAAACGACAATACGAAGAAATCAGAGCTCAAAGCACGCAAGGTGACCGTTGTTGACGTCGCAGAGCGGGCAGGGGTTTCGTTGTCTGCTGTGTCGCGTGCTTTTAACCCAGAGGCTAGTATCTCTTCCAAGCTACGAGACAAGGTCTTAGCGGCTGCAAGCGAACTGAATTACAAACCAAACCGTCTGGCTCGTGGTATTAAATCCCGTTCAAGCCTTATCGGTATCTTGGTAACCGATTTTGATAACCCTTTCTACCTTCCTGTTCTTTCCAAATTTACCGAAGAAATTCAAAAGCGTAATTGCCATAGCTTACTCATCAAAGTCACCGATGAACTGGACATTGAAGAAGCGGTTGAACTGGTAATGGAATACAACGTAGATGGCTTAATCATTACCTCTGCATCTCTTCCTGAAGCCTTGTCTGACGCCTGTAAAGCGCAGAACACACCTGTAGTGATATTTGGTCGAAACTCCGATGAAAACAGCGTTACTGTTGTCAGTTGTGACAACTTAGCAGCGGGTGAATTAGCCGCAGACATCATTCTGGATGCTGGTTATGAAAGACCCGCATTTGTTACTGGTCCTGTTGGCACATCTGCCACCGTCGAACGTCAACGCGGCTTTTTAAGTAATCTGATAAAGCGCGGATGTGACAAATGGCAAATCGTTGAAGGTGGGGAGTTCAGTTACGATGCCGGTTACGACGCCACTCTTCGCATTTTCAACTCAACTGAAAAGCCAGACTCTCTGTTTTTTGCAGACGATATTATGGCCTGTGGCGGTATGGATGCTGTTCGCTACGAGTTCGGCTTAAGAGTGCCTGAAGACATAGGCATTGTCGGCGTTGATGATATTCGGCTGGCAAAAAGCAGAGCCTATGATCTTTCAACCATTCGCCAGCCTTACGAAGAGATGATCAGCGCGACGATAGATACATTATTCGAACATATCGCGGATTCAAATCTCGCTCCTCAATCCATCACCCTACGCTGTGAGCCGATTATCCGTGGCTCGACTAAAAGATAGATCTTCGTGATGTTTTAACTTTTTCAGTTGGTGTACGTACTTCTCATTTAGTTGAATTTTCCCAAAGCTCAGAGTGGATATTCTTCGTGTTACTAAGTGTTTGTTTATTTTAATAACTGTCAAACTTATAAGTAGAGAATTCATAAAAACCTATACTTATTAACTAGTTAAACTATAAATCAACTTGTTAAATAACCTTACAAAACATGCAATTACTCACATAAATCTCTTGATAATGATTCTTATTGCATATTGAATTTCAGAGCATATCTACATATTGAGTGCTAGATACTTCTTCTGTCATTACACCTCTAGGCATAATTTATATTCAACGCGTTGAATTATAAATACATTTGTCAATTCGAGGAAAAAATGAAAAGGACTCATATTCTTAAGCTGAGCGCGATTGCGTCGGCTTTGTTAAGTTGCGTTGCTACAGCTACACCAATGGATCCAAACGATGACAACGCATACCGTCATTTCCCTGCAAGCGTTTCAGCTGAAATCGAGAGTAAGTACTACCTTTATAAAGACTCTCACGCTGACGACCTTATCTGGTATGTGCCTAAATCGGGTTACGTTTCCTACCGCGGAAGAGGAAACAATACTCGTCCAAACTTCAATGCTAGCAGCTACGTGCCGCGATTCGGTACTTGGGCTGCACTACGCCCAGGTGAAGCGCAAATTCGAATGGGTGGTGCT
>NZ_AFWJ01000326.1 GCF_000222685.1 Vibrio nigripulchritudo ATCC 27043 | reverse complement strand
GAACGCAGCGGAATGACGAGTCCTTTCCAAGTTCTTTGACGATGAAATGGGACAGAATATGGGCTCCCAAGGGCGAGTTTAACTGGCTTTCATACTGCGTTACTGATTCTTGATTTAGACCCACTAGATCTTCAAATCAGTGTCTTGTCTGAAAACCAGTTAATTCTCGCTCAACCAAGCATCTTGAGGTGACTTGGGTATAAGTAATACTCATTGCGTTGGGATACGTATTGGGTAGAGCAGAGTGACTCTAATTTTTGTTTCAAAAATGTAAGAGTATTTCGCTAAAAAGAGATAACTGAGATTGATTTATAATTCTGATAAATCGTTGTTAATTGGTTGTTACGCCTGATAAAAATACATGATTCAGATAAAAATATCAATAAACTTACTCTTATTAGTGATATTTTTATCGATATTAGTGACGCTAGGCACAATAGTGAAGAGTTTTTTTGCGCAGTAAAATTACATTCGTAAAATCCGCCGAAGATTTTTTAAAAGCTTCGTGAGGTATCGAGTGAGCGTATTAGGTTATATGCAGAAAGTAGGTAAGGCACTTATGGTGCCAGTAGCTACTTTACCTGCAGCAGCGATTTTAATGGGTGTGGGTTACTGGCTTGATCCTGTGGGTTGGGGTAGTGAAAGTATTCTGGCAGCGTTTCTGATTAAGTCTGGCAGTGCCATCATCGGCAACATGGCCGTAATATTCGCCGTAGGTGTGGCATTTGGCTTATCAAAAGACAAAGATGGCTCCGCTGCCCTGTCTGGTTATGTTATGTGGCTTGTCGTCACAACACTTCTTTCTATGGAAACGCTTGCGCAGCTTCAGGGCATTTCAGTCGACGATGTAAACTCGGCGTTTAAAAACGTTGATAACCAGTTCGTGGGTATCATCGTTGGTATTATTTCCGCCGAAATCTACAACCGTTTCTCTCACGTTGAGCTACCAAAATTCCTGGCATTCTTCAGTGGTAAGCGTCTTGTGCCAATCCTGACTTCAATCGCGGGTATGGTACTGGCGTTCATCCTGATGACAGTATGGCCAATCATCTTCGGTGCGCTACTGACACTGGGTACGTCTTTGCAGGATCTTGGTCCTCTTGGCGCGGGTCTGTTTGGCTTCTTTAACCGTCTGTTCCTGTCGGTTGGTATGCACCACGCGCTTTACCCTGTGTTCTGGTTCGACGTAGTAGGCATCAACGACATTCCTAACTTCCTTGGCGGCGCGCAGTCAATCGCGAACGGTACTGCAACACCAGGCGTAACGGGTATGTACCAGGCTGGCTTCTTCCCAATCATGATGTTTGGTCTTCCTGCTGCTGCTCTGGCGATTTACCACAGCGCAGACAAGAAAAACAAAGGGAAAGTATTCTCAGTAATGCTGGCTGCAGGTGCGGCGTCTTTCTTCACAGGTATCACAGAGCCTCTAGAATTCTCATTCATGTTCCTGGCACCTGTTCTTTTTGTTATTCACGCAATCCTGACAGGTATCAGCCTATTCATCGCAGCCTCTATGCAGTGGATGGCAGGCTTTGGTTTCTCAGCCGGTCTGGTGGACTTCGTTCTGTCTAGCCAAAACCCACTTGCGACTCAGTGGTACATGCTGATTGCTCAAGGTCTGGTGTTTGGTGTGCTTTACTACGTGATCTTCCGTTTTGCTATCGTGAAGTTCAACCTTAAGACTTTGGGACGTGGTGAAGAAATGGCAGAAGAAGGCGAAGGCGACATCAGTGCCCTTGCTGCTAAGTACATTGAAGAGCTGGGTGGTAAAGAGAACCTGGTTACTATCGATAACTGCATTACTCGTCTGCGTCTTGAAGTGAAAGACACTGCAAACATTAACGATGAAGCGCTAAAAGCACTGGGTGCTGCTGGTGTTGTGAAACTGGGTAAAACTTCTATTCAGGTTATCGTTGGTGTCGGTAAGGTTGATAAAGTTGCTGCGGCAATGAAAAACCTGACCGCATAAGAATTTTGTTCGGCTAGAGTTCCCCCTATATAACTTGAATTGCGATTAGTCACCGCTTGCCGAACAGATCAATTTAAGCCCTGCCTCCGAAAGGAGTCAGGGCTTTTCTTCTTTAGAGCGAACTACTGGTTTTTGGCGATCAGTCAGATGCCTCCTTCTCAACAATTCCATCTAATATCATCGCTAACTCTTTTGCATTGGTCAGCATAGGTAAGTGACCGGTTTGTAAAGAATAAACACTATGGATATTTAATGAGTTTGCGATTTTTAGCTGCGATTCAAGAGAAATGATTTTGTCTTGATTAGCGAACACGTAATGCTTCGAAATTCGGTCCAGCTCCGCTTTGTCGTATTTCACAGCTTCTTCCCCGATATGAGCAGGCTCATCAATGGCTAATTTACGCAGCTGCTTTGTCTGACTTGATGACGCATCCTGCGCAAAGGTGGCGTTAAAGTGCGTCCAATCCCGAATTTCCATGCGATGGTTATTTTTGTTGTAACTCACCCCTTTGAAGTAATGTTTTTCGTCCGCGGCGTTTAGGGAAGCAAAAGCACTCTCTCCAACGAGTGGAGCGACTGAGGTAATGTAGGTGATGGACTTAATGGATTGGGAAGGGCAGATGCCAATCGCCGAATGAACCACAGCTCCGCCCTGACTGTGCGCAGCAAAATGAATGTTACCTTCTAGCGAGCGAATGTTTTCGCAAAGTGATTTAGCTGAATTGCTTAGCCCAATTTTAGACGCGTCCTCACGTGTATTTCGGCCGGGTAAGTTTACCGCTAACACGTTAACGTCAGAAGATAAGTAGCTTGAAACAGGCTTCCAGGATCTGGCATCGAAGTGAGCTCCGTGAACAAAAACTAAATTCTCCGTAGCGATAGACTTCGACGAAAAGACCAATGCAGAGAGTAATAATCCAGTGCATAATTTTACCGATTGATTCATGACCGACTCCTTGTTGTCTGGTCATTTCAAGGTGTTTGTTTTCAGCACAGAGCTCAATTCAAATGGTTAAAAATCGCATCAAATCAAAGACAAAGGATGACAAATTTTATCAAATTTAGTGATTTGTAGCGTTGAAAGGTAAAAACCAGCGCGTTAGGCTGCGGGTGTGAGCAATCAGGGATACGGGAAAAGGCGAAGTGTGATTCAGTTCGGTGAGTTTAGATTTGACGCAACATCAGGAAAGCTTTTTAAAGAAGAAGAGCCCATTACGATAAGAAACAAAGTGGCACAACTGTTGGCATTTTTTATCGAGAACCCAGACAGGATCATTTCAAAAGAAGAGTTACTTGAAGCGTTATGGGTCAACGGCGAATACCGGGAACGATCACTTTCTCAAAGCGTTCTGGAGTTAAGAAAACTGCTCGGCGATTCTGCATCGAACCCAAAATTTATCCGGACGATTCCCAATCAGGGATACAAATGGATAGCTGAAATCGCGCCGTTTAAACAACCCGATTCTAAATCGGCAAACAAAAAACTCACTCTGTTGCTACCTCTATGCATTGTATTAACCTTGGTTGCCGCTTTCTGGTTGGTTGCTGGCAAGGACAAAATCGACTTTTCCAATCAGAGCATCAAGGTTGCAGTGTTGCCTTTCCATAACGCGACTCCCTTGGACTCCTACAACTGGGTAGAATACGGGCTTAGCGATATGCTGGCGACCGACTTGATGCTCTACCCAGACATACAAGTTTTCCCACCGAGTCAGATTGGTGCACATGAGACGGATATTTCAAACTGGTCCGGCGAAGAGTTTAAGCGTTTGGAACTGGATGCTGTTGTTTATGCCTCTGTCACCATGAAGGAAGAAGGGCAATCGATTGAATATACCATTATTGATAAGCACTTAGCCCGCCAGACTGGCTCCATAACCAAATCGGATCTGGCGCTCAGCATGCCGGGGATCGCCTCGACGATTCTTCAACAACTTCGTCCAGAAGAAGCGTTGAATACATTGGCGGAATACGATTTTGAAGTCAGTGCGATGCACGAATATGCGAAAGGGCAGCAAGCCCTAAGCCAGAGAGGGTGCCTGCTTGCTCAACACTATTTCGCCGCTTCCAGCATTATCGATGCCAGCCACGAATGGAGTGCGCTACAAAGGGCAATATGCATGGTTGATGTGGGTGAGTGGCTGTCTGCGCAACCTAAGCTGGAGTATCTTCTAGAACGTTCTCATGACCCAATTGTGCTCTCGCTTTCCCACCTTTGGCTGGCTGAAATCCACATGAGAACGGGGAATTTGGACAAAGCACTCTGGCACGTGACCCAAAGTAATTATGGCGAGACAATTCAATCGAATTATTCCTGGTATGTTCAGGCATTAAAAACGGAGTATTACGTTCAGTATCTAAGCGGAAACATCCCTGTTCAGGACAACAAAGAAAGGGGGCTTACCATTTCTTTTGAAGATGTTCCATCATGGCACACTTTCAGGGATACGAATTTCACTGATGTGAATGTACCGCCGTCAGAAAGTGTTGGTTTCCCACAAAAGGTTCGCTCGCGTCTTGCACTGGTCCGTTCGGGGGAGCTGGACACTACAACCATAATCATGGCGCTGAATGAAGCTCTGGAAATGAATACCATGGTTGGTTCACAACGCAGTGAAAAAGAAATTCAGCTGGAAACCCTATATTGGCTTGAGCGTTCAAATCAGAAACTGAAAGCTCAGGAAGTTATCAAGGTGCTTCGTGCTGAACTTCTGTCTAAACCCGATTATTTGGTACAGAGAGAGTTGGAACATATTATCTCTCTGTTTGAACACTAGCTTTTCAAAGACTCACAAATAAAATTCAGCATCCATTGGGTGACCAGCAATCCATCGGTTGGTAATTTAAGCGACGCGATACCTTTTTCCTGAACGGATTTAGGTATCGAATCCTTTCTGACCTCAATCAACGCTTTGGAGTAGGGGGCACAAAATTCTGGGTGTGCCTGAATTCCAAGCGAAGTTTTTCCTACCAACATTATTGAAACAGGGCAGAAATCATTGCCCGCAATGACTTGTCCATCATCCGGCATGGAAATCACCTGATCCTGATGGCTGACCAGCAAGTTGATCTGCTGCTGAAATGGCTCCATCCAAGGCTGAGGAATGAAAACCTTGGTAACGGCAGTGCCTACACCCCAGCCGACTTCAGCGCGGGAGACTTCTCCCCCCAGCGCTTTTGCCAGCATTTGGTGACCAAAGCATATCCCAATGAATGGAATGTGAGCCTGATGGATCTCGCGCACTAACGATTCCATATCGTTTATCCACGGATCGTTGTCCATCACACCAGACTTACTGCCCGAGGTAATGTAGGCATCACACTCTGTAATATCTTCAGGAAACTGCCGATGATTTACCCAGTAAAAGGCGAGTTCAATAGAGTCGTCTACTGCATGCAGAAGTCGGCTGAACATTTCCTTGTAGTTTCCATGCTCGGGTTCCAGAGCTGGGTTTACATCGTCACAGATTAATATGCCAATTTTCATTGCCATCACCGTTATGGTTATTGTTGTATTTTCTGACCTGTCAGCGCATGCACAAATAGCTGAGAGTACTCTTCTGCTGTAAATAGTATGGGGTTACCACCAGCGGCTGCATCCTGAACCGCTAGTTGCCCAACTTTTTCAACTTCATCGCCCGTGATGCCAATTTCAGCCAGTGTATGTGGTATCGCCAGTGTTTTGCGCATGCTCAGAATCCAGTTGTTCACCGCGTCAAAGCCCGGAGATTGCAGCGAAAGCGCACGCGCTAAAACCACCATTTTGTCTTCGATTTCGCTGCGGTTAGCTTCCAGTACATACGGCATCAAAATCGCGTTCAGCAGCCCGTGGTGTTTGTCGTATAGTCCACCCAAGGTGTGGGCTAGGGCATGCATGGCTCCTAAGCCTTTCTGAAAAGCCGTCGCCCCCATGCTTGACGCTACCAGTAGCTGAGTTCGAGCATCGATATCATCACCGTCTAAATAAGCTCGATAGAGAAAGTGTTTAACAAGGCTGATTGATTCGATAGCGATACCGTCTGCCATGGGATGGTATCCGGGAGCGCAGTATGCCTCCAAACTATGAGAGAGTGCATCCATTCCCGTTGCCGCCGTAATGTGCGCAGGTAAACCAACGGTCACCATTGGGTCGAGCAATACTTGCACAGGCATCATTTTAGGGTGGAAGATGATTTTCTTGATGTGACTGTCGGAGTCGGTGATCACCGACGCGCGCCCGACCTCTGAACCCGTGCCAGCTGTTGTAGGTATAGCGATAACAGGTACAATTTTGCTCTCATCCGCTTGAGCCCAGTTGTCACCAACATCTTCAAAGCTCCAGAGAGGCAGACTCTGATTTGCGCAAAGGGCGATGGCTTTTGCCGCGTCCAGGCTAGAACCACCACCAAATGCGATGATCCCATCGTGATGACCTGCGTTGTAAGCATCAATGCCCAGATTCACGTTGGTGTCCGTCGGGTTTCCCTGAACATCAGAGAACACAGCAATCGCCAACCCTTTTTCTTCACAGTTCTTTATGGCGTTTATCACTATATCCATATCTGCCAGAAAAGGGTCAGTCACCAGAAGTGGCGATTGAATATTAAGTCTCTTACAGTGATCAGGAAGTGACTTTAGAACGTCTTTTCCAACACTGATGGCTGTCGGGTAGTTCCAGTTTGCGATGGTCATTAGCCTTCTCCCAGAGTCTTGATATGGAATGATTTAGGGCGGGTCAGCATTTCGAACCCTATGCTTGAAAGCGTGCAGCCACGACCGGAATTTTTCACACCAGTCCATGCCAACTGCGGATCGAGATAGTCACACCGATTGACAAAGAAGGTGCCTGTCTCAATCTGTTCGCCTATCCGGGCTCCGGTTAGCTCGTCTTTAGTAAAAACAGATGCCGTCAGCCCGAATTCTGAATCGTTCATCAGCGAAATCGCCTCTTCATCACTAGTCACGGACTGAATACCGACAACAGGACCAAAGGACTCTTCGTTCATCACACTCATTGAATGGTTCACCTCTGTCAGAATCTGAGGTGCTAAATAAGGGGTTCCCTTTTGGCTCATCGGGAAAAGGTGTTCGTCTATGTGTGCCTTTGCGCCTTGAGAAACGGCCTGCTTTATCTGTTCGCGCACAAAATCTGCGGCAGCGGTTTTAACCAGTGGCCCCAGTGTGGTCTCTGGATCTGTCGGGTCACCCAATGTGTATTCTTTTGCAAGTTCGACCGCTTTTTCTACAAACTGATCGTGAACGGATTCATGAACATAGATGCGTTCGATCCCACAACAGGATTGACCTGAATTGAAAAAGGCTCCGTCGACCAGTGTCTCTACGGCATGATCAAGATCGGCGTCCGAACGAACATACGCCGGGTCTTTTCCGCCGAGTTCGAGACCAACACCAATAAACCGACCAGCCGCATTGCGTTCGACCATGGCTCCGCCAGCTACAGAACCGGTAAAGGCAACGTAGTCGATACCGGGGTGCTGAATCATTTTTTCAGTGGACGCATGATCGGTATGAACAAACTGAAAAACGCCTTTTGGTAACCCAGTTCCTTCGAAAGCTTCCACTAATCGTTCAGCACAGAGCGGAGTTTGAGCCGAATGCTTAAGCATTACGCTGTTGCCAGCTAGTAAAGCAGGTATTACCGCATTAATAGCAGTGAGGTATGGGTAGTTCCAAGGGGCAATGACTAGTACGTTTCCCACAGGAACGCGCTTTATGTATCGCGTAAATCCTGTTTTTTCAGGTAGTTCAATCGTTGCTAACGCATCATCAGCCTGCGCAATCATTGAGAGTGCTCGTTCCTCCACACCGAACACTTCACCCTGTGTGTGAGCAATAGGTCGCCCCATCATTTGGGTAATTTCTTTCGCAATCTCTTCTTTATTGGCAACAAAATTCTCTATTGCCTGAGAGCAAATGGCTTTACGTTTCTCAAGCGAAGTGGCCTGCCATTCCTTTTGGCTAAGGCTGGCGCTGCTGATCACAGCCTGAATCTGTTCTGCGGTCGCCAGTTCTCGTGTCACGCACACTTTGCCATTGATCGGAGATAGGGTGTTCTGTTCCATGATGTCCTATACCTTTAGCCGTTTATATGATTTCGAAGTAGCGCTTCAGCTCCCAGTCGGTCACTGCTTTTCTGAATTCTCGTTCTTCCCATTCTCGGCTCGCCGCGAAATGGTCGACAAATTCATCACCAAACATCTCTCTCGCGTGAGTAGAAGCTTTTAACCTTTGTGCTGCATCCCACAGAGTGCCCGGTAGTTTTAAATCTTCCGGAATGTTTTGTTCGTAGGCATTGCCAACGATAGGTTCGCCAGGTTCCCATTTGTTTTGTATCCCGCACAAACCAGATGCCAATGCGGCAGCGAGAGCAAGATACGGGTTGCCATCAGCAGCACCAATTCGATATTCCACCCTCTGACTTTTGGCAGAACCTGGAATCACCCTGAGTGACGTTGTGCGATTTTCCACTGCCCAGGTAGAGTGGGTAGGTGCCCAGAAGCCGGGGATCATGCGTCTGTAGCTGTTAACCGTTGGTGCGACCATGCATAAGAAGTCAGGCATAAGTCGTTGTAAACCCGCTACAAAGTGACGCTGTAGCGTGCTCATGTTGTATTCGGTCTTAGGATCGTAAAATGCGGAGCTGCCATCTTTGTTTTGCAAAGAAATATGTATATGGCCACTTTGTCCGGGGTAATCGTTACTCCATTTCGCCATAAAGGTCGCCATAAGGTCGTTTCGTTGAGCCAGCACTTTGGTGTAGGTTTTGAACAGGGCTGCTTTGTCCGAAGCACTCATGGCTTCATCAACTGCCAGAGCGGCTTCAATTACGCCGGGACCCGTTTCGGAATGAATGCCTTCAATGGGAAAATCCATGCTTTCACCTAAATCGAGCAGTTGTTGGTACAGCTCCAGATAGGTGGAATTTCGGATCATCGAATAACCAAACCAGTCTGGGGTAATTGGGTCGAGGTCCTGATAATTCTTCTCTCGCACAGAGTGGGGCGTCTCTTTAAAGACAAAAAATTCATACTCGAAAGCGGCAAAAGCGTTTAATCCAAGTTCATCATATTTTTTCAGTACACGAGCTAACGTACTTCTGGGGCAGACAGAGGATGCCTGTTCATCAAACTCGGCAATAAACAACAGCATGCCTTCTTCATCCAGCACATCTCGACAGGTTTCAGGCAGAATTCTGACTGGTGCGTCGGGGTAGCCTGTGTGCCATCCGGTGTAGGTGGTATTGTCGTAGAGTTGGTCTTTGGCATCCCAGCCTAAAACCACATCGCAAAAGGCAAAGCCCTTATCGAGTGACGAAAAGAACTTGTCTTTCGACATGTATTTTCCGCGCATAATCCCATCGTTATCGAACAGCCCAACTTTGATGTGGCTAAGCCCACGTTCTTCAACAATTTTCTTGGCGTCTTCGATGGTTTTTACTGATCTTGCATCCATTTCCTGTCCCTCTGAGCACCGGCATAAGCTGCCGGTGCAATACCCTGTTAGCTGTAACGATATGGCTTACCCGCTTTCTCCATATCGGCGGCGTATTTCTTGAAGATGTCCACCACGCGTTTTGTCCTTGGGCTGGTTTTGGCAATCTCATCCCAGAATTTCAGCGCTTCCTGTTCGACTGATTTCCATTCCTCATCTGGGATGGTGGTCAGTTCAAGTTTTTTGCCTTCTACACGAAGTTTAGCTTCTCCACCCCAATACCAGTGCTGGCGGTAGTAATGAGAACTGTCCATGCAGAGACGCCATAGCGTTTTCAGGTGTTCTGGCAGGGCATCCCAGCGCTCGCTGTTGGCGAAGAACGAGCCACACCACGCACCGGAAATATTGTTGGTTAGGAAGTACTTGGTGACGTCTGCCCAGCCAACGGTGTAGTCTTCGGTAATGCCTGACCAGGCGATGCCGTCAAGCTCGCCAGTTTGAATGGCAACTTCGACATCTTCCCAGGGCAAAGTGACCGGAATAACACCGAACCGAGACAGGAAGCGACCTGCTGTAGGGAAGGTAAAGACGCGCTTTCCTTTCAAATCAGACAGGCTTCGGATCGGTTTTACCGTAGCGAAATGGCAGGGGTCCCATGCGCCTGCTGACAACCAGGTGACGCCTTTCACTTCGTCATATGCTTCTTTCCAAATTTCCTTTAAACCGTATTGTTCAAACAACACAGGAACATCCAGGCTGTATCGAGTAGCGAAGGGGAAATACCCGCCGAATACAGAAATGTCTACAGGAGCGGCGATGGAGTCGTCATCACTTTGCACCGCGTCGATTGTCCCTCGCTGCATGGCTCGGAAAAGCTCACCCGTAGGTACAAGCTGATCGGCATAAAACAGTTCAATGACCATTTCGCCATTGGCGGCTTTGTTGAATGCATCCACAGCAGGTTTGATCACGTGCTCACCGAGTGCTGGACCCGCGTAGGTTTGCAAACGCCATTTGATGGTCTTTTTGCTGTTTGCAATAGCAGGTGCGCCCACAATGGCTGTTGCACTTGCGGCTGACACCGCCCCTGCTTTTTTAAGGAAATCTCTTCTACTAGACATGTTTTATTCCTCCATGAATGTGTGTCCTTGTCCAAGTTTAAGGTTGTCACATCAGGTCGTGTTTTATTGGCCGTAGTGGTACTCTGGTAGCCACAAAGCCAGTTGTGGGAAAGCCATCACCAGAATCAGACCGAATATCATGATCAGCACAAACGGTATGATGGACAGGTAAATGTCTTTCAGGGAAATTTCGGGTGGTGCCATCGCACGCATCAGGAAGAGGTTGTAGCCAAACGGGGGCGTCATATAGGCGATTTGACAGGTAATGGTGTAAAGCACGCCGTACCAGAGCAAGTCGAATCCCAGTGCGCCGACTAGCGGAACATAAAGCGGTGCAACAATCACCAGCATGGCAGTATCGTCAAGGAATGTTCCCATTAGCAGATAAGAAAGCTGCATCAGAATCAGCACCTGCCAAGGTGTCAGGTTTAGCCGGTCAATGAAGAATCCTTCAATCGCTTTTACTGCACCGATTCCGTCAAACACTGCGCCAAAGCAAAGTGCCGCTAGAATGATCCACATAAACATGCAGCTTATGGCTAGTGTTTTTCTTAACGTCTCTTCCATAACGTTTCGATTAAGGCGTCTTTTGGCGATGGCAGCAATGGTCGCAGCGGTTGCACCCACGGCGGAACTTTCTACCAAACTGGTCACGCCCATCAAAAACAACCCGGTCATGGAAACAAATATCAGAAGCGGGGTAATGCCGGCGCGTAGCAGCAACAACTTCTCTTTTAAGCTGACGTTTCTTTCTTCTTCTGGGAGAGCAGGACCAAGGTTCGGCTGCAATTTACATCGAATCACGATGTAAACGATAAAGAGGGTCGCCATCAGCAATCCGGGAAAAACACCAGCGAGCCAAAGTTGCCCAACGGGCTGGCGGGCAATCATGCCATACAGCACTAAAACCACACTTGGGGGAACCAATATTCCCAATGAGCTTCCCGCCTGTATGACACCTGTCACCATGATTTTGTCGTAACCACGGCGCAACAGCTCAGGTAGTGCAATACTGGCACCAATGGCCATTCCGGCAACACTCAGACCGTTCATGGCGGAGATCACCACCATCAGACCTATTGTTCCTATTGCAAGCCCGCCATTTAGTGGTCCCATCCAGACATGGAACATGCGGTATAAATCTTCTGCAATACCTGATTCAGACAGCATGTATCCCATATAGATAAACAGGGGAAGAGTAAGCAGTGGGTACCATTTCATCAGCTTGATGGCAGAACTAAAGGCGATTTCTGAGCCTCCGTCACCCCACAGAAGCAGAGCGGCGATTACAGCAATAGAGCCGATAACCGCAAAGACACGCTGCCCTGTAAGCAGCATCAGCATCATGGCAGAGAACATCAACATGGCGATCATTTCGTAGCTCATGAATTTGCCTCCGTTTCGCTGCCATAGATGACAGTGGCTATATCACGGATCCAGACCGCAATCGCCTGAAGCAACATGAGAAACACGCTTACGCACATGATGATTTTTATTGGCGCCATATAAGGTCGCCAAGCTGAGTAGCTGCGTTCACCGTATTCGACCGCGTAGCTGGTGCTGGATATTCCGCCATACAGCAACACGCCTAAGTAAACGAACAACATGATAACGGTGATGCTGTCTATCATGGCTTTTTTGCGCAGGCTCCAGTTACCGTATACCAAGTCCATTCGGACGTGGCTTTGCAACTGCATGGAGTAAGGTCCCCCGAGCATATAGAACGCCACCATGACGAATTGCGCCATTTCCAACGTCCAAAGCGAAGGGTAGAAAAAGGTTTTTGAAATGGATGAGTAGAGCAATATCCCTATCATCACGAATACCAGATACATCGCAAACCGACCGATCTTTCGGTTCACTGTTTCCACTCCCTTTACAAACGCCCGAATAGGCGAGGGAAGCGAAAGGATTGGATCCTGCTCCATCAACAACTCCATGTTCACTAGACTGCTCAAGGAACGTCACTGTTCCCAGAATGTTTTCTTAGAATGATTTCAGATTATTGGTTAAATAATGATCTGTTTGTATCTATATTTACAGAAATAAAAATACTGTCAATATAATTACAGAAAATATTTTTTCATTTTAAGATGTCATGTTATGTTTGTTACAATGTTCTCAATAACGGTGGAGCTACAAAGCGGTATGGAGAATGTTTTGACGGTAGCGGAAAGGATTAAAGAAGGGTTTGCCACACTGACTCGGGCAGAAAGGCAGCTCGCCAATGTGATGCTGGAGAATTACCCGGCGTCCAGCTTAGGGACGGTAGTGTCTTTGTCGGAAGCTGCGAAGGTATCGACACCAACTGTGGTTCGTTTGGCGAAAAAGCTTGGTTTTGGCGGCTTTCCAGAGATGCAACGCAGCATCCATGAAGAGATAGGCGACACCCTAAAAAGCCCGATTGAAAAGCACGACTCTATTCCCAGCATCGACGAAAAGTCCCATCTTCTTGATCGTTTTGCTGATGCGGTGGTGAACAATATCCGGCAGACCGTGACTCAAATCGATGAGAAAACGTTTAACGATGTTGTGGATGCACTGAGTGACCAAAATCGCTCTCTCTATATCGTTGGTGGGCGAATCAGCCACTCTATTGCTGAATATATGTTTACTCATATGCAGGTTATTCGTGCCAACGTCACCATGGTGGAACCGAATGCCAATAGCTGGTCGCATTATGTGATTAACATGAAGCCCGGCGATACTCTGGTGGTGTTTGATATTCGCCGATACGAGAACGACATTCTCACACTGGCGGAAATCGCCCGCAGCCGAGAAGTGAACCTGATTCTTTTCACAGACCAATGGGGTTCGCCAGTTGTGAAGCTGGCTCAGCACGTTTTTCATGCCCGAATTGAAGCGCCTTCAGCGTGGGATTCAACAGTAGCTATTACTTTTTTAGTGGAAGCCTTGGTCGAGGCGATTCAGTCTGCAACCTGGTCCGAAACCAGCAACCGAATGAAAGATCTGGAAGTGCTTCTCGATAAAGCCAAACTATTTAAAAAGTTTGTCTGAGTTGATGTCGTAGATTTGCCCAAATCGTCTGTCGCTGAGCGTGATGTCTCTGAGGATTTGGGTATAATAGTCCATCCTGCATTCCTGTCTTCTAAGAGCATTCCAAATGTCTAAACAACTCGATCAAGAACAAATTGAAACCATCAACCGTTACAACACAGAACAACGCCTGAAATACTGCATTAAAGAGGTGGTTGCCAATCGTGAGATTTGGATCTTAACCGACGAGCATGGCTGCGTCATGTTAAACACAGAAGACGAAGATTGCGTACCTGTTTGGCCAAACCAAGAGTTTGCTCAAGCCTGGGCGACAGGTGACTGGGAAGAGTGTAAGCCGGAAGCGATTTCAATCAACAAATGGCACAGCCGCTGGACCTATGGTCTGGAAGACGACGAGCTTTCAGTGGTTGTCTTCCCAAATGACAACGAAGAAGGCGTCATTCTGTACCCGGAAGAATTTGATTTTGAACTAAAAAACAGGCGAGCAAGCGCTAATAAGTCGCTTAAACTAAAAGCCCATCAGTGGGTAAAGTTCTCCCTTTCTGATTTCTCGAATGGCACCTTCTAAGGTGCCATTTTGTTGGAACTCTGAAAGTATGGCTCTGACGATAGGTTGTGCTTCGTCTTTACTCATTCCCGGTTCCAGAGAAGGGTGATAGAGAATTTTAAGCAGCAGACCATCAAGAGGGGAAAGCAGATCTTCAGGGGACTCATCGTTAAAAATGGATGGGTAGACTTTTTCTGAATCGTTCGGCAAGCCCAGAAGTTGGGTAATTTCTTCCACTACACAGCCCAATAGTTTTCCTTTTGAACGAGCCTGATCAACAGGAATAATAATCCCCCCTTTAATCATTTGCCCGTCGGGTGCGGTTTCAAAATTGGCGATACAAATAGCTCGCTTTGAATGCTGGAGCGAAGGTCTTCCCAATACTCTTTCAATATCCTCTTCCCATTCGCTCAACCTTGTGTAGACCCAGATAACGTTGGCTTCTTCAGGTGTGGGAACAATTTCGATAGGGTGATTAGTGAGGTACGACAGGTGCTTTACGTGCATTTGAGCCAGTTCGGTGTGAATGTCTTCGTCCGGGACTTTATGCTCAAGATATATTTTTACGGGTTCTCGCCATTTCCTGACGTTTTGCCCGCCAGTGTCGTATTCATTTTTTAATGCGACTTCATAAAATGCTTCTTCGAGATACGCAGGATCAAGCCACCGATACTCGCTGAGGGAAGGGGAGGAAAACGTGAAAAGCACCAAACAGAGGATACAGTGATTCAGAGGGTTGATGCTTTTCCACATAGGTTGCCTTAATGTGCTGGGGCTTTATTGAAGTGGCTCTCGATCAGGCGTTGTGTAATTTGATGGGATGGATTGGCTATTACTTCGTGCGTCGAGCCAGACTCAACCACGTTGCCTTCATGCATCACCATAATTTTGTCGGTAATGTGTTTTATGATTCCGATATGTTGAGAAACAAACACAAACGACACACCCATCTCTTCCTGCAACTCCAAAAGCAAATTAATGATCTGAGAACGCATCGCCATATCCAGACCATTGAGCGCCTCATCAGCAACAATTATAGACGGCTGTAGAATGAGTGCACGTGCCAGACTGACACGTTGTTTCTGTCCAGTCGCCAACATTTGAGGATAAAAGTAGGCGTGTTCAGGCAGCAGACCCACTCTCATGAGTGTTTGTTTTACGCGCTTTTTACGATCTTCCGAAGCCATGCTGGTGTTACGTTTCAGTGGACCTTCTAAGATGGTGCCAATCTGCAAACGAGGATTCAGAGAGGTATTGGGATCCTGAAAAATCATGCGAATTAATTTACAGCGAGTGGAGTAGTCTCGGTGCTCCAGTTTTTCGCCCATGACTCTTATTTCACCAGATGAAGGCTCAACAACACCTGCCAGCATTTTTGCCAGAGTCGACTTGCCTGAGCCATTCTGTCCGATAAAGCCAATGGTTTGCCCCGCTTCGAGCGTAAAGCTGACGGGTTTAACCGCGTACTGCTCTTTCTTGCTAAACAGCCCCGAACGACTGATGAACGTTTTGCTTAGGTTGCTGACTTCTAACAACGCACTCATGAACGCTTCTCCGTGTTCAGAGGGAAATGACAACTGAACTTATGATTTTTCACTTTTTGAGTCTGTGGAATTTCAACACACTGGCGCTGCGCATGAGGGCACCTTGGTCCTAGTCGGCAACCAATAGGTAAGTGTTGAAGTGGAGGAATGGACCCCGGCAGAGATTGCAGTTTGGACTTGTGAGGGATCCAGTCATTGAAGTCTGGCATCGCCTGCAACAGTGCCACGGTGTAGGGGTGCTTAGGTGCATTCAGAATCTGTTTGGTTGCTGCTGATTCGACCGACTGACCGCAATACATCACGGTAATTCTGTCTGCCCACTGCGTAATGGTGGTGAGGTCGTGCCCAATCAGCAGAATTGTCGTGTTGTTCACCTGATTCATCCGGCTAAGCAGACGGAGAATCTGAGACTGGGTAATGGCGTCTAAATCGTTGGTCGGTTCGTCTGCTATCAGAACTTTAGGCTTGGTTGCGATAGCCATCGCAATCATAATTTTCTGACATTCACCGTCAGTCAGCTCATAAGGGTAGCTGCGCATCACTCGTCTGTGGTCTTTAATGCCCACTTTATGCAGCAGTGCCATTGCCTGCGTTTTACGCCATTTCCACGCTTGCCACCAGCGACCTTCATAAGAATCACGGGGTATGGATTCAGCCAGCTGTCTGCCAACTCGTTCGGAAGGGTCTAAACAGGTTGAAGGCTCCTGAAAAATCATCGCGATATCGCGCGCGATGATCCGCCGCCTTTCACGGGGTGTCAGTTGCAGCAAATCAATACTGCCCAGACGCAACCTGTCCGCGGTTACGGTCATGTTGTCTTTGGCAATGCCCAGAATGGCTTTCGCAACCAGACTTTTCCCCGAACCAGATTCACCTACCAACCCGCGGATTTCTCCTTCGTTCATGGTCAGGCTCATGCGGTCGACGGCTTTGACTTTCCCCTGTGGGGTTTCGATTTCAATCGTCAGATGTCGAATATCAAGTAAAGGCATTATTCGATCCCCGCATTCAGTGCACGTCGGGTTCCTTCACCAACCAGATTAATGACAACAATGGTAAACATAATGACCAAACCAGGTAAGGTTACCGTCCAGGGTGCAGAGTATATCAGTTCAACTGAATCGCCCAGAATCGCACCCCATTCAGTACTTGGCGCCTGTGCCCCCAAGCCCAAGAAGCCCAGTGCTGTGATATCCAGAATTGCTACAGACAAAGCCATAGTTGCTTCGGCAGCGATCACTGGTAGCACGTTTGGAAAAATCGAATTCCACATAAGGTGGATATTTTTAGCGCCGTCGAGACGTGCGGCTGTCACGTAGTCTTTCTCAACTTCGTTGTGCACTGCGACATAAACAGACCGGATGAATCTCGGGATCAATGCAAGGCAGATCGCCAGCAAAATGTTGAATTCTCCAAACCCTAGAAACGCGACGAAAATAATCGCCAGGAGCAGGGAAGGAATGGACATTACGGTATCCAGAAGGTGGTTTAGGGTACTGGAAATCAAGCCCTTGGTCATTCCTGCAAGAATACCAATGGCACAACCGATGAACGCAGCAATGGCTGTGATGATAATGGCTGCACCCAGAGTCAGCTGAGAGCCCTCAATTAAACGAGAGAGAATGTCTCTGCCAAGATCATCAGTTCCCAAGAAAAATTCAACAGTACCTTCTTGGTGCCATGAAGGTGGCAGTCTGAGATTCGCCGTTTGTACCTGTGGGTCATGAGGCGTCAGCCACGGCGAAAAAAGAGTAATCAGAAGCAGAATAACCAAGCACCACAGCCCAAACATTGCCAACGTGTTACTGCGGTAGTTACTCCAGAAAAACTCGAACTGAGTTGGAATGCGTTCTTCCTGATATACATTATCTGTCAGCATACCATTCCTTCCTTACCAGCGGATTGGCGAAAGCACCAATGAGGTCTGAGAGAATATTGGCGATCAGCACAAAGGTAGCCACAACCATCACACCCGCCTGAATAGCGACATAATCCTGATTCGACAAGGCATCAAGAAGCCAGCGACCGATACCCGGCCAGTTAAAAAT
Source organism: Vibrio nigripulchritudo ATCC 27043 (assembly GCF_000222685.1). Taxonomy (GTDB): domain Bacteria; phylum Pseudomonadota; class Gammaproteobacteria; order Enterobacterales; family Vibrionaceae; genus Vibrio; species Vibrio nigripulchritudo. The sequence continues at coordinate 2,374 of NZ_AFWJ01000326.1, read as the reverse complement.
GGATTCAGTGATGATCGCAAACGTCAGCATACTGGAAAGTTGAACACCAAATTTGGAATAATCGGCGGCAGAGCGTTACGAATAACGTGCTCAATAACAATCTCATATTTTGAAAGACCATTAATTTTGGCCGCGCGAATGTAGTTCTGCTGCATAACTTCAGCCACAGAAGCGCGCATAAGACTGATGATTTGTGTGGTCGGCGCCAGTGCCAAAACGATACACGGGAGAATCAGGTGTTCCAGTACACTTTGCAGTGCTTGTGCTTTGAGCGGACGATCAGAAAGTAGGGCGTCGATAATCGCAAAGCCAGTCACATGGTCAATTTGATATAGGAGGTCAAAACGCCCGCCAACCGGAAACCACTCAGCGGTCAGTGAGAATACAAATATCAGCATTAGAGCGATCCAGTACAAAGGCGCTGAAAATCCTGACATTGAGGTAAATGAAATCACGGTGTCGATCCACTTTCCCTCACGTGTACCAGCAACGGTTCCAATTGGAATACCAATCAAAAGAGCAATTAAAAAGGCGAAAAAGCAAAGTTCAATAGTGGCAGGAAACACGACCAGAATATCATTCCAGATCGGTTCACCTCGTTCATTTTGTCCAAAGTTCAGCTGACTGATTTCGCCAATGTACTGTAACCACCCTGGAATCAAGTCTTCGAGTGCTGCTGGCGAAGTAGGATCCAGTCGCAATATACTGAAACCGACAAAAGTCAGTATAAACAAAGTGATAACAAATAGGTTCAACCGTCGAACCGTATACCGAAACATTATTCGCTCCTCTCGACGGTGTGGAATGATCGAACGTTGAATGGGCTCATTTGGAAACCAGTCAGTGATTTATGGTTGGCTTGATACTGAATACCATGAGCCAATGGAATGACTGGCATCTCTTGATTCAACAGATTTTGCGCCTGACGGTACAAATTCAATCGATACCGAGGCTGGTTCGTTTCGCGTGATAAATCGAGCAAAAAGTCAAAGTCTGGGTTACACCACATAGAAACGTTCAGCCCCGCTTTTTCTGCATTGCATGACAGCAAAGGGCGTAAAAAGTTGTCTGGGTCGCCAGTGCTGGCCGTCCACCCTGTAAGCAGCATATCGACATTAGGCAGGTTGGTATTCAATTCAGCTCGATTGAACCTGTCATCCGTCAACAAATTAAGTTTGATACCAATGTCTGCAAAGCTTGCCTGAATCTGTTCGGCAGTTTTCCGAGGACTTGGGTTGTAAGGTCTGGGTTCAAGTGGTACCCACATTGACATCTCTAACCCTTTTGAAAACCCTGCTTCTTCTAGTAAAGCCAGTGCGTAATTTCGATCATATCGAATCTGAATGCTGTCTTTTTGATACGCCCAGGAAGTTGGCGGCAAAAGAGTATAAGCAATCGAACCTGTACCGTAATAGACGGAATCTAAGATTACCTGGCGGTTAATGGCAAGGTTCAACGCTTTTCTAACTCGACGATCATTGAGTGCAGGGTGTGATGTATTCAGCGCGATGAAAGACACATTCATTGCGGGCTTGGCGTGCAAGACGAGATTTTCATCGTCGATAATGATGGGTAACTGGCTGGAAACCGGAGAAGAGAGCACGTCACATTCTTTTCGAAGCAACTTCGCTAAGGTGCCTGTTCCTCGTGTAGAAATATCAAACACAACCTGCTGCATGGCTGGGGCACCTTGCCAATAGCTATCGTGCTTTTTCACTCTAATCAAATCACCCGTCTGGTATTCATCAAGGTAGAAAGGTCCAGTGCCGATTGGGCGAGTGTCGAGATAGTGCTTTGTACCATTCTTTATCAGCTGGTTAGCGTATTCGCGTGAATGGATCACGGCGTATGGGGTAGCTATATTCGGAAGAAAAGTGTTGTCAGCGCGCGTCAAAGTGAACTTCACTTGATTGTCGCCAATGGCTTCGACGGATTTGACCAACCCCTTAAAATCAATTCCCTCAAACCAAGGGTAACGCCCCTGACCAAGGTAGTGAAAAGGATGACTGCTGTTTAGAATTCTCTCGAAGCTGAAAACCACATCATGCGCGGTTAGTGTACGAGTGGGTATAAACCATGGGGTCGTTTGAAATTCTACGCCTTCTCTTAGTTGGAAAAGGTATTCTGTACCGTCTTCATTCACATCCCAACTGGTCGCTAGGCTGGACACTGGCTTATGTGTCTCGGGCTCTAGAGTCAGCAAGGTATTAAAGATCTGCTGACTTAACGCCTCTGCTGTTAGGCCACTGTCGACTTGTTGAGGATTGAAAGACGAAGGAGAGCTTTGACCACAGTAGACAAAGCCTTGATTTCTGACCGTACTATGGTCGATGTCGTCACTGCATGCACTGAGTAGCCACGCACTGGCAACGGT
>NZ_AFWJ01000327.1 GCF_000222685.1 Vibrio nigripulchritudo ATCC 27043 | reverse complement strand
AGTGCAATACCTGAAAGGCATCGTCAACCCTGCCACTGTTGCCTTCACAACAACCAGTAGCTCTGGCACGCTTCCAGCGACCATCAAAGCTTCTCAGGAAGAGCATGGCGTGTCTAAAAGTGTTTCCAGCTTTGTTCTGCCTCTGGGTGCGACCATTAACATGGATGGCACAGCACTTTATCAGGGCGTTTGCGCACTATTCATTGCCCAAGCATTTGGCGTTACTCTGGAAGCATCCGACTACATGGTGATCATCCTGACTTCAACGCTTGCTTCAATTGGTACAGCGGGTGTGCCGGGTGCTGGTCTGATTATGCTTTCTCTGGTTCTGACTACAGTTGGTCTGCCATTGGAAGGTTTAGCCATCGTTGCTGGTATCGATCGTATTCTCGATATGGCGCGAACCAGTGTAAACGTATGTGGTGACCTGATGGTTTCTGCACTAGTTGCAAAGAGCGAAGGCGAGCTGGACGAAGACGTTTTCAACAAAACAGGGAAAGAGTCGATTTCTACCGAAACTTCTCAAGCTTAACGTTTTCTCTTTCGAATCCATCAAGAGCGCCATTTAGGCGCTCTTTTTTGTTGTCAAACTCTGTGACAACCTAGTGACAACTTATTTCATTATCGACTCAAAGCGCTTTTAGACCTCTATTCCATTCCGAAAATGAATTCCTAAACGTTGCATAATCTGGCTTGAGACCGGATTCCATAAACCAATTCTTCACAATGAATTTCTTTATTAAAGAGATAATATGAAAATTAAGTCATACATTTTCGCTTATCCACACGCTAATAAAATGGCATTTCAAATCTTGAATTTGAGATAATTAAATTCAATGGATGAAATAAAAATTCACTATAAATAATATTTAATAAATTCAACACCTTAATAATTCACTGAAATATTTTGATACAAATAATAAAATAGTTGAGCTTATATCAGTAGGAATTAAAAATCTAAAAAAACGAGCTAATTAGGAAATAAAAAACAAGTTTCCCATTTACATTTTATTTCTTAATCAGACCACCGTCATATCGATACTGTAAAGCTGCAAATAAATTCTCCTTACTGATAAGAGGGTCAAATAATCAAAAATTAGAATCCAGTGATCACTTTTCCCAATATTGAGCCAAATAATACTCAGCGCCATTTAGGGATTTTTTTCACCAAAAAATATGCTTACTATGCGGGCAACGTTTAATTGGTAAGAAATTGAGTGCATAAAAAAACCCATTAAATCAATACATTATAATTATTTAATAAAAAGCTCACTAAATTAGATTTTAAGTTCACGAGTTAAATAACAAGCCAAATATTAATTTAGCCTTAAATTAAAAAACAAAACTATAAGGTCAAAGACCACCACTGCTGCGTGGGGACATGTCAGTGAGAGATAACTATATCTACAGGTTTATTATTATGATCGTTAACGGAAATACTATTAAAGCAATAGTTACAGATCTGGATGGCACTTTGCTCGATCCCGAGGGGAATATCACAGAATACACCAGCTGTATTCTGACCAGGCTTTACGTCAGTGGAATAGAGATAGTTTTAGCGACAGGACGACATCCCAGAGATGTGGTCAATCTTGTGAAACCACTTGATTTTGCACCCACGATAATTGGGTGTAATGGCGCGCTAGAAACTCAGGCTAATGAGCTCATTTACGCTCAAAATATCACCTTTCCACCCTATACATACCGACAGTTAATGCGATTTCTGGCGGGTCCTAGCACCCATGTCAGCGTGTTTGATGTCAATGGCTGGCATGTCAGTGAAGTGAATGACATGGTCAGCTCTTACTCTTCTAAATCTCGCTTTCCGTATTTTCTTCATCAGTACAATCACCTGCTCACTTTGCGAGCCAATAAGCTCCTCGTCTGGTCTGCCAACGACATTCACAAGATTGAAAGCCATTTAAAGACTCTGTTTGAAAATGAATGTGAAGTTGTCATGGCGTCGGACAACACTATCGAAATCAGCCCTAAGTATGTGACAAAAGCCACAGCTGCAGAAAGGCACTTATCTTTAAAAGGCATTGATTTAAATAAAGAAACCATCGCGTTTGGGGATGGAATGAACGATGAACACATATTGAAAACAGCAGCGATGGGTGTGGTTATGCAAAACGCCATGCCTGAACTGCCTCGTCGCCTCCCGAATCCTTTATTTACGCACAGCAACGCAAACGATGGCGTTGCCAAATTTCTTATCAAATTCTTTAATTTGTCGCTGAACGGGAGCTACGCATGAAATCGATTTCACTACCCTACGATTTTGAGTTCTGCTTAGAAGTGCCCATTGAATACGCAGACGTCTCTGCCTTTGGTTACCCCAGAGTTCAAGTCAGCGAATATCAAACGCCCTCCATGTACAGAGAATACAAAGAATGCAGACCACCTATATGGCTGGAACCCGAACCCTCTTTTAGCGGTTATTCTTCCGCACCGACATATCCTATAGAACAACCATCCGCAGTGATAAACACCAGTTACAACCCGACTTCTTTGCCTGAACCAAAGTTCGAGCCAAAGAACAATCTAGACGACCTTACCAGCTCCGAAAAACAACTGCTTTCTAAAGCATGTTCTGTTCTACAACTCGCCTCTCTATCTATTGATGACGATTTCGTTGAACAAGGCGGTGACTCGATCTCGGCCGTCACACTATCTGTAGAATTGGAGTCAATCGGCATGAAACTCGACACCATGGACATTATGAAATACCGAGTCTTTTCAGAAATGTCCCAACACATAAAACAAGAGACTCACACCCAAATTTTGAAAGGCGAAAACATAGGTGACATTGATCTGCTGCCAGCTCAGCGATGGTTCTTCGAACAGGATTTCATGCAACCTAACCATTACAACCACGCAGCAACTATCGCTCTGCCGGAGGACATTTCCTGTGTTCGCCTTGAACAGGCGCTTATCAGGCTAACAGAGCACCACGACATATTCCGTTCGCGTTTTAACCATTTTCATGAAACCAGTCGGCAGACTTTTATTGAGTCTACGGAAGGACTCATTTCTTTTGCCGAAGAGTCGTTCGCGAATCAGGATGAATGTGACATTTACCTTGCCAACCTTAATGAAAGCTTTGAGCTAGACTCTGGCGAAGGAGTCATGTTCAAAGCGGTATTGTATCGCTTCAGGAGTGAGTGCCGCGCGCTTCTTTATATGTGCGCCCACCACCTGATTGTCGATGCCACGTCCTGGAAAGTCATCGCACGAGATTTACAATCCTTGTATGAAGGCGACTGTGAAACCAGACTGCCGCAATATTCTGGCGTTCAGATATACGCACAAACTCTGAATGCTCAGCTAGAAAAAATCTGCAAAAACGAAACCAGTTACTGGCTAAAAAGTGACAGCTTCAGCCCGAAATGTCGGTCAAGCTTTCCAGCCCGCGTCGAGACCATCACCATCGATGAGCGCGTGACAGCGCAGCTGTTAGATCAGGCAAACAAACCCTACAATACTCAGCCAAATGAGCTACTTCTTACTGCCTTAGCTAATCTATTGAGTGATCGCGGGGAACACATTGAAGTGCTGATGGAAAGCGAGGGCAGACAAGACCTCGCCAATAACATCAAAGTGGATGCCACGGTGGGCTGGTTTGCCAGTGTGTACCCTTTAGATCTGCCTTCGACGAAAAGTCACGCAAGCCAGCAAATCAAACGTGTGAAGGAAGCTGTCCGCAATGTGCCGAACAACGGCGCAAACTATCTGCATTTGGCATACCACCACCCTGATTCGGGTGTGAAGCGGCGGCTTCAAAACCGCCTTAATGCCCCTATCAGCTTCAAATATCATGACGATTACCCGTCAGGAGATTCAGAAGTCTGGCCTTTGCTTATCAATAAGCAGGAATGTCTGGTCAATGAACGAAACAAAGCATTGCGAGAAATAGAAATCAATTGCTGGATCCAAGATCAGAAACTGCATATTCAGGTGGAAGTCACCAGCTTAAAAATCAACCTGACTTCTATGATCCTGAACTTCGCGGACGAAGTTCGCTCCATTGTTTCCCATTGCACCGACAAGCGCACCGTTCCAGCGCTAACACCGTCTGACCTTACCAATCTGGATTTGACTCAACAGCATATTGAGGCAATCGAAAACAAGATTGGCACCTTGTCGGCGATTTACCCAGCCACTCATTTTCAACGAGAATTGCTTTATTTTCACAGGCTGAACCGAGACTATCAGATCGATCAGGTTTACTACCAAATCGGTGGCGATCTGAACTTAAATGCTTTCGAGAAAGCATGGGACATTGCGCTCGCCAGACACGACATTCTCAGAGCCGTGTTTTGCGATGCATTTGATCGAGGCAGCCCAATCGTCATCGTTCCTGAAGTCAGTAAAATGCGCATCGTTCACGAAGACTGGTCGCATTTATCCGCCGAATCTCAGCAGGAAGAGTTGGAGGAGAGGCTGATATCCGAGAGAAGAAAAGAGATAAATGAGTTGTCTTCACCACTTATGAGGCTCTGGCTGGGTGATTTGGGCGGACATCAACACACCATGATTTTCACCTTTCACCATGTGCTGTTTGATCGCTGGTCTATGCAGACATTTTTGTCTGAAATCATGCGTGATTATGATGCTCTGGTGCAAGGTCTGTCGCCCAGCATTTACCCGATGAGTTTTGAACCTTTCTCTCATTACATATCGGATTACCAGAACGACAGTAAGGCAAAATCGTTTTGGCGTAACTATCTGCGTAATGCACCTAAAAACTTCCGCCTACCTCGCTCCAACACCACATTTAATGAGGTGCCAACGCGTATCCAAAATGTGAACATGCAACTGACAGACATCGAAACTGGTCAGATAGCAGCACGGGCAAGAGCCTATAACGTGACGACCAACCAGTTCTGTCAGCTTTGCTGGGCACATACCCTAAGTAAAGTGACGGGCAAGCAGGATGTGGTCTTTGGTACAACACTGGCTAAGCGCCCATCCAGCATCCACGCAATAACTCATATGGTCGGTCTTTTCCTCGCCACCCCCCCTGTCAGAGTGAATGTTTCTGGCAACATTGCCTTTGCGCTTTCTAATTTGGTGGAGAACAGCGCTAACCGCCTTGAATACGGATTCTTTGACCTGAACGAATACGACGAAGACTGGAAACCTGTCGCGCCATTCGGCACTTTGTTTGTGTTCGACAATTACCCTGATCAGGAAAACCATCCGACTTCAAAAATGCTGTCTTTAGAGAAATTGGGGACAGTCAGTGGAACAAACCACCAGCTCGTATTGTGTGTGACTCCGGGTCACGCAATGAGCTACACCCTCTTCTTTGACGGCACTGAGATCAGTGAAGAAGTGGCGAATCTGGTCGCGAATGAGTTTCTCTCATCAATGCTGACTCTGTGTGAGACTGATTCGCTGAATGTTGGATCAACGGGCAGCGACACCCGAATGTTTCAATAAAGCCTGAATGCACTCCATGGGCAGAGTGCATTAACTCAAAAGCCAACTGAAATTTCAGTTGGCTTTTGTTTTTTGTTTGGGATAGAAGGCAAATCGCAAAGTCAGCAAATCGCACCTTCTGTTTCGACGATGTCTTCCTCAAAGTCGATACATGTCTGAGCGAATAGTTCTAGCCCTTTTACAATGGTATCCAGCGCCATCCCGGGCATATTGAGTTCTTCAGCCTGCTCTGGCAGCAGAGGGATATGAACAAAACCATGACGAATAACGGAATCCCGGAGATAGTGCTGAATGCCATAAAATAGGTGGTTGCATACGTAAGTTCCCGCAGTGTTAGACACACTGGCAGGTACATCCTGATTATTCAAAGCGCGGCAGATAGCCTTAATAGGCAAGGTAGAAAAATAAGCTGCATCAGCGTTTTCAACAACTGGCTCGTCAATGGGCTGATTACCTTCATTATCGGGAATTCGATAATCATCCAGATTGATCGCCACTCTTTCCGGCGTTATTGTGCCCCGACCAGCAGCCTGACCGACGGTTATAACAATGTCTGGCTTGTGCTGTTCTATTGCTTCAATCACCGTGTTGACTGACTTACCTCTTACTACTGGCACAGAACAAGTCACAATCCTTCCGCCTTCAAGCAGCTTACCTTCAAGTAGCGTTACGGCTTCCAACGCAGGATTTACGTCCGCTCCCCCAAATGGTTCAAAGCCTGTAATCAAAACGGTTTTCATAACAATCCTTATTTTAAATGACCAATTTCTTCCGAAATCAAGTCGAGGATTTTACTCTTTATTTCCGCTTTATTCTCTGCTTTAAACAGATTTTCTTCACCAACACAGTCTTTCAGAGCTTTGTTTTTCTTTGCATCATAATCAAAGCCTATTGCGGCTATTTTTGCTTTAATCTTTCTACCGTCCTTTGTTTTGCCTTTAGAGAGTTCTTTTCGGATGGTATCGCAGTAACCTAAATCAACCAGCTTCTGATGAACCGTGGCATTATTGATATTTGCGATGTTGGAATCGGCACCATCTGAAAGGATGATGATTAAACGCCTAGCGTTTTTTCCTTCCTTCAACAACTGCGCACCGCGGATAATAGCTTGATAAGAAGCGGTTCCCCAGTGGGCGACAAAGCCATTTAACTTAGAATTGAAGTCACTAAAATTTGTCGTCAATTCAACTTCCTTATCACGTGCCCAATTTGGTTGGTGCACGCAATTTGAGCTGCCTTTCTCGACAAAAATTTGTTTGGCGGTCTTTGAATAGTTGATTTCATGTGGCCTTAACTTTTCCCACGAATAGCGCTTGCTTTTTCTAACCAGCTGGCTCATTTCGCAGTATCGATTGGTTCCACGAATTTTGGCTTTAATGGCAGATCTAAAAGGGATAATGCCGACCGTGTTCACATACTTCCGGTTGTTTTTATCGTTGTAGTCTTTCAGCTTTTCATTCACTTCTACAATGATGTCTTTCAAATCTTCGACTTTCGATTTGTTACCGCCACTCCACCCCTTATTCATCGAACCAGAAAAATCCGCTGCATAAATAATGTCTACGGCGTCCCCTTCAAACTTCTGTGATGTAGCAGCGCTGCTCACAGTGACTTTGCCATCAAACCCACTTGCGGGATCGCCACTTGTGAAGAAAGTGGCATGATCATAATCCGCTCTCACATTAAATTGGATGTACCTCTGTTCGCCTTTTTTTATTCCTGCTTTGCACTCAGGAATTTGCTCGCATTCCAAACGCGTGATCCTGAGGTTTTTAACTTTGGTGCTATCCCCCATGTATGCGCCAATATAATCGGTAGCGATCTTGCGATTAACAGCACTCCCACTTCCGGCTCCTGCACTGTCTTTATTGCTTGCGTCTTTTGCACTCAATGCCAAAGCAGCCACTTCCGTCGCATTATCAATTCGCGCTTTGGCTTGCAATGCATAAGCGCCATCTGTCGCAAGCACAAAGAGCCCAAAAAGAGCAGGAAGGGCAATCGCAAATAAAATAGCAGCGTGACCGCACTGTTGTTGTAATGATGAACGCATAACTGACTCGTAGTGATTGGAGTGATGTATGGGGCGATTTACAGATGAAAGCGACTATTGCTTGATTTCGACACGTCGATTCAACGCTCTGCCATTGTCAGATTGGTTGCTTTGAACAGGCTTAGTTTCGCCTTTAGACGTCAAGGTTAACAAAGACTTATCAACACCTTGGTTTTCGAGATACTCTGCAACGGTTTCAGAACGTTTCAAACCTAATGTCATGTTGTAGCTTTCACCGCCAATGTTGTCGGTGTGCCCTTCTACGACTAAGTTACCTTGGCTTGTTGAGATCTGTTTGGCGATGGTATTCAGAATATAGCGCGACTTTTGCGTCAATTTAGACTGATCAAAACCAAAGAAAACCCGAGCAATAACCTGAGATTCATTCACAAATTGCAATGTGCTATTAGTCAGCAAATATTCACTGCACTCTTTATCAATGCCGCTAGACACAATTTGTTGGGTAATAAATGCTTGAGTCGCAGGCTCTTGGTCTAGCTGTTCAATTTGATAGAAAGGCCCCTGATTGATCGCTACCCGCGTTCCCTGCCCAACTTCAATCTTTTTCTCGTACTCAATGTTCTCTCCACCACAGTAGAAATTTAACGCGTGTGTTTCACGTTCAGTTGCATTCGCAGCCAGGGACGAAATGGACAAAATGGTCGCGGCAAAGATAGGCGTAAGAAGTTGTGTCATGATTATTGTTCCTTAGTATTGCTATCGATCTTTTTCAGCAACTTGGCCGCAAAATCTTCGAGCTTAGAATGAGAGTTAAAAGTGTGCTGAGTTTCGATCACTTCTGGAATCCGGCGCGGAAGATACGTCGCCATATAGACACCATCACGATCATGGATGTAATCAAATTCACCCGTAAATGTTTGCTGACTGTCCGAAATATCAACAATAACAATCTCTTTTGTCTCCAAATCTTCTTGAAGAAATAAAGAGTTAAGATTTTCCACCCAGTTTTTTTGAGTATCATTGCTTCCGTCTATAAAGATGTAGGTTTCGGAAGAGTATGCGTTTGTTGTGGCCAACAGAGTGAGCAAGCCAGCACAGAGAAAATGAGTTTTCATTCACTGTTTCCAATATTGAGATTTAACGACCCAGCATGACGGAAGACGAACTCACCGTAGTAAAACTGTCGCCAATAATCGAACCAAACCAATTGTCCGTTTCGTAACATAGGGTAATGCGGTACAACGTCGCCTGACGTTCCCAAGAGGTGACGACAGACAAATGAGAGAGTTCACTAAGTGGTTGAGTGACGTTACAAACCTGCCCACCGATGGCATATCTTTTTAATGGGTTCGGTTTCTTAATGCCTTTAAAAGTCAGTTCTTCTACTAACGCCCCAAATTGGTTTTCATTGAAACTTCCCATGGTGCGACTCAAAGAATTTCGACCAATAATGACAATGGCATTCGCTTCAGAACGGGTGATTTTGTAGTTGTTTCCGTATAGCTGCGTACGCTCTTTCAAGATGTTGACCAAGGAGTAAGAAAGCCTATCGAGCTTTCCTTTTGCCGATATCTTTAAAATCACATCAGCGCTAAACACCAATAACAAAGAAACAAAAGCACCAACAATGGCAAACTCCACAGAAAAGTTGCCTTTCTGTTTAAATTTTAAATTTGTCACGTTCGTATTCCTGAATAACAATGACTTCCCGACGAAACAGCGAGCTATTGTCCATAAACAACGTGAAGATTGGCGAGAATTCATAATCCAATCGATACACGGCAATGGCACTGTTGTTCTCTTTCCCGCACGTAGCCAACGGGGTATTTTTGGGGATCTTACAAGGGGTTTTATGACGCTCTAAATCACTAACGGATGCCAAATACTGAACAGACATTCGCAGCTTGGATTGGTCGATCACTTTTCCCCATACACTGCCTCTGTTATTGATGACATTCTGGAAAACTTTGTCGTAGCTCTGCTCGCTCTTTTTGGATTCTCTCGCGGCTTCCGAAATGGTGATATCAGTGACAGCCGAAACAAAGGACATGTAACTCACCTCCACCCAGAACATGCACATCATCCAAAACGCCATGAAACCAAGCGCAAACTCGATAGATGCAACGCCTCGTATTCGCTTCTTGCTACCCTTCATGGCTTATTTCACTCGTCTTGGTATGGCTCATCTTGGAATCAATCACCTTGGAATCGTTCATCTTGACGTCATCCGCCTTGAATTCTCCGATAGCCTTGCTGTCTTTCAGCGCACGGTAGCGCTCGAATATTTCCTGATCCGATAGCTCACCTTTCGACATATCCTTGATGTAAGAAACATTGCCAATTTTTGCCATGGCTAACGTTAAATTGGCTTCTATCTGTATGTCCGCTTTGCCTTTTAGATAGATCGGCAATAACAGTTGCACCGCTTTTTGGTAATGACCTTCAACGATGTTTAAAACAGCCAGATTGTTCTTAATTTTGATGTCGTCGTACAAGTTGGTTCTTGCAGACGTGAAGTACTGCCTTGCTTCTTCCAAGTCGGAATTTGCCGCGCAAATCATGCCCAACAAATTCTCTATTTCAGCGTTGTTAGGTTTCAACTCATAAGCTTTTAATGCCTGAGTTTTTGCTTTACGAAATTGACCAAGGGAATAGAGGCTTTTCGCTTCGATAAGAAGAGGTTCTGCATGGGCTTCTTGACCCATGTTTAGCGGCGAAACAAAGAAAAGTGCCGATTCCGGATCACCAGAATTTAAGTAAGCCAGCGCTAATTTCATGCGCGTTTGACGGTTTTCACTCTTGGAAAGTTGCGCTTTATAGTACTCCACCAATTTTTCATGGTTTCCCGACTGTATTAGCAGCGTTTCTTCTTCAATCAGTGACGTTGGCTCGGGCTGGGTAGCGCATCCAGACAACACGGAAATAGCCAATAGACACACCGTTACACGGCTATGGTGGCAAACACGAGCAAAGGATTTTTTAAACATTGGACATCATCCTCATCACACCAGGTGCGGCAATCAGAATTACCACTGGCATCATAATAAATAGGATTAGGGGAACCGACATTTTGGCGGCGAGCTTGCCGATTTTTTCTTCCATCGAAAGCATGGTGACATCGCGGATATCGGCCGCTAATGTCGTGAGAACACCGTAGATAGAAGTACCGTAATGCAGGCTTTGCTTTAACGTCATGGTAAAGCTTCGCATTTCGTTGGTCGGTACTTGGTCGTACAGCTCATCGAGCGCTTTATCTAAGCCAACAATACGTGAACGGTCATTGGTATTTTTCAGCAACTGGGCTAAGTCTTTATCGAAGCCAGACATTTCTTTCGATAAGTACGTCATGGCGGCTTCAATCGTCATACCGGTTTGAACACAAACGGCTAACAAATCAAGCAAGTAAGGGAGTTGACTCGACAATTTCCCTCTTAGCGCTTTCATTCTGGAATTGAGGTACGCATCTGGTGCGATCAAACAAAATACAACCCATACCCCTATGGCGATAAAGCCTGAATTTTGTTCCCAACCTAGATGCCTCGAAAGGAAATAAAAACCAGCAGCGCCACCAATTAATAAGGTAAATTTGGTTGGAATATAAAGGTTGGCGTATTTGAAATGATAAAAACCTGCCGCATAAAATTTGTCGGCGACATCGTTATCGCTTTTAGAAAAAAGAGATTCGACCTTGTCCAGTAGCTCTACAAATAACGGCTTCTTCGCTAAAGGTTCGTCAATGGTCGTAAAGTGTTTCATTCGCTTGGATTTATCGAAATGGCTATATAGAGCGTAAGCAGAAAACGCCAAACCAAACACAATCAAAGAGAGAAAAAGAAAAAGCTCAAGCTGAGAATTCAACATCATTTCACCGCCTTCATGAGCATCCAAACAATGGTGATCCCAATAAATTCGCTACCCAATACGTAATAGAGGATGGGGCGCCCCTCTGGGTTGAACATGACAAACTCGTAGTTTTCAGGGTTCATGTACTTGAGCATCAAAATAAAGATAAATGGAATTGCTGCAACAATTTTGGCGGACGTTCGTGCCTCGGACGTCAGAGCAAACTTCTTCTTTTCAATTGCTCGCGCATCAAACATCAGTCTGTTGAGGCGCATAATGATGTCTTTTAATTGACCACCACGTTGCATGTTGGCGCGCAAGGTAATAACGAAGAAGTAGAACGACGGATACGGAAAACGGTTACACGACTTGGCAAAAACCGTGTCTGGCGATTCTCCAAGCTGTAGCCTCTCCCCCATCACTTTGAACTCTCTGCCCACTTCCCCTTCTAAGTTCTTACCTACAAAAGAGATGGCGTGCATGATACTTTCACCCGCACTAACCGCACTGGCTAACATGTTGAGTGCGTCAGGAAAGGAATCTTCAAACTGGTTCCGCTCTCTCTTTTGTAGCCAATGAAGGCCAAACGCAATCCCTACTACTTCCACAACGGCAATCACAATCAATTGATTGCCTCGAACAAAGTTTTGATTGAAATACAAACCGGCCAGAACCAATACGATACAAAAGCATATCGCTTTAATTTCAGGTAAGGCACCAAGCTGCCTACGCGTTGTTTTTATGTAGCGGCGAAGCTTTTCTGAGATGGATTCGTTGGTTAATGAATTTAGGTTGACCGCCTGCTTATCACCATCCATGGAAGAGACCAAAATGGTTTGGTTTAATTCTTCCAAATATGGATTGGATTTAGACGTTTGGTTACGATTGAGCAGGATAATACATACCCCACCAACCAAAAGCGCTATCCAATAGATCATGATTGTTGCCCTAGCTGAAAGGCTTCGTTCAGTTGGCTTTCTAGGCCAAAAAATCGCGCCTTTTCCACCAAAACAGAACGTTGCATCAAGCCAGCAGTGATGAAATTGCCTTTGATTTTCCCATCGTCGGCATGTTCACCAGCGGCTTGAAAGCGAAAAATTTCTTCGAGAACAACACTGCTGCCTTCCAAACCAACAACTTCGGAAATGCTCATCACTTTACGGCTTCCGTCATGTAATCGGCTGATTTGGATAACCAAATCTACAGCACTGACAATGGTGCGCCGGATAGCTTCCAGTGGCAGGTTGTTAGTTGCCATCATCACCATGGCTTCAACACGAGCAAGGGCATCGCGTGGGGTATTGGCGTGCAACGTAGACATGGAACCGTCGTGCCCCGTATTCATCGCTTGAAGCATTTCAAACGCTTCACCACCACGACACTCACCCACGATGATTCTGTCGGGGCGCATACGTAAAGAGTTGATCACCAACCCTCGCTGATCAATCTCCCCTGTTCCTTCGATACCGGCTTTTCGTGTTTCGAGCCTAACTACGTGCGGCTGCATCATTTTAAGTTCAGCCGCATCCTCGATGGTTACGATGCGCTCTTTCTCAGAAATAAACTGAGAGAGCGCATTTAGCATGGTAGTTTTACCCGAACCCGTACCACCAGAAATCAAAATGTTAAGTCGGCAACGCGAAGCAATCATCAGAAGCTTTGCCATTTCTGCGCTCATTGCCCCAAAGCCAGCAAGCTGTTCTAAGCCAATGCTCTGTTTCTTGAATTTACGAATGGAAATCGACGTCCCATCAATCGCGATAGGTGGAATAACAATATTGACTCGGCTTCCGTCTTCCAATCGCGCATCACACGTCGGGGAAGAATCGTCTACTCGCCGACCCACGCGTGATGCAATACGCTTGGCGATATTAAGCAACTGGGTTTCATCGATAAACGTGACTGGCGATTTTTCTACAAGCCCGCCTCGTTCAATAAACACGTCTTTGTGACCATTGATCATGATGTCACTGATGGATTCATCATCCATAAGCGTTTGCAATGGCCCTAACCCGTGCAATTCATCAACTAGGCTTTTCACAAACTCTTCGCGAACAATAGTCGCAACCGATAGATTCTGACGTTCGATCAGTACATCTATGGCGTTCGCTAATTGTTTACTGAGTTGGCTTTTCGTTAATATGGTCACCGCTTCGGCTTCTAACGCTTCGAAGATTTGCTCACGAATAGCGATATATATGGATCTGGATTGGTCTATCATCACGCTCTCTTCACTAGGCGTTTAAATATGCTGCTCTTTTGCGACACTACGGATTCACCCAACATCAACGACGTTAGCTTGTGAATGCTCCCACTGATTCCCAGCTTGCTGTCACACAGTCGCTTGCCATCAAGGATCAATTCGCCCGCTTTCGGTTCATAAGGGAATTCCACATCAATGGGTTGTTTAAGGAACTTCACCACATCTTGCCGGCTAACGGTGGACGCTTTTTCAGGCATGGTGTAATTGAGAACGGTGATAAAACGCGCAGTGGAGTTCAACGTTTCCATTTTCGCCACCAACGAAGCCATCGCTCTTAGGCACGAAACGGTCGGTTCTATTACTAAAACAACGATATCGCACTCACTTGCCATGTAATCCATATCGGCTTTACTGAACGACGAACGCGATAAATCTTCAATGATGAAATTATTTTGATCTGAAAGCTGATCCGACAACGTCCGTGTGTACTCTTTTAGCTGGGTTTCGTTCAGCTCATCCGAATCCACAGACAACAACGACAACATTGGGTTGACTGTTGTAGTCATGCTATGCGCGTACGAAGCATCGAGGTTGGCACTCAATGCACCCAATGAAATGGAACGCTTTTTAAAACGTTTCATCCCCAATAAAATATCGAGATTGCCGCCAAAGAAACTGTGATCAACCAAGACACAGTTACTGTCTTTTTTGGTGGTCAGTTCATAGGCCATTTCGACAGAAAGTAAGGATGCACCTACCCCACCTTTTCCCCCAACAACAGCGACTTTCTTGGCGCTTCTGTTTTTGCCTAAGCCACTATTTCGATGACGGTTGTCGTTAACGTTACGAACAAAGTCGATCAATTCCGGTTTAGTCACCGGCCAAAACAGATAATAGAACCCCATGTCTTTGAGGTGTCGAATGGTTGATATCGCATCTTCACTGCCTATTACGATAACCGACGCATGGTTAGGTAATAAGTGACTGATCTGGCGCATATCTTCCGTCACATTGTCGCTGATATTAAGCTCTACAATGACAATTTCGATGGTCGATTCACGAATGTGCTTGCGTATTTCAGCGTCGGTATTTTCCAACACTGCTGGCGCACTGATCCCTTCAAAGCGGTACGCTTCTTCCACCAAGTTTTTGCATTCTTGGGTTTGATGGAAGAGCACAGAGGTGATTTTTTCTTCCTGCTCGACGGGTGCCTTATCTGTTTTAAGCAGATCAACTAAGTCAAACATTACTGACCCTCACCGTTTTTTTGTGGTGAATTGGTCAACATTTTTTTCTGGGTTTTCCATCGACTGCCAGCGAGCATTTTCGGCAAAGCAACCATACTTCACTCCACCATAAGAACCGACTTGCTCGTAATCACAACTTTCCACTTGCGCTCTATAGACCACCGTTTTGAATTCAAAATCAAAACGCTCGCCAAACCCTGCATCGGTTTGAATTATGCGGATTTGCTCTGGTGATACCCCTTGCTTTTGAAGCTGGGCTTGCGTCTTTTGTGCCCACTTTTTGCCTTCACGCGTTCGCCAACTGAGCTCTACAGATTGGTTAACAATGACGTCCCAATGCTCTTTTACAAATTCATCCAGCTTCTTTTGCGCACTCTTTCTCTTGTTTTTTTCAATGTTCAGCGCAATGGAGTACGTTACTGGAACAACATGAATATCGGAGCCTGAGCGTTCAATTGCTTTGTCTGCACAACCGCTTAAAAAAAGAAAGATTGTTGCGACTAATCCTAGATTTCTCATTGCTTAAAGCCTCCGGTAGCCAGAATTTCATTTGCCCATACTTCGCTCGCCTTTTGGTACTCTTTGTCTAACGCAAAGAAGCGAGATAAGGTGCTGGATTTCTTCATGGTTGGAAGCTGAACTTGAGATGGGTGAATCGGCTTCACTAAATTGACAGTCGCCACAATGATCAGCTCGGTTTTATTGCGCTTGGTGTCGGATTTTCTGAACAACGAACCCAACACCGGAATGTCGCCGATGTAAGGGATTTTTCTCAGCGATTCAATGTCTTCTGTGCTTAATAGACCACCAAGAACAAAACTCTGACCGTCGCCAAGCTCTACCGTGGTTCTTGCTCGGCGAGTTTTTAACGCAGGTAGGTTGTACATATCATTTGAGTATTGGGTATCGAGAGAACTCACTTCCGGCATAAGTGACAATTTGATTTTCTCGTCACGCAGTACTTTTGCCATCAGCTCCAAACGAATACCGAATTCTTTAAAACGGACTTCGGTGGTGCCATCACGCACCAAAACGATAGGCAACTCACCACCGACTAGGAAGCTGGCGCTTTCACCTGAAATAACAGAAAGGTTGGGTTCCGCTAGAATCTGACCGACGGTGTCATCACCACTGGCGCTGATGATAGAAACGATATCATCCGCACTGAAATTCTTGATCATGTCGGCAAAGTTGCCCGCGGTATGTCCTAGGCTGCCGTATTCAACACCAAACTTTTCTAAAAACGAGTGCGATACTTCGGCAATGGAAAGCTTAACGTTGACCTGCTTGGTTGAGGCGACTTCAATGTTGTTTACGATGCCCTCAAAATGGCGGCGCTTCATAAACTCCATTTCGTATTGGTTGTCACCTAAGTCCCACTCTAGCTGGTAGTCTTCGGATTTTTTGCCCATCAACTCGCCAACCAACATGTTTATCTCGTCTTTTTCTTGCTCGGTCGCCACTACACCACTAAGCACAACTTGCTTACCTAGGTTATAAATGGTGACTTCCGCGTGAGGGTATTTAAGCTGAACTTGTTGCTGAATGTGCACCAAGCTTTTGTTGACGACTAGATTACGGCTAGCGATGGTTTTGCCCGTTTCATCAAACACAAGCAAAGAGCTCGACCCAAGGGATTTACCAAATACCACTACCTTGTGTTTATCGATAACTTGATAATCCGCCACTTTAGGGTTTGAAATGAAGACTGATGTGATTTCTTGTTCAGTAGATAAGCTTCTGGCTTCACCTTCAGCGAGGTTCCAGATACGGGCAGCTTGTCCGGGAAATGAGGCAAGCAAAGCCACAAAGATAAGCGCGAAGCGCTTAAGCATTAAAAGCATCGAGGTATTCCCTTATTTAATGGCAGATTCGCCAGCGCGGAATTCGGTGATTGAGCGAAAGTCTGCGAGTACATCACCCGCATCTGCTTGAAGATCTTCTGGTGCGTACTGCCCAATAGATTTATGCACTTCAAGTTCTGAAATTCTTTTGGCAACCGTCAGTTTGGCAACCTGCTTACGTGTAAGCTCTAAGATAACGCTGACTTTTTGGATATCAGAGTCATCCACGTCGTCGGATTGGTTAGAAATCGGCTTTTTGATTTGCAAAGCCTTAACACCAATTAAGACCGGGGTTATAGACATGGTTCTGCGAAGGGAATTGTTCGACGCCAATTCACTGTCTGGGAGCGACAAGGCAACAACGTCAATCACACTTCCATGGGAGATTACGCCACCAATCACGTCAGAAGGCGAAACTTCTATTGCATAAGGGACACGATTAGGTGCAATCACATAGTGGATGTAACCGTCATCTTCTGGGTTGATGATATCGGCTTTGTATAGCATTTGATTGGCAGGCATAGAAGAACGGAAAACCGACCCAATCACATGGTCTAACTCCACATCTTCAGACACTCCATATTCAAGTGCTTCGGATTCAGGGATGTAGCGGATTTTAAGGAGGTCCTGTTTAACAAAATCACCTTTGCTTACCGAAGACTTGAGCACCCACGTTTTCACTTTTGCTTCTTCAACCTTGGCAACTTCGGTCGTTTCGTCACTTTGACTCAAGCTACCAGCTAAGCCATAAAGACCAAACAGAATAAATAGAAACGCGATTGCAATGACAATTTTGTTTTTCAAACTATACCTTACTGATTTGAATACATGAGTGTGCGCAATGCACACTCATTTTGGGATTAATTACTTTATAGTTAAGGCGTTGTTTTCTTCTGGCTAGGATCAAGAGTTGTAGTAATCTCTGCCATTGCCTTTTCCATCGCTAATTTCAGACCTGATTTATCATCCCCAAATACAGCAAAAACAATTCCGCTGATCGCAACAGCAATAATTGCATATTCAATCGCAGTTACACCGCGCTCGTCTTTTTTAAAGTTTTCAAATGCAAGTTGAGCGTTAACAAATAATTTAGTCAGCATATTCTTATACCTTTTTAAATGAGTATCAATAAGATTATTGATGAATTGATTACTTGAAGTTCATTTTATTGACGCTGAGGATTTATTCAACGCATCTCACAATTTTAAATGTAAGAACTCTAAAAACATGCTTACACAGAGAGATCAAAAATAAATATATCAATAAATATCATATAGTTAAAACAATTTAAGCACTTACATAATTATTAAAGCACATTTGACAAAATATTGACGATCTTTATTTCAAAGTTTAATAACGGAAGGACGCGGATGCTATAATTTATATTTTTAACATTTGAAAAATAAAATTAACGAATAAGAACAAACATATGTAAGCTTTAATTTAAAGCAACCATTAGATTCCTTCAGAAATCAAATGATAAATTTAAACATTAAAGGGAATTTGTTTAGAGCCAAAAACTCCTTGAATAAATAATAACCAAGGAAGTTCTTCTATATTGGAAAAACTCCCTTGGTTTAGCTTCATTAAATTACTGACCGTCTGGAATCACTTGTCCATTCGCATCAGTCGCTCTTACGTTAAAGTGTTTTTCAACACAGTTTTCATAGTCACCCTGGAACCATGCGCTGTACGCGGTTTGGTAGCCGACTAACTTACACTCAAAGCTGTGGTTATCAGGAGTGTTTGCATCCCAGCCCCACTCTTTGTCCCAGTAAATCATCATGGCGCCAGCACCATCGGTGTTGAACGCTTTCATGTCGGCACAATCCAGTTTTTCACCAGTAATGTCTAAACCAAGCGTTGCTGTGATTTGCTTGTAGTACTTAATGCGGTTCGCGGCCTGAGGTGTTGTCGTGCCCTTACCACATTCGTATGCACCATTAATGATCTGGATTGTAGAACCGAAGCCATGTTCAATGCCTTGTGCTTTATCTGCTGCGTTAGGCTGCCAGGTGCCATCAATCACGTGAAGCATGCTTGGCTTAGGTGGTTGAGGGTAAACGTAGAAAAATACGGCGGAAGCCAAGTTTAACCAGGTATCAGCAACCAATGCCGGATCGTTCAGCAAGACAGATTTATCGCCGAACATTGCTTCCGAGAACGGACCGTAGTTGTAGTTCCAACTTAACTGTTTTGCACCACGACCAAAGTAACTCTTCTGGGGTGCACATGGCCAACGTTCACCTTGCCAGCCAGTACAGGCATTGTATGTGCCGTTGTAAACATCTTCCGACTTGTAACGCTCACGCAGGAAGTACAAGCCTTGACGCCATTCAGGGTTACCTTTCGCACCATCCCAACCCGGAGCGTGTGCCCCAGTTTCCTGAACAAAGTGCGCAAACATTGTTGCAAGCGAACGTTTACAGATTTCGTCAGAATTTCTGCCATCGGTATAAGTTCGGCAGAATGCAGGGAATTTAGCTATGCCTTTCAGGAAGTTAACGTAAGTGTATTTTTCGTTTCGAATTGGGAACAGGAAGTCCCACATTGCTTCATCTACGATAGACTCCACTCGCTGTACGTTAACTGGGTTTGCAGAACGTAAAGGCAGTACAGCTTCTACAGATGCATTGTCCAGAGTCTGAATATCAGCGCGGACAAGATCAAACAGTGGCGTGCTGGTCAATGCTGTTTCACGAGCCGCCAGTTCTGATCGTGGCATTAGGTATCCACCATTGCCGTCACGAATCACTGTTTTACCACCTGGATCAGGTTTCGGTGGATCAACTGGGTCTACCGGCGGCTTTGGTGGCGTTGTTCCATCACACGGAACTTCAGCCCAAAACCAGGTACTGGTTCCCGGAGAATCCCACGCTCCCGGGCTATTTTGCGCTTCGTAGCACAGCCCATTGAACAGAACCACATCGCCATTATTTACCACTGTTTTACCTGGCTCCCAAGGCGTCGGAGCAGCCGTTGCTGCCATCACTGCTGTAGAAACGGATAACGCTAGCGTTAGCGATCCAATTAGACGTTTCATCGTATTTCCTTCTATCAAATAATCCGAAAATAAGCGTAGAGGCTAGCGATGAATTCGATGTCATAGGAATGAAGTGTTTTTATAGTTTGCGAGCTAATTCATTAAATGAACTTTATTGCATAAAAATCAACATGCTGAACTGTGACTCTGAGTCCGTATTTTTTCCCAGAAACAT
>NZ_AFWJ01000328.1 GCF_000222685.1 Vibrio nigripulchritudo ATCC 27043 | reverse complement strand
CTTGCCAAGACCCAATGTGCCTGCAAGTGAACACGCTTCGTGCGAGATGCCTTCCATCAGACAGCCGTCGCCCATGAAAGCATAAGTGAAGTGGTCAACAATGTCGTGACCGTCTTTGTTGAACTGTGCCGCCAGAGATTTCTCTGCCAGTGCCATGCCCACGGCGTTGGTGATGCCCTGACCCAGAGGACCTGTCGTCGTCTCAACACCTGGTGCGTAACCGTATTCTGGGTGACCTGGGGTCTTAGAGTGCAGTTGACGGAAGTTCTTCAACTCTTCGATTGGCAAATCGTAACCCGCCAGATGAAGCAGAGAGTAAATCAGCATCGAGCCGTGACCGTTAGACAGCACAAAGCGGTCGCGGTCTGCCCACTCAGGGTTCGATGGGTTGTGGTTTAGGTGAGAGCGCCAAAGGACTTCAGCGATGTCTGCCATACCCATAGGTGCGCCTGGGTGACCGGAGTTCGCTGCTTGAACGCCATCCATGCTCAGAGCACGAATTGCGTTAGCCAGATGTTTACGAGAGGACATGTCTGCTCCTGAATGCATTAAGCGAATTGAAAGTAGAAATTGTGAGGGCGTATTGTCGCAAAGCACAATAGGTGCTGCAATCGATTTACCGACCATTTTCGTGACGTTCACTACTCTTTTTCTACAATCTGCGCCAACGTCTTCGAAAATACGCAACATTGCGCAATCGATTGGTTATGAGATATGTACAAAATTTGCTTGAAATCTGCCTTTTCGAAATTAGAATAGACGTCTAGATGTAGAAACACCTACAAAAAATACTGTATTTAAACGAGATGGGTTACATAAAACCGGTCTCTTCACCTTTTTTAGTGGAGCTATCATGGCAAAGCACCTATTCACTTCTGAGTCTGTTTCAGAAGGTCATCCAGATAAGATTGCAGACCAAATTTCTGATGCAGTTCTTGATGCGATTCTGGCACAAGAC
The DNA here is from genome assembly GCF_000222685.1 of Vibrio nigripulchritudo ATCC 27043. GTDB lineage: Bacteria > Pseudomonadota > Gammaproteobacteria > Enterobacterales > Vibrionaceae > Vibrio > Vibrio nigripulchritudo. The sequence continues at coordinate 18,555 of NZ_AFWJ01000328.1, read as the reverse complement.
CCAAAAGCTCGCGTAGCGTGTGAAACCTATGTGAAGACGGGCATGGTAATGGTGGGTGGTGAAATCACCACTTCAGCATGGGTAGACATCGAAGAGCTGACACGCCAGACGGTTCGTGACATCGGCTATGTTCACTCAGACATGGGTTTCGATGCAGATTCCTGTGCAGTTCTGAACACCATCGGTAAGCAGTCTCCAGACATCAATCAGGGTGTTGATAAGTCTGATCCTAAAGAACAAGGCGCAGGCGATCAGGGCATCATGTTTGGTTACGCAACCAATGAAACTGATGTATTCATGCCAGCTCCAATCACTTACTCTCACCTACTGGTTCAAAAGCAAGCGGAAGTTCGTAAAAACGAAACACTTCCTTGGTTGCGCCCAGATGCAAAATCTCAGGTAACGTTCCAATACGATCAAGGTAAGATCGTAGGCATCGATGCAGTTGTACTTTCAACTCAGCACTGTGATTCGGTTTCAACGCCTGACCTGCGTGAAGCAGTAATGGAAGAAATCATCAAGCCAGTACTGCCTTCTGAGTGGCTGAACAAAGAGACTAAGTTCTTCATCAACCCAACTGGTCGTTTTGTTATCGGTGGTCCTATGGGTGACTGTGGTCTGACTGGTCGTAAGATCATCGTTGATACCTACGGCGGCGCAGCTCGTCACGGTGGCGGTGCATTCTCTGGTAAAGATCCATCAAAAGTTGACCGCAGTGCCGCTTACGCTGCACGTTACGTTGCGAAGAACATCGTTGCTGCAGGTCTGGCTGACCGTTGTGAGATTCAGCTTTCTTACGCTATCGGTGTTGCTGATCCAACGTCTATCATGGTGGAAACTTTCGGTACTGAGAAAGTGTCTCACGACATCATCATCGAAGCCGTTCGTCAGAACTTCGACCTACGCCCATACGGTCTTCAGGAAATGCTGAACCTGCTTCAGCCTATCTACCAGAAGACAGCAGCTTACGGTCACTTCGGTCGTGAAGAATTCCCATGGGAAGCAACAGATAAAGCAGTAATTCTGCGCGAGTTTGCTGGTCTGTAAGGTTCTTACCTTTTCAGACAAATAACGAATTCGAAAGCCTCTGATTCTCAGAGGCTTTTTTACATCCATGTCACCTCTCGAATACCTGCTACATCATTAATTTAATTTGAATTTGTGGGGATTTTACGTGCCTAGATCAAAGTCACGCAAACGTTAACCCGATAGATTGCAGAGACGCACTAAATAACTATCATTCTCTGCTGCTCATGCTCCATTGCCACAACCTTTCGGTCCAGTTACAACAGGCACTTGTGCTTCATCCTTTGGATCTTGAAATTCAAAGAAATGAACGCTGGGTGATCATCGGGCGTAATGGTTCTGGCAAAACCTCTTTACTGAAAGCCATCGCCAATTTACTCCCGTTTACTGGTGACGTGACCTTTAATCAGAAGTCGCTCAGTCGCATGAAGCATGAGGACAAAGCGAAACTCATCAGCTATGTCCCTCAACACAGTAATGTTGATGGTCGCTTAACGTTGCGAGAGTACATTCGACTGACTTCCTCACCGCCACTCCCCTCCCAGCCATTTATCGAGACAGTGACCAGAGCATTGAAAATCGATTCCTTGCTGGATAAGAGGCTCGGGCAATTGTCGGGAGGTCAGAAGCAGCGGGCACATCTTGCCAGAGCCCTATGCCAGCAAACCGAATTTATGGTTTTGGATGAACCGCTTAATCATCTAGATCCATGTGCACAAGGTGAAGTGCTATCACTGCTCAAACAAAAGAACACCACTCTGATTTGTTCACTCCACGACATTACCCTTGCCGCTAAATTTGCTACTCACATTGCCATACTGGAACGCGGCAGACTTATCGCAAAAGGTCGCTCTGAAACCTTGCTTTCTCAACAGCAGCTTCAATCCATTTTTGATGTGGACGTCATCCATGCCACCAACACACGGACTTTAAACACCAGCCCTTTTCTTGATATAGAACTGGTCCAAGGAACGACTTAAGATGAAAAGAATTTTCGCCTCAGCACTCTGCTTACTCTTTACTGCGCCCATTCACGCTCAAATCACCGTCGATAACTGCGGAACACCGCTTACTCTGGATACTCCTCCGAAAACCTTGATCACCCACGATATCAATATGTCGGAAATGGCGTTTGCGCTAGGGCTTAATGAACACATGATTGGCGTAACTGGTATTAGTGGGTACTACAAAACCACTCCAGCTTTTAAGCAGTTGCAAGGCAGTATTCCAGAGCTGGCGCCGAAGTACCCTTCTTTGGAAGTATTGGTTAATGCCAAACCCGATGTGTTTTTTGCTGGTTGGAATTATGGAATGAGACTTGGCGGCTCCGTAACACCTGAAGCACTGAAAGAGTTTGGCACCGATACCCTTATCCTGAATGAAAGCTGCAGCCATATTCTGAAAAACAAAAAGCCCGCCACCATGGAGCAGATGTTCGATGATGTGAACCGCCTTGCCACCTTATTCGGGAAACAGGACAAAGCAACACAGTTGATCTCGGACTGGAAAAGCCAGTTAACCAAGATTCAGAACAGCACCAAAGGACAAAAACCTCTCAAAGTCTTTCTTTACGATTCAGGCGAAGACAAGCCTTTTACGGCTGGTAAATACGCCATTGTCAGCGCCATGATTGAAGCGGCTGGTGGCGAGAACATTATGAAAGATCTCGACATAAGCTGGGGTGTAACCTCTTGGGAATCCGTGGCATTGCATAACCCAGATTTGATTATTCTTTTGGATTATCAAAATGGTACGGGAGCCAAAGGGATGCAGCGTTTCCTAGAAAAGCACCCGGCTATGAAAACCACAGCTGCGGTGAAATTCAGTCAATACCTACCCTTGCGCTATGAGGAAATCACGCCGGGACCGGCTAATCTAGATGCCATTGAAAAACTGGCGACTCGTGTTCAGGCGATCAATGAACAGCCGTAGCCTTCTTTTCAATCCAGTCACGCTGAGCACCGCCATGTTCAGTGTACTGTTCATGGCGTTAGCCTTGCTTTCCTTGAGCCTGGGGAGCGTTAACCTTTCCCTGGCGCAGGTTATCGAGGTTGTCTCGAAGGCATTGGAATCCAATATAGATACGCCTATCGCTCAAGTGGTGTTGCATTTGCGCCTTCCCAGAACTTTAGTAGCAATGATCTGTGGAGCGGGTCTGGGGGTTGTCGGGGCGCTGTTGCAAACCGTCACTAAAAACGATCTTGCCGACCCTTTTATCTTTGGCTTGTCATCTGGTGCGGCGACCGGCGCCGTATTTGTCATCACGGTTATCGGGAGCACCATAGGCATCTGGACGCTTCCCCTCGCCTCATTTATCGGAGGCATAGTTTCCGCCACCGCGGTGCTGTTTCTGGTCAGAAAAGTGCGTGGACAAGCGTCATCTCAGATCGTTCTGGCAGGGCTAGCGATTTCGTTTCTGTTCACGGCACTCACGAATTTTTTAGTTTTTAATGGCGACCAACGTGCCGCTCACTCCATCCTTTTCTGGTCACTGGGCGGTTTAGGCAGTGCACGTTGGGACAACCTTCTCATCGTGATTACCGGACTAGCAGTGTTGGGGATATTGGGAGCGCTCTGCTACCGCCAGCTCGACTGTTTACTTGCCGGAGATGATGTTGCCCAAACCATGGGCGTCAATACCAAAAAGCTGCAAACCGTGGTGTTTGTTGTCTGTGCTTTTGCGACGTCATGCTTCGTCTCGATCATCGGCGTCGTGGGCTTTATCGGTCTGATGGTGCCGCACATCGCAAAGAAAATAGCCGGACCATTACACAAAAAGCTGCTCATAACATCGGCACTGATAGGTGCGCTGGTGATGCTGCTTAGTGACATTCTCGCCAGAACGCTTGCTGCACCACAAGAATTGCCTTTAGGCGTCGTCACCACTGCATTTGGTGCCTTGTTTATTATCTCGATTCTGATGGAGAAGCGAGAAAACGGAGAAGACAGTAAAACGTAGATTGTAATGTAAACAACCCTCAGGGAATCAGGTGTAACTCCTGAACTGTACCCGCAGCTGTAAGCGATGAGCGTTTTACAAGCCACTGAATCAAAGGATTTGGGAAGGAGTAAACCGCGGCGAGTTCCTCGACATCGTAAGTCAGAATACCTGAACACACATGAATACCGAGCGGGATTACTCAAATACCTTTTACTTCCTTGTGACCTCAGGGGAGCGCTCTGTATTCAAAAAACTTCGCTAGCTTAGATGAGAATACAGTGGTCACGAAAGTTAAACGCTCAAAAAACAAGTCAGAACTCCGAAGTGGATTTACCACAGGAGCTTGCGCCGCTGCGGCAAGCAGAGCAGCGGTTCAGACTCTGTTGACAAGCCACCAGCCTGACTACATTTCCATCACCTTACCTAACGGTGAACCCGCTACGTTTAAAGTGGCTTTTATCCACATAACGAAACAAACGGTAACCGCCAGTGTTATTAAAGATGCGGGTGACGACCCTGACTGTACTCATGAAGCGCACATTCAGTGTATTGCTCGATGGCAACCCACTCCCGGGTTCACCATAGAAGGAGGAGTTGGCGTAGCGCGGGTAACTCTGCCCGGTCTGGAGCTTCCAGTTGGAGAAGCTGCCATCAACCCGGTTCCACGCAAAAACATTCTGGATATGGTGATGCTGGAATGGAATCAGTCCACCTCATCGCAAAGACAAGCTGCGGGCATATCTCTGGAATTTTGTGTTCCAGATGGTGAAGAGCGGGCTAAGGAAACGATTGGTCCAAGGCTTGGGCTCATCGGGGGTATCTCCATTCTGGGCACTCGCGGCACGGTGAAGCCCTACTCAACGTCCGCGTTCTCGGCGTCTGTCCGTCAATCGGTTCAGATCGCTCGGCAGAATGGGCAGAACCATTTAGTGCTTACTACCGGGTCGCGAACGGAAAAATCAGCAATGACCATGCTCCCCGACTACCCTTCAATGTGTTTTATTCAGGCTGGGGACTTTGTCGGCATGGGGCTTCGCTCTGCCAAACGCTATCAGGTGGATAAAGTGACCGTCGTTGCCATGATTGGCAAGCTAGGAAAAATGGTTGCAGGGCACATGATGACTCATGTTTCAGGCAAAGCGATCGATTTTTCACTGCTGGCTGATCTCGCCATTCAGGTTGGCGAATCGAGCGACTTTGCCAACCAGATCAGGCAAGCCAATACGGGAAGACATGTGCTTGAAATCTGGAAAGAAGCACAAAGCACTCGCTCAGTTCCCAACCCACTGTTTTTATCCGTTCTGTGCCAACAGGCGGCGGAACATGCCGCCATCTACGTGAAACACGCAGTGAGTATCGAATTCAAACTGATCGACTTTAATGGCGATTTGCTGGCGGAACACGCCTGTCCGAAAGGGGATATACCGAAAACCCCAGACTCATCAAATACCCATGCCACTCAACAGGAGGCTCAATGACCAACGATATGCGTCAAATGACCAAGCAAGGTCAGCAAATAGAAAGTGACTCGTTCTCGATCATCGACCACGAAATAGAGACGCTTCACGGAGGGCATTCATTTCAAAAGGGTGAGTGGAATGTCGTTCGTCGCGCCATTCATACCACAGGCGATTTCGAATACGCGCAGCTCTATCGATTCAGCGACAACGCCATCGAAACAGCCATTTCAGCACTTAAATCTGGCGCCAATATCATCACGGATGTCAGTATGATCGTCACAGGCCTGAATCAGACCCGACTAAAGGTTTATGGTAATCAGGCACACTGTTTTATCAGCCACCCCGACGTAATCCATACCGCAAAAGCGACTGGAGAGACACGTGCGATTCACGCCATGCGCTATGCACGAGATAGCGGGCAACTTGACGGTGCCATTGTCGGGGTCGGGAACGCTCCAACTGCTTTGCTGGAACTGCTTCGAATGATAGAAGCTGGCGAGGCAAAGCCCGCATTAATCATTGGTATCCCCGTGGGTTTCGTTAAAGCCGATGAATCCAAACAGGCACTGACAGAGCAAAATCAGGTGCCTTACATTGCTAGCCTGGGTCGCAAGGGGGGCAGCCCGCTGGTGGTATCTACTATCCATGCTCTGCTCGCGGAGTCGATACAATGACTTGCGCAACATTAACAAATGCCGCTGTCACGGTAATTGGTGTACCCGAAGACGGGTGCCTGAGCTTAACCAGCCGAGCAGTGAATGCCGTGGAATCGGCAAGAGTCATCGCAGGTAACGACCGTCTTCTGGACTGGTTCCCACAATTCAAAGGGGAACGTTTGTCCATGAATCAGGGCTACCAGCCTTGGTTTGCTAAAGTATTAGAAGAAAGTGAGGAAGGTAGCGTTGTTGTGCTTGCCTCTGGCGACCCGCTTTTCTTTGGTATCGGTCAGTCGATATTGAATAAGTTGCCTCATTACGAAGTGCGCTTTATTCCCTCCCCGTCATCCATGCAACTAGCCTGCAGCCGAGTCGGGCTCCCGTGGCAGGACATGAAAGCCATCTCGCTGCATGGCCGTAAACAGCATGACGACGTCATTCAAGGACTCGCTAGCCAGATCCAGTGGGGAACAAGTTACTGCCTGCTAACCGATGCTCACAATCACCCCGCAAGAATTGCAGCACACCTTATCAACTACACCCAGCAAGGCTGGCTGGTTTGGGTCTGTGAGAGTTTGGGATCAACCGAAGAAAAAGTTACGAAATGGTCGTTAGACGATCTTGCCAGATGCGCTTCAGGGGACTTTTCTTCGCTCAATGTACTGATTCTACACAGAGCAGAACCATATGCCTGGGGGATAGCGGGTCAGTACGCCAGTGATGATGATTTTATGAAGCGAACCCCCAAACGCGGGCTAATCACTAAACAGCCCGTTCGCCACTTAGCTCTCTCGTCAATGCGCATACAGCCCCAATCTGTGGTATGGGATATCGGTACGGGTTCTGGTTCTGTCGCTATCGAAGCGGCGAAACAATGTTATCTGGGGCAGGTGTTCACCATCGAGTCCAATCCGGAATGTTACGAGTCGATCGAAGCCAACCTAAAAGCTCACGGCACAGACAATGTCAGGTTGATTAAGGATAAAGCGCCTAACCAGCTTGAACATCTCCCGGCACCCGACAGCATCTTTGTTGGTGGGAGCCGAGGCAATATGACGTCGATTCTGGATACCTGCTGGGAAGCACTGAAACCCGGAGGTGTCATTGTTGGCTCCGCCGTCACGGTCGACTCTACCTGTGAACTTCATCAGTGGAGCAAAGAGAGCCAGGCACCGACTCACGTTCAGCTGGTTACCGTTTCTAACGGAGTGCCTCTGGCGCATTACACGCGTTATCAGGCAGAGAACCCTATTCACTTATTCACATTCACCAAACCGCAGGCTGGATAAATACCGCGGTCAGGAAAACACAACATAAAAATACAATAATGAGAAAGTCAAAATGAAATTAGGAACTATGTATGCGGTCGGCGTGGGTACCGGTGACCCGGAGCTATTAACGCTAAAAGCACACCGTATTTTAAGCCAGGCTGATGTTGTTGCCTTCCCGGAAAAAGACGCCGGGAGTCAGCAGTCCTTTGCTCAACACATTGTCGATGGCAGCCTGAGAAGAAGCGACATGCGAGGGAAAGTGATGTTTCTTCACTTCCCGATGACGCGAGATCCCAATGTCAATATTCCCGCCTGGCAAAAAGCCGCTGAAACCATTGCGTGCCTGCTAAGGCAGGGGAAATCCGTCGCGTTTGCGACCGAGGGCGATCCTTCCGTCTACAGCACCTGGGCTTATATTCAGGAAGAACTTTCTGAGATTTTGCCCGAGCTCGACCCAGTAATCATTCCGGGCATTACCTCGGTTACGGCAATCCCGTCTCAGACCAAAATCCCTCTGGCAGACGGTCAGGAGCGTTTCTGTGTGGTCCCCGCCACTTGGGGGCTGGAATGTCTTGAGAGGCTGGTACTGGATTTTGACACCATCATGCTCATCAAAGCCGGTCGGGTTATTCCTAAGCTCACTAAACAGCTTCAGGCGATGAACATGCTGGACTGCGCAACATATGTTTCTCACGCCACCACCGAGCAGCAAGAGGTGTACACCAATCTCAATGATGTGCCGAATGAGCATCGTTATTTTTCTATGGTTCAGCTCTCTGTCCGCTCACGTCGCGGAGTACTTCGAGGCACAACACAGTCACAACCCTGTGCCGTATTGGAAAGCAGGAGAGCCTGATGAAGATTGCGATTTACGCCATTACCTTGCACGGCGCAAGGCAGGCTCGACGGCTGGCTCAGACCTTTCTGTTTGCAGACGTGTTCGTCGCACCTGTGGGGAAAGAAGAATACCCAGATGCCAATAGTCTTACCCTGCCTTTATCAGGCTTCTTCACCGAAAAATTTGCCGATTACGATCACCATATCTGCTTTTTCGCAGCAGGGATCGTTAGCCGAATGATAGGTCCACTCCTTCGGGACAAACGAACCGACCCGGGGGTAGTTTGCATTGATGATCACGGGCAGTTTGTGATTCCAATGCTTTCAGGGCACCGAGGCGGAGCAAATGCTATTGCACTGCAAATATCACAAGCGCTTAGTGCCACGCCCGTGATTACTACCGCATCGGATGTCGCTGACAGCCTGTCAGTTGATATGTTGGGAGCCCCTTTTGGCTGGACGCTCGATCCTGAATGTGAGCCAGCCATCACGGCAACCAGTGCCGCCGTCGTCAACGAGAAACGTGTATTGATTGTTCAGCATGCTGGTGAACAAAACTGGTGGCAGCACAAACGCTCTATGCCCCGCCACATCATGACGCACCCGGATTTGTCTCATGCAGATCTCACGAAAGTGGAGCCTGCTGAGTGGGATGGACTGGTGCTTATCTCAGATGAGGAGACCCCAAAGGGCTATACGTTGTGGCAAAGCAAAACTGTACTGTGGCGACCTAAGTCATTAGTTCTTGGTATTGGATGCGATCGCAACACTCCGTTGCAGGTACTTCAGGCAGGCATTCATCAATTTCTTGAAGAGCATAATCTGTCTAAATACAGCATTTCCTCACTGGCAAGCATCGCATTAAAAGCCGAAGAACAAGGTATTCTGGCGCTTTCTGAGCAGGAGCAGATTCCATTTCATACTTATTCAGCCAGCGAGTTAGATGGAGTGGAAGGGATTGAGAACCCTTCAGATTACGTAAAGAAAATTACGAGCGTTTCATCAGTGGCAGAAGCGTCTGCACTCAAACATTCTGCCCGTACTCAACTCCTCGTTCCTAAATGGAAGTTCAAGCAGGATGGCTTCAACATGACTCTTGCGTGCTGTCGCATCACTTATGATGAACCTCTTGCCAAAAAGAAATGGAAAAACTGGCTCGACAAAGACGTCAAAATCAACCTGCATGGTAACGAAGTGGTTGATGGATTCCAGTGCAAACCCAAGCACGTCGATCTCAACCGCCCCATGCTTTATCACCGCCACCACATTCTGCTCTGCGAGGGAGGGCGCTGCGCCAAAGAAGGCAGTAAGAACCTCGCCCATGACCTACGGCAAGTGCTCAAATCAATTGGTTTTGCCAGTGGAGAGCAGCGAATCAAAATCAGCCGTACGCACTGCGCAGGCACCTGCCGAAACCGTGCGGCGATGGTGATCTACGAACGCCTTCAACCCAATGAAACACCCATCAACAACGGCTTATGGGTGAAAGGGATTGATCAGTTTACCGAGCAGACCTGGAAAGAACTTTTCACACATCTGGTCGAGCGTAAGCCACTCAAACAATGGCTCGATCCGCAATACATCGCACCTATCGAAAGTGCCGATGAGCTAAACAAACTATAAGACCAAAACAAACAATAAGACCAATACAAACAATAAGACCAATACAAAAAATAAGGATAGTTAACCCATGAAACGACTTCGTCATTACAATCAAGGCACCGCCATTGTTCTTAGCTGCTTTGGCAGTGTGATTGAACAGCAGCGTTATGAAAACTTGGCTGCGCGTGTTCGCGAGACCTACCCCGACACTCATGTTCGTGTCGCCACCAGCTCGAAAATGGTGATCAAAAAGCTGGCGCGTAAAGACAATCAATGTTTTAGCCTTCCGCAAGTTCTGGCTGATCTCGATACACAAGGTTATGAGCGAATTCTAGTGGTTTCCGTGTACCTGTTCCCGACCGATGAACACCGATACCTGACATCCATTGTCGACGGATTCAAGCAATTCTCCTTAGCCCGTATCGAACAGACACCAGCCATCATGCACCATAGCCAGCTCGCCACCCGACTGATTTCTGCCTTGCACGAACGTTTCATGCCTAGAGAGCATTTTAATGTGTTCATTCATCACGGTGCCCCTATGCTCGACAACCCGGGGCATCAGGCGATTCACTACAGCGCTGACTTTCTGAGTAGCCTGTCTGAACGCAACTTCGCCTGTTCACTCGAAGGAGCGTGGCCTTTCCAATTGCTGAAAGATGAAATGCTCAGCCGCATAAAAGCGCTCCATACCGGTGGTGGCAAGCCAGTACTAAACTTAGTTCCGTTACTTTTGGTTTCCGGTAACCACTTCATTAATGATCTCAACGAGATCAAAGAAGCTTTGTCCGAAGATGCCGAAGTGAAAATTGCAGAACCTGTTCAAGGTGACAAATTCTGTATGCTGGACATGCCTGAGCTTCTGGACGTTATCGACAGGCAGATTAAAGAAGGATTGATTCGTCTTAACGCTCCCGAAGGAGTGCTCTAGTCATGGCAAAATTAACCTTGATTGGTCTTGGACCGGGCTTTATTGATCTTGTTACGCCAGCCGCGCAGCACGCCATTAAAACTGCTGATGTGGTCGCAGGTTACAAAGCGTATGTTGAGCTTATCGACGAACTGATTGTTGAGCAGGAAGTCATCCAAAGTGGGATGACACGCGAGTGGGATCGCGCGCAGGCGGCGGTGGAAGAGGCAGCCAAAGGCAAGCAAGTGGTTCTGGTGTGCTCAGGAGACTCGGGCATGTACGCCATGGCGCCACTGGTGCTGGAACTGCTTGAGCAAAACCCTCAGCTAAATCAGCAGATTGAGTTAGATATTATTCCCGGCATTACCGCAGCCAACGCGTGTGCATCATTGGTTGGTGCTCCGCTCGGTCACGACAGTTGCACCATCTCTTTGTCGGATCTACTCACTCCTTGGGATGTGATCACCAAGCGCATTGAAGCCGCTGCTATCGCTGATTTTGCCATCACGTTTTATAACCCGAGATCCAAAAAGCGAACCCAACATATCGAAACTGCTCGTGAGATCTTGCTGAAACATAAAGATCCAAGTACACCCGTTGCCGTCGTCAATGCTGCCTACCGCGAAGATCAGCAAGTCACACTGACCACTCTGGCTGAGTTTACTCAGGTGGAGTTTGGTATGAATGCGGCAGTCGTGGTCGGCAATAGCAACAGCTATCGCTTTGGCGACTGGATCATTACACCCAGAGGCTACACCAATAAATATCAGCTTAAAAACGGTTCGGTACTCGACGGGCAGAAACGTGGACACTCACTGAAAATGAAAGATGAGGTGAACTGACATGACGGTTTATTTTATTGGTGCCGGTCCGGGCGATCCAGATTTGATCACCGTAAAAGGGGCTAGGCTTGTCGAAGAGTGCCCTGTCGTGGTTTACGCAGGTAGCCTGGTGCCCAGAGCGGTCATTGAACGCGCTCGACCTGATGCGCAGGTTTACAACTCTGCGGACATGGATCTGAATGATCTGACTCGCGTTTACCAGAACGCTCACGAGAAAGGGGAACATGTCGCCCGAGTTCAAACTGGCGACCTTTCTATTTACTCATCGTTAGCTGAACAAACTCGCCGCTTAAATGAGTTAGGAATCGACTGGAAGGTCGTACCGGGGGTGAGTTCATTTCAAGCCAGCGCCGCTGCACTCGGGCAAGAGCTGACGCTTCCTGAAAAGTGTCAGACCATTATCCTCAGCCGAGCATCAGGTCGTACTCCTGTTCCCGAGAAAGAGAACTTGCGGTCACTGGCGTCTCATGAGGCAACGTTATGTTTATTTCTCAGCGCCACACTCATTAGCAAAGTCGTGAGGGAGCTGTCCGATGTCTACCCTCCTGACTGGCCAGTCGCAGTGGTCGAAAAAGCCAGTCATCCTGAACAACGAATTTTTCGTGGTACATTAAGCACCATTGCTCAAATCATGCATGATGAGGGGATTCGCTCAACCGCAATGATTATTGTCAGCAAAGTGCTGGGCGACAACAGCTTTGTCGATTCTAAACTTTATGACCCCACTTTCTCACACGCCTGTCGACAGGCGCGTATCATCACGAATGAATCTGAGTGATTGATAGCTGAAGATAAGGAAAAACATATGGAAACCGCTTATTGCTCCGCTTTGGTTGTCGGAGCACCATCATCTGGAAGTGGAAAAACCACGGTTGTTGCTGCGCTCGCACGAGCACTGACTCAGCAGGGGAAAAAGGTTCGCGTCTTTAAAACGGGTCCTGACTTTATCGATCCCCAGTTTCTATCTATCGCTTCAGGGGCTCCAGTCTATCAACTAGACTTATGGATGTGCGGAGAAGCCGAGTGCCAGCGTTTGCTCTTCAAGGCGGCTCAGGAAGCGGATGTCATTCTTATCGAAGGTGTCATGGGCATGTTTGATGGCAAGTGCTCCAGTGCTGACATTGCCGCTAAATTTCAGCTACCCATGCTCGCGGTGGTGGATGCTGGCGCAATGGCACAAACCTTTGGTGCTCTGGTGCATGGTTTATCGACTTACCGGGATGATATTGATGTCTTTGGGGTAGTGGCGAATCGTGTAGGGTCAAAAAGACACTCTGAAATGCTGAAAGAAAGCCTGAAACCAGAAACGGCTTTTTGCGGTTGGTTACCGAAAGACATGGATCTTTCACTGCCCGAGCGTCACCTCGGACTAGTGCAGGCACAAGAACTGGATGACATTGAACAACGGCTTGATCGCGCCGCCCAATTGACTAGTGAGTTTGGTGACATTCCCTTACCTCCTCCCCAATCATTTCATCCACCAGCTCAATCCAAACCAGACGTCACAGGTACACTGAAAGACCAGACAATTGCTATCGCCAACGACGCCAGCTTTGCTTTTTTGTATCAGGCGAACATTGACCTGCTGGAATCATTAGGCGCGACGCTGACATACTTTTCGCCCCTTGCGCAGGACGAGCTACCCCAATGTGATGCGCTATACCTGCCAGGCGGCTATCCAGAACTTTATATGGAGAAACTGGCGAGCAACGAGTCTCTGAATCATCAGATCTTAGAGCACATCAAGCAGGGTAAGCCTTGTCTGGCTGAATGTGGCGGCATGCTATATCTGAACAAAACACTGACGGATAAGAACGATCAGACGAAAAAGTTAGTGGGCGCTTTGAATGCCAACGCTTACATGCAAAATAAGCTGGCTGCCCTAGGCATTTTGGAAGCCAGTATCCAGGGTCAGCCATTACGCGGACACACTTTTCACTACTCAAAGACCGTTAGCGAAGAAAAAATGCTGACCGAACCACTCTCCCAATATGGAACCCCAACCGATCCTGTATGGGTAAAACACGCCACGGTAGCCTCATATGCTCACTGGTATTTTCCTTATAATCCTGATCTTATTGTAAAAATATTTCGAGGCACTTTATTCTGAAGTCAACCCATCTCTCTTGTGATCAATAACAAATCCCAGAATTGAGCCGAAAGAAGTTTGATATTTATCTCTGGATAGTTAATAGTTAACATAATGTTAACAACCTTTCTCAGAGAAAGGGTATTGTTAACGTTGTAAAGTCGATGCGCCGCTTACAAAAATTGATCGCCTGCGAGGCATCGAGCACCTATGGATGATGGGTGTGTGACCCCTGTTGAGAAAGTTGAACCACAAAAGGTCGGCACGCCCTGGGAAAATTCAAACTCGGTTTTGTGAGTAAGCTCCGCCAGCGTTGAGTACTCCGGAGTTCAAGCAGAATCGGTCATGGAGGGTCTATGCCTCGTACACTCAGTCCAAATGACGTCTCTGATAAAAAAGAACACGTCATTCCAGATTCAGAATACGCCAGAACCATACCTTGTAATAAAATCGGCATCACCGAGCCATTTCACTGGCTTGCCATGGCTGTAAATGACTTAATGCGAACACCTTTAATCAGCGCTTTTTATGGTCTCTGTTTTACCGCAGCGGCAATTGGCGTTGTGGGTCTGGTGTACTGGCAAGGTACACACTTAGTGGTACTGCCAAGTCTTATCGTCTACATGCTTATTGGTCCGTTCCTCGCACTTGGCTTATATGATGCGGCGTGGGAACTTGAAAAAGGACACAAACCCAAGCTACTCCATTCCATGCACGCCATCGGACGTAATTCAGTATCACAGTGGGGATTTGCCCTGATGCTCAGCATCGCCATGATATTCTGGATGCGAATAGCAGCGTTACTTCATGCGCTCTACCCTTCTGTAGAAGGTGCACCTATTGCTGACTTCCTGCCGTTTCTGGTGATCGGGTCCCTTATCGGGCTTGTGCTTTCAACCATCATTTTCTGTATCTCTGTCTTTTCCATTCCAATGATGATGGAACGCAGAGTGGACATCATGACCGCAGTGTTCACCAGCTTCAACGCGGTGAAATCCAATATCCCAGCCATGATTGTTTGGGCATTCATCATATGTGGTGGGCTTATCATCGGTTTTGCGACCTTTGGTCTGGGTATGATGATCGTCATGCCTATCTTGGGCTTTGGCACCTGGCATGGCTACGAGGCAACAATACAGCGTCGTCACCATTAACAAGCTCCGCATTTTCAGTACAATAGCAGCCTCGTCACAGAGGCTGCTTTTTTATGCTCAATCCAACCACCAGCTACACTATCGACCAGATCATTCGGCGCTGTATTCGACAGGCTGAAAACAAGTTCGGTTGCTCCTTTCCCGTTCCGGTCTGGAATTTCAACGTGCGTGGGAAAGCGGCTGGAAAGGCGTATCTTCAAAGCTGGGAAATCCGGCTAAACCCCACCTTGTTTGCAGGCAATCAAGAAGCGTTTTACAAAGAGGTCATCCCACATGAGGTGGCGCACCTCATCACTTACCAACAATTTGGACGTGTAAAACCGCATGGTGCGGAGTGGCGATATGTGATGGAAGAAGTGCTGGGGGTGAAAGCCAATACCACTCACCAGTTCGATGTAAAAGACGTACAAGGGAAGACCTTTGAGTACCGCTGCGAGTGTCAGGTTCATGCTCTGACGATACGCAGGCACAACAAAATACAACGCGGTCAGACGAGCTATCAATGTCGTTCCTGTAAGGGAGAGCTCAAATTTACAGGTACTCAACTGTCTTAGTTTTGTTAATTTAACGCTTATCTATAGATAAAATTATCATCTCATTGCTAGACTTCATTTTATTAATAATCCTAATTATCAATAACTATGAAGCTCTACCCAATTTTAATCACGCTTGCTGTTCTACCCGTTACTTTAAATGCTGCTCCTCCCTCTTCTTTTTCTAAAGCCAAAAAAGAAGCGGTGAAGATTTACGCCGACCACCCCATCAGTTTTTACTGCGACTGCGATATTCAGTGGAAAGGAAAGAAGGGCATTCCCGACCTTAATGGCTGTGGTTATGAAGTAAGGAAACAACTCAAGCGTGCCTCGCGAATTGAATGGGAACACGTGGTGCCAGCCTGGCAGTTCGGTCACCAGAGACAATGCTGGCAGAATGGCGGCAGAAAGAACTGCACCCGAAACGACAAAACTTTCAAACTGATGGAAGCCGACTTACACAATCTGGCACCCGCGATTGGCGAAGTAAATGGCGATCGCTCTAACTACAATTTCAGTCAGTGGAATGGGATAGACGGAGCCACTTATGGTCAATGCGAAGTTCAGGTTAACTTCAAGCAACGAAAAGTAATGCCGCCAGATCGCGCCAAAGGCTCCATTGCACGCACCTACCTTTACATGAGTAAAGAGTACGGCTTTCGACTTTCAAAGCAGCAAACCAATCTGATGAATGCCTGGAACAAGCAATTCCCTGTGGACGAATGGGAATGCACGCGCGATGAGCGCATCTTCCGCATTCAGGGCAACCATAATCCTTTTGTTTATCAAGCCTGCCTAAATCGCTCTTAACTCTAACCAAAGGGGCATTCGCCCCTTGTTTTTTCCCTGCGTAGCATCCATGTTAGTCACTAATCACTTAGGGTCTGATGACCAATAGCACGCAGGAAAAAGTAGATGCGAATCCCTCGAATTTATCACCCCGAAAAGATTTCAGAACTGGGCTTGGTGAAATTAAGCGACGATGCCGCAGGTCATATAGGCAGAGTGCTTCGTATGGGCGAGGGTCAGGAAGTGCTATTGTTTGATGGTAGCGATGCAGAATTCCCCGCCGTTATCGTTGAGTCGAGTAAGAAAAACGTGACCGTCGAGGTACGTGAGCGCATTGAATCGAGTATCGAATCGCCACTGAATATCCACCTTGGGCAGGTGATCTCTCGTGGCGAAAAAATGGAATTCACCATTCAAAAGTCGGTGGAATTGGGTGTAAATACCATTACCCCTTTAATTTCAGAGAGATGTGGCGTAAAACTAGACGCCAAGCGATTCGAGAAGAAACTGGCTCAGTGGCAGAAAATTGCAATAAGCGCTTGCGAACAATGTGGTCGTAATACAGTGCCAGAAATTCGCCCTATCATGCAGCTTGAAGAATGGTGCGCAGAACCCAGCGAGGCTTTAAAACTCAATCTGCACCCCAGAGCAAAATATTCCATCAATACCCTGCCAGAACCAATGACACGCGTGCGTTTGCTTATTGGTCCGGAAGGGGGTCTGTCTGCTGAAGAGATCGGCATGACAGAGAAATACAAATTTGAAGAAACGTTGCTAGGTCCTCGAGTGCTGAGAACCGAAACTGCAGCGTTAACCGCAATTACAGCATTGCAAGTCCGCTTTGGCGACCTTGGATAAACGGAGACAAACGAATGATAAAAATCGGCATAGTCATGGATCCTATTTCTTCTATCAACATCAAGAAGGACTCCAGTTTCGCCATGATGTTAGAAGCTCAGCGCCGTGGCTGGGAAATCCACTACATGGAGATGAACGATCTTCATCTGGATCAGGGCACTCCAATTGCGGATACCAAAGTGGTCTCGTTAAAAGAAGATCCCACTGGCTGGTATGAATTCAAATCCGAACAGCCTATCGAGCTATCCGAACTTGATGCGGTTTTGATGAGAAAAGATCCTCCGTTTGACACAGAGTTCATCTACGCGACGTACATTCTTGAGCGCGCGGAAGAAAAAGGCACGCTTATCGTCAACAAACCACAGAGCCTTCGTGACTGTAACGAGAAGCTGTTTACCGCATGGTTCCCAGAATTGACACCGACGACAATTGTTACACGCAAAGCGGAAAAAATCCGAGAGTTTCAGGAAAAACACGGTGACGTAATCCTTAAGCCGTTGGATGGTATGGGCGGCGCCTCTATCTTCCGTGTGAAACAAGGTGATCCAAACGTATCGGTGATCATTGAAACCCTGACCAACCACGCGCAGAACTACGCCATGGCACAAACTTTTGTACCGGACATCAGTAACGGCGACAAACGTATCTTGGTGGTGGACGGCGAGCCTATGCCTTACTGCTTAGCGCGTATTCCAGCGAAAGGCGAAACCCGCGGAAACCTTGCCGCAGGGGGCAGAGGGGAAGCGAGACCATTAAGTGAAACAGATTTACAGATAGCGAACGCAGTAGCTCCTACACTTAAAGAAAAAGGGCTTATCTTTGTTGGCTTGGATGTGATTGGCGACAAACTGACTGAAATCAACGTCACCAGTCCAACCTGCATTCGTGAAATCGAAGCAGCGTTCGACATTTCTATCACGGGTAAGTTGATGGACGCCATCGAACGTCGAGTCCAAAAATAATTAAATAGGCTCACACTGGAGATATTATGAATTTAGCGAATCATTTTCTGGTCGCCATGCCTGGCATGAAAGACCCGTTTTTTAAGCGCACTGTGGTTTACTTATGTGAACACAGTGACGATGGCGCTATGGGCATTGTCATTAATGCTCCGATTGATATCTCCGTGGGCGGCATGTTGAAGCAGGTTGAAGTGGATCCGGTGCATCCTCAACTCAATACCGACAGTTTAGAGAAACCCGTTCTCAATGGCGGTCCGGTTGCGGAAGATCGCGGATTTATACTTCATGAACCCAAAGATCATTACCAGTCCAGCATTCAGATGACCCAATCACTTGCGGTTACTACCTCTAAGGACATTTTAAGCGTTTTAGGTACCGAAGCAGAGCCAGATAACTACGTTGTGGCTCTGGGCTATTCAGGCTGGGAAGCGGGTCAATTAGAAAGTGAGTTAGCGGATAACTCCTGGCTCACTATCGAAGCAGACCCGAATGTCATCTTTAACACGCCAATTCACGAGCGCTGGAAAAAAGCGGTTCAGATGTTAGGCATTGATGCCAGCCAGCTTTCTTCACAGGTTGGACACGCCTAGCTAATTCAAATAACCGAAAATACCAGCACTCGAAC
>NZ_AFWJ01000329.1 GCF_000222685.1 Vibrio nigripulchritudo ATCC 27043 | reverse complement strand
GTGAAAGTATCATTGAGAGCGAATTGTTTGGTCATGAAGCCGGTGCTTTCACCAGTGCTAATCGAAAGCGCATTGGTAAAATTGAACAGGCTAACGGCGGGACTTTGTTTCTCGATGAAATAGAAACCATGCCGATTGCTATTCAAATTAAACTGTTAAGAGTGATACAGGAGCGCGTGATTGAGCGCGTGGGCAGCAACGAATTAATTTCGGTCAACATAACCATTGTCGCAGCAAGCAAAGCGGACTTAGCACAGCTCAGTGATACAGGCGATTTTCGCGTTGACCTTTTCTACCGGCTAAACATTGCGAGCATTCACCTGCCCCCTCTTAAAGATCGAAAAGAAGATCTTCAGAGTTTGTTTCGCCACTTTGTACTTCAAGCTTGTGAAAAGTATTCAACCCGTGCTCCGAGCCTGTATCCAGAGCACATACAGCAACTTCACAGACATGAATGGGCGGGCAATGTTCGTGAACTCAGAAACGTAGCGGAGCGTTTTGTTCTGGGCATCGTGGGTGATGGTTTCGACCTTCAGGCTCCGATGAATCAGTCTAAAACTCAACAAGCCCTTGGGTTTGAAGAGCAAATGGATCAATACGAAAAAGACTTGCTGACAAAAGCACTGGTTAGTTCGAATGGCAACATCAACCATGTGTCTGAAATATTGGATCTTCCAAGAAAAACGCTTTATCGAAAAATGAAAAAGCATCAACTCAGTAAGGAAAGCTTCAAGGTGTCGAAGTGATTAAGGTCTGTTGACCCTAAGACATTTTTGACCCAAATCATTCGATAGGATTTTTATCTCATTGTTTTTCAATGAAATTAATTTTGGCATATCCTCTGCAATTCTCCATTTGCACACAAGGTGCTATTAAAAAATGGAGAAAACAATGAATAACGTACTTAAGGGATCGGCGCTTGTTTGCCTGTGTTTAACTGCTGGAATAGCGCAGGCTAAAGTCACCGCCGATTTAGGACCTCGTCCTATGTACTTAGTCGACAACATGGATGAAAGCCCTTTAAAAGCCAAACTTCAAGCCTGTGAAGCAGGGCCATTTTACCGAAGTGATTTTTCGATTGGTCATCGCGGTGCCGCGATGCAGTTTCCTGAACACACAAAAGAGTCTTATCTGGCTGCAATTCGCACAGGTGCTGGGGTACTCGAATGTGACGTAACCTTCACCAAGGATAAAGAGCTTGTCTGCCGACATTCTCAGAGCGACCTGCATACCACGACCAACGTGTTAGCTATTCCTGAACTTGCAAAAAAATGTACCGTTCCTTTTAAACCTGCCAACCTTGAAACAGGAGAAAAAGCACAGGCTGAATGCAGAACCTCTGATTTTACTCTAGCGGAGTTCAAAACGCTTAAAGGTAAGATGGATGGCTTCAACCCTATGGCAACCACTGTTGAAGAGTACATGGATGGGACCGCAGGCTGGCGAACCGATCTTTATGCCAGCACCGGCACTTTGATGACACACGCAGAAAGTGTCGCTCTTTTCAAACAGCATGGCGTTAAAGTCACACCTGAACTCAAATCTCCCGCCGTCTCAATGCCATTTAATGGGTTCTCTCAGCAAGACTACGCACAGAAGCTGATCGACGAATTGAAGGCTGCTGGAATCAAAGCGCAAGATGCCTATGTTCAGTCGTTTAATTTAGAAGACGTTAAATACTGGATTAAGCACAACCCTAAGTTTGGTAAGCAAGCCGTCTACTTGGATGACCGCGTCTACAATCAAGAGGGTTTCAAACCAGATTTGGCTGATATGAAAGCGCTTAAAGACTCTGGAGTTAATATCATCGCACCTCCGATGTATGCGCTGGTAACTCTTGATGAAAAGGGACAAATCGTTGCATCAGACTACACCAAGCTGGCAAAAGAAGCAGGGCTAGACATTATCACATGGACACTGGAACGCTCCGGTCCATTGAATAATGGTGGTGGGTGGTACTACCAGAGCGTTACTGACAGCATCAACAACGATGGTGACATGATGGTTATGCTTGATACGTTAGCACAGGATGTTGGCGTGTTGGGCGTATTCAGCGACTGGCCTTCAACCGTGACCTACTACGCTAACTGCATGGGTTTAAAATAATTATTCTGAGAAGGCTGAGCATTTTCAGCCTTCTCATAAAGTGAATGCCCGTTTCAAAAAACGACTGGACAGATTTGACCCAAAATAGAAGAACCCAAGGGACAAATGTGACACAAATGTAAAAAGCAAAATACCTCGCAACTATATATCATTGATATTAAAGAAATAATTAATTGGCACACTCCTCGCTATTGCAATAGTGACCCTTTACAAATAAACAAACAAAAGGTTTCAAGATGAAATTAGCATATAAAGGACTGCTCATTGCTACCTCCCTACTCCTGCCTTCCGTTGCGCTGGCAGATACCTGTAACCATAAAGGCGTTCTCGACGACAGATACTGCGATGAGAACAATGACCTTGTGGCTGACACGCCAAAAAATAAAGACGACTGGCGAGACCCAAGTACCCTGGTATTTACCTATACTCCTGTTGAAGATCCCGCTATCTACAAAGATGCGTTTGCTGATTTTCAGGAGCACTTAAGTAACATTACTGGTAAGCGAGTGATCTATTACACGGTGCACTCCAATTCAGCACAGGTAGAGGCAATGCGTTCCGGCAGACTGCACGTCGCAGGCTTTTCAACTGGTCCAACAGGATACGCCGTAAACTTAGCTGGCTACGTGCCAATTGCGGTAAAAGGTGACGAAAACGGATTCCAGGGATACAACCTGATCACGATCGTGCGTAAAGACAGTGGTATTAACACCATGGATGATCTTAAAGGCAAACGTGTTGCACATACCTCTGCATCGTCTAACTCGGGTAACCTTGCTCCTCGCGCCCTGTTCCCAAGCAAAGGCATAACGCCTGACAAGGACTACAAAGTGCTTTATTCAGGTAAACACGATCAATCCATTTTGGGTGTATTCAATGGAGACTATGATGCGGCACCAGTTGCTTCAGATGTGTATGACCGAATGGTTGATGCCGGTCGAGTCGACGCTGACAAGCTGAAAATCATTTACCGTAGCCCCCGCTTCCCGACTTCCGCATTCGGATATTCACACGACCTGAACCCTGATCTGGTTGCCAAAATTAAAGAAGCGTTTTCCACCTACCGCTTCACTCCGGAAATGAGCGCAACTTTTAAAGGTGCTGACCGTTTCTCTCCCATCACATACAAAGAAGAGTGGGAAGTGATTCGAAACATTGCGCACGCAACAGGTACCGCTTACACCAAGACCGGGCTTAAAAAGCTAGCAGAAAAAGAAGCCGCTAAGCGCGCGAAAAAGAAAGCCGCTGAATTAGCAAAACAGGCAAACAACTAACCCACCAATCCTATATTCATTTATTTCCTATGCCCTTATGGGTAGGGCATAGGCTTTCTCAAAAACAAGGAAATAACGATGACAATAGCGAGTCCACGTGGCATTGCCATCAATGAGTTGCAACATTCTTATGTCCAAGGAAAACCTATTTTAAAAGGCATCGACATTCAGATCGACGAACCAGGCATTGTGGCGATTATCGGTCCGTCAGGCACAGGTAAAAGCACACTGTTGCGCTGTATCAACCGACTGAACGATCCAACTTCAGGCGAAATTATTTTTGACGGCAAGGACTTAACGAAACTTCAAGGTACACCACTACGTATGTTACGCCGTCACATTGGCATGGTATTCCAAGAATACAACTTAGTCGAAAGGCTCTCAGTGTTAGAAAACGTGTTAACAGGTCGCCTTGGCTACATGAGCGCATGGAATGCCTGGAGACGAAACTACACTCAGAAAGACATCAACAATGCGTTTGAACTACTTAAGTTTGTTGGGTTGTACGATTTTGCAAATCAGCGAGCAGACAGTTTATCCGGGGGTCAAAGACAACGAGTTGGTATTGCCCGGGCGGTAATGCAAGACCCTTACATTTTGCTCGCCGATGAACCGACTTCTTCTCTTGACCCTAAAACAGCGGTCGAAATCATGGAATTGATGGAGCAACTAGCGGAGAAGAACCAGATCCCGGTTCTGGTGAATATTCATGATGTGAATCTGGCCAAACGCTTCGCCAAGCGGATCATAGGAATGTGTGGCGGAAAAGTGCACTACGACGGTCATCCTGATGGTATTACCGAAGAGGACTTAAAAATCATCTATGGAGGGGAATCATGGCTGGACTAACTCATGACCATGAGAATCCATTTAAGAGCCACTGGTCCAGCAAAGCCATTTGGATTGGGGTTCTCGCGTATCTCTTTTACAGTTTTTCTTCTTTAGGCATAAGTATTGACCGAATAGTGGTTGGTATTGGTGAAAGTGAAAGACTGCTGTCTCGAATGTTTCCGCCAGATTTTTCGCGCACGAACTTGCTGCTGAGTGGTCTTGCCGAAAGCTTGCAGATTGCGATTATTTCCAGCTTCTTCGGGATTGTTATCTCCCTCGTTCTGGGTTTACTGGCAGCCAGAAACATGATGCCTTTGATCATCAACGCACCCGTAAGAGGATTTATCGCACTTTGTCGATCCTTCCACCCTGTGATAATTGCCATTCTGTTTGTAAAGGCAGTGGGCTTCGGTGCGCTTGCTGGGATACTGACTTTAGTATTTGCATCAATAGGCTTCATCGCAAAATTGTTTGCAGAGGCAATAGAAGAAATCTCCTTCAAGCAGGTGGAGGCCATTCGCGCTACGGGAGCAAGCTTCGCCAGCGTCGTGTTGTTCGCGGTCATGCCTCAGGTGTTTTCTCGGTTCATTGGTTTTTCAAGTTACCAACTCGACTCGAATCTTCGTAACTCCACCATGGTTGGGATTGTAGGTGCTGGTGGTTTAGGAGGAACATTGTTCTCCGCTTTTCAGCGCTTTGATTACGATTTTGTTGCGGCAATTCTTATCACCATTATTTCATTGATTTTGATAGGTGAATTCCTGTCAAACATTGTGAGGAGAATTTTCTGATGACCACCCAGAATATCGATCATCACTGGCAAAGATTTACGCTATCAGAAAAACTGATGCGCTTTTCCGCCTACTTTTGCTTTGTACTGGCTTTGGTCTGGTCGTGGCAAACTGTGGAGGTCATTCCTGAGTTTCTGTACGACGCGCCAGCTCAATTTGCTGACATGTTTGAGCGAATGGTGCCGTTGGATTATCCCTTCTACCCAGAAACTGTTCACGCAGCCCTAATCGAAACCCTACACATTGCTACGCTGGGCACCCTATTCACCCTAATTTTTGCTGTGCCGCTGGCTCTGCTCAATGCGCCAAACATCACACCGAGCAAAACACTAAACTGGATTGCGCAATTCTTTCTGGTGTCTTCTCGCTCTGTTAACTCTTTGGTCTGGGCACTGCTTTTTATCGCCCTCTTTGGACCAGGCGTTCTAGCCGGAATAATGGCCATTGCGATTAGAAGCATCGGATTTGTAGGCAAATTGCTCGCTGAAGCCATTACCGAAGTCAATATGGGGACCATAGAGGCTCTCCGAGCAACTGGGGCATCACCAACAAGTATTTTGTTAAAAGGATACTGGCCTCAGGTTATGCCAGCGTTCTATTCCATCGTGCTGTTCCGTTGGGACATCAATGTTCGTGAATCGGCGGTACTTGGATTAGTTGGTGCAGGCGGTGTCGGCGTTGTATTGAACGACGCTCAGAACCTGTTTGAATGGCAGAAGGTTTCGGTCGTATTACTCAGCATATTTGTGGTGGTGGTATTGGCAGAAGCTTTAGTTATCCAAATTCGTAAAAAGCTGATCTAAAAAACGAATAAGCCCGCTGTTGTAAGCGGGCTTATCAAGTTCAATTTAAGTTAATTCAAACTAGATAGGTTTAGACACCCCGGCAATAAGCGCGAGTTCATCAGGGTATTGTCTCATTTTAGCTAGCTCAACGGCTCTGCCGACAACATCCGACTCCTCAATTCCATCCAAAATTTGCCAGTTGAAAGATTGTTCACCTCGACCAACAAAACCTTGCTCAGCCATGTGTCGAGCAATTCGATCGGCAGCTTCCAAGGCTGATGATCCTTTCACAATTTCCATTCGAGCATAGTTACTCCCTTCAAATGATACGTCTGCCGCCCTAAGCGTGACATCATTTCCGGGCACCTGCTGCGCTCCAAACAACGGCTTTCCTTCACTTTTAGCACCAGAAAATGAGGGAATAAATTTAGACATATGCTGAATCGCGCGATTCGTACGTTCCGATTGTTGCTCTACTGTCCAACCGTGTTTAATTTTGTTGGACAGATAATTCGGCAACTCTGGCTGCGAACTTTTTTCGGTACTGGCGACCAACCCATCATCAAACAAAGTAATAGATTCCGTCATTCCGTGGAGCTGAAATACACCGTTGGCGTAGGGCGTTAATTGCGCCATTCCTGCTGGGGTTGCTCTTGGACCATGAAAAATAACCTCTGGCCAAAGTTGCCTACACTCTTCCCATCGCGTCACGTAAGCGGCCTTGAACTCCACCAGACGTTGCTTGGGTTTGTTAACCCAATCGTCAACTGTTCCCGTCTCATAACCACTTGCATTAATAAGGTAGTCAACTTCAACCACCTCAGGTTTCGATTCATTACGGTGTACGTACGCTAGCTCCCATCCCGTATTTGTCTGTTTCACAGACTGAACTTCAGTTTCAAGAAAAACCTTACAGTGGCTTGAAGACTCTAAAGCCAGATCAACCGTAGATGAGAGACGGAATACACTCCACCCAAACTCCTGAACCGCTATGACTGGAAACTTGATTTGTTCAAGATCGGTGTGTTGGGCAAACGGAATCATCCAGTCATCGAAGGTCACAGGTTCTTTTGGCTGACTTTTGTCTTTCAAGGAAAGCAATTTTCCCTTGGAATATTCAACAAAGTAGCTTTCTGGCTCCCCAAGCACTTTATTTGTGGGGTCCTGATTTACCAGAGACTGGTAATAAGCTTTGATTGCATTTAGGCGAGGCAATATTTCTGTCGCACTGCCCGAATCGCTGTTTGGAACTGCGAGAACGGTAGGTCGGATATTAATGGTGTGACGATACAATTTTACCGTATCTATAGATTGCCTAAGCAGCTCAATACACTGGGCTTCAGAAATCTCCCGGTATAAATTGCCACCTGCATGTAAATGGCAGATGGGTGGACCACTTACTAAACTGTCTCGCTTCTCAAAAAGCGATACGTCTAACCCCATCTCAGATAATTTCAGAGCGGAAGTTGAACCTGCTATTCCACCACCAATAATGCCAACTTTAACTGATTCGTGTTCTTTGAATGCTTTGAGGGTCATGTCTTTGCTAAGTATTTTAATTACCTAAGTATTTTACTCAGATATTGTTTTGAAGAAAATCACATTTTTCTTGTACTTATTAGTTATAAAGAAGGATCAAAAAAAACTTAAAAAATACTTGACCGATAGGCTTGAAGATAAGGACATTTCAGTTTTGTGAATAACAAATTGCTGCAAAGTTCCTAAGCTACTGGCTTGGGCGAATATCAAGTGATATTTCGCCCAAAGTTATCCCAATATTTATCCACCGATTTTGTGGATAAGTCACCCTTAGTTATTCACAGCAGGTCAGTATGCACCTTTATTCACAGGAATTAATAACCGTTTTATCAGGGTGTTAAGAACTAATCCAAGTGTCGCAAAACTGAGCACTGGAAGAATTAACCACAACCAAGGGTGTGCATTAGGTGTTAATTCGAACCCCCATTTCATTAAGCTTGCTACACTGACCTCTGCACCAAAGCTTGCAATTATTCCTGCAATAATTGCCATTAAACCGAATTCGCACCATAGAGTATTAGAAATACGCTTTTTCGACGCTCCGAGCGTGCGGTAGAGGCGTATTTCCTGCTGGCGCTGTGAAAGGCTTAACCGCAACAAAGTGAAAATAAGCATTAAACCGGCAATCACTCCTAATGCAGCAAGCACAGTAATAGCCCAGACGATTTGTCTGAGGAGCTCTTGTATCTTGGCTCCCATGGTACTGATATCCATCACACTGACCGTTGGATAGCTTCTGGATAGCTGGTTCAGGAATGGTTTTTGTTCATCATTAATGCGAAAACTAACTAGGTAAGTGGAAGGAATACTTTCCAACACGTCAGGAGAGAAAATGAAGTAAAAGTTCGGTTTCATCTCACGCCATTCTACATGACGCACCGAATCCACTTTTGCTTCAACAGTAACTCCATTTATCACATACGTAAGAGTGTCTCCTATCTCCAGTCCAAGCTCTGACATGACATCGCTTTCAACAGATACAGAACCTTTCCCTACCCACTCACCTTCCAGCAAATCATTGTGCGCAGGAATCTGATCAGCCCAGGTAAAGTTCAACTCTCTACTCAGAGCATCAGTCTCTTCTTCAGCTCCCCGCTTACTAAGAACGTAATCCTTCGCAGGGATACCATTGATGGTGCTTACGCGACCACGAATAATAGGATAAGCCTCAGATCGATCCTGAACATTTTCATCCAACGTGGTCAGATAGCTGTCGACTTCGGTAGAGGCAATATTTAACGCAAACACGTTTGGTGCATCATCAGGTAATGTTTGCTGCCAGTCTGATAACAAGTCTGTTCTGACCAGCCAAATCACTGAAAGAAGCATTAGTGACAGTGCCAGAGCGGCAAACTGTACGCCACTTGCTACGCTGGTTCGGTTCAGTCGGCTGACTGCGAGCTTCATCGTAGTGTTCATAGGAAGCTTGCTGACCAGTCGAGTCAGTAATGAACTGACCAAGCCAAGCACCGCGAACAAAACGACAATACCGACGAGCACCATCCACACCATTAGGTTACTACCATAAACCGCAAGCATCGGAATCACGGGAACCAAAAGAAGCAATAGTGATTTTCTATTAACTTTCAGTGCCGAATCTTGCATTACGCTCAAAGCAGGTGTGTTTAAAAGATGCAGCAGAGGAATCCCCAGAGCGGGAACACTAATCAGAACACAGGTCACGACTGAATACAGGTATGGAGAAATGCCATACGAAGGCAGTGGATCTGGCAGTAAGTCTGCCATTGGCAATCGAAGTAAAACTTCTAAACCAATACCGATTGCTATACCAAAAGTGATTCCAATGGCAAACAAAACCCCTAACTGCACCCACAACCAACGAGCAATCCAGCTCTTGCTCGCACCAATACTCTTCAGCATTGCAATTGTCTGCCGGCGGTTAGAGACATAATGCTGGCAGGTCAATACCAACGTCGTTGCCGCCATCAATATTACAATGGCTACAGTCAGTGAAAGATATTGTTTTGTTCTGGAAAAGACATCAGATGTGCGGCTTTGGGTATTTTCAGTTAACCAACGATCGCTTGGCGTTAACTCTGTGCTGTCGACGATTGACTGAATTGCGTTGGAATCGCCGTTTAGAAATAACCGGAACTGAACACGGCTACCAATCTGTAACGCTCCTGTTTTCTCGATGTCAGCACTGTTTATCATCACTGATGGCATTTGCTGAAACGGGTTAAAAGACAGTCCTGGCTCTTCAGTAATCACTCCCGTAACTTGTAAGTCAGCATCACCTATGGTGACGCTGTCACCAATTTTTACGTTCAGTTGATCCATGACTCGCTGTTCGAGCCAAAGTTCACCCTGCGACACCGATGATTTATTACCACTCTCATCGGTTAGGATAAGCTCACCGCGCAGTGGGTAGGCATCGCCCACGGCCTTGACGGTCACAAGCTGCATGTCTTCATCACTGAACGCCATGGTTGCAAAGCGAGTAAGAGTGGTGGTTTCCAAGTTGTTATCTCTTACCTGACCCAAAAGTAACTCAGGAATGGGATTAGCGGAAACAAACACAGAATCTGCGGTAAGAGCGTCTTTGCCTTGCTTTACGATTACCTGCTCCATTCGGTCTGCGAGTGCCGTCAGAGCAAAAATACAAGCGATGATAAGAGTGAGTGCAGCAGAAATAGGCCACAACTGACCCTGACGAATTTCTCTCAAACTCCAACTGAAAAGCTGCCGATTTGGCATTTTAATTTTAGGTTGAACAACCTGAGCTTGAATTTCTTCCATTACGCGACCTCCAACTGACCAGCTTGCATGTGGAAGGTGCGATCGCATCGTTTCGCTAATTCCGGATCATGAGTAACCAGAATTAAAGTGGTTCCATGTTGTTTATTGAGGTCAAAAAGACGTTCCACAATATTGGCAGCGGTGTGCTGGTCCAGATTGCCTGTAGGTTCATCGGCAAACAGGATCTGAGGTTTGATCATAAAAGCTCTGGCAAGAGCGACACGCTGTTGTTCGCCACCAGAAAGCTGAGTTGGAAGGTGGTTTTCACGATGACCAAGCCCGACCGATTCAAGAAGGGAGCGCGCCCGATCAATATCTTCTTCTTCACCTTTGAGCAAACAAGGTAACGTCACGTTTTCGATTGCCGTTAAACTTGGAATTAAAAGGAAACTCTGAAAAACAAAGCCGACGGTTTCGCTTCGCAAAGCGGCTCGTGCCTCATCATCTAATTTTGAAAGCGGTTTACCTAGTAAAGTGATTTCACCTGAAGTAGGTGTGTCAAGCCCCGCCAGTAGGGTCATGAGAGTGGATTTTCCTGCACCAGAAGTACCTACGATTGCGACGCTCTCACCACGATTAATTTCTAAATTTACGTTTTCAAGGATTGTTAAATGTTCTTGATTAGTAGTAACTTGTTTAGAAATTGAATCAGCTTTTATGACGGATGATGGCATGTTACGTTTCCTTTCGGTCTTATTTTGTTTTCTGTTTTCTACTATAGCGTCTGCACAGACCCTACTCATCTTGGGTGACAGCTTAAGTGCGGGCTATCAAATGAAAGCCGAACAAAGTTGGCCATCCTTACTTTCGCATTCTCTAAATGAATATGACCTGAATGTCTCAATACAGAACGGCAGTGTTTCAGGTGACACAACAGGTAATGGACTGGCGAAACTTCCAGGATTGCTTGAGGAACACAGTCCAAATTGGGTTCTTATTGAGCTTGGTGCCAATGATGGTTTACGAGGTTTTCCACCCAAAACGATCAACAAAAACCTTCGCAAACTGATTGAATTGAGCGAAGATTCTGGCGCGACCCCAATCTTAATGCAAATTCGTGTTCCACCTAACTATGGTACACGCTACAGCAATTTGTTCGCAGACATTTACGTAGACCTCGCCGATGAGTATAAAATTCCACTCATTCCATTCTTTTTAGAACAGGTCATAATCAAACCAGAATGGATGATGAGTGATGGTTTGCACCCAAAACCAGAAGCTCAACCCTGGATTTCTGATTTTGTAGCACAACAAATCGCCCCAATTCTAAAAAATGACACCAATTACTAGCGGTTTGCTGTTCTAGCTCAATTCCATATATCCTCAAATAAGTTAAGGTTAAACAGTTGCCGATATAACTAGGATAAAAAAATGCAGAACAAGCCAATCATTGAAGGTGTTATCGCACGCTCAGCAAACTCCGAAGGTTGTCGTAAAGCGGTCGATAAACAAATTGAAAGTGTAAAAAGCAGTCAATCTGTAAACACTTCACCCAAACGTGTACTTATATTGGGCGGCTCATCTGGATTTGGACTTGCAGCTAGAATTGCTCTAACTTTTGGTGGTGCCAATGCAGACACTATCAGTGTTTCATACGAAAAAGCCCCTACCGAAGAATTCAGCGGCAGTGCTGGCTGGCACAATAATGAATACTTTAAACAGGTCGCTAGCGAAGAAGGTCGAGTCGCCGTAAACATTAATGGCGATGCGTTTTCTTCCCAAACCCGCGAACAAGTGGTTGAAGCCATCGAAACGTATTTTGAAGGTGAAGTCGACCTCATCGTATACAGTATCGCGGCAGGCAGAAGACCTGTTGGAAATGGCGATTTTTGGTGCTCCTCCATTAAACCACTGGATGAAGCTGTTGTCGGTGCCTCTATTCGCTTGGATAACGACACTTGGGAAGAACAAACTATTCCACCAGCCACACCTCAAGAGCTAGAATCCACAGTTAAAGTGATGGGCGGTGAAGACTGGGAAAGCTGGATAGACACACTGATTAACGCCGATTCCATAGCCCCTGGCTGTAAAACCGTCGCGTTCTCTTATGTTGGATCTGAGGTCACCCACCCTATTTATCTCGATGGCACACTTGGTCACGCCAAAATCGATCTACACCAAACCAGTCACTCCTTAAATCTTAAGCTTTCACAGTATCAAGGCGGTGCCTATGCCTGTGTCTGTAAAGCACTTGTCACCAAGGCTTCTGTGTTTATTCCGACGTTCAGCCCTTATATTTTGGCGCTGTACAAAATCATGAAAGAAAAAGGAACACATGAAAGGTGTATCGAACAGATGCAGCGTTTATTCCGTGACAAACTGTTTATGGACACTGTACCCGTGGATTGCGAACGATTGATTCGCTTGGACGAGTTTGAGCTGGATAGTGATACACAAAATCAAGTTCAGCAAATACTCAAAATCATGAATGCTGACAATTTCAAAGAGCTTGGCGACTTCCAAGGGTATAAATCGGATTTTCTGGAGCTTAACGGTTACCTTTCTGAGCAAAGCTAAATTAAACGTTTGATCAGCCAGTCAGGCACTCTAACTCTTTGTTATTTGGGGAGAGTGCCTACTAATTTCCAATGAAGTTCAAACAACATTTCCCATCAAAAAGCTCAGACTCAGATCTCAAACTTACGCATTGAACTGAAACCGCTGTGAAAAAATGGTGTACTGACTCTATTTTGCGACAATTCCACATCTAACCCGCTGTACGGCGATCCGCCGTCATATAATGATCATATGAAAGCAAGGTAATCGCAGTAACGGAAAGGACTCCATGTCGAAAATTGACGTCAGTCAGATAGAAATCCCAGCGTACATGCAAAAGAGCTGGCAGCAAGTCGTAAACTTAGTTGCGGAATTATCGGACGTTCCGTCTGCGCTTATCATGAAAGTGCACCGACACTCTATCGAAGTCTACAAAGCCAACGATTCTACCGAATCACCCTACCGGGAAAACGAGTGTGAGCCTCTTAATGGTCAGCTTTACTGTGAAACGGTCATCACCGAGCAACGATCATTGAGTGTTCCCAACGCCTTGAAAGACAAAGAATGGGAAGACAACCCAGATGTGTCGCTCGGTATGGTCGCCTATCACGGTCTTCCTCTAAACTGGCCTTGCGGCGAACCATTCGGAACCATCTGTATTCTGGATAACCAAGAAAATGCTTTCACTCCCACAATAATGGCATTGTTGGATTCTTTTCGGGAATCCGTTGAGTCTCAGTTGACGCTGCTCTACCAGCAATATCAGTTAGAACAAACAAACAAAGAGTTGAGAAGCCGGGTTCAGAGCCGGACGCAAGATCTCGCCAGTCTTAACTATTCTTTGGGAACTGAGATCGACCGACGTAAAGCCGCAGAACAAAAGGTGCTGTACCAACAGTCGCATGATTTGGGAACCGGCTTTCTGAATCGTCTTGCGCTTATCGACGAAGCTCAGACTTTGCTGGGTCAGATGAAATCAACGGATCACACATTGGCATTTGTGCATGTCGGCTTTACCAATGGTCGCCGCCTGCTTGCCAAGCATGGGTACGAAGTGTTTGATACGGTGCTCAAGGAATATCGAAAGCGAGTCGGCTTCATCGATGTTTTACACAGCATAACTGCACGCACGTCGACCATCGATCTGGTCTTTGCTCTTGAAATCGACGAAGCTCAGCATAACCTGGCGGCTCTCTGCCAAAGGCTAGTAGATATTGGTCAGTCGGAGTTTTTCATTAATGGGCAGCCTTTGCACCTACATGCGTTTATTGGCGTGGCTACGTCTTACGACGCAGACAACGCGAATCTGATGTTAAAGCATGCGGGAGAAGCCATGCTGGCGTGCAAAGATTCCGGTAAAAAATATGCGTTTTATGCCAACTCCAATATTACCACCCCTACCAATAATCAGCTTGAAAGCTACCTGCTACAAGCTGTGAGAAACGATGATTTAACTCTGTATTTTCAACCTAAGGTTTCACCGAGAAATGGCTATTGGTTGGGTGCCGAGGCGTTGCTTCGGTGGAACCACCCTGTACTTGGCCAGGTCTCGAACGACTCTTTAATTCAGCTCGCAGAGAAAAACGGGCTGATTTTCGAGGTCGGTAATTATGTGCTCCGCAGTGCCATTCAGCGTGCCGCCGAATGGACCAAATACATGAAGGATTTTCGAGTCGCGATAAACGTGTCAGCGGTGCAGTTGAGAGACCCTAATTTTGTCGACCAGATAGAACAACTTCTTGATTACTATAAGCTAAATCCTAACAGCTTAGAGCTTGAGGTGACCGAGTCCAGCCTGATAGCCGACGAATTCCTTGCTGGACAGACACTAAGAAAGCTTCATGGCCTAGGTGTGACACTGTCACTAGATGACTTTGGAACGGGCTATTCTTCCTTTAGTTACCTTAAAAAATACCCATTCGACTGCATCAAAATTGACAAAAGCTTCATCAATCAAATTTCAGGTAGTGAACAGGACAAGGAAATCATCCGTTCAATTATCCATGTTGCGAAGAAGCTGAAACTCAAAGTTGTGATGGAAGGTGTAGAAAGCCATGACCAAGAGCAGTTCATTCTTGATGAAGGCTGTGATTATGTGCAGGGATATTTGTATGGAAAACCAATGAACAGTCGAGAGTTTGAGAACAGCTTGATCAGCAAGAAATTCAACGGGCAAAGAATCGCAGCGCGTCATTGATTTATCTTTCGTTGAACTCCGTCACGTTACCTCTAGAATCTCAAGGGTACTCAGGTATAATCTCGCCCTAATTCCTTTCTGAATAGTGACTCGTTCCATGGATCAACTGATCTCCAAACTGAAAAAAATAGAAAAACAAAACTATCGCAGTTACCAGCAAATAAAAGGCAACTACGATTTCGGAGATTTTGAGCTGTTCATAGACAACACTCAAGCCGATCCATATGCTCCACCTTCGCGTGTACGCGCTTTCCGAAAATGGTCTTTAACCGAACTCGCATGGCTAAAAGACACCTCATCAGCGTACCAAAGAGCCGCAAGAGATTTTATCGCACGCTCCTTTTCCCATTTTGCTGCCCAGGAAAACAGCGTGACAATCGCGTTAACCGGTCAAACTGTGCTTGATCAAACGGCTGTGATTTTCACTGAAGAAGGCATTGAACTGAGATTCCGTGTTGATCTACCAGCAGACGGTCGAACTGTGTTGGGTAAGAAAGCCATAAATATCCTAACCTTCCACCTACCTAAGTTCATCCGCAAAGCGACCCTGAACCGCGAACTGGACATTGAAAGATTAAAAGTACATTGTGAAGCAGTGGAAGATCAGGTTGCGCTGCGCAGTCAACTCGCTGAACATAACCTTCTTGCGTTCATTGCTAACGGCAGTGTGCTGCCGCGTAAAGCGGGCAACATCGATTTGCCAATGATTGACGCGGTTGCTTTTCAATCTCCTGACTCTTTGGAAGTTGAATTGGACACTCCAAATTCAGGAAAAATAAAAGGCATGGGTATCCCAAATGGAATTACGCTTGTTGTGGGCGGTGGTTTTCACGGAAAATCGACTCTGCTCAATGCGGTGGAGCGTTCCATTTATGACCATATTCCCGGAGATGGTCGCGAAAGAATCGTGACCGATGCCAATGCGATGAAAATTCGTGCAGAAGACGGTCGATGCGTGCACGAGCTTAACTTATCGAACTACATCAATCATCTGCCCCAAGGAAAAAGTACTGAGTCGTTTTCTACTCAGGATGCTTCCGGCTCTACATCTCAAGCCGCTTGGCTACAGGAATCTCTGGAGTCTGGAGCAACTGCATTACTTATTGACGAAGATACGTCTGCGACGAACTTTATGATTCGCGATGAGCGTATGCAGGCTTTAGTAAGTAAAGGCGAAGAACCTATTACCCCTTTAGTTGACCGAATTGGTCAGATCCGTGATGAACTATCAGTTTCAACGCTGATCGTTATGGGCGGCTCCGGAGATTATCTTGATGTCGCAGATACTGTGATTCAAATGCATGATTACCAAGCCATTGACGTGACCGAGAAAGCGAAAGAAGTGATCAAACTTCATCCGACTCAGCGCGTTCAGGAAGCCACTGATTCTCTGGAACGTTTGTCGCCACGCTCCTTCAATGCAAAAGCACTTCAAAATATTCTGGCTGACGGTAAATTCCGAGTCGGTGCCAAAGGCAAGTCCAGCCTGCGTTTTGGCAAAGAAAGGGTCGATCTCAGTGCATTGGAGCAGATTGAATCCGAGAGCCAGCTTAACGCTGTAGGCTGGCTTTGGTTCCAGTTAGCTCAAATTCAGGGATGGTCTAAAAATCCCGCTAAAGATATTGAACAAATGCTCAGTAACCCTGAGTGGTTTAGCACCATGCCAAATAATGGCGATCTTGCTAAACCGCGTGTTATTGATGTAATGGCCGCACTCAACAGAATGCGTCAGTCACAGTTCAAATCTAACTAAAAAAATAAAGGAGCCGAAAGGCTCCTTAATTGTATCTGCTCCAGAAACGTCTGGATTCGATACGCAATTACATTCCAGTCAAAGGAATAAAATAGACCAATGCAGACCAAGCAAAAATCCATACACACACCATAACGGTGTCTAGCCAGTCTCTACTCCACATAGGTACTCTCCCAATGCAAAAAAAGTGATGCTCATGGCTACTCAGTAGCCGGCAGTGAATCATCTCTCAAATTACATAAAGCAAAATACAGACCAACTGTTCAATTTATGATCAAATAAATATTTCTGGATTCTCTTGGATCAGTGTAATCATGCAATCTGCCATGGAATGATTGGAGACATATCCCTTGTCTTCCATCTTCAGCACAGCGTCATAGCCTTCTTTGCCCTTCATGGTGTAAGCCGTTGAACAACCACGATATATTTTGTCGTCTTCAACTTCTTCCCACTGCTCGCCACGCCTGATTTCCAATGTTGACATTCTGTTCCCAAGTTCAGCGTCTGCGTCATATTCAAATCTGAGATTATAAGTGTATGGATAGCTGCCAGAGCCTGTTCCAACCACACCATTGCTTAGTGCATTGTTAATTGCACCTTCCAACATTTGCCGCACATACTTGCCTTTAATGTCGTAATAGCCCACCGGAATGGCAAACGGCAAAAGTTTTCCTGCCACTTCATCTACCGTTATCTTTCCTTCAGGAAGAGAATTTCTAACCCCACCGGCATTATGAACCGCAAACTCGACGTTATGACCGTCATTATTCATCACCTCAACAAACGAACGACAAACTATTGGCGCTAATTCGCTTGGTCCCTCTTCGTCTGGGATACGCACATGGCGATAAGTTTTTGACGCTTCCCCTATGACTCTCGCTCTTATCTCATTAACCTGAGGTCGGTACTTGTCGTCCAGTATGGCTTTGATGGCTTGATCTTTTGTACAGCGAATCACATTAGGGTGTGAGTAAATGACAGATTGAGTTCTGTCGTACACACTGTCATCAACCAGTTCATCCAAGCTTGCATCCATTGCCAGCCTTCGACCAACAAGCAACTCATTCTTGCCTTCAAACCGAGTAACGTTGCCAGCTTCATCAAAGTCAATTTCGCAATGCCCCATAAACTGAGCATAGCAGCCGGCTTGAACGACCCTGGTTCCGTTTATCAGGAGCCCGTAGTCATCGTGCTTGGTTAATCCGATGTCCGTAAAATCACCCTGAATCACATGGGTGTGCCCACCTATGATCAGGCTTACCCCATCAATCTCTTCAGCTAACTGTTTGTCTTCTTCGTAACCAAGATGACTAAGTAGAATGATCTTATTTATCCCAGAAGACTGAATCGCTTTGATTGTCTGCTCTACCGTTTCTTTGGCATTCAGGAAAGGCGTATCTGCATCTGGGTTTGAGATGTCTGCCATTTTGTCTAGCGACAAACTGAAAACAGCAATCTCCTCTCCGTCCGCATCAAACGTTAACCAACTGCCGTGGCTTTTTTCTTTTTTGTAGGTATGAAGGTTAGCTTTCTCACTCAGACGGTTTGGCTTATCCCGCTCAGAAGAAAGGTCCCAGTTACTGGCAATCATAGGAAAACTGATGTGGTCCAGAAAATCGGCAACGGGTTCGTTACCCATATCCAGCTCGTGGTTGCCTACCACCATCGCATCTGGATTCAACGCGCTGAGCATTTCTGCATTCGCACGTCCTTTAAATAACGAAAAATACAGCGTGCCCTGAAAACAGTCTCCGGCATGGAAAAAGAGAAAACGCCGGTTTTGAGATTCTGCATTTTTGCGAATTTGGTGAAGCCGATTAGAGATTCGAGCAAAGCCACCCACACTGATAAACGGAGACATTTGTCTGCCGCCGATATTTAAGTGAAGTTGAATGGTACTTGGTTCGAAATAGGAGTGCGTGTCGTTGATGTGCGCTATGGTAAGCGTGGCTTTTTTGTTTTGTTTTTTCATTCGTTTTTCTTTTTGTCTTTTTGCCATTCTATCATAGCTGCACCTTAATGACATATTTATGAACTATCTAGAAACTCTCGCTAAGTCATTGTTTATTAGATATTGTGATCCTATCACTGCTTCTAAAATTCGAAATGGTATAAGCTTAAAGCATAGCCTCTGATTCATGTATGGTGTGTATGCAGTTAGAACGAATTGAAATATCAGGATTTCGTGGAATTAAGCGCTTATCTTTGGCTTTTGATGAGCTGACTACCTTGGTTGGCGAGAATACCTGGGGCAAATCTTCCCTGTTGGACGCTCTGTCCATTGCTTTACCAAGTGACTGCGAACCGTACGAGTTTGTGATGCAGGATTTTCATGTCGACTACTCCATCTCTGAACCTCAAACCCAGCACCTTCAAATTATTCTGAGCTGGAAAGCCAGTTTCGATGGTGAAGAAAAAGCCGGAAGATACCGAAAGATCAAACCTGTCTGGATAACTGATGACGATGGGGTCAAGCGCATTATCTATCGTCTTAGTGCCACCAGAAACCAGTACAAGATCTCGACCAATTACATGTTCCTCGATAGCTCTGGTAACCAACTGCATCTTCATCATGCCTACAAGCTGGCTCAGGAACTTATGGCACTTCATCCGGTGATCCGTTTACGCGATGCCCGTAAACAAATTGCCAGTCAGCAACAGAAAGAGATCAATTCACGCGCCGAAAAGCGTATCGAGAACACTTCCCGTCGATTGCTAGCTATGCCTGGGCACGTAAATAAGGGGGAAATGCGAAGTAGCTTAAATTCCATGGAAAACTTGGTAGAGCACTACTTTAATGTGAAAGGCCAATCCCGAGGTAACCCCAGAAGGCAGCGTGACCGCATTTTTTTTGGCAGCACCAGCACGGACAAAACCGCGCTTTCTCAAATGGCAGATAAGAACAACAATAAACAGACTCGTCTTCTAATGATGGGCTTACTTAGTGCCTACCTGCAAGCAAAGGGA
>NZ_AFWJ01000330.1 GCF_000222685.1 Vibrio nigripulchritudo ATCC 27043 | reverse complement strand
GAATGGATAAAGGAACATGTCCCTGCAGTTTCGGGCCATTTCCATCCGGTAATGGACCTGGGAAATCTGAATTTTCTGAGTTAAATTCGATATCTTTGATATGAGAAAACCCACTATCTGTGATCACCTTATTTTTAGCGAGTTCTTTCCTAACTTCAACTAACCTTTCACGTTCATGACCATTATTTTTTGCTAGTTCTGTATTAGCCGTTAGTATCATTTTAGGTTTATTTGAAAATGGGTCACCAAAAGCGCCTATCGTCTGATTAATATTGATTATTATACCTAATTCGAATGTATCACCTCGCCTGTAATATATTTCTCCATGTGCCTGATGAGAAATTGGAAATGAAACTTCTGATTCCAACATTGGCTTGTGTGGTTGTTTACCGTCATTACCTGCTGCCCCACTCTCAGCAATAAAGAGCGTGTCCATTGTATCGCTGTAAACCGAGACTTCGAGTTTGGTGGTTTGCGTTAGATTATTTCGAATTCTGGATACTTCAATAACACGAGTATCAGTGGTTGTTATTTGAGAAGAGTCTTGGACACTTAACACACCGTCAATTAATTGAAAGCCCGCGGAGTTGCCTGACAAAGACCACTGATCACCAAATTTATTTTTCCCAATACGACCTAGTACATAACCATTGGGCGAATCGACACCGACTCGAAGGCATTCAAAAAACAGATATTCACGATCGCGACCTTCTAAAGTATCAAATGGAGGTGGCAAGTTATCCATATCAAGTTCTGGTATTAAACCTCTCTGGCTGGCAGCACTTGTATCTCGTTTCACACTATATAAGTGTTCCCACAATGGGTTTGAAATAGGCACTCCCTGAGAAATATCTGAAGTTGCTACATAATGGTGAATAAAGCCATCTTCAATAATGCGAACCTCTGAACCCTTGATATAGTCTAAATCGATATCGTGAACTGTTATCGCATAATCCCTTTTCTTTAATTCTATTGTCATAATTAATATTCCCTATCCGTTTGACATAAACCCTAACTGTTGTTGAGGCTTTTATAAATTATCATTCAGATATATATCACTCAATATTAGAAAAGACGTATCTAAAATATCAATTAAACAAGTAGGTATCGAAAAGCTCCTCGTCAATTCAAAAGAAAACAAAAATAAAGTTAATTTAAAATGCATTAGAAAATAACGAGAATAAATAAATTAATTTTAATCAAACCTTAAATAGCCCTCAGCAAACCATAAGGTTTTTAAACCAAATTTTCATGAATATCGGACTGAGTCAAATAAATGAGAAACCTCCCAGACTAAAGGTTTCCTTTAATAGGCTGCCCAAGCAGCCTATGCGTTATATGTCTGCCAACTATTGGCTACTGGTTGAGAGACTTTATCTTCTTAGCAGGCACCCCGCCGACAAGTGTGTCAGGTTCGACGTCTTTGGTCACAACCGATCCGGCCGCCACGACTGAGCGAGCACCTATGGTTACACCCTGACAAATCACTGAATTACCACCAATCCAGACATCGTCCTCAATCGTGATAGGTAAACACTGAATTTCCCACTTTTTACGCAATCTATGGTCTAAAGAATGCGTTGGTGTATACAGTTGAGCACTGGGGCCAATAAGCACGTTATTACCAATGTGAATCGGTGCATTGTCCAACATGGTGACACCCATATTGATAAAGGATCCATCACCTATCGAAATGGTTTTGCCATATTCACACTGAAAAGGCGGACACACCACGCTGCCTTCACCCACATGAGCAAACAGCTCTGCGACGTAGGGTTTGGCGGCTTCAAACTGTCGCTGGTTAATTTTCTGGAGTAAATCGAAAGCCTGATTTCTTAGTATATCGAACTCAGGGCTAAACGCATCATAATCCAGACCTTGGCACATTTTTTCGAATTCTTTCATAGCTTTCCTGACATTTGTATTTAAAGGAAGCCAGTATAACTGAGGTTAAATTCTGTTCATTGACATTCATCTATGAAATTTATAAAAACTGCTTGAGTAAATTGAACTCAGATTTCCAAGTCGAACTTAACACTTGGTTTTCCCCCAAAGCTGGAAATTCATTGCTTTAGCCTTCATCCCCTTCAATGCGGTCACAGCGAAGCCAAAAAAATGAAGAAATGACGCAAATCAGATTGTAAAAATGGCTAATGTCATCCGTTCCAAAAAACTCGTAAAACTCATCTTCCTCTTTTTGTTCAATCGTCTTCCTCTCGTAAGTTGTGTGACTTTCTGTCTGTCTTTGTCTTGATAGCATTTTTAGATTCATTGCTGACCTCCGCGATGCAAAGTTGCTAAATAACCTTGACCTGTTACCAGATTAAGGTTCAGTATCTTTTTATCAATGGAATGAAATGAAAGGTGCTTTTCATGAATAAAAAGGACATCGATTGGAATGACCTTCAGCTGTTTTTGGCAGTGGCTCGCGAGGGCGGCTTGTCCGCTGCGGTCAAATCGACTCAACGAAGTGCGGCGACTCTTGGAAGAAGAATGCATGCACTGGAAAGAGGTCTCGGTAAAGAGCTGTTTATCAGGCACGACAAAGGCTACGAGTTACAGGCAGAAGGCAAAGCCTTGCTCAAAGAACTGACCGAGATAGAAGAAAAGATCGTTAACCTGACAACACCACCCACATCTAATGCCATTCGCCCTCTAGTCAAAGTTTCCGCTGGTACGTGGACGACGCTGTATTTGATAGAAAACCTCAATACACTTATGGACGGCATCTCTGACATTCGGCTTCGCTTTGTGTCTACGGAAAAGGTGTTGGATATTACTCATCGGGAAGTGGTCATCGGCATCCGAAATCAGAGACCAACAGAAGAAACCTTGGTATGCCGCCGGCTCAAAAAAGTAGAATTTGCGCCCTATTCAACCAAAGATGCCCCTGATGTATGGATAAAAGTACTGGCAGACATCCCATCTGCCAGATGGCTGGATAAGCATGTAGGGAACAATACTATCTGTGAAGTTAATGAGCCAAGGAACAGCCTGGATCTGGCGTTGGCTGGAAATGGTATTGCCCTGCTGCCGACATTCATTGGCGACTCCCAGACAACCCTAGCCCGTCGAGGGAATATCGTGGAAGGTTTGGGTCACAACCAGTGGCTAGTGACCCATCAAGATGACCGACACCTTCCCGAAGTTCGCAGTTTGATCGATAGGCTAGGAAAGGTGCTGGAGTGAATCAGTCTCGCAGTCAGAACTCTATCAAAGGGAATTTCCCACTAGCGCTTTGCCATTGGATGTTCAGGGTTAAGCTGAAGCAAGTCCCAGCGGTTTCCGTAGAGATCTTCAAATACAGCTACTGTGCCGTAATCTTGTTCACTGGGTTCTCGAATAAAGCTAATGCCCTTCGCTTTCATTCTTTCGTAGTCGCGCCAGAAATCATCGGTACGCAGAAATAAGAACACTCGACCACCAGCCTGATTTCCGATAAACGGCTCCTGCTCTTCCTTTGAAGCTCTGGCTAGAAGCAAGGTGACACCTTTTGAACCGGGAGGTGAAACCACCACCCAGCGTTTGTCCTGCTCGGGTTGGTAGGTATCTTCTATCAGTTCAAAATTCAGTGAATTGACGTAAAAATCGATCGCTTCATCGTAATCTTTTACAACCAATGCGATATGGACAATGCTCTGTTCCATTTTTCCTCGTAACGTTCGGTTTTAGGTTCAACAACTAGGTTAACAAAAACACTCTATTTCGATATGGAAAGATAAGACTGCCACTTATTCCATTCGCTCATAAATGCTGTCTCATAAACGAGAAGTAAACACCTTTATCTTATAAGG
Source organism: Vibrio nigripulchritudo ATCC 27043 (assembly GCF_000222685.1). GTDB lineage: Bacteria > Pseudomonadota > Gammaproteobacteria > Enterobacterales > Vibrionaceae > Vibrio > Vibrio nigripulchritudo. Next base: position 15,620 of record NZ_AFWJ01000330.1, on the reverse strand, counting down.
ATATGTGAAACCAAAAGCGTAGGTCTTTTTAAAATCAATTAATTAGAAATAAATCGCCCTTTAAACCCGCTTCTGCACAATTTGTATTTGCACCAAAAGTGAACAACCATTAAGTGCGCACCCATTTCCGATCTCTGGATTTTTGTTTACCCGATTCGGAAGTGCATGCAGACCGTTAAGGAGAACGTCATGTGTTATGTATTTGCAGGGCAATCGCCAGAAAGTTACGATTTCATCTCCCGCTCCGTACGTTTGGGCGGTCACTCTACCAGTGTCCGGCTGGAAGCTAAGTTCTGGACCATCATTGATGATATCGCGGAAAAGCAACACATAACGACCGGGCAGTTCTTGTCACTCCTCTATGATGAAGCCACCGAGCTGCACGGCGAAGTATCCAATTTTGCGTCGCTGTTGCGCTGTTCCTGCGTGATGTATCTGTCGCAACCTGCGGACGTTATCAATACCGCAAAGCATCAGCTTCGGGTACAAGCTCACTAGTGCTGTTAGCATTAATCATCTAAAAGTTACATTTTTTTAACATGTGGTAGTATGCTACCACCACCTACCCGTGGTTCACGTTTATATTGATTAAAAAATCAACAAAGCAAAGTGAGCCACATATGACAAAAACCATCCACTCTATGATTCGGGTTCTCGACCTGAATCGTTCCATTCACTTTTATACCCAAGCGCTCGACTTGGAGCTGGCGGATCAATTTGAATTTGAGACGTTCACTCTGACCTATCTACGTGATCCCAAATCGGGTTTTGAAGTTGAATTAACCCTCAATCACGGCAGAGAAACGCCATACGTCCATGGTGACGCTTATGGGCATCTTGCTGTGTGCGTTGAAAATATTGATGAAGTACACCAAAAACTGGTCGATCTAGCCCTTTCTCCGACACCAGTTAAGTCAATGCAACATAAAAATAAAACCATGGCGACGTTCTTTTTCTTGACGGATCCCGATGGCTACAAAATCGAGTTCTTACAGAAATACGGTCGCTTTCAATAACGGAAATTACACTGGAGGTCGTAAGGATGAACGATCGCAATTTTAGCCGCAGGAAGTTTTTAAAACTTTCGAGCATCAGCGCGGCAACCGCCCTCACACTGAGCTTATCAGGCTACTCGTTAGCCGATCAGAAATGGCAGCTCAGCGTCAGTAACCTGAACACGGATGAAGCCAGATTACTGCTGACACTCTGTCGGCGTATTTACCCACACCCTCACCTGGAAGATTTTTTCTACGGATCTTGTGTGGAGAGTATTGATGCCTCCTTATCGGGTGATGCACTCAGTGCGTTCCAGCAAGGTTTGAGCAAGCTAAAAGCTGCCAAGTTTGCTGATATGTCGGTGACACAGCAGCAAGCGATGTTAGAAAGCATTGCTACAGACCCTTTCTTCCAAAGCGTGCGTGGCAACATGGTCGTGTCTCTCTACAACAACCCTAAAATTTGGGAGCGCTTTGGCTATGAAGGTCCTTCTTTCCCCAAAGGAGGATATTTGCACCGCGGATTTGATGATATCGACTGGCTACCGAAAGTGAGTAAGGAGGGAACCCATGGCTAAATTTGATTTAACAGACAACAGTGTGGTCGTGGTTATTGGTTCGGGAGCAGGTGGCGGCACACTCGCCAATGAACTGTGCCAAAAAGGCGTTAAAGTCGTGTGTCTTGAAGCTGGTGCTCACCTAAATTTCGCCAGTGATTTCAAAAATGACGAATGGCATATGTTCGGCAAAGAAGCCTGGCTGGATAAAAGAACCACATCAGGCACTTGGGAAGTAGCACGAGACTTCCCCAACCTTCCTGCCTGGATCTGTAAAACGGTTGGGGGTTCAACACTACACTGGGCGGGTGCAAGCCTGAGAATTCAGGAACACGAGTTCAAAACACTTACCCATTATGGCGAGGTTAAAGATGCGACACTGCTCGACTGGCCCCTGACGCTTGCAGAGCTAGAACCTTACTACGACAAAGCAGAAGACAAGATGGGCGTGACCCGAACTCACGGTATTCCGGGTTTGCCAGGAAATAATAACTTTAAGGTGATGGAAGCAGGTGCCAGAAAGCTGGGGTACAAGCAGGTTCATTCTGGAAGAATGGCGATCAACTCTCAGCCTCGTGATGGCAGACCCGCGTGCATGCAGTTGGGCTTTTGTTTTCAGGGATGCCGAATGTCAGCAAAATGGTCGACCCTTTATACGGAAATCCCGAAAGCAGAAGCGACAGGCAATTTCGAGCTCAGACCCGAATCAACTGTTTTGAAAATCACTCATAACGACCAAGGGCTGGTAGACGGCGTGCTCTACGCCGATAAGGAAGGCAATCATCATCACCAGAAAGCCAAGGTGGTCTGTTTAGCGGGTAACTCCATAGAAAGCCCACGAATCTTGCTCAACTCTGCATCCAGTATGTTCCCAGACGGGCTGGCTAACAGTTCGGGTGAAGTGGGCAAAAACTACATGCGCCATATGACAGGATCGGTGTATGCCGAGTTCAGTAAACCTGTGAATATGTACCGCGGAACCACGATGGCAGGGATCATTCAGGACGAATCGGTTCACGATCCTAGCCGGGGATTTGTCGGTGGATTTGAAATGGAAACCCTTTCGCTCGGTCTTCCTTTCCTCGCTGCATTTCTCAAACCGGGTGCGTGGGGCAATGACTTTGCTAACGCCATGGAGCAGTATGAAAACATGGCTGGTATGTGGCTGGTGGGGGAAGACATGCCTCGCTCATCAAACAGAATCACTCTGAACACGGATGAGAAAGATGCCCATGGATTGCCGATTCCAAATGTGCATTATGACGACCACCCCAACGATGTCGCCATGCGAGAATACGCCTATGAGAAAGGGGAACAAGTGTACGAAGCCGTTGGTGCAGTAAAAACTCACCGAGTAGTGCCCTATCCTTCTACTCATAACTTAGGTACTAACCGGATGAGTGAAAAAGCCAGAGACGGCGTCGTCAATCGGTGGGGACAGGCTCACGACATCAAGAACCTGTTCGTCTCCGATGGTAGCCAGTTCACCACTGGCGCAGCAGAAAACCCAACGCTAACCATAGTCGCCTTGGCTATTCGTCAGGCGGATTACATTGCCGAGCAACTTGCTGCTAAAACATTGTAAGTGAAAGCGCCGCGAGGGAATTTCGCGGCGCTTTTTTAGTCTAGCAGTGCACTTCCATCAAAAAACGGGAAGGGACCTTCGTGCTGTCCGATATAACTGATGTGACCAACAATGCCCTGCTCATCAAGTTTAAACAGACGAATCGCTTTGGGCTCCAACTGAAACGATGGAACGCCTTCTTTATCAAAATCTAACGCGACACTGTGGCTATGAGAAGGTCCGACCCAAACCGGAAGGTGCTTCCAAATTCCGCATACTGGTCGATGCAGGTGACCCGTCACAATCGCTTTGATCTGATTGAAAGGGGCAATCACATCCCATAGATCTTCTGAGTTATGAAGGTTTTGCACATCCATATGCTCAACCCCCACTTTTATCGGAGGATGATGCATAAACAGTAGCGTTGGTTTAGAGGTATCCAGTAACTTTTCCCGCAGCCAGTTCAGGCTATCCTTTGCGATGCTGCCAAAGGGCTTACCGACAACAGAAGAGTCCAGACCAATCAAATGATGATGCTCGGTTTCTAGGGCGAAATTGCACTCCAGCGGATGTTCATAATCAACTAAATCAGACAGCCCTTCACGCAGCTTGACCTTATGGTCGTGATTGCCGGGAATGATACGAATAGGAGCATTCAGTTTTTTTAATTCCTGACGGATAATGACGTACTCTTCTTCCTTTCCGAAATCGCCTAAATCCCCAGTTAACACCACCAGATCAACGTTTAAGGCATTAATATGCTCAATGGCATCCTTAAAACATTGCAACGTATCGACCTTCTGATAAGCGATCTTTCCATCTTGTTTGATATGTAAATCAGTCAGTTGTGCGATTAACATTGCTGTCCTCCATATAAATCATGTGCTGACATTCAACAGACAGGCGAACAACCTGATCTAACCTGAATTCCCGTCGGTCGAAACAGTCAGCCAGTACTGGCTGATCTAAGCCGCAGTCAATGGTTATACGCGTTCTGTCTCCTAAAAAGGCAATATGTGACACTCTGCCGCACAGGTCATCATGCTCCTGATTAGAAACCACAATGTCTTCCGGGCGAACCAACAGCGACAACGCTTTGCCATTCTGCGCAGGTTTCTGAAGTTCTTCTGGCAAGGGCAGTGTCTGTAGATTCGACAACCTCAGACGCTCCCCATCTTTCACACCTTTGAAGTGATTGATCTCCCCGATGAAGTCCGCCACAAAGTCGGATTTGGGCTGACGATAGATTTCTTCCGGTGACCCAATCTGCGCGATTCGTCCATGATCGAGTACCGCAATGCGATCGCCAATTGCCATGGCTTCTTCCTGATCGTGTGTCACATAGACAGCGGTAATCTGAAGCTTCTTAAGCAATACTTGAATGTCATTTCTTAAACGCTTACGCAACAAGGCATCCAATGCAGATAAGGGCTCATCCAGTAGTAGTACCGCTGGCTCAACAATAATGGCGCGAGCCAGTGCAACCCTCTGTTTTTGTCCGCCTGAGAGTTGCGAAACGGCTCGAAACGCAAACGGCTTTAAATCAAACATGGAGAGCATATCTTCAAGCTTCTTCTTACGTTCTTCTTCAGCCACTCCACGAATCTTTAGCCCGTATTCAATGTTCTGCGAAACATTCATATTGGGAAACAGCGCGTAAGACTGAAATACCATCCCCACATTACGCTTCTCGATTGGCAGATCGGTGACATCTTGTTGACCGAACAGAATGTTTCCACCACTGTCACAGTTTTCCAGACCAGCAATCATCCTTAATGTGGTGGTTTTTCCGCATCCAGAAGGTCCAAGCAACACCAGAATTTCACCGGGTTCTATTTCCAGATCGGTAGTTTGCAAGGCAACGGAACCGTCAGGAAAAGTCTTCTTTACTCTGTTCAGGCTAATGCCCGGGTTTTGACTAACATGACTCACTAAGACAGCTCCTTACATAGGGTCAGTAACAGTTGGCGATTTCTGACTGCGCTTTAGAAGTTGAGTGGCAATCAGGAGAGGAAGTAAAAGCAAAAGAAATATCAGGGTGTAGGCAGAACCAATCTCAAGACGCATGGAAGCGTAAGCATCAGCTAAACCGACAGGCAGAGTCTTGGTCAGCGGAGTATGCAGCATCCAGGTGAGATTGAATTCACCAATAGAAAGCGTCAGCGTCATTAGGGTGCCGCTGACAATGCCTGTCATACAGTTGGGGACGATGATATCGACAAATCGCCGCCAAAAACTGGCTCCCAAGCTGGCCGCACCCTCTTCCAGCACTTTAAAATCTATGCTCTTGAGCGCAGCAAGAATGGCATTGACCATAAAAGGCAACGTGAAAATCACGTGTCCTGTCAGAATGAACATCCAGCTAGATCGGAAATCAGAAAAGTGCCCATAGGTTGTGATAAGCCCGATAGAGATCGCTAAGCCCGGGACGGCAATCGGCAGAGTAATCAGTTCCTGCAGTATTTCCGATAGGCGGGACTGATGGGCAGCAAGGTAGTAAGCCAGAGGGATTCCCGCAATCAGGTTGAATACGACAGACGCCACTGCCACCAGCAGGGTCAACCATAATGTGTCTGCGTAAAGCGTCCATACTTCGATAACCCATCGAAGAGTCAGACCGCTTTTGAGACCGACAAAATAGTTGTTGGTGAGACCAGCCAGAACCGACATGATCACCGGAACCAACAAGAACGCACAAACCAGAACGGTAAAAGCAAGAGGCAGATAAAACGTGTAGTTTCGCTTCATTGTTATGCTCCCATACTGACAGCAGCCATGCCATAGCGCTTAGCAACAATCAGACAAAGCCAGGTCACCGCACCTAACACAATACTGAGCGCCGCCGCCATAGGAAGATTGGCACTGAGCGTGAACTCGGTATAGATGGTCATTGGCAGCACATTTAGGTCTGTTGCCAATGTAAAAGCGGTACCAAAAGCCCCCATGGAAGTAGCAAAACAAAGCGAACCTGAGGAAATCAAACCCGGAATCAAAGCGGGCAATGTCACGTCTCTGAATGTTCTTAACGGGCCTGCACCGAGTGAACGAGCAGCCTCCATTAAGCTGTAATCCAGCTTTTCAGCCGCGACCATCACCGTAAGCACTACCCGAGGAATGGAAAAGTAGAGATAGCCAACAAACAGACCTGCAATAGAATAGGCAAACGTCCATCGTTCGCCTTCTATCCATAGCCCAAGTTGTGCAAACAGCCCTTGTCTGCCTGCCAGCATGATGACGAAAAAGCCAATAACAACACCGGGAAATGCCAGAGGAAAGCTGATCATTGCAATAAGAACACGCTTACCGAAAAATTCATGTCGCGTCAGAAATAACCCACAAACAATGGCGATTACTAATGTCAGAAGTGTTACTACAACAGCAAGTACCACGGTGGACCACAAGCTCAGGTAGTACTGTTCGTTGGTTATAATGGCGAGGTAATTCATGGGTTCAGACAGAGCAAACAGCTGAGCAACAGGCAAAACGAAAAATGCCAGGCTAATGACCACAGCAGGAAGAATCAAAATTAGGTACTTATTCATATCTCACTCAAACAGAGGCGACAGTGATACTGCCGCCCAGTCCGGTTACTTCACTTCTTTCAGGTAGCGCTGAGCAAATCCCGTCTGCGCACCTGCCATACTGGCAAAATCAATGGCTGAGGCACGAGCGTAGTCACTCGCAGGTAAGAATTTCTTCTTGGTTTCCTCATCCATAGCTGAAGCCACAACAGGTCTTAAGAAAGCCTGTGCCCATACTTTCTGACCTTTATCTGAGAGAACAAAGTCCAGAATCTTTTTCGCGTTATCTGGGTTTGGTGAATTCTTCACTTGACTCATCACGTAAGGCACCACCAGAGAACCTTCTTTAGGGATGACAAACTCAATATTGGCGTGGTCTTTGTATTTGGCGCGGTAAGCGTTGAAGTCAAAATCGAGGAGAATTGGAATCTCACCAGAAAGCACACGTGCATAAGAAGTTTGCTTAGGCACAATTGGTTTGTTTTTCTTTAACGTGGCAAAGTATTCGATCGCCGGGTCAAAGTTTGACAAATCGCCTCCCATTGCGCGGTTTACGGCTACTGCACCCGCGTAACCAACAAACGCGCTGGTCGGGTCAAGATACCCCACCATTCCTCGGTAATCAGACTTAAGCAAATCAGCCCAGGATTCAGGTACTGGCTTTCCTTCCAGAGCATCTTTATTCACAAAGAACCCCAGAGTCCCTGAATGAATGGCGAACCATTTACCATCCGGATCTTTTAAGCCAGCCGGGATCTGGTCCCAGTTCTTTGGCTTATAACCGGTGACGACATCTTGCTCTGCGGCTTTGATACCAAAAGAGACGCCGTAGTATGCCACGTCGGCAACTGGGCTGTTTTTCTCTGCAATCAGCTGAGAGAGCGTCTGTCCTGAGTTTTTGTTATCCATCGGAACCGATATATTCAGCTCCTTTTTGATTTGTTTGAGCTGACCACCCCAGTTAGCCCACTCTGGCGGGCAGTTGTAACAGGTGGCGTCTGCGGCAAGCACTGGCTGCACAGATGCAGCGAAGGTGATTGCAACCAGGCTAAGCCCGGCAATCGACTTAAGTAACATGGGTTTCACTCCTTGATGTAAAAGTTAAGTTTTTCCTGTAGCGCTTACGCCACCGTTCCAGTCATCATCAGTTGATGACCTACTTCAATATGTCTGCTGATCTGCCTCGTCCGGTTGTGGGCAATGCGTTCATTCAGCAGTAAGTCCACGGCAACTTCTCCCATCTTTTGGTATGGAACCGAAACCGTGGCTAATTGTGGGTGATACAGCATTCCCAGCGCCATTCCGTCAAAGCCAACAACACTCACGTCTTCCGGAATTTTTGCTCCCTGCTTGCGAAGAGCCTTCAACGTGCGCAGTGCCAGCAGATCATTGGTGCAAAACCACGCGGTCACATTACTGTTAGGGCAAAAGCTGTCATCGTGAATGTCTGGGGCATGTCTGTTTGGAGGCAGTTCCACATGGGTGATCTGGCTGATGTCGTAACCAAGATCCTTTAACGCATCGGTATAACCCGCGAATCTTGCTTTGCCGCGATCTGAGGCAGAAAAATCCATGGTGACAACACCAAAGTTGGTATGACCTTTTTTATGCAGGGCAAAAGCGACTTCTCGGCTCGCCTGATAGTTGTCGACGTAAACGCACGCTTCTTCCGACTCACTTTGGTTATGTAACAAGCAATAAGGAAAACCGAATTCTCGCAGCAGAGAGAGCGCTTCGTTGTTTCGTGTCGAAGATACCGTGAGCAACACTCCGGCAACCCGTTGGCGCAACAGAGTGATAATGGCCAGCTTTTCGAGCTCACTCTGGTATTGAGTATCAATGATGAGAGTGGAGTATCCGTAGAACCGGGCTTTAGACTGAATGGCAGACGCAATTTCCGCAAACACCGGGTTATTCAGGCTGGGGATCATCAACCCTATAGTGGGATTGGTGTTGAGTTTAACTCCGGTGAATTGCTTTCTTGGAGAGTAGCCCGTTAGCTCAATGACCTTGGCGATACGTTCTGACGCATCTGGTGCGACCAACTCTGGCTTATTCAGGTATCGAGACACTGTAGTGGTGGACACGTTCGCAAGCTGAGCGACATCTTTGATGTTCATATTCACTTCAAACCCATATAAAAACTACGGACAAGAGTAAAAATTGAACATGACAAATTTATGATCGTTTTCTGCACGTTAATCAACGTTGCATTACATTTACCACCATTTAATCCATTTTTATTGAATTTTAGCGACTGAAACTAATTCGTTTCACATCCTTTTTGATTAATGTGTCAATTGCGTGAAATTTACGCTATAGTGATTTTCGCCTGCCTGATATTGATATTCCTCCCAAGTTGCATAGAAAACGTTTTAATAGAAATCACCAATTGATTTTATAGAAAAAACCTATTTCCAATCATAAATATAAAAACCCTATACTGCTTGTTGGCAGAAAAGAGCTTTGAATCTTGTATATAAAGGAAGCAAATATGCAGGTCGTCAAAAGCTTACTTATCTTATCAATGGGCGTTACGTTTAGTGCACACAGTACAACAATGACACGTGACAACGGCGCACCAGTTGGAGATAACCAAAATTCGATTACGGCAGGTCCTATGGGCAGCGTACTGCTGCAGGATGTGCATTTAATTCAGAAACTTCAAAGATTTGCCCGTGAGCGAATCCCTGAGCGTGTTGTGCATGCCAGAGGAACAGGCGTTCATGGTGAATTTGTTTCTAGTGGGGATTATTCCGATCTCACCATTGCTGCACCGTTTACAGAAAAAGGCAAGAAAACGCCGGTATTTGTGCGTTTTTCTACCGTAGTTCATCCTAAGGGATCTCCCGAGACACTGCGTGACCCACGTGGGTTTGCCACAAAATTTTATACCGATCAGGGTAACTGGGATCTGGTAGGGAATAACCTGCCTGTGTTCTTTATTCGTGATGCGATTAAGTTTCCGGACATGGTTCATTCACTGAAGCCGTCCCCTATTTCTAACGTGCAAGACCCGAATCGATTCTTCGATTTTTTCAGCCATGAGCCAGGGTCAACCCATATGCTTACCTGGGTGTACTCGAACATTGGTGTACCTGCCAGCTACCGAAAAATGGACGGTTTTGGTGTGCACGCCTTTAAGTGGATCAACGAATCGGGTGACGTGAAATACGTTAAATTCCAATGGAAGAGCCAGCAGGGAACACAAGGTTTACGCCCTCATGAAGTGGTAGAAACTCAGGGTAAAGACTTTAACCACCTAACCAACGATCTCTATCAGGAAATCAATAAAGGCAACTTTCCTAAATGGGACCTTTATGTAAAAGTTCTGACGCCTGAAGCTCTGATGAAGCTCGATTACAACGGCTTAGACGCCACCAAAATGTGGTTAGACGTTGCGGATCAGAAAGTCGGGACTATGACACTTAACCGTGTGCCAGATAACTTCTTTCAGGAAACCGAGCAATCCGCTTTTGCACCTTCTAACTTAATTCCGGGCATTGAGCCTTCGGAAGACCGTTTGCTGCAAGGTCGCATCTTCTCTTATGCCGATACGCAAATTTATCGCTTAGGCGCAAACCACTCTCAATTCCATGTGAACCGTCCGAAAGTGGAAGTGCGCAATCACAACCAAGAGGGCGCGTCCAATTTTGGTAACACCACTTCCGATATCAACTATCAGCCTAGCCGCAAGCTAGATCTGGCAGAAGATACCAAGTTCAGAGCGGTTCGCACTCCGCTGAATGGCACAGTGCAACAGCAGGCGATCAGCAATCCGCGTAACTTCTTCCAGGCTGGTGTGTTGTATCGAAGCTTGTCACCGCAGGAACAGGAAGACCTGGTGACTAATCTGGCGGGCGATTTGGGCAAAGTAGCCGATGATGAAATCAAGCACATCATGCTTAGCCACTTCTACCGTGCTGATGAAGACTTCGGTAAAGCCATTACCAGCGCAGTCAAAGGCGACATGGCGAAGGTGACCAAGTTCGCAAGCATGTAGTTCGCAAATATGTAATTAAAAATTAAATATCCAAGCCCCGTGCGCCACTTCCCCTGCTCTTTTCTGCCAATTAGAGTGGTGGTGTACGGGCACCTCAAATACTGGAGGTTGTCATGAAATCCATTTACGTATCCATCTTTGCCTCATTCGCAAGTCTGTTGTTCACTTGCTCACTGGCTTATGCCAGCCAGCCGCAGGCTTCGTCATCCGAATCACTTGCACAGCAGCAAAGCTCGCTTATTCGCTACTTCTTTGCCGCTGCCAGAACCGGTGAATCCGACGTGATAAAAACCTTTCTCAATGCCGGATTCCCCATAAATCAAACCAACCCCCAAAGTTACACCGCACTTATGGTCGCGGCGTATCATGGTCAGTCCGATATCGTAGATACTTTGCTGGCACACGGAGCCGATTCCTGTATTCAGGATAAACGGGGAAACACTGCCATTATGGGTGCTCTCATTAAGGGAGAATTTTCGATTGCTAAGACACTTTACGGTCATGAATGCGATCCGAACCTGCGGAACAAAGCAGGCATGACTCTGAATGAGTTTGCTGAATTCTGGGGGCAACAAGACAGATTAGCTGGTGAATGATTCACCAGCTTTTATTCGAATTTAGATGCGTATCGCTATGTGGCAAAAATGCACTGAGGCTGGTTCGACAGTTTGGCCTGATACATCGCCTGATCCGCCGCTTTTTTCACCCTTTCTAAGTCGTGCCCGTTTTCCGGTGCGATGGCTGCCCCAACACTGACTCCGACGACGTAGCAATGACCATCATGCATGATTGGCTCACGCATCAGGGTATGAATTCTGTCGGTAAGCGCCTGAATATCCTGCTTTTCACGCACTTGTTCAAGCACCACGATAAACTCGTCGCCACCGATCCGGCTGACAAATCCATCATGCTTGACGGCGGTTTTTAGTCTTTCTGCGGTGATCCTCAGGCAATGGTCACCTGCATCATGCCCGTAGGTATCATTAACCTCTTTAAATTTGTTCAAATCCAGAAACAGCAACCCAACCTGATATCTGGTGTTTTTGTTGCGTTTTAACGCCTGATAGTAAAGCTCACGCATTAATTTGTAAGTGGGCAACTGGGTCAGGTCATCATGACTCGCCTGCCACTGAATATAGTCCCGCTGGAGTTGCAGTTCGTGAATCAGGCGTCGGGTTGCATCCCGATACTTGTACAGTGAGTAGCTGGTAATGCTGAAAAACATCATCATACAGATCACATAACCAGCCCAGTGAGCCGGGCTGTGCAACAGATCGGCAATCAGAATTTTGGGCGTTAGAAAATCGGTAATGAAGGCGACAGCAACGCCAATACAAAACAGCGAGATCACGGCAATATAACGGTTTGTCCAGCTTTGCCTGAAACACATGGAAACCACAAATATCGACAATGGAAACAGCAGGATGCTGCCTGCCATTGGCCCGATTGACACAAATCCTATCGCAAAATTAATGAAAAGGATCATGACGATATAAATGGCTTTTCTGCGAGTTCGGATTTTGTGTCGACGGATGGTGATAAAGAGCAGCCAACACATCAAAATAAAGTTAACTATCAGTGTGCTGTTGAAACCGAAGTTCCAGGTGCGGACAGCGAGTGCAATCAATCCAAATATGCTGTAAATGCTGCCTAAAACCAGAATCAAGTTGATGAGCTTTCTTCTGACCGACGCTTCTAAATGAGCGACTTTGTTGTTCTTGAGGTACATCTTCTTTCCCCACCGAGTAAGGCATAGCTATAGTCTTATTCAAATTGTGGGTAATTAGGAACGGAAAATAGATTCATTATTGATATATTTTTCAATAATTCTCATTTATTAGGCAAACTGGAAAGCTTACAGGTACAAAGCGGTGCTGTAATACAATTTAAACACAAATGGATATCAACCCGCTCATGCTGCATCACGCATGCCCAACGGGAGGCAAAAAGCGTTTTGATAGCTCCACCTCCTGATCTTCCATTCTCTCTTGTGCCATTACCATGTGTTCTGCCATGATTTCTCTTGCCGCTTTTGCATCCCCGGATTTTAACGCCTCGATCAACTTGAGTTGATAAGCCGTCCCTTTCTCCCATAGCTCGATATTTGGTGGGTTATACAGCTCGCGAGTCACCGTCATATCCGTCAGCATCCTGCTCATAAACCGAATCACGAAGCCTAACAATGGGTTGTCTGCCAACTCAGCGAGAGCGATGTGAAATTGCAGCGAATCCACATGGTGGTCACGCTCTTCTTCCAGCGTTTTTGCGGGTTCTGCGTATTTGTTGATGATATTTTCTAGCCGATCTAAATCCGTTTCACTCAGCTTGCCCGCTAGGGACGCCGCGAGTTCAGGCTCCAGAGTACGACGAAGCTGGTAAATATCCGAAAGAGAAAGGTTTTGGAAATAGAAATAATTGCTGAGAAGGTTACTCGCCAGCGGTTCGGACACCGCATTCACAAACGCGCCACCCTTGGGACCAGTACGAGTACGGATAAGCCCCTGCACTTCCAGAATACGCATGGTTTCGCGAATGGTGCCCTTCGACATTTTGAACATCTCTATCAAGACATGCTCCTGCGGAAGAGGGTCGCCCGGCTGCAACCCGTGTTCCACTATCCACTGTTTAATGGCTTCAGCAGCGCGATAAGGGCGTCTTAATTTCGCGGTATTCTCTTGATTCAGATTGTTACTGGTAAACGGGGTGGTGGCACGCGACAAACTGATTTCCTTCTAGCTCATTCAATTTCGGAACGCTTTCCATGCATTGGTGACTGGCATTGGGGCAACGGGAAGCAAAGGCACACCCTTTCGGAGGGTTAAGTGGATCGGGCAATTCAGCGTCTTTATCAGGAACCTGAATTGCACGTCCTACAACCGGAGCACTTTCCGCTAGCAACTTAGTGTAAGGGTGTTTAGGTGATTTGAAAATCTGTTCTGCGCGACCCAGCTCGACTAATGATCCAAAATACATCACCGCAACCCGATCACTGACCGCTTCGACCACCGCTAAATCATGACTGATAAACAAATACGTCAGGTTATTTTCTTCCTTGATGTCTGCAAGAAGGTTCAACACCTGTGCCTGAACCGACACATCAAGCGCGGAAACAGGCTCATCAAGGACCAATATCTCAGGCTTGGCGACCAGTGCTCGTGCAATTCCGATCCTCTGCGCCTGCCCACCTGAAAACTCATGGGGATAACGCTCTAAAAACTCTTTGCGCAAACTCACTTGATTAAAGGCTTCTCTGATTCGCTCTTCCCGTTCAGTTTTAGGCAATTGATGCAACGCTTTTAATGGTGCTTCCATGGAAGCTTGAATGGTTCTTCGCGGATTCAGTGAACTAATAGGATCCTGAAAAACATATTGAATGTGCTGCCCGAGCTGACCACCCGAGTTCGACGGTTCATTTTCAAACGAGAGTTGCCCCTCACTCGGCTCCAGTAACCCCACCAGCATTCTGGCGAGGGTCGACTTCCCGCAGCCAGACTCGCCAACGATCCCTAATGTTTCGCCTTTCTCGACCGCTAAAGAGAGATTATTGAGCGCCTTAACGCCTTTTTTACTGCGATTGAACCATCCCGCCGATACCCAGTAAGTTTTCGATAGGGACTGTATGTTTAATATCGTGCTCATGCTTGGGAACCCTCTGGGAAGTGACAGCGAACAAACCGATCCGATGATCGTTCTTCGTTCGGTGATTGCTGGCGACAAGTCTCAGTGGCTTTGCCGCAACGGGCAGCGAAATTACAGCCAATGGGTAAATCGCTGGTGAGCGGGGGTAACCCTTCTATCGCATGCAATTGTGTTTTCCCCCGCCCCAGTTCAGGCACACATTGAATAAGCCGATGGGTATACGGGTGTTTCGGCGAAGCCAAGACGTTCTGAGTACTGCCCTCTTCTACGATCTCGCCGGCATACATCACGGCAACCCGATCGCACAGCTGTGAAACCACACCAAAATCGTGAGTGATAAACAAAATCGCGACACCACGTTCGCGCCTTAATTCATCAAGCAGCGCCAGTATCTGCCCCTGTACCGTCACATCCAAAGCTGTGGTTGGCTCGTCTGCAATGATCAGTTCAGGGTCGTTAATCAACGCCATAGCAATGGCAATGCGCTGTCGCATACCACCAGACAACTCATGAGGGTAGGCGTTAATGCGCTCCGCTGCATTGGGGATATGTACCGCTTCCATCAGGTCGATGGCTTTCTTTCTGGCTTGTGATTTCGAAATGGAGTGGTGAACGAGAATCGCCTCGGTCAACTGTTCTCCAATTTTCAGTAACGGATGCAAAGTGGACAGAGGATCCTGGAAAATATACGCCACTTTGTCGCCGCGAAGTTGTCGCAAACGCGGATATGGCATGCCAATAAGTTCTTCCCCACCCATCTGGATAGACCCACCAGTAATCACACCGGGTGGCGAAGGAATCAGCCCCATAATAGAGAGTGCAGTGACCGACTTACCTGAACCGCTCTCCCCCACTATACCGAGACATTCCCCAGCCTTTATGTGAAAAGACACCCCATTGCTGGCTTTGTACACTCGTTGCCCGATGTAAAAGCGCGTGTGTAAACCCGATACAGAAAGCAATGAATCTCTCGGGTGGTCGGGCGTGGCTGCATTCGGTTCTTCCAGGTTCACTTTGGTTGCTGCCGCAGGGCGCGACAAAGCCCCGGATTTCAAACGCGGATCAAGAGCATCGCGGATTCCGTCACCGAGTAAGTTCACGCATATAACGATTAGGAAAATCATCAGCCCGGGCACAACACTGGCGTGTGGGTATGAGATCAAGGCATTACGCGCTTCCCCCAGCATGGAACCTAAATCCGCCTGAGGAGGTTGAGAACCTAAGCCAAGAAAGATAGCCCGGCCGTTTCAAGAATCATCCATCCGATGGTGGTCGACATCGCCACCACAATAATTGGAATCACATTGGGCAGTACTTCAAACAAGATAATTTTGAGGTGAG
>NZ_AFWJ01000331.1 GCF_000222685.1 Vibrio nigripulchritudo ATCC 27043 | reverse complement strand
AGAGTAGAGCTACCTGAGTGAACCGGAATCACCTCCGCACCCATCAGCTTCATACGGAACACGTTAGGGCTTTGACGTTCTACGTCTTTCGCACCCATGTAAACGCGACATTTTAAACCTAACAATGCACATGCAAGCGCGGTAGCTACACCGTGTTGACCAGCGCCTGTTTCTGCGATGATCTCATTCTTACCCATGCGTTTCGCCAGCAGTGCCTGACCAAGCACCTGATTAGTCTTGTGAGCACCACCGTGAAGTAAGTCTTCTCGCTTCAGGTACAGTTTGGTTTTCGTACCTTTGGTAAGGTTTCGAGTGAGTGTCAGAGCAGTTGGGCGACCAGCGTACTCTTGCAACAGACCCATAAATTCAGCAAAAAACTCTTTATCTTCCTGCGCGTCGATAAAGGCTTGTTCCAGTTGCTCAAGTGCTGGAACCAGAATTTGTGGTACATACTGACCACCGTATTCTCCGAAGTAGGCATCTAATTTTGCCATGGTATTTCCTTAAACTTTCTTGATAGCGGGCAAGCCGCCAGTGATCAGTAATTTCGAATTTCTTTAAAAGCCTGGCTCAGTTTCGCTTGGTCTTTCTGCCCCGGTGCGCTTTCGACGCCGGAATTCAGGTCCAGTCCCAGGCAACCAATACTCGCTGCTTCTTTCGCGTTTTCCGGTGAAAGCCCGCCCGCCAGCATGATATTTCTTTCGTCGCCAATCAGTGACCAGTCGAACGCAACACCCGTTCCGCCAGATTGATTGCCCACTTTTGAATCAAGAAGGTGACGGTCAATATTGGTCTTCAACAGGCTTGGTGCAGACTCTGATACACCATATGCCTTCCAAATCTTGCATTGTTCTGGCAGTGCAGCCCTGAGCGAATCGACATAAGACTGGTCTTCATCGCCATGTAACTGAACCGCAGATAAGCCAAGTGTGGATGCGGTTTCTGCAACAAAGTCGGACGGATGATTCTGGAATACACCGACAAAGTTCAAAGGTGCGCCGCTCATGGTTAAGCGAGCTTTTTCCAGATCCACATAGCGTTTGGATTTCTCAACGAAAATAAGCCCACCAAACACCGCACCAGCTTGATAAGCCTTGGCGGCATCTTCTGGTGAAGTAAGACCGCATACTTTATTTTCGCCGAGTAGAACACGGCGAACTGCAAGTTCAAGGTTGTCTTCGGACATCAATGAGCTACCAATCAGGAAGCCATCTGCATGGTTGGCGAGATCACGAACTTGCTGATTGTTGTAGATGCCGGATTCAGAGATAACAATGGTGCCTTCGGGCAGTTTTGGTGCCAGCTCTTTGGTTCGGTTGAGGTCGATAGAAAGATCACGAAGGTTGCGGTTATTTATGCCCACAACGCGCGCTTTGAAACGAATCGCACGTTCTAGCTCTTCTTCGTTGCTGACTTCTGTCAAAATACCCAGATTTAAACTGTCTGCCACTTCTGCCAGCGCTTGGTATTGCTCATCATCTAACACAGACAGCATAAGAAGAATGGCATCAGCATTGTATTGCCTAGCAAGATACACCTGATACGTATCGATCATGAAGTCTTTGCAAAGAACTGGCTGTGTTACTTGATTCCTTACCTGAGGAAGGAAATCAAAACTGCCCTGAAAGTACTTTTCGTCCGTCAGAACCGAGATGGCACTCGCGTGGTTCTTATACACAGAAGCAATGTAGTCCAAATCAAAGTCATCACGAATCAAACCTTTGGAAGGGGAAGCCTTTTTGCATTCCAGAATAAAAGCAGACTGACCCTGAGAAAGCGCATCATAGAAACTTCTGTCCGATGGCTTTAGTGACGGTTGAAAGCTTTCCAAAGGCTGGCTGACTTTGCGTTCTTCCACCCATATATGTTTGTCGGCAACGATCTTAGCAAGCACCTGTGCCATTTCACGGTTTTGTTGAGTAATGTGCTCAGACATTGATTTAGCCTCTCTCAGCCAGTTGTTTCACCAGCTCATAAGCCGCGCCAGAATTCATGGCATCAATGGCTTTTTGAGTATTGGCTTTCAAATCTTCGTTTCCAAACAGCTTTAGAAGAAGAGAAACGTTTACAGCAACCGCAGAAACCTGCGCTTCCGTACCTTTGCCTGTCAAAATATCTGTAATAATGGCGCGATTCTCAGCAGGCTCGCCCCCTTTGATGGCGTCTAATGGGTGCGTGTTCACACCAAAGTCTGCCGGTGAAAGGGTGTACTCTTCAATCTTACCGTCTTTGATTTCTGCAACCAGAGTCTCGCCGTGGATAGCCACTTCGTCCAGACCACTTCCGTGAACGACTGCTGCGCGCTTCATGCCCATTTGCTGCATGGTTTCAGCAATTGGGCGAACCAGAGCCGCATCATAAACACCCATCAATTCGATGTTAGGGCGGGCTGGGTTAATCAGAGGGCCCAGGATATTGAAGATTGTTCGCGTTTTCATAGTCTGGCGAACAGGCATGGCGTGGCGAACACCGCCGTGGTATTGCGGTGCGAATAAGAAAGCGACGCCTAAATCGTCCACAGCTTTGCGCGTATCTTCCGCACTCATTGCTAGGTTGATGCCGAACGAATCCAACAGGTCAGAAGAACCGGACTTGCTCGATACGCCTCGGTTGCCGTGTTTTGCGACTTTTACGCCACATGCAGCAGCGACAAAAGCGGCGGTAGTTGAAATATTGATGGTATTAGAACCGTCGCCCCCTGTGCCGACGATATCTGCAAAATCGTAATCCGGGCGCGGAAACGGGTTAGCGTTGGCTAATAGTGCTGATGCTGCGCCTGCAATTTCTTCTGGCGTTTCGCCTTTGATTTTTAGTGCAGTTAGTACAGCGGCAAGCAGGATAGGATCCATTTCACCTTTGATGATGGCATCAAACAGTTGCTGGCTCTCGTCTTTGGTCAGAGATTGCTGGTCGTAAAGCTTATTTATAATCTGTTCCATAAAATCTTCCTTCTTCTTGCTCTGACTTAAAGCCGAGCTGAGTATCCGTAATTTCTTATTCTTGATTAAGCCAGTGCCCAGCGAATGGTATTGGCAAGCAAATTCGCCCCTTGAGTCGTCATGATGGACTCGGGATGGAATTGGAATCCGCACACTTTGTCTTTTTCATTTACCACAGACATCACCAGTCCGTCGACTTCTGCCGTTACTTCTAGTGACTCAGGTACAGAAGTGGCAACCAGCGAGTGGTAACGAGCAATGGCAATAGGCGAGGGCAGGTCGTGATATACGGAATGGTTTTGATGCGCCATCATCGACACTTTTCCGTGGACGATTTCACCTGCTCCGGCAACCGTGCCTCCATACGCCTCAACAATCGCCTGATGCCCCAGGCAAATACCAATCATTGGCACTTTGCCTTTTAGCTTTTGAATCAGCTCTGGCATGCTGCCTGCCTCGGATGGCGCACCGGGACCTGGCGACAGTACTACAACAGGGTTGTCCAGCTTCTCGACTGCGTTGGCAATCACTTCCGCAGCAATATGGTTGCGGTAGATGGTAACGTCATGTCCCAGAGAGCGGAACTGATCAACAAGGTTGTACGTAAAGGAGTCAAAGTTATCTACAAATACTAGGTTCGCCATCTTTTACTCCTTATGGGCACTTTGAATTGCTGAAATTACCGCTTGCGCTTTACCGCGGGTTTCGTCGGCTTCTGCCTGAGGATCGGAGTCGTAAACAACACCAGCTCCTGCCTGAACTTGCGCAATACCATCTTCAATGTATGCAGAACGAATAACGATACATGTGTCCAGGTCACCTTCACCTGTCAGGTAACCCACTGCGCCACCGTAACTACCGCGACGTGCTTTCTCTACGTCTCGAATCAGCTGCATCGCACGAATTTTTGGTGCGCCCGTTAATGTTCCCATATTCATGCACGCCTGGTAGGCGTGCAGAGCATCAAGGTCTTCACGCAGTTGACCAACCACACGCGATACGAGATGCATTACGTGGCTGTATCTGTCTACTTTGAGTAAGTCGGCAACGTGACGTGTACCTGCTTCAGAAATACGCGCAACGTCATTGCGAGCCAGATCGACCAGCATCATATGCTCGGCGTTTTCTTTCATGTCAGCACGAAGTTCAAGCTCAATACGACTATCCAAATCAAAATCGATGCTGCCATCGGCTTTCTTGCCGCGACGACGCGTACCAGCAATTGGATAAATTTCTACCTGATTGGTTTTGGTTTCGTACTTGAGCGCACTTTCTGGAGAAGCTCCGAACAGTGTGAACAGTTCATCGTGCATGTAGAACATGTAAGGGCTAGGGTTACTGCGCTTCAGCTCTTTATAAGCGGCTAATGGTGATGGGCAAGGTAAGGTGAACCGACGAGACGGAACCACCTGAAAGACATCGCCTTTCACAACATATTCTTTTAAGTCAGTAACGGTTTGGCAGAAAACGTCATCTGAAATGCTTGGTACTGCTGAGACATCTTTCAGCTTCACTGCCTCTTTAAGTGGCGCTGGCTTGTCACTTTTCTCAGCAATGTCGTTCAGTCTTTCTTTTAAAGCAGACTCAGTGGAGGCATCACCGTCGAACTGTGTGGCTTGTACTGTACAGGTGCGAGTCTGGTGATCCAATACCATCAAAGTTTCAGCGACGTAGAAAACGTAATCTGGGCACCAGTTGCCCTGCTGAGCACTACCCAAAGGTTCAAAGTTGGCGACGTGATCATAAGCAAACAGACCACCCATAAAGATTGAGTGCTTGTCTTTTCCTTTCAAATCGAAACTGTGCTGAACCAGTCTCAGAGCATCAAAACTGGATGCTTCGCGTAAACGGCTGTCTTCATCTAACTCGGAATCCGGCTGCTCGAAATTCAGGATCAGTGCATCCGGTGACAGTTCACACGAAACCTGCTCATGAAGGTTGGAAGAAAGGCGTTTAATCAAATGACGACCATTTTCAGTCAAGGCTTCATAAGTTACCTGATGACCTCGGCATACAATGCGGACAGCGGCATCGACCAATAACCAACTGCTTAAATTTTCTTTGGAATCAATTTCTGCCGATTCCAACAACAGACTATTGGTTTTATCGCCGCAAAGTACCTGAAAAAGGCGCGTAGGATCTTCACTGTAAGGCACGGACATCGGGTGCAGGGTGACCTGTCCTTTTTCTTTAATCATTATGGCCTTATTCACAAGCCCTCCTTTTGAATAAACACGTTTCCAAATCCCCAGATAAAAAACTCAATTTGTGGTGCGATTTGGAGAAACTACATACTCGCATATTCGTCACTCAGCCCCAATCTTTGAACGCCTTGATTTGCTGCAATATTGTCCGGTTGAGTGTGAGTAAGTCGACAAAACAAAAAGCCCGCTCAGGGAGCGGGCTATTTGACTGAAATTCTATAAATCAGATACGCACAATAGCCCGCGCAGGTTTCCACCACACAAGCCACCACGAAGCAACAGTGCAAACCACTGAAACTTTGTCGTTATGTTGTTGGTTAAATTCCTGTAACATGAGCTTCCTAAGTACGCTGTCTGTCATTGCGTACTAGTTAACTAGTGCAAGGGTAAAAAGTCAAGCATTAATATGAAAATAGATCTCCACAGCCATACCACTGCCTCCGACGGCAGACTTTCACCTGAACAATTGATTGATCGAGCGATTGAATTCAGAGTGCAGGTGTTAGCCATTACAGACCACGACACGGTCGACGGGCTTAGTGTGGCGCACAGTTATATCCAGAAAAATGACATCGATCTGACTTTGATTGATGGAATCGAGATCTCTACTGTTTGGCAGAATAAAGATATTCATATTGTCGGGTTGAATATCGACCGTGAGCATCCCGCTCTTCAAACGCTGATTCATGAACAAAAACGCAGAAGAGCAGAACGTTCTGAACTCATCGCTCAAAGGCTTGCAAAAGCAACACGAGAGGGTGTGTTAGAGGAAGTGCGTGAAATCGCAGGTGACGCCTCAGTAACAAGAGCGCATTTTGCCAAATGGCTGGTGGATAACGGCTATGCTAAAACCATGCAGCAGGTGTTTAAGAAGTACCTGACGCGTAATAACCCTGGCTATGTACCGCCATCCTGGTGCTCCATCGAAGATGCTGTGACCGCAATTCATGCGGCTGGTGGTCAGGCAGTACTGGCGCACCCAGGTCGATATCAGCTAACGGCTAAATGGATTAAGCGTCTGATTACGGCGTTTTGTGAAGCAGGAGGAGATGCTATGGAAGTGGCTCAGCCTCAGCAAGCCCAACAAGAACGACGCAATCTTGCTGATTATGCTATACAATACAAACTATTAGCTTCTCAAGGTTCCGACTTTCATTATCCGTCACCCTGGATGGAACTGGGAAGAAACTTATGGCTGCCCGCTGGTGTAGAGCCAGTGTGGAAAGATTGGGATTTGATTCAGAATCAACAATCCCCAGATTCAAGAAACGAGGAGTTCGCAAGAGACGAAGAGCTCGCAAGCGAGGAAGAATAATGAGCCAATTTTTTTACATTCACCCAGAAAACCCGCAAGCCCGATTGATTACTCAAGCCGTTGCCATTATCCGCAATGGCGGTGTCGTCGTTTATCCTACCGATTCTGGTTACGCGCTTGGTTGTCAGCTTGAAAACAAGCAGGCACTTGAACGCATCTGCCGAATCCGCAAACTGGATGATAAACACAACTTCACGCTGCTATGTCGTGATCTTTCAGAGTTGTCTTTGTACGCTCGCGTCGACAATACAGCATTTCGACTATTAAAAAATAATACGCCTGGTCCTTACACCTTTATCTTCAAAGGTACGAAAGAAGTGCCTCGCAGGCTAATGAATTCCAAAAAGAAAACCATCGGAATTCGTGTACCAGACAACATCATAGCGCTGGATCTGCTTGAAGCGCTGGGCGAACCTTTGATGTCGACTTCTTTGATTCTGCCAGACAGCGACGTTGCAGAATCCGACCCTGAAGAAATCCGAGACAGACTTGAGCATGCCGTAGATGCGATTCTCAATGGTGGTTACTTAGGTGAGCAGCCAACCACAGTTATCGACTTTAGTGAAGACGAAGCTGTGATTGCGCGTGTCGGGGCAGGGGATACCACACCGTTCGAGTAATAAAAAATCAAAATTTAAATGGGTATTTTTCCAGAATATCTGCGATAATACGCGCCCACCAAAACTGGTGGCATCAAATTTTGCACTCGACGTCTGTGAAGGCGACACATAGGTAAATTAATGAGCGAAAAGTTACAGAAAGTTTTAGCGCGAGCAGGTCATGGTTCTCGCCGTGAAATGGAAGCGCTAATCAAAGCCGGACGCGTGAGCGTTAACGGTCTCGTGGCTAAACTAGGCGAACGCTTAGAAGATGAAAACGCGACAGTTCGAATCGACGGACACAATGTTTCAGTAAAAGCTTCAGAAGAAGTGGTCTGCCGCGTACTGGCATACTACAAACCGGAAGGCGAACTTTGTACTCGTCACGATCCTGAAGGTCGTCGTACCGTTTTTGATCGCTTGCCTAAAATTCAAGGTGCACGTTGGGTGTCTGTAGGTCGACTGGATGCCAACACTTCTGGCTTGCTGCTGTTCACAACCGATGGTGAACTGGCTAACCGTTTGATGCACCCATCACGTCAGGTTGAACGTGAATATCTGGTTCGCGTGTTCGGCGAAGTGAACGAGAAAATGATTCAGAACCTGGTTCGCGGTGTTGAACTGGAAGATGGTTTAGCGCGCTTCGAAGACGTGGTATACACTGGCGGCGAAGGCATGAATCACACTTTCTACGTTGTGATCAATGAAGGTCGTAACCGAGAAGTTCGTCGTTTGTGGGAATCACAAGGTCCGACAGTGAGCCGTCTGAAACGTGTTCGTTACGGCGATATCTTCCTGGATAAGAAACTGCCTCGCGGCGGATGGATGGAACTGGAGCTTAAAGAAGTGAACTACCTGCGTGAAATGGTAGAGCTTGCACCAGAGAAAACGTCCTTGATTGACCCTCATAACACATCTCGCAAACGTGACCGTTCACGTAGCCAGAAGATCCGCAGAGCGGTGAAACGCCATGAAGAGCGCGTAAACAGCTCAGGTGGTCGTGCAAACCAACGCAGAAAACCTGCGAAAGCGAAAACACGTCGCCAAGGTTAAACAAAGCTATTAAAAAATATAAAGCCTCGCCAAGTGCGAGGCTTTCTACTTTCAATATCTTGCGATACTTACTCTATTTCTTTATAGAACTTAATTAGTAATACGAACCTTTAAGGGGCTTACATTCCAGTTGTGTTGATTACAATCCACTCCACTTTCTAAAGGAAATACCAAAACCAATTTCTTTCCACTTGCTTGTGCTGAAAGTGCCATGGACAAACGGCTCTGGAAAGAAAGCTCTTCATACCTACCTAGTTGATGCCAGCCCAAACCTGATATATTAATAACAACGTTAGTTTGTTCAGACTGAATGTCTTTTACTGTTCCTGCATTACAGTAAATTCCGTCTGATGCCCACGCATTTATTGAAACTAAAAATATGAAAGTAGCTAAGATTTTCTTTAACATAACTCTTATCCTTTCCGAATAAATAACTGTAAAGCCTTATACTTATTCAATATCATTTTGATGGTGATTATTTATCCACAACGTAATTTATTTTACAGCGTGAAGAGATTTTACCTACTTCTGGGTTAGTTTGAAT
Source organism: Vibrio nigripulchritudo ATCC 27043 (assembly GCF_000222685.1). Lineage (GTDB taxonomy): Bacteria > Pseudomonadota > Gammaproteobacteria > Enterobacterales > Vibrionaceae > Vibrio > Vibrio nigripulchritudo. Next base: position 10,559 of record NZ_AFWJ01000331.1, on the reverse strand, counting down.
GCAAATGGGTGTCTTGGTCATTTTGGCAGATAGTAAAAAACTATAAACAAGTTCCCTATTATTACCTTGTTGAGATAAGTAGAACCCTCCAGAACAAACAGAAGGGTTATTGTCAAATATCACCCATACGCCATATGTTTCACCGCCTCCCACCCATGTATACATTTTATCCACGGTTCCACAATAATTTGAGAAGCCTGCAAATGAGCTAAAACTAGTTAGAAAAATGACTATAGCAATTAAAAATTTCATGTATAACTCCGAAAATATAACGAATGACGAAAATGTTCTTTTGGAGGAATCACAATACTGGTGTTAGTTAGAGCACGAATCTAACTTTTAGCTTGTTGGAATTGTATTCGCTCAAAATACCCTGTATTCATATCTAGAACCTGGCAGTAAAGTGATTTTTCTTAACTTATCACTTTATCTAAATGACTGAGTAATTTAGCAAATATTAATCATTGTAGTATTGATGAAATCGTGGGATTGTGCACATTATTGGAAGAGAGATGGCCGCCAGTGCAGCCAAAACTTCATATTTAAAATAAACGTTAAACAATACGTTATTTTATTCCGTAGTCTCAATTCTCATACATAGCGATTACTTGGCATGTAGTCTCGTCAATATTTAAAGCAACCGACTGACCACGAGATTTAGCCGCTAGAAGTAAAGCGTACTCTTCATTAAATGAGATACGATCTCTATTTAGACAGTATCGATTTGGCCATGTTGGATAGCATGTACAATTTGTTTTCGTTGAGCCTGCCTGACCTATCGAGATGGTTTTTCCATCATAACCTATGGCTATCATTTCAATTTTTCCATGATGCCAATCGGCGTAAGAGGCGGATGACGCTATCAACAATAATGTAAATAATAGTTTTTTCATCTCAATTCCTTTTCAATATCTAACATGTTGATAAAGAAAGGAAAGATATCATATTAAATGTGTGGAATATGGCTTAAATCCTGATGGCTTTTAGAGGTTAATCTCAAAGTGGAATTAATTTTTAATCATGGAGTTGACGAGCAGCTAGACATAATGGCTTAGCGTTACCCCCAACGCTTCGCACAACTTTCCTCAATTTTGGGCAGATCATACAGGCACGCAAGACTTTGGAAATTTAGCCTCCAAGAAGTTAAATTTCCACTTATTTCACCCCAAACCAAATAACTGAAAAAACTCTTCTATCTGCTGATTATCTTCTTCAGTGGTTGGGTACCCCGGTTTTCGGCAATAGTCGGATTGAATGACGTTTCGTTTGGCTAATATTTTCTTTTCTATGTCTATCAGGTATTCGCAGTTACTCATCCAGACTTCTATAAAGGTGAGAAGTTGCTGGTGCTTGTCTTTGGCCGCCTGATGCTGTCCGTTTTGCCAGAGGTTATAGATGTCCACATATACTTCGGCAAACGAACTGCCGGGCATGACGCCTTTTCCGCCAATGGACATCATATCTAACATGTACAAGCCTGCGTAACCGTTGAGAAGGGTTGCGTCTGGCAGCATCGAAAGTAACGTCTGGCCGTATTCGACTGGTGGGTTGCATTCAACTTTAAACATTGCGTTAGGGTATTTCTTACCCCATGCCGCCATCTTTTCAGGGGGAATTGGCACACCCGTTTCAGTGGGCGCGTATTGAATTAGAATTGGGATTGAAACAGAAGAAAGGACAGCTTCGATATGCTCTTCAATTTGCCAGGTTTGCGGGTTTAGGAAGTAGGGGGGCAGTAACATCAGCACATCTGCGCCTAAAGATTGATAATGCTGGGCAGTTTGAACTGCTACTTCAGTTGCGTGATCGGTTACAGACAGGCAGCGATACACGTTTGAATGTTCCGTGTTTTTCAGAAAGCGAAGTGCCAGCTTTTCTTTTTCAGGGAACGATAGCTTGTAAAACTCGCTGGCGATACCGAATAAAGTCATGCCATGGCAACCCGTCTGAATCAAGTGTTCCACCAAACGATCGAAGCTCTCATAGTCAACGTCACCATTCTGGGTAAAAGGCATGGCGAGGACGGGATTCACCCCAACAATGTCGTTAGTTCCAAAGCGTGGTATTACTTTATTCATAGCTATCAACCTAGTTACTCGTTTGAAGCTTCTTCAGAAGCGCGGTGTGTGGCTTGCTTTAAGTCGTTCAGGGCATTTTCGAGTAGTGAAGACATTAAATCGCTGGCCAGTTGACCGTTGCCAGCTACAATCGCGTCATAAACTTTTTTGTGTTCGTCCACCCAGGATTCATCGTCCAGATCTCTGTGAGCAAGCCGGAACGTGTGCTGCAAAACGACGGATATCATGTCACCCAGCGAGCGATAAAATCGGTTTCCAGTGGCGTCGAGAATCGCGCAATGAAACGCAAGGTCGTGTCTGACTCTGTCTTCTTCATCAAGGTATAAGGTCATGCCCTGTAAGGCTCGTCGAATGGCAATGTCATCATCTTTCGAGAACCGGTTGGCTGCCAGGTATGCTGCTCTTGGTTCAAACGCCAGTCTCAGATCATAAAGCTCTACAATCAAATCGCTACTCAACGAGCTTTGCACCACCCAGGACAGCACTTCGCTATCGAGCATATGCCATTCTGAAGTAGGGCGAACCCTTAAACCTAGCCGGGGAACAGATTCCACCATGCCTTTGCCATTCAGTACTTTCACTGCTTCACGCACTGCTGTGCGCGATACATTAAACTCTTCAATCAGATCCTGCTCATTGCCGAACATTACGCCCGGAGGGTAGCGACCACTGACCACTCGTTGTCCGATTTCTGTCGCTACGTGTTCATGTAAAAACTGTTTCTTGGTCAAATTGTTTTCATCCTAAGTTCGCCCGCCATCAATCACCAGAGATTGCCCGGTGACCATGGATGAGGCATTCGATGCTAAAAACAAAGCTGCATTTGCAACGTCTTGTGGCTGAACCATCCTCTTCAGGCATTGCTGTTCCAGCCATTCTTTTTCTATTTGTTTAGTCAGCCAGAGCTGTTTCTGTTTTTCGGTGACGACCCAGCCGAGAGTGAGAGTGTTGACTCGTATATCCCATTCCCCAAGTTCGCGAGCCAGAGACTTAGTCAGCCCATGAATTGCAGCCTTAGCGGTGGAATAGGCGGGGTAGCCTGAAATCCCTAGTAAGTGGCTGATTGAAGACAGGTTGATGATACTGCCTCCATTTGACTTCATTTTTTCATGCGCATATTGGGCGGTATAAAAACAGGAACGAAGATTCACGTTCATCAACTCATCCCAATCGGATGCGTCTAAATCTGGCAAAGCATGTCGCCTGTCATTTGCGGCGTTATTGATCAGTACGTCAACCGGGCCAAACTCTATCTCGAAATCTTTAATGGCTATTTCTAGAGCGGCTAAATCCCGAATATCCACCGACGCAAACCGTGTCGTATTCAATGTTCCCTCAAGTTGCTGACCAGCTTTGGTATTGATATCCAGAAAGCTGACTTTGCACTTTTGTTGGTCGAAAGCCGAAGTTAGCGCCTGACCGATCCCCGTTGCGCCGCCAGTTACCAACACATGTTTGTTACGCAAGTCTGGATAATGGACGGTCATGACGAGCTCCTTGTCTGTTCGTTCATCATTCGGTCGATCGCGTAGTCTGCAATCATCATGGCAGGAGCATTGGTGTTGGCGCTAATGATTGTTGGCATAATTGATGCGTCGATCACTCGTAAATTTTTCACCCCAAACACACGAAGGTGGCTGTCCACGACGGCAAACTCGTCTGTTTCTACCCCCATCTTGCAGGTTCCAACAGGGTGGTAATTGGTTTTCACCGTGCGTTTACAGTGTGCTTCTATGTCTCCGTCAGAAACGCAGTTCGGACCGGGGAAGATTTCTTCTTTCACAACATCGCAAAGAGGTGGAGCATTAAGTATTTCACGGGAATATTTAAAGCCTGCAATTTGGAGTGCCATATCGTCGGGGTGACTGAGATAGTTGGAATCGACAACGGGTTTGTCTTGGTGGTGATTGGATGCCAACCGCACACTGCCTCTCGATTTGGGTTGTATCACGCAGGCATTAAATGTGGCGCCATGAGTAGGCGCTATACCCATTACGTCACGATCCAAATACACGGTGGGCACGCAGTAATGTTGAATCGTCGGTCTGGCTTCAGGTTCAATTGGATTTATGAACGAACAGGCTTCGCAACCGTTACTGGAGACAGGACCATTACCTAGCAACAAAAACTGAAGACCATTTTTGATCATTTTTAGCCCTCTATCTTCTCCGAAATAGCCAAGCTTTTCTTTGGTAGATACGACGACAGGCACCTCGTGGTGATCTTGTAGATTCTGTCCAACCCCCGGTAAATGCTGAATCACATCGATTTGATGGTCGGCTAAGTGGTGTTTGTCACCAATTCCGGAAAGCATAAGGAGTTGTGGAGTTACCAGTGCCCCGGCTGCCAGCAAAACCTCTTTGTTGGCTTTTACTGTATACGTCTGCCCTTTGTGCTGATATTCCACACCAATGGCGGTGTTATCGAGAAACAGGATCCGCGTTACTTTCGCCCCCAAACGCAACTCGAACTTTTTCTCATGCATGATCTCGGAAAGAAAGGCTTTAGAAGCAGAGCAGCGACGACCCTTATAGGTGGTGGTCTGCATCAATCCGGTGCCGAATTGGTTCCCAGAGTTGAAATCCTGTGTAAGCGGAACATCCATGGCTTGCATCGTCTGAAGGTAGAGGTAACTCATATCGCAGATATGAACTGGATCAGACACTTTCAAAGAACCATCTACTCCGTGAAGCTCGTTGTTCAGGCGTTGATTCCCTTCCTGTTGCACATAGTAGGGCAGTACATCTTGGTAGCTCCAGCCATCGCCTTCCACCGCCTGATGCCAACTTTTATAGTCCTCCTCGCAACCGCGCATGTAAACCATGGCATTGACCGTACTGCCTCCGCCCAGCACATTACCCTGTGGAATATCGTGGACCCGCTGTCCAAGCTGAGATTGTGGCTTGGTATGGTGAAAGATCAGATATTTTGAACCCGCCAGCATCTTGATAAAGCCTGCGGGCATACTAAATAACGGATGATTGTCCGCGTAGCCAGCTTCTAACATTAAAACGCTCGCACCGTATTTCTTTACCAGGCGATTCGCGGCAACACACGCTGAGCTACCGCCTCCCACAATGATGTAATCTGTCACCTTTTACTCTCCTGAAGCCTGATTTGCTAATGGCTTTCGCGTGGTACGTCTGCGCCGCGACATCCCACTAAAAAGTCCAGATCAGCCCCCTGATCCGCCTGTAGCACGTGGTCGATATACAGTTTCTGGTAGCCACTGGTTATTGAGCTGGGTTCTGCTTCGTAACGATTGCGTCGTTGCTGAAGTTCTTCATCCGACACTTCAAGGTGAAGTTTTCGCTGCTCCACATTCAGTTCAATCATGTCGCCGTCTTCCACCAGCCCGATAACCCCACCCGCGGCCGATTCAGGTGCGACGTGAAGCACCACTGTGCCAAAGGCAGTGCCGCTCATTCTGGCATCTGATATTCGAACCATGTCACGGACACCCTGCTCAAGCAGCTTTTTCGGTAAGGGTAAGTTGCCGACTTCTGCCATACCCGGGTAGCCTTTTGGTCCGGCTCCTTTTAGTACCAGAATGGAGTCTTTATCTATATCCAGATCTGGCGAGTCGATACGAGCTTTGAAATCTTCAATTGTGGAGAAAGTGACGGCTTTACCGCGGTGATTCATGAGTTCAGGAGTCGCAGCAGAAGGTTTTAGCACCGCACCTTGTGGAGCCAGATTGCCTTTGAGAATAGCGATGCCACCATGATCAACGAGTGGCTGGCTCAGCGGCCGAATCACCTCATCGTTGTAGCATTGAGCGGATTCAATGTTGTGTTTGAGCGAGTCGCCCGTCACCGTCATGACATCCAAGTTCATTGAAGCTTCAATACGCTTCATCACTGCCGGCACGCCCCCCGCGTAGCAGAAGTCCTCCATGAGGAATCGACCACTTGGCAGGCAGTCCACCAGAGTCGGAATATCTCGCCCACAGTCGTCCCAGTCCTGCAGAGTCAGCGGCACTTCGGCGCGCCCGGCAATAGCGAGCAGATGCACTACGGCATTCGTCGACCCGCCAATCGCTCCGTTGACTCTTATTGCATTTAAAAACGCATCTCGGACTAAAACCTGATTGAGACACAAATCTTCTTCCACCATATCGACAATTCGCCTGCCTGAAAGACGCGCAATTCGAGCTCGGTTGGCATCAACGGCGGGGTAGGTGGCGTTATAAGGTAAAGTAACACCTAAAGATTCCGCCATAACAGCCATGGTCGAAGCGGTTCCCACTGTGTTGCAGTGCCCAGCAGAACGGGACATGGCTGATTCCGCGTCCATAAAGGTTTTTACGTCGATCTTGCCCCCGCGAACGTCTTCAGAAAATTTCCACACATCGGTGCCGGAGCCTAATGTTTCTCCTCGAAATCGTCCATTTAGCATAGGACCACCGGACACCAGAATAGTCGGCAGATTGGCACTGGCTGCTCCCATCAACAGGGCTGGTGTGGTCTTGTCACAACCCGCCATCAGCACAACTCCATCAATTGGATTGCCGCGAATCGACTCTTCAACATCCATTGACGCTAGATTGCGAAACAGCATAGCGGTCGGGCGAAGATTGGACTCGCCGCAAGAAAATACAGGAAACTCCAGAGGGTAGCCGCCTGCCTCCAGCACCCCATTTTTGACTTCCTGAACCAGCTCCCGAAAGTGTGCATTACAAGGTGTCAGCTCTGAAAAGGTATTGCAGATACCAATGACAGGTCGTCCGTCGAACATGTCGTCTGTTGCGCCGCGATTTTTCATCCAACTGCGATGGATAAAGCCGTCTTTGTCCAAGGGACCAAACCAAGCTTGGGAGCGTCTTTTCTTCATTCTTGTACTCCTGAGTTGCTAGCTTCTGATTGAGCGCGGAGCCTCAACCCTGTCTGATTGTCGAAGTAGAGAATACGTTCCGGATTTACCTGAATATGGATTTCTGCGTCCAGTTCTGGGCGGAAATGTTTATCGGCTTTAAACGTGACGGATTGATCATCGACTTTGCAGACCACCAGTGTGGCGTCTCCGGTAGGTTCAACCGCGTAGACTTTTCCTGTCAGATGGGCGGGTTCAATTGACAGTGAACAGTCTTCAGGTCGGACACCCAGCACAACGTTTGTGTTGTTTCCGATACCCTGAGCGGGGAGAGCCCCGGCATTTGTCTGAAAAGACTCATTAAGAATTTGACCGTGAATTTTGTTCATCGAAGGGGAGCCGAGAAAACCCGCGACAAATAAGTTAGCCGGATCGTCATACACTTCATCTGGTGTGCCGATCTGCTGTATTTCTCCGGAAGACATGATGACGACTCTATCAGCCAGCGTCATGGCTTCTATCTGATCGTGGGTGACATAAATCATGGTGACTTCCATCTCTCGTTGAAGGCGTTTGATTTCTGCACGCATGTCTACCCGAAGTCTGGCATCCAGGTTCGATAGGGGCTCGTCCATCAAAAAGACTGAAGGGTTTCGGACAATCGCCCGAGCCAGTGCTACACGCTGGCGCTGCCCACCAGATAAGGCTTTGGGCTTACGATCTAAATAGTCCAGAAGCCCGACTTTTTCTGCGGCGTAGAGCGCTCTCTGATAGCGCTCCGACTTATCTAACCCTGCGATCTTATGAGGGTAGGCGATGTTGTCGCGTACAGTCATGTGCGGATACAGAGCATAGTTCTGAAACACCATAGCGATGTTTCTATCCCTAGGCAGGCGGTCTGTCATATCGGTATCGTCAAAGCGAATCTCACCTGAAGTTGGGGTTTCTAACCCGGCGATCATTCGCATGGTCGTGGTTTTTCCGCATCCTGATGGACCCAGCAGAACAATAAATTCGCCCTGTGCGATGTTCAGATCAAACTGATTGACGGCTTTGACTCCAGCCCATTCTTTGTTGACGGCATTTAGCGAAACTTGTGTCATCAATAACTCCTAAACCTTATCGATATGACCCCATCGTCAACCCTCTGAGCAGGTGACGCTGGAAAATAACAATGAAAATAATAATCGGGACGATCATCAATGCAGCAGAGGCAGAGAGCTCTGCCCAGCGAATGGTTTGATACCCGATGAAGCCGTAGAGCCCGATAGGGACGGTTCGGACTTCGCTGTCGCCAAGCACCAGTGCAAACAGGAACTCGTTCCACGACAGTAGGAAAATCAAAATGCCAACGGAAGCCAAGCCGGGAAGCGCAAGAGGTAAAGTAATGCGGAAGAATGCGCTGAAATAGGTGTCTCCATCGAGGTAGGCGGCTTCCTCCAGTTCTACGGGCAATTCTGAGAAAAAACCGCGCAGCAGCCAGACGACAATGGCAAGGTTGAGTACCACATGCGCGATGATTAAACCGATATGCGTGTCCAGCAGACCAAGCTGGAAAAATAGCACGAAGAATGGAATCAGCATGGCGACAGGGGGCGTCATTCTTGTGCTTAGAATCCAGAACCCAAAATCTCCTCGGCCTTTAAAATGGAAGCGGGCAAGGATGTAGGCGGTGGGCGCGCCTATTAACAGGCTAAGAACGGTGGAACCAGCGGCGACAATCGCGCTGTCGATGAAAAAGTCCAGAATGGCAGGGTCTGCCAGCACTTTTTCAAAGTTTTTTAGTGTAGCTTCAAACCAGAAGCTGGGCGGACGTGACATTGCCTGAATCGGCGTTTTCAGTGCTGTTAAAAAAATCCAGTAAAGCGGAAACAGACACCAGATGGCGAACAGATACAGCACCACGCGGCGAGCCCAGATTGAGCCAAAAAGGCGGACGATGATGGAGCTTACCGTTGTTTTTCGCTCGCTCATGATGTGCCTCCTGTTTTCAAATCGAACAAGCCCAGTTTTCTTAGAAAAACCTGACTGACGATCAAGGTAAAAATCAGCATCACGATAGCGATGGACGAGGCATAACCCATTTCAAGAAATTCGATGCCTTGTTTGTACGCCAGAATGTTCAGTGTTCGTGTAGTGATCCCCGGACCACCCCCGGTTAACACGAAGATGATGTCGAAGGTCTTGAATGCGTCGATAACCCGAAACAACAAAGCTAAGGCAATGTAAGGTTTGAGCTGTGGCAAGGTTACGTAAAAGAAGGTTTGCCAGCCGTTTGCACCGTCTACCTCGCTGGCTTCTTCTGGCTCCGATGGCAGGGAAGCCAACCCGCCTGCGGTGATCAGCAAAATAAAGGGCGTCCATTGCCAGGTATCGACAAGAATAAGAGAAAACAGCGCTGATTCAGGGGCGGCAGTCCAGGCGCTGGGTTCCAGCCCAATTGACGTCAGCATATAGTTCAGAACCCCGAGTGAAGGGTTGAACATCAGCCTGAAGGTGAAGGTTGCGGCAACCGGCGTAATAGCGATAGGTAACAAAAACAGAAGTCTTAACCACGGAGCTTGCTTAGATTCATAGTGAAGCAAAGCTGCCATTCCAACCCCTAAAATAGTTTGCAGGGTCACGGCGACTATGGTGAAAACCAGAGTCACTTTGGTGGCAGACCAAAACTCTTCAGACTGGAACAACTTGCTGTAGTTACCGAACCCGATAAAGCTTTTTTCCCCTGCATTTAAAAGTGAGTAGTCGGTAAAGGACAGATACAAACTGAGCAAAAAGGGAAACAATGTTGTCAAAAGCAGCACCGCGGTAGCGGGCAATAACATCGCCAAAATAAAGTTTCTACGATGTGCTCTTGCCGAGCGAAGCGGCACAGGCGGACTGGATCCAACTATCCCTTTGGACAACATTGCCTTCATCTTATTTCCTTCCCTGATGTTATGTGTTGTATCGGTCGAGCTTCCTTACCCGACTGGTGTTACAAAATGTCGTTGATCTTGTTGGTTGCGGTTGTCATGGCAGCCTTAGATGTTTTTGCGCCTGTCGCGACCTCGTTAATTGCAATGCCCCATGCATCCAGAATCTGCGCGGCTTTCGGATGGAACCAGCACGCTTTGAAGACTTCTGCATCACCAGAGTTCAGATTGGCAAGTGCCGCCTGAGCAGCATCTGCCCCAAAGCGATCTTTAAAGGCTTTTGAATCCCATGCTGAGTTTCGAATGGTGGCCAGTCCGTTGGCTGATGTCAGAGCACAGCCTGGTTTCGAGTTCAGGAATGTGAGTAACAAGAAAGCGGCTTGTTTCTTTTTAGAGTGACGGTTGATGCCAGCTTGCCACGTCCAGATATTGGCTTTTGCAGAATGGTTTGCATGAGTTGGCATTGCGGCGTAAGTGGTGGAGTCGTGTACCAGACTTTTTCTCTGGGTTCTGGAAGTCAGTTGCGAAGTTGGAAGAATCCATTGCGATGGCAGCTGCACCTGCAGAGAAGTCATTCAATACTTCGTACCAGTGGTAATTTCCGACGCCGAGCGGTCCGGCATCTTTGAGCAAGCGTCCGTACATATCAATGGCGGCGATTGCCTGATCACTGTCTAACACGCAACGGCCATCTTTAATCACTTCGCCGCCATAAGAGAACAGGAATCCACCACAAGGCCAGGTGCCTGCGGTG
>NZ_AFWJ01000332.1 GCF_000222685.1 Vibrio nigripulchritudo ATCC 27043 | reverse complement strand
TGAGACGGAATATGAGCCAGTTGGGTGGCGCGCACCAGAACATCGATAATAAAGTGACGGATTTGATGTGCAGGCGCATTGAACCTGAACAGTCCACCAAAATAGCCAGCTCTGCATTGGGCTTTGGTCGATTCGGTCTGGTGTAAAACACCCGATTCTCCGTTGGAGAGGCAATCAGCTGCGTCAATCGACGTCCATCTAATCTGCCTGCTTCTTCACCATACTGATAGTGCGGCTCACGAGGCAGTGCAAAGCGCTGGCACAACCGCTGAGCGATTCGCCGCACGGATAGACCTGATTGTAGAAATTCAGAATCTAACTCTTGTCGATATTCGTTCAACAAGGCAGACCGAACCAAAGTAGCGGCGCCGCGTTCTTCATCGAACGTTCGTGTAAATACGTGGTAATCCTCTGAAGCTATGGAAACTGATTTGGCGTTGCCAAGTTCGGCAACTGGCATAGAGGCGTCAATTTGAGATTCGCTGTCCACCAGCAGTTGAAACACCGCTCGGTTATTGGTTGGGGTCTGACTCACTTCGTCTTCAAGCCATTCATCAATATGCTCGGCGGCGAGCGTGGCTATCTCATTTGCATGCTGAGCAAAATCTTCCTGACTTTGCCTGTTTTGACGAAGACCAAGCAGTGCGTTCCCCATAAGAGGGGCAAGCCACATTCGTGTGGCTTCGATCTGGTCTTCGACTCCTTCAGGCAAAGGCTGGCTGCTAAGTCGGGAACGCACCATATGGACGATGGAGAAAAGCAGTATGCCAACCTGACTTTCCAATAAACCCGACTCTACAAAGCCAGAGGACCAACGTTCAAAATTTGCGTCTAGATTGTGTATCATGCCTTGATGCAGTGGCGACACTCGGTTTTCCACCCGAAGCTGCTCAAGAAAATCGAATACCCAAGCCGCCACGGCGTGACGGGGACGAGTTTGGTGGAAAAGAGGTAAATCCGTATGCATGAGATGCAAAGCCCAGCCATCTACCATGCCTCTTTGTGCATCCTGCCCTTGTGGTAACGGGTACCATTGCAAATGTGCAGCAAGATAGACCAGCCGCTTACCATTTAAGTAAAGATGGTGACCTCTAAGATCAAGGTGCTCTTCGTCGAGTAAAGAACGTAAAGTGGATATCATCAGTTCCCGCTGGAGCTGCTTCGATTGTTTCGCACTGATATTCTCTTTAAATGCCATAGCGACCATCACTCAGAAGGGAACAAGTCGCGTCCAAAGCAGCGTTGATAATATTCAGCCAATATCGTCTGTTCAGATTCTTCGCATTTGTTGTAGAAAGAGAGACGAAACGCCAGCTCGCAACTTGTGAAAATATGGCAATTCTCTGCCCAACTGATCACGGTTCGCGGCGACATCAGCACAGAGAGTTCACCCGTCGCAAACCCTTGCCGGGTCAGTGTTGCCATCGCAATCATACGGTCAACTAACGCTTTGCCTTCTGGATTATTTTTTTCAGGCACCCGAGCCAAAACGATCTCGGCTTCTTTGTCAGCAGGCAGATAATCGAGCTTGGCAATCACATTCCAGCGATCGAGCTGAGCGTGGTTTAAAACCTGGGTACCGTGATACAACCCATTGAAATTCCCAAGCCCGACTGTGTTGGCCGTCGCGAACAATCGAAACTGCGGGTGTGGCGTGATCACCCGGTTCTGCTCCATCAATACCAGTTTGCCTTCTTTTTCCAGAAGCCGCTGAATAACGAACATCACATCGGGTTTGCCTGCATCATACTCATCCAAAATTAACGCGACGGGTCGCTGCACCGCCCAAGGCAAAATGCCTTCTTGGAATTCTGTAACCTGCTTTCCCTCTTTCAGCACAATGGTGTCTTTGCCTACCAGCTCCAAACGGCTGATATGTCCATCCAGATTGACTCGCAAACAAGGCCAGTTCAAACGCGCCGCCACCTGTTCAATGTGTGTCGACTTGCCAGTGCCATGCATGCCTTGAATCAAGGTGCGTCGGTTGTGAGTAAACCCAGCCAATATCGCCAAGGTCACTTCTTCGTTGAACTGATACGCCCGGTCAACTTCAGGCACATCGGGTGTAGGTTCTGAAAATCCGGCTACGCTCATGTTCACGTCCAAACCAAAGGTTTCCCTGACCGAATACTGGGTCGTGAGCTGATCCCTTCTCATCTCCATCGTTTATCCCTTTCTTCATTTTCCACTCATTGTTCATCAGCCAGTGTCGCTTGAATACCGTCCATACCCATTTTTGATATGCAAATATCGTTTTATGGAACAAATAATTCCAATTTGAATATTTTTATTGACGTTCAATTTTTGTCCAATTAGAGTAATGTTAAATTTCAGTTAACGAGATATTTGATTCCATATTTTGAAATTTGACTTACTTCATCAAGGAGAATGAGATGAGCGAGAAAACAAGAAGCGTGGTTGAAGGACAAGCACGCATGACCCCTTCCGAGGCATTTGTAGAAACACTGGTGGCGAACGATGTTCAGGACATGTTTGGCATTATGGGTTCTGCATTTATGGATGCGATGGACATCTTCGCCCCTGCTGGCATTCGCTTGATCCCAGTAGTACACGAGCAAGGCGCAGCGCACATGGCAGACGGTTACTCACGCGTTTCTGGCCAACACGGAGTGGTGATCGGGCAAAACGGTCCCGGCATCAGTAACTGTGTCACCGCTATTGCGGCTGCATACTGGGCACACAGCCCTGTGGTTATCGTTACGCCAGAAACCGGCACCACCACTATGGGTCTGGGCGGTTTCCAGGAATGTAACCAGCTTCCTATGTTCCAGGAATTCACAAAATACCAAGGGCACGTTACCCACCCGGGTCGTATGGCGGAATACACTGGTCGATGTTTTGATCGCGCCATGAGTGAAATGGGTCCTACTCAGCTCAACATTCCCCGTGATTACTTCTACGGCGACATCAAATGTGAAATCCCGAAACCGGCACGCTTAGATCGAGGTCCGGGCGGCGAGCAAAGCCTGAACGACGCAGCAGACATTCTGGCTGAAGCAAAATTCCCAGTGATCATCTCTGGTGGTGGTGTTGTCATGGGCGACGCTGTCGAAGAATGTAAAGCGCTGGCTGAACGCCTAGGTGCGGCAGTGGTTAACAGCTACCTGCACAACGACTCATTCCCTGCCAGTCATGAATTGTGGTGTGGCCCGCTTGGTTACCAAGGTTCTAAAGCCGCAATGAAGCTGATTTCACAAGCAGACGTGGTGGTTGCTCTGGGTTCTCGCTTAGGTCCATTTGGCACCTTGCCACAACACGGCATGGACTACTGGCCAACCAACGCCAAGATCATCCAGATCGACGCAGACAACAAGATGCTTGGGTTGGTGAAGAAAATCTCTGTCGGCATTTGTGGCGACGCCAAAGCCGCTGCCGTGGCACTGACTCAGCGACTGGATGGTCGCAACCTTGCCTGTGATGCCAACAAGCAAGAGCGCTTTGCGAAGATTCAAGCAGAAAAAGCCGCTTGGGAAGAAGAGTTGGATAACTGGACGCACGAAAAAGATGCTTTCAGCTTAGACATGATCGAAGAAAACGCTCAAGAAACCCCATTCTCTGGTGGTGAGTACCTACACCCACGCCAAGTCTTGCGCGAGCTAGAAAAAGCCATGCCTGAAGATGTGATGGTGTCGACTGACATCGGTAACATCAACTCCATCGCCAACAGCTATCTTCGCTTTGAAAAGCCACGCAGCTTCTTTGCAGCCATGAGCTTCGGTAACTGTGGTTACGCCTTCCCAACCATTATTGGTGCCAAAGTAGCTGCGCCACACCGTCCTGCCATTTCTTATGCCGGTGACGGTGCCTGGGGCATGAGCCTGGTTGAAACCATGACCTGTGTTCGCCACAACATTCCGGTCACCGCGGTGGTATTCCATAACCGCCAATGGGGCGCAGAGAAGAAAAACCAAGTGGATTTCTACAACCGCCGCTTTGTCGCTGGTGAACTTGATAACCAAAGCTTCGCAGACATTGCCCGCTCTATGGGTGCTGAGGGTATCACGGTCGATAAGTTAGAAGATGTGGGTCCAACTTTGCAAAAAGCCATCGACATGCAAATGAACGAAGGCAAGACCACCATCATCGAAATTATGTGTACTCGTGAGCTGGGCGACCCGTTCCGCCGAGATGCTCTATCAACCCCAGTGCGTCACCTCGATAAGTACAAAGATTACGTGTAACAGGCAGCCGCTGCTGGGCAGTTTTTAAACTGTCTGGCGGCCTTTAAGAACTTTGAAATCCTTGGGTTTTCGGTTCAAAAATCACGCTAAGTTGTAAATGCTTTGTTAAAAAATATTGGTATCTATATCTCAATATGGAACGTAATGTATCGCATATTGAAATAATAAAACTGTAATCTAGCGAAACAAACGGTTGTTGAATCTGACTTCATTCAGGGCGTTTTTCCTGATTTTTCTCTTATCGATTCATGTTTGTTCTGCCCATTTTGAAGGAACAAGAAAATGAACACTAGCAATCAAGATCAAATCACAATTCAAACACTTCAAGGATTTAGCGACGCTTGGAATGCTCACGACATTGAAGCTTTACTCAGTTTCGTGACCGACGATTGCGTGTTCCACACCGCCGCAGGTCATGGGCTGCAAGGCAACACATTCACAGGCAAAGACGCGTTGCGCGATGCGTTTGCTGTAGTTTGGAAGAATTTCCCAGATGTTGAGTGGAAAGACCCTGTGCATTTTGTCTCAGGAGATCGCGCCGTCACTGAATCAACGTTTTGTGCAACCACACCAGAGGGCGGCAAAATTGAAGCTCGTATGGTGGATGTGTTTACCGTTCGCGATGGAAAAATCCAAGTGAAAAACGCGTTCAGGAAAGATCGTCCCGTCTTATCCGAAGACGTCGCATAGTCAATGGAGAAGGTGATGAACTCTGAATCAATGAACGCCAACATGGTCGGAGGCATGGAGACCCAAGGGAAGGCAAACCGCCAATCCCATAACCCCTACGACCCAAGTTACGATCCACTGACACGCCATAATCCGGGCACAGGTCAAGCCTACGCACCAACATACTGGATTGGCACCGCTGGCACTCCTCCAGAAGACGATGGTCCTATTCTGTCGGATACCGATGCCGACGTAGTGATCATCGGTTCGGGTTATACCGGATTAACGGCGGCCATCTACCTCGCTGAACATTACGGCATTCGCGCGACCGTATTGGAAGCCAATAAAGCCAGCTGGGGATGCAGTACCCGAAATGGTGGGCAAGCTCAGTGTGCCAGCGGTCGCTTGAAACGCTCGCAATGGATCCAACGTTGGGGATTAGACACCGCATTGAAGATGCACCAAGAATGTCTGGATGGCATGGAAACGTTCAAAGAGCTCATCAAAGACATCGACTGTGATCCGCAACCCGGCGGGCACCTGTACATTGCGCACCGCAGCAAAGTGATGCCAACGTTGGAGAAAGAAGCCAAACTGCTGCGCGATACCTTTCACTACGATGCTCAGATTATGGATGCAGATACCGTCAAAAAGCAATTCGTCGACGACAAAGAAGCAGCAGGTGCCATGCACGAACCGGAAGGCATTGGCATTCACGCTGGAAAACTGGCGTTTGGTTATCTTGAAAAAGCACGTCGTTTGGGGGTCAAAGTACACACCAGCAGCCCAGTGATTGGGTGGAAATCGGAAGGCGACGTCCATTACATCAAAACACCGGGTGGCATTGTAAAAACCCAAGCCGTTGGCGTAGCGACTGGTGGTTACACTTCTCAAGGGTTGCATCCAGAACTCAAAAACCGCCTGCTGCCCATTTTGTCCAATTCGATTGTTACTCGTCCGCTGACGGAAGTAGAACTGGAACAATGCAACTTCCTCACCAAGCAAGTTCTTACCGACACTCGTGTGCTGCGCCACTACTATCGTTTGTTGCCAGACAACCGCGTGCAAATCGGATCGCGCAGTGCCATCACCGGAAAATCGGCACCAAAAGACAAATTCAAACAATTTCTTATCAACGATTTACACCGTAAATTTCCGGCACTAACGGGCATTGATATCGACTACTCCTGGTGGGGGTGGGTGGATGTCAGCCACGACATGATGCCCAGAATTTTCCAACCTAATCATCGTGAGTCCATTTACTACGCACTGGGCTACGGCGGTAACGGCGTAATGTACTCGGCTCAGGCAGGAAAAAGGCTTGCCCAGTGGATTGCTGGTGAAGGCAAACAACTCGACTTACCTATATTTCAATCAAAATTGCCGTTTCCCAACGTACGTGAAGTGGTGGAATCCGAAGCGTTTGCACCGTTTCGCCGTCTGGGACAACGTTTTCTTTACAAGTGGTATCACTTGAAGGATGAGGTGCTGTAAACCGCACCCATTTTACATCGACAACTGAGGAGAATAGCGAGAATACAGGGGCGTCTTGCGGGTTTCGTTCACCCTTTAAACAGCGAATTCGCGAGCTACGCAAAGATCGAACATGGAAGAAAGGTTACAACAATGAAACTGAACACAACAAAACTGATCTCTTTGGGGGCGCTGATGGCAGCCGTTATCGCCGCTCCGGTCGTCTCCGCCAAAACATTTAAGATGGCACTGGGCGATGCAGCAGGCGGTACTCAGTGGGAGCTGGGCACCAAATTCAGTGAATTAATGGAAGAAAAAACGGGCGGAAAGGTCAAGCTGGATCTGTTCCCGAATGGTCAATTGGGTAACGAGCAAGATACGGTGAACAACGCCGCCATCGGTTTGCTGGATTTCTCGGTACTGGCTATTAATAACGTGACGCCGTTTTCTCCTACCGTTGGCTTGTTGACCATGCCATATCTTATCCAAAGCGCGGAAGAAGCGAAGTCGTTGACGCAAGGTCCTGTTGGTGAAGAGCTGATCAAAAACACCATTCGCGATGCCAATGTTCGTATTGTTGGCTGGGCATATTCTGGTTTCCGTGTGCTGACTAATTCTAAGCGCCCAGTCAAAACGCTAGAAGATCTTAAAGGGCTGGTGATTCGAGTACCGAAGAACGACATCATGATTTCGGCCTATCAGGCTTGGGGCATCAACCCAACACCAATGGCGTGGTCAGAAACCTTTACCGGCTTGCAGCAAGGCGTGGTAGACGGGCAAGACAACCCATACATCACTGTACATGCGATGAAGTTTAACGAGGTGCAAAAGTACATCACCAACATCCGCTATATCTTCTCTATCGAGCCCTTGATTGTGAGCGAATCAATCTTCCAGGAGCAGTCCAAAGAGGTGCAAGAAGCCATTTTAGCAGCAGGCAAAGAAGCGACCGAGCACAGCTATCAATTCTTGCTGGAATCTGAAGACAAGATTCGCAAAGACTTAGTGGCAAAAGGCATGGTGATTACAGAACCTGCCAACAATGAAAAAGAGTGGATTGACCAAGTCACACAAAAGGTTTGGCCGAAGTTTTACTCCAGCATTGGCGGAAAACAAAAGCTGGATGACACGCTGAAATCCCTAGGTCGATAAATCCATCTATCGCCACAAATTACGCCTTACACGAGGTATTGAGGCTTTGCCCTTACATACTCTCCAACACATGGCACCCCCACCTTTTTAGGTGGGGTGCCTTTCAAGCTCGCAGAGGCAGCGTCATGAAGTCATTCAGGAAACATCTAAACAACATTGAGGAGTACACATGCTGCTTGTTACTCGCCTCTTTCGTGATTCTTTTGTTTTCGCAGATCGTACTGCGACAGTCTATCCAATATTCGATTCCGTGGGGTGACGAAGTCGCCACCTATATGTTCGTTTGGTTCGCCTATTTAGGGGCAGTCGTGGCGGCAAAAATGTCGGCACACAACCGCGTAAGCTTTCACTTTCGCTTTTTCCCACCAGTGGTGAAAACCGTTTGTGAAACCATTGCAGACCTCATTTGGGTCGCGTTCAACTTGTATTTCGTCTATCTCAGTTACGATTTTGTGTTCAACAAAATGAACCTCTTCTGGAAGTCCCAAACCACCGGGATCCCAATGAAATATTTCTACCTGATTTTGCCCATCGCCTTCTTCTTAATGTCGGTGCGCATTCTGTGGAACAACTACGAAAAACTGGTGCTGGGCATTGAAGCGACAGACCCGGAAAGTGAAGAGATTCAAAAGCATTCGTTAAAAAACGACTTTCTTAAAAACAAATTTTCGAAAAGCACGGCCTACAAGGCTGAGTAAGATGGAGCCCTACGCATGGAAGCCTATTTAACTCTGATTCTATTTGGCAGCTTTTTGGTGCTGCTGATATTGGGAGCACCGATTACCGTCTCCCTTGCGGGCGCTTCAATGGCAGCCTATTTACTCTTAGATAAAAACCCCATCGCCTTGGTACAAATTGCGTTCACTTCGGTAGGCAATTTCCCATTGATGGCTCTGCCAGCGTTTGTGCTTGCCGGGGCACTGATGGAAGCAGCAGGCATATCGCGACGGCTGGTGGACATTGCCGAGAATTTAGCAGGACCTGTCACTGGTGGATTAGGTATGGCAACCGTGGTGGCATGCCTGTTTTTTGGTGCGATCTCCGGTTCAGGTCCTGCGACCACCGCTGCCGTAGGCATGTTGATGATTCCTGCGATGGTGAAGCGCGATTATGAAAAAAGCTACGCGTCTGCCGTCACAGCTGCATCGGGCGGATTGGGGATCATTATCCCCCCTTCAATCCCCTTGGTCATCTTTGGTATTTCTTCAATGGGTTTAATGCCGCCACCTGAAGCAATTGCCGAACACGGCACGTTTTCTACCGTCTCTATTCCCAAGCTTTTCGTAGCTGGTGTACTACCGGGATTGATCATGGCGCTATCGCTGATGGCGACTAACTATTTGATCGCTAAGAAAAGGGGTTACAAAGGGTTAAAAGAGAACTGGGATCCCAAAGACATTCATAGTGCAATGAAGAAGGGCGTGTGGTCTATCTTGGCACCGTTTCTCATTTTAGGGGGGATATACAGCGGTATCTTCACACCGACAGAATCTGCAGTTGTCGCGATTTTCTACTCACTGTTTGTCGGGCTATTTCTTCACCGAGAGCTCACCTTTCAAAGCATCATCAAATCGCTTTCCACTACAACGTGGATAACGGGCCGCGTGTTGCTGATTCTTTTCGCTGCCACTGTTTTTGGCCGCCTTCTAGTGGAACAAAAAATCCCAGTGGTGGTTGCGGATTCACTGCTTAGCCTGACCGACAATATGTACTTAGTGTGGACACTGACCATCAGCTTGCTGATCTTCATTGGTATGTTTATGGAAACCCTGGCCGCTATTATGATCATCGTGCCAGTGCTGCTGCCGATCATGTACATGCTTGGGGCAGACCCCACTCACGTCGGCATTGTGGTGGTGTGTGTATTGTCGATTGGCTTCGCCACTCCACCCCTTGGGGAAAACATCTTCGTGGCATCGGGAATTGGCGGATCAACAGTCGAGCAGATAACGGCAAGAATTCATCCGTTTGTGATTACCTCGGTGATCGCGGTGTTTATCATCGCTTTCTTTCCGAGTTTGTCGTTATATTTACCTAAGTTGGTCGGGTTTCCATAAAGCTCAATACAAAACGCCCGAATATTCTTTAGATGAGCCAGCCCCGATAAAAACTACTCTAAGACCTTCAAACGGAGGTCTTTTCTTCATCTATAAGCTCAAATATTCATCTCATAAATATTTATAATGAGATCCTCTCCCGCAGTTACCCAAACTTACACTCTGTTAACAGAATCCGTAGTAGTATCGTGCGCTGAAAACGAAAACATCATTACACAGTAGTCGAGCGGTAAATCATGACGAAAACGTTTCTGAAGATAAGTACTCTTTCTCTGGCAGTTGCGCTAGCGGGATGTGGAGGAGGAGAAGGTTCCAACAATGGTCAAAGTGGTTCAACTCCTCCAAATAGCAGCACCAGTAAGGAGCTGAACGTTACGGCTATTGATGGTTATCTGAGAAACGCCAAAGTCTGGTTAGACCTTAATAACAACTTTGCTCACGACATCAATGAGCCCTTGGCAATGTCGGGTACAGGCGGGAAGGCTACCCTGGATGTGACTAATATCTCATCGCCTTCTTCTTACCCTGTGGTTGTTGAAGCGATAAAAGGCACAACGATAGATGAAGATTCAGGTGCACCCGTTACCCGGAATTTTTTGCTGAGTGCGCCTCCTGGCGACCTGATCATTACTCCTTTAACTACGTTACTCAAACAGAAGATGGACCGTGGTTCTTCTGCCGAGCAAGCTAAGCAAGCCGTCGCGTCCGAATTACAAATTGACGCTTCCAGCATTTCAAAAGACTACAAATCAGAAAACCTTGCCGATGTTGCGTTTGCCGCTCGCGTTTTGGTTCATCAGTCTTTAATTCCAGAATCTCAAACTGTAGCTAATGCGCGCAAACAAAGTGCAGACACTGCAGTTCAGGAAAAAATTGATGCAATTGGGCAACTCATCAAATCAGAAAAATCAAAGCCAAGCCCAAGCTTCGACAATAAAACTGTTCAGATAACCACCT
Organism: Vibrio nigripulchritudo ATCC 27043; assembly: GCF_000222685.1. Taxonomy (GTDB): domain Bacteria; phylum Pseudomonadota; class Gammaproteobacteria; order Enterobacterales; family Vibrionaceae; genus Vibrio; species Vibrio nigripulchritudo. The sequence goes on along the minus strand of NZ_AFWJ01000332.1, from coordinate 8,584 downwards.
CTAACAACACAACTACGGCAGTCATTCAAAACGATCGTGATAATGACGGTTATTGGGATCACAAAGACACACAGGGAAACATGCTTTCAGTTACAAACTGGAACCTAAATACTCATGGAGCCTGGCCAACAGGCGCTGACCTCTTTCCAACAGATCCAAATGAGTATGCGGATTCAGACGGTGATAAAGTCGGTGACAATAGCGATGCATTTCCCAATGATGCATCGGAATCCAGCGATACCGATGGCGATGGGGTTGGTGACAACAGTGATGCTTTCCCAAGCAATCCTAATGAACAGAAAGATTCCGATGGAGATGGTGTGGGTGACAACAGTGACGCTTTCCCAAATGATCCTAATCGCTCAACGCTACCGACTTTGATCATCAATGAGGTGTCCACGACTCGATACATTTCGGACCAACGTTGGGTAGAAGTTTACAACTCGGGCAGTAAAGACATTGACCTTAGCCAATATGTATTGAAGTCGGGGGCGATCCGTAATCAGTACAGTCAGTTGAATAATTACAGTTTCCCGCTACCTCAAATCATACTGAAAAAAGGGGAGTACATTCTGCTTCAAGCAAAGGCTATCAATAATGCCTATGCGGAAACCGGCAGTTCAAATCAGGTTATTACCATTACTGAAAACAGCTACGTGCCCTACTGGACAGACAGTGGCTTTGTCGAAATTGTTCAGGTCAGCAATAATCAAACTGTAGATTTCGTCCGTTTTGGTTTAAATACAACCTCCCCGACATCTGGAAACAACTGGGCAGGTACATCGACTATTGAACGACTGCCACAAGTTCTTGGCAGAAGCTTATCGCGCCCCCAAAATCATACTGATACCAATAAAGCGGAAGATTGGGCAGTTGTCACCTTTGCTACACCAGGCGGCATCAACGACGTCAATCACTGTACGTCAGATACCGATAATGACAACGTTCCGGACTGTGCAGAGCGCCCCAATACAACTTACGCAGGCATGGACATGTATGGTTGGGGAGCTCGGGAAAACCAACCCGACATTTTCATAGAAATTGACTACATGGACCCCACAAATGGCAATCGTCAGGTGGCTGATGAGGGCATCATTCCACATAAAGAAGCACTCGACAAAGTGAAGTTTGCATTCCAGAACCAAGGTTATTCGCTGCATTTCGATACCGGATCACTGCACGGTCAGGATCACAACCTAGGTGGTGGTAATCAGGTGCCTTTCTCTCCTGGTATCAGTCTGAGCCGTTCTTACAATCCGGTGACTCTACAAAGCTACAAAATTGAGCACATGGATATACGCCGTCGACTGGTCTTCTATTACATGATGTTTGGCAACAGCCAGAACAGAACCGGGGCATCGGGGTCTTCAGGAATCGCAGAGATCAACGGAAATGACTCCCTTATTACATTAGGGAATTGGGGACTTAATAGTCTTTCAGTACTTGCCAGAAATACCCTGATTAATTTCCAGTCTGGCACCATCATGCATGAATTTGGTCACAATCTGGGTCTTCTTCACGGTGGCAATGAAAACCTTAATTTCAAACCCAACTACTACAGCGTGATGAACTACATGTATCAGTTGGAGGGGCTTTCAACACTTGGTCAGGCAGAGGGAGATCGCTATTACTTAACGAACTATGAGCGAAGGCTTGCCAATCAAAATTGCCGGAATACGCCTCAAAATTATGCGACCAGTACATCAGAGTTGATCAACGGCCCCTATGGCTCGCCAGACAACTTTAAAATCGATTTCTCAGATGGTTCTAGTCAGCCACTGGACGAAACGAATCTGGATGAAACAAAAGGGCTGGGGCGCAGCGTAACAGACAGGGTCGACTTTAACTGCGATGGTGATAGCAATGACACCGCAGTGTCACTGGATCTCACTAATGTGAGTGCCACCAGCCAGACCAACGGTAAGACCAGCCTGACTGATTTTAACGACTGGGGTGCAGTTAGCCTGAGGTTCCGAGATACATACAGCGGCAATACAGGCGCTTATCGCGTAACTTCCCAGAACTCGGAGCAAGTTACGCACGACTATTTAGCAAATGACAGTCAGGAATATATTGTGGAAGCGGCACCTTCTGCCGAATTTTTTGAACGCTTGAGAAAGCTAGGGGTTATTGATTGATGTTAAAGTTGCTGAGCGGGATATTCATATTGGGCGTTTTGACTGCCTGCTCCGAAGCAGGTGCGGAGAAACCCGTCAATCAGTTTTCGGTCAAAAACGAGCAGCTTCTTTTTGAGAAAAAATTCGTTGATGACTGGAACGTTAACCAGAACGTACCAAGCTGTTCAGATTGCCGAAAAGAGTCTCAAATCAAATACCTGCCCGATGGTCCTGAAGTGTATGAAACCTTTCTCAATAGTTCAGGGATTCAATTCATGCTAGGCAAAAACATTCGTCACCTTTTTGATATTGATTTAGGGAACGACATCGTCACATTCCGTTTTTCTATGATTAATGGTGATGTGTATTTGCAAGCGGAAAATCAAGAACCTAAGCCAGTCTCTGAGGATGCTCAGCTTCAGTTAGACATCTCGGATCATCGAGTCAACTTTACGTTTTCAGATATTTACATTCCAGAGCCAACACCAGACACAATTTCAAACGAACAGCCTAAGTTTTCCGTGGATTTCTATTTGACGACTTCAGCTAAATAACCTGAACTCAGGCTCACTACTTATTGAAATAACAGTAAAAAGGCGACCATTGGTCGCCTTTTTTGGGGAACTTGATTGTCCAGTAAACAGCAGGACAACCCTATCGATCGCACTCTGTCCTTGTCTACTGCTCTTATAACCCCAACCGATTATTCGGGTTTATACGGATAGCGACGTCACGCATCAATGGCAACAAATCTTGCTTTAAGCGCTCTTCGTCCCAAGAAGGTGTTTGAACCACCGCAACCAAGCAGGCTTTAACTTCGTGATGGCTACCGTAGATAGGCACGCTTAAATTCAAGTTACCTTGTCTCACTTCTTGGTGAGTGATACAGAAACCTTGCTCTCGTGCTGTGTTAACTTCTTGAATAATTTCGTTGGGATCCGTTTGAGTGTAAGGCGTCACCTTTTTTCAGATTTGAATGCTCAAGGTAATGCTGGACCGCTTCTGAAGTTTTGGAAGATAAAAACAGTCGTCCTGATGTTGTGCAAAACAGTGGGAGCCTAAATCCGGGAAAGTCGTTTTGGTAAGCTTCTTTATTGCTCTGTAAGGGAATCAAATAAGCTATATCGTCTTGAAAGGGCACACTTAATCCAATCCGTGCGTCCACTTGCTGCCTAAGCTGCACGATATGGGGGTAGGCAGCGTTAATCAGAGGATCAGAGCTTAAAAACTGGCTCGCCGGAAATAAAGATCGCATCGCGACTTTGTACCGCTTCGAGTCCGGATCTTTCACTAAATACCCTAAAGTTTCCAGTGTATATATGTAGCGCTGAGCCGCGCTTTTTGTCATCCCAGTAAGCTTAACAATTTCTGTGAGAGAAAGGCTCTCTGCAGTACCAATGAAGCTCTCTAAAACAACAAACGCTTTCTCTACTGCCCCAACATAAAGTGCGTTATTTTTGCGCTCTTCGCTCGTGCTTTCCATTGCTCATCTATCCTCAAAATATTGCATTGCTCAATTTTTACACTTGACAACATTATTAACAAGATCGAAACTAAATATCACAATACAGTAACATGTATTACAATGCAATACTAAAGGGAATTTATGATGAAAAGGATTTTTTCGATTTTAACTTTAATATGGTTAACCGTTTGGAGTGTTCATAGCTCGGCAAACAACTGGCCAAAACGCAATATCCAACTTACGGTGGGTTACGGTGCGGGTGGAACGACAGATTCGACAGCACGCGTCCTTGCTAAACTGTTGGAAGACGATCTTGGTAAAAAGGTGGTTGTCGTGAATAAACCCGGTGGCGGCGGTGCGGTTGCTGCATCACTGGCTAAAGGCGCTCGCCCCAATGGCTACGCACTATTTACTTTCACAACAGGGGCTGCTGTGCTGTCCCCACACATGCAAACACTGCCTTATGATCCATTGAACGACTTCACATTGATCGCACAATTTGCTCAATGGAATTTGGGGATTGTTGCTCCCGCGGATGCGCCATACGACTCACTGCCTCAACTCATCGATTACGCCAAAAAACACCCAGGAAAGCTGAGCTATGCCGTTGCCGGATCGGGTACTCCGCAACACCTAACAATGGAAAGGCTGGCAAATCGCGAATCGTTAGAATGGAAAGCCGTACCTTTTAAAGGAGGGGCGGCATCGGTCACAGCATTACTTGGTAAACATGTCGACTTTATGGTTGGTGCTACTGAGTGGCTACCCCAAGTTCAGTCGGGAGAATTTAAGCTTCTTGCCATCATCACCGACAAAAAAATGAAGCAATTCCCAGACGTTCCAACGCTGTTAGATCTTGGTTATCCAATCAGCGCGCCCTCTATTTTGGGTATCGCTGGGCCAAAGGGCATCCCTCAAGACATCGTCGAAAAGCTCAGTCTATCGATACTAAAAGCCAGCGGCTCTAAAGATATGGAAGAAATTATCCAACGTCTGGCAATGCAAACAAGCTACCTCGGCCCGAAAGATTTTCGCTCTAAGGTAGAACAGGAATATGAGATTCAGGGCGCCATCATTCAACAAGCAGGTCTTGGAAAATAAATGGAGGTTGGCGAGCTTGCTCTGAACTAGCTCGCCACTATAAAAATGACTGAACGTAAAAATATAATTGCATCATGTGCGCTTGTTGGGTTTTCTGTTGCACTGATGGTTTATTTAATCCCAACTCAAATCGTCGAGTCTAGTGGGGGGTTATCGCCGCGGCTTTTCCCCTACGCCGCCTGTATTGCAACAGGTCTTGGGGGAATGGCGCTGTTTGTTAGATCTATTCGCCACCCAAGCTCTACAAGCCCAGAAGTGAAAAGCACTTTCAACCTATTGCCTTTGTCTGTGCTCTGTAGCCTAGCGATCTTTATTTTCCTATTTGAAAAAGTGGGCTATTTCGTTTCTGCACCTGTACTCATCGCCGCATTAATGCTGATTTACGGAAACCGAAGCCCGCTCATTGTACTGACGACAACCGCAGTTAGCAGCATCTCGCTTTATGTGATGTTTGTGTATGGGTTGAACTTATATTTGGGGGGATAAAATGATCACAGATATTTTCTCTGCCATCGTTGTTGTATTCGAGTTTCAAAACCTATTGGCGATCTTTATCGGCGTTGCATTTGGTATATTCATGGGCGCGGTTCCGGGTCTGACGGCCACCATGGGTATCGCGTTGGTGATTCCATTAACCTACAACCTGGATACCATTACTGCTTTCTGCATTTTATTAGGGGCCTATAAGGGCTCACTCTACAGTGGGTGTATACCAGCAATTTTGATCAATACCCCTGGTACTCCCGCCGCAGCCGCCACGGTTATGGATGGTTTTCCCCTAACCCAAAAAGGGCGAGGTTCAGAAGCGATGGGAGTTGCATTATGGTCGTCCGTAGTTGGTGACGTAATTTCCACTATCGTTTTGATCTTTGGTGCGGTCTTTCTCGCTAAATTTGCGACGAATTTTGGTCCTGCTGAATTCGCTACGTTAGTCCTATTTTCTTTGAGTATTGTCGCCAGCGTTTCCGGTAATTCATTAATAAAAGGCCTTATTGCTGCGTCGTTAGGCTTTTTGTTTGGTACCGTTGGACTGGATCCCATTCATGCCACACCGCGATTTACCTTTGGCTCCGTCAATTTGATGAATGGTATATCCATCATGGCAATGCTAATCGGATTATTCGCCGTGTCTGAATTGCTGGTCCGTTCGGAAGACATATGCAAAAAGAGGTCAGACACCCCATTAGCCAATAGGATTAGGGTGACATGGCAACAAATTCGCGCCCTATTTCCCACTATTTTTCGCGGTTCAATCATTGGTACTGTATTAGGAGCTATCCCCGGTCTTGGCGCAACACCAGCCGCATTCCTCTCCTACTCTGAAGCAAAAAGAAACGCCAAGCAGCCTGAAGAGTTTGGAAAGGGGTCGCTAGAAGGCGTCGCGGCATGCGAATCGGCAAACAATGCCACTTGCGGAGGTGCTCTTATTCCTCTTATGGCTCTTGGTGTACCAGGAGATGTTACGACAGCGGTTCTACTGGGCGCATTTTTGATTCATGGATTGGCTCCAGGGCCGATGTTATTTACGGACAGTATCGACTTGGTTTACGCCATATTTATCGCCCTACTGACCGCTGCACTGATGCTGCCATTATTAGGTGTTATAGCTATTCGGCTGTTCTCGCATATCACCAGAATCAGCCCGTCGATCTTGTACCCTATGATCGCCATACTCTGTGTTTTGGGTGTCTATGGGTTCAATTCCAGTATCACCGATCTCTGGGTCATGCTGTTCTTTGGCTTACTCGGGTACGTAATGAGAAAATTTGAATTTCCTCTCGCGCCTATGATGATCGGCTTTGTTTTAGAGCCAATAGGAGAAAGCTCAGCACGTCAAGCACTTACTATCTCTTCGGGCGACTGGTCGATATTTTTCTCGACCCCCATCTCTGTCTTATTCCTCGTATTAACGGCAGCTTCCATCATCTTAATTGGTTATCGCACCATTCAAAGTAAAAGGACTTCACACAGTGGATCAGATAAGTAATAGCTTAAAGCTGTCTAAAAACACCTTACATTCCAATAAAGGTATGGTCACTTCTCAAAACAAGCTCGCTTCACACGTTGGTGTCGATATTTTGAATCGTGGTGGAAACGCGGTTGATGCTGCAATTGCCACGTCTTTTGCTCTTGGTGCGGCAGAGCCCTGGATGAGTGGTATTGGCGGTGGTGGGTATATGATGGTGCTAAAAAAAGGTGAGCATAACGCGCAGGTCATTGACTTTGGTATGCGATCTCCCGCTAATCTCAACCTCACCGACTACCCGCTCACGTCTGAAAAAGGCGGGGATCTTTTCAATTGGTCACGGGTTAAGAACGACCACAATATCAAGGGCGCAAAGGCAGTGGCCATACCCGGTTGTGTCGCAGGTATGGGGTTGGCACATGAGTGTTTCGGGACACTTGACTGGTCCTCACTTATCCAGCCTGCTATCTCTTTGGCCAAGAAGGGGTTATCCGTGGATTGGTATTGCCAATTGATTTTATCTGGTGCTGCCGCCGACTTGTCGGCGTGTCAAACCATGAAAGACACTTTTTTTGACGATTCGGGTTTTCCTAAATCCTCACCTTGGAATGTATCGACACAAAATATCTGCCATTTAGAAAAGCTGGCATGTTCTTTAGAATCAATTGCTAAAAATGGCAGTACTGAATTCTATGAAGGGGCGCTTGCCCAATCCATCGTTGCGGATTTAAACAGATTGGGCGGTCATCATACCCTTAACGACTTTAAGAGTTATCGAGCGCAACTCAAAAATGCAACCCGATTTCTCTATCGCGGCAACCATGTGTACATCACACCGGATATGACAGCTGGACCGACACTCAAGCGGGCGTTTAACTTACTAGAAAGAGCCTTACAGCCAGGTCAGTCTTTAAATGCCAAAGCTTACTCAGCGTTTGATCAGGTTTTTAGAAAGTCTTATCAAGAGCGGTTGGTCGAAATGGGAGACATCGAAAGTGAGGGGATGCCGAGTTGCACCACACACTTTAATGTCATCGACAGCGAGGGCACTTTGGTTTCCGTGACCCAAACATTGGTCTCTATTTTTGGTTCGAGAATCATGCTGCCAACTTCGGGAATCATCCCGAACAATGGGATCATGTGGTTTGACCCGGAGCCTGGGAAACCCAACTCCCTAGGTCCCAACAAAAAATGCTTATCCAATATGTGCCCAGTACTCATCGCTCGAAAAGATGGTACATCATTCGCGATAGGCGCATCAGGAGGGAGAAAAATCATGCCCGCAGTTGCTCAGCTTTCCAGTTTTGTTATGGATTACAACATGAACGCCCATCAAGCAATGCACGCCCCCAGAATAGATACCAGTCAACCAGACAAAACCTATGTCGATGAAGCACTGGGAAAAGAGATTTTGGCAGAACTTGAAGGCGTGATTGATCACTCGGAAGCTGTTAAGAGATCCGTTTACCCTTATACCTTTGCATGCCCATCGATTATAGAAAGCACACGTGCAGGCAATTTCGGTATAACGGAAATTAGCTCTCCGTGGGCAGATTGCGCCACTCAGTAGCGGAGTTCTCAATAAACAGTCACCAACACTGTTTGTTTTGTGAACATTTATGAATATGGAGTGAAAGCAAGTGAGAGTCTATGCCAATTAAGTAAGAAGTGCTCTCATTTGCAAAACTGGCTCGCTTGATTGCTCTATCATTAGATTCCTTCCTCAGTTAAATCTGTATGCGAACGCATTATGTGAAGCCTCTTCACTTTTGCCTTTGGCTAGACAGTTAACAAGGAATAAGTTAATGAAAAATAAATACATCCTACCTATTGCAGCCATTGCGCTTGCATCCACTTCACTGACATCTCAGGCAAAAACGTTGGATCTCCCTCCTGGCTGTGAGTATGGACGAGTAAAGTCTTATGACTTTAAAT